>RRBB01000176.1:0-22569 GCA_006543605.1 Rhodococcus sp. WS4
TCTGCCCCTTCAGCCCGGCCTCGACCCAGTCGATCACGTGCGCGGGCAGCGTGGACAGGTTTGCCACGGTCTCGTTGCGCACCCGGGTGCCCTCGCGGAACGTCCGCCGCAGATAGGCGGACTCGTAGTCGCGGTGTTGCCCCTGTTTGTCCACATGCGACTTCCGCACTCTGACCACATGGACCGCGTCACCACGCTTTGCCATACCTATCACGGTACTGCAATTCACGACGAACAGTCGCCGCGACACGCCAACCATTCTGACTACATTCGCAGAGCTCCGAACCTGAGAACGGGCAGATCAGAGGCGAACCCGGCACTCAGACTCGCCGTAACTTCGGGTTAACAAGTACTCACAGGTCAGGAGGTCCAGGGAACGATCGGCGGCTTCACCCACATGATCTTTTCGTCACGGTGCGCGGGGGCGGCGGCGGGATGGTCGGGGTGACGCTCCGCCCACGCCGTCTTCTGGTCGAGCAGTTCGACCACGGTCAGCCACGTCTCCATGGTGCTCGGCGGGTTCGACCCGGCCGCCCGGGCGAGTTTGCGCAGCGTGCCGTCGGTGAGGTCGAGGAGTTCCCGACCGCTGATTCCGCGATCCCACACGTACCGCGCGAGTCCCATCGCCTTCTCGCGTCGCCGCTTCGCTGCGCCTTCGGTGTGCGCGAAGTCGACTTCCTGAGGTTCCATCGTCTTCCCTTCTCGTGCGCGTCTCCACGGTAGGTCACCCGCATGTCGTCCCGGTATCGTGGGAGGACGATTCTCGCAGCAGACGCGAGTGGACGGCGCGAGCAGTAGGGAAGACGGACGATGGGCAGGCAGCGCGGCGGTCGGGCTGTCCGGACATCCGACGGCGGCCCCGTCGCGGGGGTGTATCCGATCGACACGGGGACGTGTGAACTCGCGGAGGATCATCTCAACCCGCACGGCTGGGTGCTGAAGGTGAACGGGGTCGAGAGTTCCCACATCGACCTGTCCGATCCCACCCATCTCGATTTCGAGTACATGCGGTGGATCGCGGAGCTGGTCGCGTCGCATTGGGGGAGGGACCAGCGGGTGCGGGCTCTGCACCTCGGTGGCGGTGCCTGCTCGTTGGCCCGCCATCTCGCCGCGACGTATCCGGGCGCCCGGCAGGTGGTGGTCGAACTCGACGGCAGGCTCGCGGAGTTGGTGCGCGACTGGTTCGACCTGCCCCGGGCGCCACTGCTGCGACTGCGGGTCGGCGAGGCGCGGGCGGTGACCGAGACGTTGACGGAGTCGAGCCGCGACCTGATCGTGCGCGATGTCTTCGCCGGCAACACCACGCCGCGACCGCTGACGACGGCGGAGTTCACCGGGCACGTGCGACGGGTGCTGGCGCCGGGCGGGATCTACGCCGTCAACTGCGGCGACACCCGGGACCTCGTCATGGCGCGCCGGGAAGCGGCGACCATCGCCGGCGTGTTTCCGCACACGACCGTGATCGCCGATCCCGCCATGTTGAAGGGCCGTCGTTACGGCAACATCGTGATCGCGGGCAGCGACGTGCCGATCGGCGAAGACCCCGCTCTCGTCCGCACGCTGCTGGGTGGCGGTGTGCCGGCCCATGTCTGGGACGACCGGCAGGTGCGGACGTTCGCCGGTGCGGCGCGGGTGCTGCGGGACGCCGATTCCGACGGTTAGACGAGCACCCAGATCAGCGACGCCATCGCGAAGCCGACCACCGACAGGATGGTTTCGAGCACCGTCCACGTCTTCAGGGTGTCTTTCACCGACATGTTGAAATACCGTGACACGATCCAGAATCCGCCGTCGTTGACGTGGCTGGCGATGATGGATCCGGCCGACACTGCGATCACGATCAGCGCGATCTGCGCGGAGGAGTAGTTCCCGGCGGCGACGGACGGTTCGATGACGCCGGCGGTGGTGACGATGGCGACGGTCGCCGAACCCTGGGCGATGCGGAGCGCGCAACTGATCAGGTACGCGGACAGGATGACCGGGAGTCCGAGGGCGTCCATCGAGTCGGCGAGGGCCTGACCGACTCCGGTGGCGCGCAGGACCGCGCCGAAGAACGCGCCGGCGCCGACGACCAGCAGGATCATGCCGACCGGCCGCAACGCGGCCGCGGACATGGAGCCGATCTCCTGCGCCGTGATTCCGCGCCGGATGCCGAGCAGGTACAGCGCCAGCAGGACGGCGATGGTCAGCGCGATGGTGGGGGTGCCGAGGAAGATCAGGACCGACAGCAGTGTCGAGCCTTCGTCGAGGACGACGTTGCCGACCGTCGCACCGAGGATCAGCACCATCGGCACGAGGATGATGAACGAGATCAGCCAGAGCGGCGGCGGGTTCTTGTCGGCGTCCTTCTCCTCGGGGATGAATTCGTCCGGGACCTCGATGATCACGCGCTTGCCGATCCAGGTGCCCCAGACGACGCCACTGACGAACCAGGCGGGGATGCCGCACGCGAGTCCCATGATGATGATCCAGCCCATGTCGACGTGCAGCAGCCCGGCCGCGGCGACGGGCCCCGGGTGCGGCGGCAGGAAGGCGTGGGTCATGGAGAGGCCGGCCAGCATCGGCATCGCGTACATCACCAGCGACTTGCCGCCGCGCTTCGCCGCCACGTACACGAGCGGGGCGAGGATGAAGATGCCGATGTCGAAGAAGACGGGGATGCCGAGCACCAGGCCGGTGACACCCATTGCCAGCGGTGCGCCCTTGGGCCCGAACAACTTCAGCAGCCGTTCGGTGAGGACGTCGGCTCCGCCGGAGCGTTCCATCATCGCGCCGAGGACGGTGCCCAGACCGATGATCGGGGTGATGTGCCCCAGGATTCCGCCGAAACCCTTCTCCAGAATGGAGTCGGCTGCCGACGTCGGGGTGCCGACCAGTTCGACCACCGACACTCCCGCGATGAGAGCGACGCCGACGCCGACGACGATCAGCGCGATGAACGGCTCGAGCTTCAGCTTGATGATGAGGATCAACAGCACAGCGATGGATACCGCTGCGAGAGTGAGGAGTCCGGCTGTGTCGTGCTGCAGCCAGTCGACGAACGACGTCATTGCGTCTCCAGGGGAGGTGGGTGAGGGTCGGGCGAGTGTGTCAGTGGGTGAGCGCGGCGACGAACGATCGTGCGCGGTCGGTGATGTCGGTCCAGTTGCCTGCGGCGACGCTCGACGGCGGGACGACGCTGGTGCCCGCGCAGACGGCCAGGGCGCCGGCGTCGAGAAACTCGCGGGCGTTGGAAGCGTTGATCCCACCGGACGGCAGGAGTTCGATACCGGGATACGGGCCGTGCAGGTCGGACAGGTAGTCGGGGCCCAGCCGCTTGGCGGGGAAGATCTTGACCGCGGCGGAGCCGAGGTCCACGGCCATGGCCACCTCGGTGGGGGTGAAGGCGCCGAGGAAGACGGGAACCGACCGTCCCGTAGCGACCTTCGCGACGTCGGGGCGGATGCCGGGGGTGACGAGGAACCGGGCGCCGGCGTCGATCGCGGCCGCGGCCTGCTCACCGGTCATGACGGTACCGACGCCGAGGATGCTGCCCGCCGCGGCTGCGGCGTCGGCGGCGCGGCCCAGATGATGCAGCACGTCCGGTGTGGTGAACGTCAACTCGACCGTCCGGATGCCGCCCTCGGCCAGCGCGTGGCACAGGTCGGCGGCGTCGGGGATGGTCTCCGCGCGCACCACGGTCAGTACCCGGTCGGCACGCAGAATGTCGATCTCGGTCATCGGACTGCTCCTCCTTCTTCTCGGCGCAACGATCTTCCGGCGGTGGCGCCGGTGAGGCGGCCGTCCTCGAGGGCGAGGCGGCCGCGGACGAAAACGTGGGAGATCCCGGCCGCCGCCTGGCGCGGCTGAGCATAGGTCGCGGTGTCGGCGACCGTGTCCGGATCGAACAGGACGAGGTCCGCGGCGAATCCGCGGCGGAGGAATCCGCGGTCGACGAGACGCAACCGGGTCGCGGCTCGACCGCTGAGGTGGCCCACGCATTCTTCGAGGGACATCAGGCCGAGGTCGCGGCTGTAGTGCCCGAGGTAGCGTGCGAACGTTCCCCACCCGCGTGGGTGCGGTTTCGCGCCGACCAGCAGTCCGTCGCTGCCGCCGGTATGCCGGGGGTGCTGCATGATCGCGCGCACGTTCTCCTCGTGACCGACGTGCTGCAGGATGCCGCTGCCCAGCTGGTCGCGGATCAGGATGTCGATGCACACCTCGAAGGGATCGCGGTTCTCGTCGGCGGCGATGTCGGCGATGGTGTTCCCGACGTAGCCGTCGAGTTCCGCGTTCTGCACACCGCTGATCTCGAGGGTGTGCCACTCGGCGATCACGCCGTGGCAGCCGTCGGAGCCGGTGACCTCGAGATGCTCCCGGATGCGTTCGAGCGCAACCGGATCCCGGAGCCGGTCGAGTGTCTGCTCCATGCTGCCTGCCGACGCCCAGCTGGGCAGGATCGCCGACAGCGTGGTGGCGCCGGGAAGGTAGGGGTAGGTGTCGAGGCTGATGTCCGCCCCGGCGGACACGGCTCGATCGAGCAGGGCCAGCAGTTCCGGGGCGCGGCCCTTGTTGGGTCCGAAGTTCAACGTGGCGTGGGCGAGGTGCAGTGCGCACCCGGCCCGCGACGTCAGGTCGACCATCTCGGCGTACGCCTCCATCGCGCCGGCGCCGTAGGAGCGGTGATGAGGGGAGAAGTAGCCGCCGTGCTCGGCGACGGTCCGGCACAGGGCCAGCAGTTCCTCGTTGTCCGCGTACATTCCCGGCGTGTAGGTCAGCCCGGCAGACAACCCGACCGCCCCCTCCGCCATGGCCTGCGCAACGATGCGCTGCATCTCCACGATCTCCGCTCGTGTCGCCGGGCGGTCGTCCCAACCGACCACGAGCGCCCGGACCACCCCGTGCGGGACGAGATACGCGACGTTGGTGGCGATACCGCGATCGAGCCGGTCGAGGTATTCGCCCACGCTGCGCCAGGAGAAGTCGAAATCCTCGGGGTCGGTGTTCCAGCCCGCGATCTTGCGCCGGACCACCGCGAGCACGTCGTCGGTGACGGGCGCGTAGGACAACCCGTCCTGACCGAGCACCTCGGTGGTGACGCCCTGGGTGATCCTCGACGGGTGCTCGGGGTTCAGCAGGATCTGCAGGTCCGAGTGGGCGTGCATGTCGATGAATCCGGGCGCGAGTACCAGGCCCTCGGCGTCGATCACCCGGTCCACGGCGGGACGTTCGGTTGTGGAGTGCGCTGACTCGGGCCAGATTTCGGCGATCCGGTCACCGTCGACGAGGACGTCGGCGCGGTACCGCGGCGACTCCGAGCCGTCGACGACGGTGGCGGAGCGGATCAGAGTGGTCATGGTGTGGGGTTCCTCGGCCGGGATCAGAAGAAGGTGCGGATCAGGTCGACGACGACCGGGTCGTCGGAGTCGTCACCGACGACGGGAATCCACCGCCACTTGTCGAACGCGGTGCACGGGTGGGACAGGCCGAGGCGGACGACGTCTCCGACGCGCAGATCGTGTTCCGGCCGCGAGGGATCGAGCCGCAGGAACGCGTGCTGGTCGTTGACGGCGGTCACTTCGGTGCCGACGAGGGGCCGCGGCGTCGACCCGAGTTGGTCGGCGACGACCTGCGCGGTGGGGAGGCCCTCGTCGAACGGGACATCGCGCTTGCCGGCGTCGAGCAGGGCCAGACCGGGTTCGGGACGGGACACCACCCGGGCCCACGTGTGCATCGCCGACTCGAGTCGCCGCGCGCCGGTGTTCTCACCGCGGCCGAAGGGTGTGATGCCGGTGTAGAAGCCGTCGTCGTGGATGATGTACGCGCCGGCGCGGACCACGACTTTCGTTCTGCCGCCCGCGAGTTCGGCGAGCACCTCGGCGACCACGTCGAAGTAGGCGCTGCCGCCTGCGGTCACGTAGACGTCGTGGCCCTGCGGGTAGCGACCCTCGGTCTCGAAAAGGCGGTGCAGTTCGGCCATCGACCGGAGGTACTCCCGGACCCGGGCGAGGGATTCCTCGGAGGCGTCGTGTGCGAGCGCCCCTTCGTAACCGGAGACACCGGCCAGCCGCAGCGCCGGGCTCTCCGCGATACGGTCGGCGACGGCCACGGCCTCGGCCACGGATCGGGCGCCGGTGCGTCCGCCCTCGCCGCCGAGTTCGACGAGCACGGGCAGCGGGCGGACCACCGGGACATCCGCGAGCGCCGCAGTCATCGCGTCGACGGTCTGCGGGGAGTCGGCCCACATCAGGACCTCGAGGTCGGGGTTCGTTTCCATCTGCCCGGCCAGCCACCGCAACGCGGTCGGATCGACCAGCGAGTTGGCGATCTGCACCCGGCGCGCACCGAAGCGCACCGCCACCCGGAGCTGACCGAAGTTCGCCAGCGTGATCCCCCACGCGCCGCTGCGGATCTGCCGGTCCCACAGCACCGGGGACATGGTCGTCTTGCCGTGCGGAGCGAGGTCGACGCCGTGCGCCGCACACCACGCGGCCATGGTGTCGAGATTGCCGGCGATCGCCGGCTCGTCGAGGACCATCACCGGGGTGCTGAAGGCGGACAGTCTCGGCTGCGTCGCGAGGAACTCCGTCTTGGTCCGGCCGTGCGCGGCGGAGGGGAGGGCCTTGTCCACGTCGGACAAGCGCATCTCGTCGAGCTCGGCCAGGGCGCCGGAATCGAGGGCGTCCGTTCCGCTGATCGTCATCGTCGATCCTGTCATTCGGGTTCTGTGGGGCTTGCCTTCATCGGAAGAAGGCCACTTGAAGTGCTACGTTGCACTGTATGCAACGATGATTGCGTTTTCGAGTCACCTATGTCTAGCATTGGCCTGGGTCATCGTCAACGGTCCGGTGTGGCATGCATCGCCCGGACGAGCGCCCTCCATACGCCATCCCCGTGCCGGTCCGAGCAGTCGTAGAGGTAACAAGTGCAGGAATCGACCCCCACCCCCGAGTCCGGTGTCGCGTGCCTCGGTGAGGCGATGGTCCTCGTGGCCCCGGACGCGACACTCCACCTGGCCGGCGCCGAGGCGAACGTCGCCGCCGGACTCGCCGCGCTGGGTATCCCGGCCGCCTGGGTCGGCCGCCTCGGCGACGACGACTTCGGTGCCCTCATCCGCACCGAACTGCAGGCGAGGGGCGTCGACGTCCGCGCGATCGAGGTCGACCCCGGCAGGCCCACCGGGCACTACTCGAAATCCACCGCCCCCGACGAACACGGTGAGCCGCGGACCGACAGCCTGTACTCCCGAGCGGGTTCTGCCGCGTCGGCCATGGACCCCGGTTTCCTCGACACTCCGGCGGTCGCGGAACTGTTCGGCAGCGCCGCCGTCGTCCACTGCAGCGGAATCACCCCCGCCCTGTCCGATTCGTGCCTCGCACTGATGCGCAGGCTGCTCCGCGACCGGCCGGGAATCTCCGGCGTGGTCAGCTTCGACGTCAACTGGCGCGAACAACTGTGGCCCGAAGGCGATCCGCGGATGGTCGTGGAACTGGCGAATCTCGCCGATCTCGTTCTTGTCGGCGCGGACGAGGCCCAGCGCGTTCTGGGCACCGCGGATCCGCACGAGTTGCGGCTCATCCTGCCGGCGCCCGCCACCGTCGTCGTCAAGGACGGAGCGCACCGGGCGCTGGCCGTCGATCGGAGTGGGCGCAGTGTCGCAGTCCCCGCGCTCCGCGTCGACGTCGTCGAACCCGTCGGCGCGGGTGACGCTTTCGCTGCCGGGTACCTCAGCGGGATCGTGCGCGGCGACGACCAGTCGCGCTGCCTGCGCCGCGGGCACATCGGTGCCGCCGCCACCCTGACGGTGGCAGCGGACTCGGCGCCGCCGCCGCCCGCCGACGTGCTCGACGCCCTTCTCGAGTGTTCCGAATCGGACTGGGCAGCAACGGTCGTCACTGCCGACGGCTTCTCCCTGGAGAAAGTGGAGTGAACGAATGAGTCAGAGTGTCTCCCGTGCCCTGCACCTGCTGGTGCAGCTCGGCAACGGTCCCGCCAATCTCGACCAGCTGGCCGAATCCACCGGTGTCCACAAGACGACCGTGCTGCGGCTGCTCCGTACGCTGTCCGACGAGCGGTTCACGTTCCGCGACAACAGCAACCAGTATCACCTCGGATCCCGCATCTTCGAACTCGCCGCGCAGGCCACCGATCAGCGGGAGGTGCGGCGCATCGCGTCACCGCACCTCGTGGCGTTCAACCGCGAATACGGGCGCACCACGCACCTCGCGGCGATGGAGGGCGGTGACGTGGTGTACATCGACAAACTCGAATCGCACGATCAGATCAGGATGTATTCGCGAATCGGTCTGCGCGCCAACCTCAATTCCACCGCGGTCGCGAAGGTGATTCTCGCCGACCTGCCGGACTCGGAGCTGCGGCCCATCGTCGACTCGATGGACTTCTCCTCGCGCACCGCCAACACCATCACGACTCCTGAACGCTATCTCGACGAGATCCGCCTGGTCCGGGAGCAGGGCTGGGCGCACGATCAGGAGGAGAACGAGCCGTCCGTCAACTGCATCGGCGTGCCGATCCGCGGTGCGTCCGGCCGCGTCGTCGCCGCCGTCTCCGTCTCGGTCCCCGACGTCGTGCTCAGCTACGAGCGCGTCCTCGACCTCCTCGAACCCCTGCAGGCCGTGGGGGCGCAGATCTCCCGCGACTGCGGATACCGCGCCCAACCCTGACCGTCCCCCGTCCGATCGAAAAGTAACAACACACAGGAGAATCGACATGACCGAGACCACCGTCGTCCGCACCGAAGGCGCCCCCGCCCCCGCGCACACGTTCAGCCAGGGAATCAAGAAAGGCAACCTGCTCCAGGTGTCCGGGCAGGGCCCGATGGACCCCGTCACCAACAAGTACATCGCCGAGGGCGACGTCCGCGAGCAGACCCGGCGCACCCTCGAGAACGTCAAGGCCATCCTCGAAGCCGGCGGCGCGAGCGTCGAGGACGTGCTGATGTTCCGCGTCTACCTCACCACGCGCGACGACTTCGCCGCGATGAACGACGTGTACGGAGAATTCATCGCGGAGAACGTCCCGAGCGGGCAGCTGCCGTGCCGGACCACGGTGTTCGTCGACCTCCCGCACGAGGTCATGCTCGTCGAGATCGACGCACTGGCCGTGACGGGATAGGCCGCTACGCGGTGACGAGGTGCCGGCAGCTCATCCGCGGGGACACGGGCAGTTCGGTGTAGACGGGCTCGGACGTGTCCGACGTCGGCACCTCCAGATAGAGGTGGCTGCCGTCCGCCACGACGCCCTGCGGTTGCAGGCCGATCAGCTTGGCCACCACGTACGTGGCGCTGAGGCTGGTGACGTCGCGGATGATGCCGAGCCGCAGCAGCGACCTCGTCTCCGCGATCGCCTCCTGCTCGCCGGCCCGCAGGACCAGCCGCAGTCCGGGTGACAGGGCCTGCGCCGCCACCGACACCGCGATGTTGTCCAGGTCGTCGGAACCGACGGCCGCCAGCGCCAGGGCGCGGCGCACACCCAGTCGCTCGAGGAGTTCGCGGTCGCCGCCGTGGCCCACCACGGTGGGGATGTTCATCGACCGCACGAGCCGCAGGTTCTTGGCGTGCGGGTCGCGCTCGACGCCCACCACCGCGACACCGAGAGCCTGCAGCTCGCGGCAGAGTCGGAGCCCCACCTGGCCGAGACCGACGACGATGACGTGCCCGGAGCGGGGCAGGACGCGGCTGCCCACCAGCCCGACCAGGCGGGGGCCGAGCAGGCGCTCGATGATGCCGGCGGTGAACATCGCGGTGAACACGACGGTGAAGAGCATCGCCACCGACGCGAACACCGCGTAGGCGGGGCTGCCGTGGGTGTCGGCTCCCGGGCCCACGGTGGTCACCACCCGCACCGCCTCGTTGAAGGCGTCGAGCGGGGCCACGTGCTGACCGAGAATGAGCCACAGCCAGTCGGCGAACAGGACGGCGAGGAGCCCCGCGAGCCCGCCGAGCAGGATGCGCGTGCCGATGTCGTGGGACCGCAGCAGCCCGGTCGCGCCGGTCGCCGCCACCCGCCACCAGTTCCGCCGGGGCAGGTCGACGTGCGCGCCCTCCGGGTGACCGTCGATCATCCGGACCGTCAGCATGTGCTCGCCCGCGTGGCGGGCTGCGACGAGGTCCGGCTCCAGGCACGGTCCGGCGAGCGTGGGCGCGGCGAGGTCTGCCGGCGACGTCACCTCGCACTGCGGCAGCAGCTGGGACAGCTGGTCGGCGACCGTGCGGTCGAAGATCGTCACCATCAACGGGATCGACGCCGAGATGTGCGCGGCGGCCAGCGCGTAACGCAGCGCGACCACGTCGTCGCGCACCAGGACCGCAATCCCACGGGGTTCGTCCGCCATGGCCAGACGAAGCTCGTCGTCGTCGGGGGCCATGAGATGACGCACCTGAAAGTCCCTTTCACGGAGGGACGCGCAGACCCGTCGGGCCACGGTGGTTTCGCCGATGACGAGATATGAGTCGTTCACGTGTGGTCCTTCCGGCTCGGGATCACGAGAGCGTACCCGAGAAGAACCGCGGATCCCACACGAGAATGTGTACCGGTCAGTATCCTGAGATTTCCTGGAACACGTTACCGGCCAATGTTTTTCCGATCCCGGTGCCCTACTCGTCGGTAGGGGCGCCCTGGATCGCGACCAGGGGCAGCCGCGACTCCGCGGGGGAACACCGCTTCGGCATCCGTGGTTGGGTGAGTCATGAGTCTCGAAGCGAATGCCGACCGACGTCCACTTCTCGACCTCGTCGCCTCTCACAACCGGGCCGTCCTCGCGACGATCAAACGCGACGGCCGGCCGCAGCTGTCGAACGTGATCTACGCCTGGGACCCCGATACCCGGACGGCGCGGGTGTCGGTGACCGCCGATCGGGCCAAGACCCGCAACGCTGCGCGCGACCCGCGGGTGTCGCTGCACGTCAGCGCGACCGACTTCTGGAGCTACGCGGTCGTGGAGGGAGACGCGGAACTGAGCGCGGTCGCGGCGGATCCGCACGACGCGGCGGCGGACGAACTCGTCGAGGTGTTCCGCCAGGCGGCGGGACGAGAGCACGACGACTGGGAGGATTTCCGCCGGGCGATGGTGTCCGAGCGCCGGCAGGTGCTCCGGGTCCGCGCGACGAACGTGTACGGCATGGCCCAGCTGCCCTGAGCCGGCGAAACGTAGCTGTGGCAGCCGGTCGTGGCCGGTGGGACGATTGAGACATGCGCAGGAGGCGGTGGCCGGCGGCACCACCGCCCGCCACGGAGGGAGTCGTGGTGCACGGGCCGGTCGAGCTCGTGACGAGCCGCGATGTGAGCCTGCGCCTGTCGGAGGTCGTCGCCCACCCGACGGGGATGCAGCTGCACATCGAACTGACGGTGAGGGGCAGATCGGCCGATCTGGCGCGCCACGAGACGCGTCCGCTCGACGATCCCGACGATCCGTCCGCGCGGTGGTCGTACCTCGCGGTGAACGTTCGAGTCGACGACGTGGAGGGTGTCGCCGATCCGCGCCACCCCCATTCGCCGTCGAAGCCGGACGCCGAGGGTGCGTCCGAATACCACTCCGCACCGCACTACTGGATCAGCGACTACCCGGAGTCGGGAACGATCACGCTGACCGTCGGGTGGAAGGAGATCGGTCTGCTGCCGAGAACCCGCACGATCACCCTTGGCCCGAATCCGAGTCTGCGACCCACACGGTAGACAGACGAATGTGCCCTTCGGCGCCGTGGAAGCGTCGAAGGGCACATTCGCCCTGCGAGGGGAACGCAGATCAGGGCAGGGGAACCCAGCTGCCGAAGAACCAGAATCCGTGCGGGCTCGGCGCAGGAGCCTGCTGCTGAGTGTGCTGCGGCTGCGGCTGTGGGGCCTGCTGCTGCTGAGCGGGGACGGGGTTGTGGTTCACCGGGTCGGCGCTGGCAACGCCTGCCCCGATGCCGAGGGCTGCGAGGGCGATACCACCGGTTGCGACGGCCTTGGTCACGACGGACTTCATGCGGTTCCTCCTGGAACGTATCGGATGCTGTATCAGGACTTCCTGACACAGATCAGATTGCTCCCCGTCCCTGCCACAACTCTTCGCTCAGCCTGCCAATCTCCTGAAGGTCAGCGAGGCTGCTCCGCCAGCTTGGCTGCGATCACGCCGTTGAGCCGTTGCAGACCGCTCGGGGTGATGCCGTGGATCTGACCCTCGATGCTGCGCACGACATGGGTGTCGCTGAGGACCTTCTCGCTCGACTGGATCAGAACCGTTCCGGCGCCGGTGAAGTCGAACTGCCGTTCCTCCCCGGAATTGATTCCCATCATGTGGGCTCCGGCGGCGAGGAAGTTGCTGATCCACCCCTGGTCGTAATGGTGGCTCGGGGACGGGCAGTCGGCCCAGCCGACGAGCGCCTCGGGGTCGATCCGCAGCGGAGGTTCGGCGAACATCACCGGACCGTTGGACGACGCCAGGAACTTGCCGGTTCCGATGAGCGTCAGGAATCCGGGCACGATGGACTGGTTCAGGGCCAGACCGGGTTCGAACGCAAGGAGATTCGACGCCCGGATGGTGAGGTTGCCGTCGTCGAGGTCGTAGGAGTTGATGTCGTAGCCGCGGTCGCCGATGATCAGCTTCCCGAACCCCTCGGCCACCGCGTAGTCGCCCATGTACAGCGGCGCCGAGAACTGGTTAGCCACCATGTGCAGTGCGGCGCCGTGCAATCCGTGGGTCAGGGCCTGGAACTGCATCTGGCCGTAGTACGCGATCATCGCGCCCTTGCGGATGAACCACGGCGCGGTGAGGTCGATGCAGAATGCGTAGCTGTTGTCGGGAATGTTGTCGCTGGCGCCGAGAGTCGACGGGTTGTGGATGGCGGTCACAGTTTCTCCTCCGAAGCCTGAACGTAGACGATGCCCTGACCCGTGCACTGCAATTGCATTGCTTCCCCGACACCGCGGCCCATGGCCTCACGCCAGCCGACGGCCGACTTCAGCTCCACCTGGACGCTTCCGTATGTGCCGACGAACGCGTCGGGGTCGACGAACACCGGATTCGGTCCGCCCACAGGAAGTTCGATGAAACCGCCGTGCGCGAGCAGCACCGCCGACCCGTACCCCGACAGTTGCGTCGTGAACATCCCGGTGCCGGAGAGTGCGCCCGCGGCCGCGCCGCGCAGGGCACCGAGCATGCCGCGCCCGCCGCCGCCACCCTGACTCGTCACCGACATCACCGAACTCTGCAGTCCCGCATTGTGAGCGAGCAGCCGGGACGCCTCGACGCACAGCGCACCGCCCTGCGACATGTCGACGACGTGCACCTCGAGTCCGGCGTGGCCGTAGTGCACCTCACCCTGACCCTGCGCCAGCATGGTGCGTTCGTGTTCGCCCTGCATCATGCGTCCGGCCATCCGGGTGAATCCGCCCATGCCGGCCATCGACTGCGAACCCGGCACCTGGTGCGGCGTGAACTGGACCTGACCCGTGTAGAACAGCATCGCGCCGGTGCGGGCCACCACACCGCCGGCGGCGCCGACGTCGACCTTGACGACTTTCGAGTTCACCTTCGAGAAGACCATGATGTTCACCGCTCTGCCGGTTGGATGGAGACGACGCCGTGACCGTCCCACCTGAGGGAGAACGCCTCACCGTTGCCCTGACCCACGGCGTTGCGCCACGACACGTCGGTCACGAACGACTGCGTCACCTGCCCCCGCGCCGAGACGAACGCGTCGGGATCGACCACGAGCGGGTACTGCGGCGACACCTCCAGGTGGACGAGCGGCCCACCGGCCGACAGCAGAGCCACCTGGCCCTGCCCGGAGACGGTCGTGGTGAACAGGCCCTGACCGCCGACCCCGCCGCGCAGCCCGGTGAAGGTGACGTTGGTGTTCAGGTTGCCGCTCAGCGCGAGCAACTGCTGCGACTCCACCTGCAGGGTCTCGTTCGCCAGGTCGACGACGGAGACGTACTGGCCGCCGACGGCGAGATACACGACACCGTGACCGGAGCATTCCATCAACGACAGCGCCTCGCCGGTCGCGCGCCTCTTCATGCCGGCGAGCACACCATCACCGCCGCCGAAGCCCGCCGACTTGAAACCGACGTTGCCCTCGTAGGCGATCATCGAACCCTGTATCGCCCGGATGGTGGTTCCGGCGAGTTGCGCCTCCACCACCTTCGTGGACTTCTCGAGCAGCCGCCCCATGGGTGCCCTTTCCAGTGTCGAGCGGCAGTGCCCGTGACCGAGTCACGAGCACTGCCGCTGGATGTGAGTACAGGCAGAACCTAGCCGACGGACACCGACTTCTGCTCGTCCACGTCGTCCTCCAGGCTGCCGCCCGCTGCGACCGCCTTGCGGTTGCGGACGATGCTGGAGATGAACGCGGCGCCGATAAGGGCGACGCCGACGAGTCCGGTGATGTTCTCGTTGACGTGGTAGCCGATGGACACCAGCAGGATGACGGCCAGTGCGCCGATGGCCCAGTGGGCGCCGTGCTCGAGGTACACGTAGTCCGACAGGGTGCCCTTGCGGACCAGGAACACCGTGATGGAACGGACGAACATCGCGCCGACGAAGCCGAGGCCGAGGGCGATGATGATCGGGTCGGACGTGATCGCGAAGGCGCCGATCACACCGTCGAAGGAGAACGACGCGTCGAGGACCTCGAGGTAGAGGAACAGGAAGAACCCGGCCTTGCCGGTGGCCTTGGCCAGGGCGGTCGGGCCGCCGCTCGATCCCTCGACCATCTCGCCGTTCTCGTCTTCCTCGGGAGTGTTGAACAGCTCACCGAGGCCGTTGACGGCGATGTAGGTGACCATGCCGAGGACACCGGCGATCATCACCGTGGAGACCGTGTCCGCGGGGGCGATGTAGGCGGCGGTGATCAGCAGCAGCGCGCCGGCGATGATGACGGCGAGCTGGTCGAGTTTGCCCGCGCGGGCGAGGGGCTTCTCCAGCCAGGACAGCCAGGTGATCTCGCGCTCTTCCAGGATGAAGCCGAGGAACAGCATGAGCAGGAACATGCCGCCGAACGCCGCGATCTGCGGGTGCGCGTCGGTGAGCAGGGTTTCGTAGCTGGCGCTGCCGTCGGGGAAGTACGCGGCGCCGTCGGCGGGCGGGTTGAGCGCGAGGTCGAGGGCGGCGACGGGGCCGAGGCCGGACGCGAGCCAGACGATGACGAGGGGGAAGACCAGTCGCATGCCGAACACCGCGATGACGATGCCGACGGTGAGGAAGATCTTCTGCCAGAACTCGCTCATGCGTCGCAGGACGGTGGCGTTGATGACGGCGTTGTCGAAGGACAGCGAGATCTCGAGGATCGAGAGGATCACCACGAGGAGGACGGCCTGGGGGCCTCCGTAGATCGCGGCGACGATGAGGGAAATCACCGTCACGGCGAAGGAGAGACCGAATATTCGCAGAACCACGAAGCGTGGCCTTTCTCTAGTGGGCATGCAGGGTGGCTACTGCAGGTGGACGAACACAGGGGGAGGGTTTCACGTCAGGGCCGTGAAACCCTCCCCCGGCTGGAGAACGAGACGACTGTCAGACGTTGACGCCGTAGTCGCGGGCGATACCGGCCAGACCGGACGCGTAGCCCTGGCCGATGGCGCGGAACTTCCACTCCGCGCCGTTGCGGTACAGCTCGCCGAAGACCATAGCGGTCTCGGTCGATGCGTCCTCGGACAGGTCGTAGCGAGCGAGCTCGTTGCCGTTGGCCTGGTCGACGACGCGGATGTAGGCGTTGCGCACCTGACCGAACGACTGCGAACGCGTCTCTGCATCGTAGATGGAGACGGGGAACAGGATGCTCTCGATGTTCGCGGGGACCGCCGCCAGGTTGACGTTGATCACCTCGTCGTCGCCTTCACCGGCACCGGTGGTGTTGTCGCCGATGTGCTCGATCGAGCCGTCGGGGGAGCGCAGGTTGTTGAAGAACACGAAGTGCTGGTCCGAGACGACCTTCTTGTCGGCACCCGCACCGATGGCGCTGGCGTCGAGGTCGAAGTCGGTGCCGGTGGTCGAGCGGGCATCCCATCCGAGTCCGACAGCCACCGCGGTAAGGTTCGGCGCCTCCTTCGTGAGAGAAACATTGCCGCCCTTGGTCAAGCTGACGCCCATTCAGGGGTCCTTTCGAGAGGAGGTGGGTGGACCCTCGACTGCTGTCGAAGTTCCGGGTTCGTCGTGCAACACCACGATAATGAATTTGTCCGACTTGTCCCATCCCGCGAACTGTCCACAGGTTTGTCCACAGGCAATTCCGCTCCCGCCGGTGGTGTCGCCCCGACCAGTACGATTCAGGACGTGACGAGCGGATGGGCGGGACGCTTCCGAGGAAGAGCCCGACACGACGATTCGGCTCGTCGCGCCCACGACACGATGGTCGCAGCGTTCCTCGACATGGACAACCGGCAGAGCATCGCCGCCGCGGCCGTGGACGCGTCCGAGCAGCTCACCCCCGAACGCGGAATCCGGCGAGCGTGGGAACCGGTTCGCGACGGCTGCTACCAGGCCGCGTCGTCGTATCTCGCGGCCGAAGACCAGTTCGGCGACGATCCGTCGCCGGCGGCCACCGCAGCCTTCGAGCAGGTGACGCGGCAGCTGGTGGCGGCAACGCAGACGCTCGACGAGTTCTATCGCACCCACCGCGGGCACCTCGAGGAGTCGACCGCGATGCTGGCGGCCGTTCCCCAACTCGCTCAGCAGGCACTCCAGGTCGCCTCCGCGGCGCAGCACCGCGCGCAGACGGAGGGTGCCGCCTACGCCGGGTACCCGTCGGTGCGCGAGCGGGGAGCGGCACTCGGCTCAGCGGTCGTGGCGCTGCAGGGCGCCCGCGGCGCCAACCCGATCCGTGAAGCGGCGGCGCGCGTGCGGGAGGAGGCGGCGGCACTCGAGAAGGCGTTGGCATCCGCGCCGTCCAAGGAACGGGACGCGGCGCACGCGGTGTCGTCGGTGACGACGAGGATCGCGGCGGTGCAGACTCGGGCCGAACGCCTCGCACCGGCCTATTCGGCCCTGCTCCGCGAGTTCAACGCGGCCAGTTCGGCGGATCTCGTCCACAACGACCGCGAGAGCCGCAGGCACATCGAGCAGGCGGAGACAGATCTCGCGCAGGCCCGGAAGGCTCTGACTGCGGGCAATCCCGAGGGCGCGCTGGATCTGACGGCCGCGGCCAGGACGCACCTGGTCGATGCCGAGGCGAACGTGGACGGCGTCACCGATCGTCTGCTGTTGCTGCGGCAGGTCCGCGAGGACCCGCGGGCGAAGGAGAACGAGATCAGATTTCGCCTCCGCGACGCCCAGATGTTGGCTGTCAATCGTGGGCTCGTGAGGGAATGGGGGTCGGTTCTCGACGCTCAGCTCGAGCGGATAGACCGAGTTGCAGGGACACTGGCGGGGAGACATCCCGACTACTGGTCGTACGTCACCCAGCTCGATGCCGTGTCGGCGTTCATCGCCGAGGTGGTTCAGAAGATGAGAGGACACACAGCGCAGCGATGACACGGGGGGACGATGAGCATTAGCGAAGATTTCACGACGGCGGCGGTGCCGCCACATGTCACGGCGGCGGTGCCGCCACCTGTCACGGCGGTAAAGCACGTTCGGCATTTCCACCACCTCGATCCCGAGACGCACGCGCGGCTGTTCCTGCACGCGCCCCGGGCGCTCGGGCCGGACGAGGAGCGAACGGTGCTGGCCGTCGCACTGGGCGCGACGCTGTACGTGCCCGCGACGAGGTCCGACCTCGCGGACACCATCCTTCGCCGGTCCGGTGACGGTGTCTGCTCGATGGTCCTGGACCTCGAGGACGCGGTGGCCGACGACCAGGTGGAAGCGGCGCTGCTCAACGCCGTCGACGCGCTCGACCGGCTCGCGGTCCACGGCGGCGCGCGGATGCAACTGTTCGTGCGGGTGCGAGCGGCGGAGGACCTCCGGCGGATCGCCGATCTGCTGACCACCGGCGTCGAGGTGTTGTCCGGATTCGTGATTCCGAAGTTCGGTAGTGCGACGGGACGTGCATTCCTCGACGAGCTGGTTGCGGCGTCGGAGCGGCTCGGCAAGCACCTGTACGCGATGCCGGTGCTGGAATCGCCGATGCTGGTGCATCGGGAGACCCGCGACGGCGAACTTGCGAAGATCGGCGCATTGTTGGTCGAGCACCGCGAGCGGATCCTCGCGGTGCGCATCGGCGCCACCGACATGTGCGCCACGTTCGGCATCCGCCGCGACCGCGACCTGACGATCTACGACGTGCGGGTGGTCGCGGACGCGATTGCCGGCATCGTCAACTTCCTGGGCCGCGCCGACGACACCGGTCATGTGATCACCGGACCGGTGTGGGAGTACTTCGCCGATCACGAGCGGATGTTCCGGCCGACGCTGCGCGCCACGCCGTTCGAGGAGCACAACGAGGTGCGGTTCCGTCAGCAGTTGGTGAGCCGGGATCTGGACGGCCTGCTGCGCGAGATCGCACTCGACCGTGCCAACGGTATCCAGGGCAAGACGGTCATCCACCCGACCCACGTCGCGGCGGTGCATGCGCTGTCGGCGGTCACCCACGAGGAGTACCACGATGCACTCGACATTCTCGGCGCCGAAAGCGCCGGTGGCGTGCAGGCGTCCGGATACCGCAACAAGATGAACGAAATGCGCCCGCACCGAAGCTGGGCCGAGAAGACACTCGTCCGGGCACAGGTGTTCGGCGTGACAAACGAGGGAATCACGTTCGTGGATCTACTGACCGCTCTGGCCGTCCGATGAGCTCGCCCACCGTAGTCCGCGCCGTGCCCTGGGCCACGGAACATCTGGGACTGACTTTCACCCATGTCGATTCGGACACGGGGATGACGGTTCCCGACCTCGTCGAACCGGGACTGCGGCGCAACCCGCGCCGCGCCCACCTGCTCGTCTCCACGGTCCTCGGCAAGCACGTGCCCGCCGATCCGGGCGCGGTGATCGCCGCCGGCGACCGCCTCGGTGATCTGGTGGCCGACGTTCTCGGACCGGACACAGACCCGGTCGTGCTCGGGTTCGCCGAGACCGCAACGGGTCTCGGTCACTGTGTCGCCGCCCGGCTGCGCGCCCGGTGCTACCTGCACTCCACCCGTCGCGACGTCCCCGAGATCGGCACGTTCGCCGGGTTCGAGGAGGGGCACTCGCACGCGACCAGTCACCAACTGCAGCCGACGTCCGCCGACTTGTTCACGGGCGATCGTCCTCTCGTTCTCGTCGACGACGAGATCTCCACCGGTGCCACGGCCGTCGACGCGATCCGCGCGCTGCATCTGCACAACCCGCGCGGCCGCTACGTGATCGCCTCGCTCGTCGACATGCGCGCGCAGGATCACCGGGACGCCGTCGACGCCGCGGCCGCCGAACTGGGGGTGCGGATCGACAGCGTGAGTCTGGCGGTGGGGCGCACCGATCTGCCGGACGGGCTGATCGAATCCGTCGGCGCCCTTCCGGACCCGGTGCTCAACCCGGTCGGTGAGCGGAGCGGGACCGTCGACCGTGTCGACCTCGGCTGGCCCGCAGCAGTTCCGGAGGGCGGTCGCCACGGTTTCCTGCGGGAAGACACCGAGCAGTTCGACGCGGCCGTCGCGTCCGCGGCTGCGGCCCTCGGCGACCGGCTCGACCCGCAGCGTCCGGTCATCGTCGTCGGGCACGAAGAACTGATGTACCTGCCGCTGCGCATCGCGGAAGCACTGTCCGCGTCCGGCTTCCGGGCCCGATTCCAGACGACGACGCGCTCACCCGCCTACGTCCTCGACGTGCCCGGGTATCCGCTGCGCCGCGGATTCCGGTTCACGGCGCCGGAGGTCGGTGAGGACCAGGCGCGTTTCGTGTACAACGCGCAGTGGCCGGACGAGAACGCGGTCGTGGTCGCGGTGATCGACTCACCCGCGGACACCGACCGGCTCACCGCGTCCGGCGGTCTCCTCGACGTCCTCACCACGTCGGGAGCGGACGTGCTCCTGGGCGTCGTGTCCGGAGCAGACCCGCGGTCGCTGCGGGCCGCCCGTGCGGGAGCGGGGTCGTGACGGCGCCGCTGACCGGCCCGGGCTTCGGTTCGTACGCCGCCGACGAGGTGGCATGGCTCCTCAAGGATCTGTCGCACGTCGACCTCGAAGCCGACGTCGCCGAGCGGGAGCGCCGCATCCAGTCCGGCGACGCCCACTACGCGGAGACCCTGCCCATCGAGTACCAGCCGGACGCCGAGTACCGCGAGCTGTTCGAGAAGGTGCTGCAGGACAGTTCCATCCGGTTGGCGCGCGCGGTCGGAACGGTCACCGATCTGGTGCTGGCCGAGCGGGGCCGCGACGTCACGCTGGTGTCCCTGGCGCGGGCCGGAACGCCGGTGGGTGTGCTGATGCGACGCTGGGCGCGCGACGTCCACGGGTTGGCATTGCCGCACTATGCCGTCTCGATCGTCCGGGACCGGGGAATCGACGGCGTCGCTCTCGATTACCTTGCGCGCCATCATGACCCGGAGAACGTCGTCTTCGTCGACGGCTGGACGGGCAAGGGCGCCATCGCGCGCGAGTTGTCGCAGGCGCTCGCCGACTACCGCGCAGCCGGAGGCGCAGAGTTCAACGGCGACCTCGCGGTCCTGGCGGATCCCGGGCACTGCGTCCGCACGTTCGGCACCCGCGACGACTTCCTGATCGCCTCGGCGTGCCTGAACTCCACCGTCTCGGGTCTGGTGTCGCGCACGGTCCTCAACGATACGCTGATCGGCCCCGGCGACTTCCACGGCGCCAAGTTCTACGCGCACCTCGCGGGCGAGGACGTGTCCACTCATCTCCTCGACTCCGTCAGCGCGTCCTTCGACGACGTGCGCGGACACGTTCCCGGCGACGTCGAGCAATTGCTGCGGTCGGATCGGACGCCGACGTGGGACGGCTGGAAGTCCGTCGAGGCGGTCCGGGAGCAGTACGGAATCCGGAGCGTGAACTTCGTCAAGCCGGGTGTCGGCGAGACCACCCGGGTGTTGCTACGCCGGGTGCCGTGGCGGGTGCTCGTCCGCGACCTCGACGCCCCCGAGCACGCGCACATCCGGTTACTCGCCGCCGCGCGTTCCGTCCCCGTCGAAGAGGTTCCCGGCCTGGCGTATTCGTGCATGGGCCTGATCAAGGATCTGACATGACCGCACTGATCGCCACCGACCTCGACCGGACCATGATCTACTCGCGCGGCGCCATGGAACTCGCCGTCACCGAGAGCGACGTGGCGAGGGCCGGTCAAGAGGATCTGCTGTGCGTCGAGGTGTACGACGGCAAACCGCTGTCCTACGTCACGTCGGCGGCGGAGGCCATGCTGCGGCAGCTCACCGCGTCCGCCGTCGTGGTGCCCACCACCACGCGCACCGTCGCGCAGTTCCAGCGCATCGACCTGCCGGGTGGGCCGTGGCGGTACGCGATCACGACCAACGGCGGGAACATTCTCGTCGACGGCGTCCCCGACCGGAGTTGGCGGTCGGGTGTCGACATCGCGATGGCCGAGGGTGGAGCGTCGCTCGTGGAGGTCGGCGCCGAACTGAGCCGCCGGGTCGACGACAGCTGGGTGCGGTCGTCCCGGGTGGCAGACGAGTTGTTCTCGTACCTCGTCGTGGACCTCGACGCGATGCCGGAGGGCTTCGTCGAGGAGTGGCACGACTGGTGCGCCGAACGCGGGTGGGGAGCGTCCCGGCAGGGCCGCAAGATCTACACGATGCCCGACGCGGTGTGCAAGAGCCGAGCGGTTGCGGAGGTCCGCTCGCGGCTCGTCGACGACGGGATCCTCGCGCAGCAGGCCCCCGTGCTGGCGGCGGGGGACGGTGCCCTCGACGCGAACATGCTCAGCGCCGCCGACGCCGCCATCCGGCCCCGGCACGGCGAACTCGAAACGCTCGACTGGCAGCATCCGACCCTGTCGGTCACCGGAAGCAGCGGTATCGCCGCTGGTGAGGAGATTCTGCGCTGGTTCGCGGACCGGGTCGCGCGGGGTGCGGGGACGACGGCGGTCGGCTCTCTTTTGTAGGTTGTAGGCAAACAGACCAAACGGGACAAACCCGACGCTCCCACAGTGAAGGAATCACCGCAGTGTCCACACCGCTAGCCAAGGGTCAGAACGGCCCACTGAGCGTCGCCGACGTCATCGTCTCCCTCGAACTGACGGCCGCCGCAGACCTGTCCGCACTGCTCGTGACCGAGTCGGGGAAGGTGCGCTCGGATGCCGACTTCGTCTTCTTCAACCAGCCGACGGGTCCCGGTGTGCAGCTGGTCCCCGGAGCGGCCGGTCAGGCGGCGTCGCTGAAGGTGTCCCTCGGCGCGGTCCCGGCCGACATCGCCCAGGTACGTGCGGTGATCACGCTCGACGACGCGAACAGCAACTTCGGCCGCACCGCCCCGCCGACGGCCCGGGTCGCCGACGGCGCCGGAAACTCGCTGTACGAGTACAAGATCGACGGTCTGAACTCCGAGTCGATCGTCATCGCGCTCGAGCTGTACCGACGCCAGGGCGCCTGGAAGGTGCGGGCCGTCGGTCAGGGTTACGCCGGCGGGTTCGCCGCACTCGTCACCGATCACGGCGTGTCCGTCGACGACGCTCCCGCGCCCGCGGCCGCCCCGGTCCAGCAG
>RRBB01000177.1:0-22555 GCA_006543605.1 Rhodococcus sp. WS4
ACCGCCGTTGCGCCCGCGCTTACGAGAACCGACCCGACCACCACGAGGCCGTCATTCACATCGCCATGATCGGCCTCATGACCCGACGCCTCGCACGGACATGACCCAGTTTCCGAATGCTCTCTGATAGGCAGCGGCAGTATCGATGTGCCGGTATCCGGTCTCCAGTGCCGCCTCGACCGCTTCAATAGTGTCATCGGGTGGCGTCTGGAACACACCGAAACCCACCGCCGGCATCGTGATCTCATTGTTCAATGTCACTGATGGGATGGTCATCCTTCCACCATAGGACCGGCCGGCACGCGCTGGGAGTGCCTGGCGAACCAGGCACTGGCGGTACCTGGCTCGACCAGCAGTGACGCCGTCAATTCTGCACTGCTTTCCGTGGGAGAAGATGGCCCATCCTGGAGCGTTTGGTTTCGAGATAGCGAATGTTGGCGAGCGCAGCGCCGACGATGATGGGGATTCGAGCGCTGACGTCGACGCCGTGAGCCTCGAGGCCACGCACCTTGTCCGGATTGTTGGTCAGCAATCGGACGCTGGACATTCCCAGGTCCTTCAGAATCGCTGCGGCGCCGCCGTATTCGCGGCCGTCCGCAGGCTCGTCCAGTTCGAGGTTCGCCTGCACGGTATCGAACCCCTGGTCCTGGAGGCGGTAGGCAGCGAGCTTCTTGAGCAGACCGATGCCGCGACCCTCGTGTCCACGCAGGTATACCAGGACGCCGCCCTCGCGGGCGATGTGCTCGAGTGCGGTTGTCAGTTGCGGGCCGCACTCACACCGCTGTGACAGGAACGACTCGCCCGTCAGACACTCGGAATGGACGCGCACCAACGCATCGTCGGCAACATCTCCGGCGACGAGAGCGACGTGCTCCGCACGGGTCGCCCGGTCGATGTATCCGAACATGCTGAACTCGCCGTGTGGAGTGGCCAAGACCGTCTCTACGACACGATCGACCCGCGGCGGTTCGGCGACGGGCGCCGTACCTCTGAGCTGCCGGTAATTGATCAGCTGCTCGATCGTCAGGACGGGCAATTGCATCCGCACACCGAATTCCTCGACTTCCGGAAACCTCATCATCGATCCGTCGTCCGAGACGAGCTCGGCGATGACACCCACCGCCGGCAATCCGGCAAGTCCACAGAGATCCACGGCAGCCTCGGTATGTCCGGGCCGTTCCAGAACACCGCCCGGTCGAGCGCGCAGCGGCAGAACATGACCTGGTCGAATGACGTCTGTGGCGACGGATCCGGGATCCGCCAGCACCTGCAGGGTTCGCGAGCGGTCCGCGGCACTGATGCCGGTCGTGATCCCACGCGCGGCATCAACGGTGACCGTGTACGCGGTCCTCTTCGGATCTTGGTTGTCCGACACCATCGGAGGCAGTTCGAGAGCGTCCGCCCGCGCATCGGTCATCGGCGCGCACAGCAGTCCGGACGTATTCCGGACAGTCCATGCGGTCCATGCCGGAGTGACGCGATCCGCGGCGAGGATGACATCGCCTTCGTTCTCTCGGTCGGCAGAGTCGGCCACGAAGACCGGCTTCCCTGCACGCAATGCGTCCAGGGCATGCTCGACGGCAGTCATCACAGATCCATGGCGAGACGACGGAACTTGCTTCCATGAAACACAATCGGCGCCACCCCGTCCTTGATCTCCAACTCGTTGATACGCAATAGCACGATGGCGTGATCACCCGCCGGCACCTCTTCGGTGACCGTCGCATCGAGCCACATCGTCGCACCGTCGATGAAAACCGCACCGTCATCCGTCGTCGTGGTCGTCAACCCCTCGAATCGGTTGCCCGTCTTCTGTGCCAATGTGCGCGCAGCAGCATCGTGGAGTTCACCCAGAATGCTGATCCCGATGCGGGCGGATGCCGCGAACTTGGGCCACGTGGTGGATGTGTTCTGAACGCAGAACGCAACGAGCGGAGGATCGATCGAGACAGCGACGAAACTGCTCGCGGCCATTCCGACCGGTGTGCCCTCGATCTCGGCGCACAGGGCGACGACACCACTGGGGAACTGACCGAATGCAGTCCGCAGAACGGACTGATCGAGTGTGGTGGTGGCGAGGGTCATGATGCCTCCGTTCGTGTTCGCGTCGCGGCGATTATGGTTTCGCCCCAACGGGTTACATAGTCCGCGATTCGGGAGTCGGTTGTGTACGTGGAGTCGATCAAATAGAGGCCGGGTGCGGGCGTGATCGCCCCCAGTTCGACGAGCAGAGGTTTGAGAAACAGATCGGGGGCCATCGCATGGGCCGCTCCTGCTCCCAGCATGAGGGGCACGGCGACGACGTTCTTCAAGCCCGTGTCACCGGCGAACTGATCGAGAAACAGCTTCAGCACACCGGTGTAGGTCGCTTTGAATGTTGGACTCGCAAAAACGACGAGATCGGACGATGCAACGGTGTCGACGGCCGCCTGTACTGCCGGATCACCCCACCCGAGCAATCCTGCACCCAGGGTGATCACGTCCACCACGTCGCCGGGTTCATCGGCGAGCGCGGCGGCCACGGTCCGGGCGGCATCGAGGGTGCGTGACCCGGGTTTGGGATTGCCCGCGACAACAGTGACCTTCATTCGGTTACCTTCCTTCGAGACGATGGCGTCAGCCAACAGGACATGCATGACAAGAATGCAACTCGCGTTTTGCGGAGCTATTGCGCCGGATGTCGCGGCACACACGACAGGTTCAGCAGCCGTAAGACTGATCGAGCCAGCGGATTCGTGACGAGTTTCAGAAGGCCGCCAGGTTCTCGCGGAACGTCGGCCTGGAGTACCCGTCGCGGATCACGCCGCGGCGTCGTAGTGCAGGAGCAAGACCATCACTGATCTCGGCGATAGCTCTGCGCGTCACCGGCGATGCGATGAGGAAACCGTCACCTCCGACGTAGTCGATGGCCTCGTCCATCTGTGCTGCCACTGATTCGGCCGTACCGACCAGTTCCATCGACTCGGCGGTCGGGTAGTTCGCGACGATCTCGCGGAGGGTCTTACCCGATTTCGCCATGTCCTCGAGTGTGCTCTTGTGCCCGTTGTACCGCGTCAGATCCGGAACCGGAGCGTCGATGTCGAACTGCGAGAAGTCCGTGCTGCTCAAATAGGACATGGCGGCGAGAACACCATCGATGTTGTTCTTTTGAACCTCACGCATCCGGTCGCGCTTCACACCTGCTTCCGCGTCGGTGTCGGCCATGATGGGACTGACCAGGAACAGCACCTTGACGTCGTCCGGCTTGCGGCCGTAGTCGACGAGCCGACGGCTGATGTCCTCCCGATATTCCCGCATTGCGTCCACGCCACGAACGTTTGCGATGATCGTGTCCGCGTGCTTCGCGCCGAAAGCACGACCAGCCGGCGAACCGCCTGCCTGGCAGATGACCGGCCTGCCCTGCGGGCCACGCGGGACGTTGAGCGGTCCACGCGAGGAGTAGTACTTACCCTCGAAGCCCACCTTGTGAATTTTCTCGTGATCGGCGAAGATACCCGACTCGGGATCGAGAACCAACGCATCCTCGTCCCACGAGTTCCACAGCTTCGACACCACGTCGACCCACTCGTCGGCCATCTCGTACCTGAGGTCGTGTTCGATTTGCTTGGGCAGACCGTAGTTTTGCGCCGCGCCGTCCGCGCTTGCCGTGACGAGATTGATTCCGACGCGCCCCTTGGTCACGTGATCGAGCGTCGCCATGAGTCGTGCCGCCAGAAATGGCGGGTAGAAGGTGGTTGCGACGGTAGCGATGATTCCGATTCGCTCGGTTGCCTGCGCCATCAGTGGCACCAGGGGCATCGGGTCGAAGCGAACGGTGGTGCCTCGCCGAACCGAGCTCTCGAACGTTCCGCGATAGACGTCGGAGAGCACCGAGGAATCTTCGAGCATGATGTAGTCGAACCCCGCTCGTTCGAGACTACGTGCGGCATCGACGAAGAGGTCCGGCTGCCCGACATCGGAAGCGACGTTGCCCGACCATGGCTGGTTCCAGCCATAGACGCCGAAGCCTGTGGTAAAGAACCATCCGAGATGCATCATGTGGCAGTGCCTCTTGCGTAGTCATGAGCCGAGGGCTTCCCAGGCTCGGCGTACTCGACGGGTGCAATCACGTTCATCGATGTCCTCTCGGGGTAGCTGGCAGCGGTCCGGCCGCTCGCGATCCAGCTTCCTGGAGGCGGATTAACGGAAGTCGCGCCGGAGTAAATGGACTATTACGCCGTGCACATGGCCAGCTCGGGGGCTTCACCGCGCCCATTAACGCCGCCGAGATGTAAATCACTATGGCGTTTAGCGCCCGCTGCGACGCCCTGACCAGCCCTTTTGATCGGCGTAATACTTCAGTTACGCCTTGGGTCGCTTTCAGTAACGCATGTCGAGAAAGCTTTGCGTTCAAGCAATTGATCTGCTAGAGACGACCGGCTTGGAGGATCGTGATGGGTGGCAATGTACGCGGCGCGTACGCCGAGATCGATGTCGAACACCTCGGCAAGAGTTTTCATCGCAGTGGGTCCGGCAAAGCAGCCGTGAACGACATCAGCCTGAAGGTCACGTCCGGTTCGGCCATCGGAATCGTCGGCGAGTCGGGCTCGGGCAAGTCGACTCTGGTGCGGATGATGTGCGGACTGCTCGAACCCACCACAGGTTTGGTGGCGTACAACGGCGCGGACCTGTCCAGGGTGCTGTCGACACGTGCCGGCCGACGCGAATTCCGTTCCAGAGTGCAATACGTGGCGCAGGACACAACATCCTCGTTCGATCCGCGTCGTACTCTTCGTGACGCAGTTCGACTGCCTGCAGTCCGTCTACTGGGTATGGACACCAAGACCGCCGATGCGCGCGTAGATGCAACACTGGAGTCGCTGGAACTGGCCCCGTCGATGGCCGACCGCTACCCGACAGAGGTGTCGGGCGGTCAGCGTCAGCGCTTTTCGATCGCACGGGCGCTTGTCGTCAGGCCGCGGATCCTGCTGTGCGATGAGGTGGTGTCGGCGCTAGACGTGTCGGTTCAGGGCGCCATCCTCAACATGCTCGGTGAATACTGTGCCGCCGAGGACTGCGGCTTGGTCTTCGTGTCACACGGGTTGCCCGCGACCGCATTCATTGCGCGCGACATCGTCGTCACGAAGAACGGCGTAATCGTCGAGCACGGCACCACCGACGACATCGTGGAACGGCCACAGGATCCGTACACCGCGGAGCTGCTCGACGCGTACCGAGGCCTCGACGAGGTCGAGCAGCGGGCAGTGGTGGCCGCCCGATGACCGAGGTGAGGGCCTTCTTCTGGCATCAGCGCTGGTGGCTCGGCCGGATCGCGGTACTCCCGCTCCACCTCCTCGTATTCGCTGTCGTGGCTTTTTTCCTGGTTCGCGCCATCCCCGGTGATCCGGCACGTGAGGTGGTCGGCCCCGAAGCCACCGAGGCGGACTACCTGGCCACGAAGGCGGAGCTGGGACTCGACGGCAGTGTGTGGACACAGCTCCTCGGCTACCTGCGCAACCTGATCCATTTCGACCTCGGCAACGCCATCATGACCGGTAGGCCGGTCACCACCGATATTGCGGACCGATTGCCGGGCACTCTCGAATTGGCTGGTATCGCGTTCACGTTCCTGGTGGCAATCACGCTGCTGCTCTCCGCAATCGTCGTGGCAAGGCCGAGATCGATGGGTGCACGGAGCATACGGGGCTACGCGCAGGCGGCCGGTGCAGTCCCGGAGTTCGTCGTCGGGGTCGTCGGAATCTTTCTGTTCTATGCAACCCTGCGGGTCGTGCCTGCGCCGTCCGGCCGGGTGCGGCCCGGGTTGACCGAGCCGGAGCCGATCAGCTCTCTACCTTTGCTCGATGCCTTCCTGCGCGGAGACACGGCCGTTGTCTCCTCTATGGCATCTCACCTGCTGCTCCCGATCGCTGTCCTGGTGGTTTCCGTGGCTCCGATTCTGCTCAAGCAGCTTCTGACGGCACTCGATTCGAGCCTCACCGCGCAACCGACGCTGTTCAAGATCGCGACGGGATCGGCCCGAAAGTACGTATACGCAAGCGCATATCGTCGCGCCCTGCCGCCCACGGTATCCCTGTTCGGGATGGTGTTCGGCTCGTTGCTGGGTGGTGCGGTCATTCTGGAGACGCTCTTCGGTCTCGGCGGAATGGGGACGTATGCCGTTGAAGCCGTGGCCGCGACAGATCTCGTTGCGCTACAGGGTTTTCTACTGGTAGTCGCTGCAATCTCACTGATCGTGTTTCTGTGTGTCGATCTGATCAACATGCTGCTCGATCCGCGCCGAAAGCCGGGTCGGCAGGGAGGTGATTCGTGATGGTAAGCGTTGCACCGGCAACCCCGGCGTCCAGAACGTCCGCGAGGAGGTCGATCTCGACCAGGACAGTTCTACTGTTCACCCCGCTGATCGTGGTTCTGCTCGTCGCGCTGTGCGGGCCCTGGATCGTGCCGTTCGACCCGACGAAGGTGGTCGGCGCGCCCTCGCTCTCACCGGACTCGAGGTTCTTCCTCGGTACCGACTCGACAGGCCTGGACGTCTTCTCCCGAACCATCGCAGGGGCACGCATCGACGTGGCGATTGCTCTTTTCGTCACCATCGCAGCGACCTTGGGCGGAATCCTGATCGGCCTCACGATCGGAATGAACGAGTCGGGCACCGGCCTCGGTGGATTCCTCGCCCGCGGCGCGGCGCGCTTTCTCGACCTACTCGAGGCGGTCCCCACCGTCATCGTCGCACTCGTCGTCGTGTCGTTCTTCGGCACCTCGTCGATCACGATGATCTTCACGCTGTCGATCATCCTGGCTCCGGTTCAGGCCAGGCTCGTCCGCACCGAAGTGCTTCGAGTCCGCGGTGACGCCTATCTCGACGCCGCTCGCCAGGCCGGCCTGAGCGAGACGCAGCTGGTGGTCCGTCACGTACTTCCGAACTCCTCCGTTCCCGCTCTTCAGAATACGTCGGTCGTGTTCGGGTTGACCATCATTCTGACCGCTGCGCTCGGCTTCCTCGGAGTCGGCTTGCCCCCTCCCACCCCGGAGTGGGGTTCGATGATCACCCGCGGCGCGGGCGACGCCGCCATCGGCAAGTTGTGGGCTGCGGGCGCGCCTGCATTCGCGCTGTGCCTGACGGTCGCATCGGTCGCCATCGTCGGCCGGTATCTCACCAAGGACACGCGCCGCTCGCACTAATCAGTCCTTCGATGGTGGACAACGTCGTCCCCCGGACCGACGTGCACGCGTATCCACAACTGTCCTCGTACGGCCGTCGCACTCAGGAGCCGCCGATGGTCGCACAAGCATCGATCACCTCATGCATCGAAGAAGGAGAACAACCTCAGTGAAAACGACCAAACGCTTCCGCGTCGGACTCAGGTGGTCCGTCCCCATCCTGGTCGGCGCGCTCGCGTTGAGTGCCTGCTCCGACCGAGGGTCCGCCTCCTCCGATGCGGCGAGTTCCGGGGAGATCGTCGTCGTGACGCCCGACCAAGCGTCGAACGTCGTGCGCGACTACGGCTACACGGCGGGCACGGACAATCAGGATGTAACGAACAACATGCACGCCCAACTCATCCGCAAGCCCTATGTCGCTGAGGAAGGGTCGGATGCGCTGGTCCAGGACTACTACAACTTCGAACCTTATCTCGCGGAGAGTTACGACGTGAGTGAAGACCAACTCGTCTACACCTTCAATCTGCGTGAGGGCGTACGGAGCCAGCAGGGCAACGAACTCGACGCAGACGACGTTCTGTGGTCGTTCGAGCGGAAGTTCGCCACCCCTGGTGGCGGTATGGCCGGCTACTTCAAGCCGATGCTCACGGACCCGGCGACCCAGATCAAGAAGCTTGACGACTACACCGTCAGCTTCACGGTCGCGAAAGCCGGTTACGGACTGACGCTGCTGGCGAACCTCGCCGAGAACATCGGATCGATCTACGACAGCGACTACCTCATCGAAAACGCCACTCCGCAAGATCCATACGCGGTCCAGTGGGGTGCTGCGGACATGATGCGTGGCAACTTCGGTTACGGCGCATACATGCTGGAGTCGGTCACACCCGGCCAGGAGATCGTAATGAAGGCCAACCCGGATTTTGTTCTCGGTGAGCCGGAGGTGAAGCGCATGATTCGTCGAGTCGTGGCAGACCCCGCGACCAGAGCGAACATGGTCACTCGCGGTGACGCCGACGTCGCGTTGGCGCTGCGCTCGTCCGATCAGGCGACGCTGGAGGGCAACGCCGCCGTGACCGTTCCTACCACCACCTCGAATCAGTACCTCCTCTACGCGATGAACACCACGACCGCGCCGTTCAACGATGTAAGTGTTCGTCAGGCGATGGCATACGCGATCCCGTACGACCAGATCATGTCCGACGTCTTCTTCGACCGTGCGTACAAATACAATCATGTCCTGGACGACAAGGCGCCCAACTGGAACGGAAACGAGTTGCCGGCGTTCGAAGGGAACCCGGAGCGAGCCAAGCAGATGCTCGCGGACGCCGGGATGCCGGATGGTTTCGCGTTCACACTCAGCGTCAACAATCAACTGCCTGCCGCGCAGGACACAGCAATTCAGATTCAGTCGTACGCAGCAGAGGCGGGTATCGACATCACCATTGCAGAAATCCCGGCGGCACAGCTCAACGCCGATCAGCTCGACGGCAAGATCCAGGCCAGCCTGAGTATCGGCGCCTCGGTGGCGATGACACCGCCTTACTCCCTGCAGTTGCTCACCCAGCCAGGTGGTGGCTCCAACACGGCCTTGTGGAACGATCCCGAATTCGTCGGACTCGTCGATCAGGGGCTGAACGCAGGCGACGCTCTCAGCCCCGAAGCCGGTGAGTACTGGAATGCCGCGGAACTGCGTATGACCGAACAGGCGCCATACATCTTCATCGCGCGCGTTCGCCCGTCCGTGGCACTCGAAGCAGGTATCGACGGCTTCGTACAGCGGACGGACTTCCGCATCGATTACTCGAACCTGACGTTCGCTCAGTAGTCCTGGTCCCGTGCGTAGTTCGGTCGGTGGTCATATCCGGCCTTCCGGCCGAACTGCGTGCAACAACCCCGACGTTTCACGGCGAAATCAGTCGGCTACGAAGCGTGAGACTTCTCGAAACATCTTCGCGATGTAGTGGACGAAACACGGCAAGGAACGAAACCTCAATGACAGATAACAGATTTCACCTCGGCTGGTTCGGCAGCTTCGTACCGACCGCCTGGAACACAACCTTCGAGGGCACGGACAGCGGCGACTGGCTGAACGGCGACTTCTACGTCGATTTCGCTCGAACACTCGAACGTGCCTGCTTCGACTTCCTACTTCTCGAGGATTCGTCCATGGTGTCGGACACCTACGGCGGCAGCTCCGAGGCCACGCTGAGGACCGGTGGCTGGGCCCCCAAGGGGGACCCCATGGCCCTGGCGCCACTGTTGACGCAAGCAACGAAGCATCTCGGAATATCGATCACCGCGTCGACGTCCTTCTACCCGCCCTATCTGCTCGCACGCTCCATCTCATCGCTCGACCACCTGTCCGCCGGGCGTATCGCGTGGAACGTCGTGACGTCGAGCGAGGATCGCGCCGCCCAGAACTTCGGCATGGACTCGCTGCCGCCGCACGACGAACGCTACTCTCGCGCAGATGAATACGTCGCTCTCGTCGAGGCGCTCTGGGATTCGTGGGACGCCGACGCGGTGGTGATGGATCGGACGACATCGACGTACGTCGATCACAACAAGGTTCACACCGTCGACTTCCAGGGCAAGCACTACTCGTCGCGTGGTCCGTTGAACACCCTGCCGTCACCGCAGGGTCGCCCGGTGATCACCCAGGCCGGCGGCTCACCAGCCGGCCGCGATTTCGCAGCCAAGCACGCGGACATGATCATGGCTCTGCCCAAAGGTGTTCCGGCGATGAAGGAGTACCGCGCCGACATCCGCAGGCGTATGGCTCTACACGGCCGCGATCCCGACTCGGCCAAGGTGATGTACGTCGTGTCCCCGATTCTCGGGGAGACCCATCAGGATGCCCTTGCCCGCCAGGAGCGCAAGGCCGAAGCGGTGCGCTCCAATCCGATGGGCCCGCTGATCGGCTGGTCGGCCAGCATGGAGATCGACTTCTCCACGTTCGACCTCGACAAGCCGCTCCCCGACGACGTCCATACCAACGGACACCAGTCGACGCTCGAGAACTTCCGCAAGTGGGCCGATGGTCGCACGCTGCGCGAAGCCTGCGTCGCGTACCGCACCGAATCGATGGAGTTGGTGGGTACACCGGACGAGGTGGCCGAACGGATGGGCGATGCCATGGACGAGGTCGGCGGTGACGGCTTCCTGATCTGGAGCCAACCGCACAACCGACGCTATATCGGCGAGGTCGCCGACGGATTGGTTCCCGCACTACAACGAAGGGGACTGATGCGGACCGAGTACTCCGGTGACCACCTGCGCGACCATCTGCTCGAGTTCTGAACAACGACTTTCATTCGACACTGGAGAAACGATGACTGCCAATAAATTTCACCTGGGCTGGTTTCTCGGCGCCGGGTTCGGTGTCCAATCCTGGAACCAGCCGTGGTCTGGTACCGGCGCGACCGACTGGATGCTGCCGGATCAGTACGTCGATCTCGCCCATTCGCTCGAACGCGCGTGCTTCGATTTTCTCATCATGGAAGACTCGGTCCAGGTGTCCGACACCTACAAGGGCTCCATGGAGTACTACCTGGCGACTGCGTCCGCTGCACCCAAGCACGATCCTGCCGTTCTCGCCGGCATCCTATCGTACGCCACGAAGCACCTCGGCATCGTGCCGACGCTGACCACCACGTTCTATCACCCGTACACCGTGGCACGGCTGATGTCGACGCTGGATCATATCGCCAGGGGGCGCATCGGCTGGAACATCGTGACCGGCAGCAATACTCGAGCCGCACAGAACTACGGCTTCGACATGCCCGAGCACGACCTCCGGTACGACATGGCGGACGAGTTCGTCGAACTCACGCGCAAGCTGTGGGACTCGTGGGAGGAGGGCGCGGTTGTCGCGGACACCGAGCCCTGCGGGATCTACGCCGACCACGAGAAGGTGCACCGTATCGACTTCGAGGGCAAGTTCTACAAATCTCGCGGACCACTTAACACCGTGCCGAGTCCGCAGCGCCGACCGGTATTTCTCCAGGCGGGTGGTTCGGACAAGGGCAAGGAATTCGCGGCCAAGCATGCAGACACCATCATCTCCAACCCTCACGGAACCGACAGGATGCGCCGTTACCGCGAGGACATCCGTCAGGGTGCACTGGACGCGGGACGTAACCCGGACGACGTCAAGGTCATGTACCTGATATCGCCGATTTTGGGCGAGACCACCGCGGAGGCGAAAGCCAAGCATCAGCGTCGGGCAGATGCGGCATCTCGCAACATCGACGGCCTGCTTGCCGGCCGATCGCACCTGTCCGGAATCGACCTCTCCCAGTTCGACCTCGACGCCCCGTTGCCTGCCGATCTCGAGAGCAATGGCCACCGGAGCAGTTTCGCCGAGTTCAAGGGCGACGGCACGCAGACCCTGCGTGAGCGCATCACCAGCCACAGCGCGATCGACACACTGGAGTTCGTCGGTACGCCCGACGACATCGCGGACATGATGGACGGAGTGATGCAGGACGTCGGAGGCGACGGATTCCTCATCGCCGGTACCCCGATGAACCGTAGGTACGTCGCCGAGATCACCGACGGGCTCGTTCCCGCCCTCAAACGCCGAGGACTGACACGTACTACCTACGAGCACAGACACTTCCGCGACAACCTACGCGCATTCTGATCCTTTCGCAGATCCGGAAAGAGGAAAACAGTGTTTCACTTGGGTTGGTTTCTGAGCTGGCAGGTGCAGTCGTGGAACCAGATGTGGTCCGGTGAGGGCGGTACCGAATGGAACCATCCCGAGCTCTACATCGACATGACGCAGGCACTCGAACGCGCGGGCTTCGACTACATCATGTTCGAGGACGGCTCGTTCGTTCCCGATTCGTTCGGCGGATCGGCCGAATGGTGGTTGGCGAACGCGCGGTCGGTGCCGAAGCAGGATCCTCACTCGCTGTTGCCCATCCTCAGCCAGTTCACCGAGCACCTCGGTCTGATCGGAACGATGACGACGTCGTTCCACCCGCCGTACATGGCAGCGCGCACGGCCGCGACACTCGATCATCTCAGCCACGGCCGGGCGGGCGTCAATCTCGTCACCTCGCACAACGTGCGCACAGCCCAGAACTTCGGCTACGAAGAGATGTTCGAGCACGACCACCGGTACGAAATGGCCGATGAGTGGATCGACCTGGTCAAGCAGCTGTGGGCGTCGTGGGAGCCGGATTCGGTTCGACTCGATCGCGGAGCCGGTGTGTTCGCGGACTTCGAGAAGGTACACACCATCGACTTCAAGGGTCGGTACCACTCGTCGCGTGGACCTCTCAACACCACGCCGATGCCACAGGGGCACCCGGTAATCTGCCAAGCTGGAGGTTCGCCCGCCGGACGCGGTTTCGCCGCGAAACACGCCGAGACCATCCTCGCGCAGGTCGAGAGCGTCAAGGCGATGAAGACGTACCGCGACGACGTCCGAGCCCGGATGATCTCCGAGGGCCGAGACCCCGATTCGTGCAAGATCATGTTCATCGTGAGCCCGGTGCTCGGCGAGACGCAGCGTGAGGCGCAGGACAAACACGAGCGAATCCTCGATGGTTTCCGCAACAACATCGAACTCAACCTCGCGTCGATGTCGTACGCCAGTGGCATCGACTTCTCGAAGTTCGATCTCGACGCGCCGGTTCCGACCGTGGAGACCAACGCAGGTCGCGGCTCCATGGCACTGATCGGTGCGAACACCACCGGCATGACGTTGCGTGAGGCGGCAAGTTCCGACATCCGCAAGTCCGTGGATCTGATCGGCACGGCCGATGCGGTCGCCGAGCAGATGGGCGACATCGCAGCCGAGGTTGGCGGCGACGGCTTCCTGATCGCGGGTAGTGTCCACCGTCGATACATCAGCGAGATCACCGACGGACTGGCACCCGAGCTGCGCAAGCGTGGCCTGATTCGCGACGGATACGCACACGAGTTGTTCCGCGACAACCTGATGGACTTCTGATCGTCACCGCAGGGGCGAAACCGACGGCGCCGACGCTACCACCGTCGCGGCCCGGCACCTATCCTTGGCGCGTACTGTCCGTCACGGGACTCGGCATGAGCATCACCTTCGTCTCGGTGAGCATGCTGCCGGTCGCCTTGCCGGACATGAGTGCAAGGCTCAGCGCCTCTGCGGCGCAGACTGATTGGTTCATGCTGGCGTATCTGCTGGCGGCGGCGATCTTCATCCTCGTTCTCGGTAAGGTCGCGGACATCCTCGGACGCAGACCCGTATACCTTGCCGGGCTCGCGGTCCTGACCGTCAGTGGCGCGGTGATTGCCGTCGCGAGCGATCCGGAGATCGTCATCGCACTACGGGTTGTCCAGGGCATCGGTGCTGCAGCGGTGATCACCAATACGACCGCACTGCTGGTCGACGCATTCCCACCACACAAGTTGCCCATCGGAATCGGCTTGAACATCACCATCATGTCCTTCTCGGTATCCATCGGACCGTTGCTCGGAGGAGTGCTCACCGAGACGGTCGGATGGCGCGGGGTGTTCGCTGTCGTCGTTCCGCTGGGAATAGCGGGCACGGTGTGGGCCGCTGTCACGTTGCGGCGCACTCCCAGGGTTCGTTCGGCGAACACGTTCGACTACATCGGTGCTCTCGGATCGATGGTCGTATTCGGTTGCTTGGTGTACGGGGTGAACCGCGGCGGCAGTGACGGCTTCGGTTCCTGGCAATCGACGCTCCCGCTCCTGCTGGCCACTGCGGGGCTGCCGCTCTTCTGGTGGTGGGAGAAGCGCGCAGCGGATCCGATCGTCGACCCGAGATTGCTGATCGATCGGTTCCGCGGGAACGCCTATGTCGCGTCGTTTCTCGCTACTATGGCCGAAGGTGCTGTGGCGGTGACGATGTCGCTTTATCTGCAAAGCGTCGAGGGCCGCGGGCCGATTGGTGCCGGGTTGCAGATCGCAGCGGTGGCTGTCGGGACTACCGTAATGTCCCCGATCGCGGGCAGGCTTGCCACTCGCTTCCCGGCACGCGCGCTGACGACGGTGTCGACCCTCGGCACCGCTACCGTTCTCACCGTGCTGGCACTGCACATTGCCGGGCCCACGAGCGGCATCCCTGTCGCGATCTTGTTGTTTGCACTCGGTCTCAGCGGCGGGATCTTCAAAACCGCTAACGCCGCCGCGATCAACGTCGGCGTGCAGGCCGACAGGTCCGGCATGGCCAACGGTCTTCGGGTCGCGCTCGACAACACTGCAGTCACCGTCAGTACCGCCCTGGCGCTGGTGTTGGCCGTGTCCGCGCTGCCACCTGTCATGCGCGAGCTCGTGTATGCCGGCGAAGCCGAAATGTTGTCGGCAGAGGACGCCTCCTTGCTGGCAGCCGGTTTCGTCATCGCCATCTCGGTGATGGCGGTGTTGGCGTTGTCGGCCACCGTTCCGGCGGTGATGCGCGGCGTACGCCGTGACGAACCTGCCGCACTGCGGCTGGAGGCGCAGCGCAATACATGACAGAAATCTTCCATGCACCAACTTCGAGAGCAAGGAGTACACGGCATGACCAAGTTTCATCTCGGTTGGTTCACCAACTTCAGCAACCCGCCGTGGAACACGACCTGGGCCGGCGACGAAGGCAGGACGTGGGCCAATGGCGAACTTCACGTCGATTTTGCGCGCGCACTCGAACGAGCATGCTTCGACTACATAATGCTCGAGGACTCGTCGATGGTGTCCGATGCATTCGAGCAGTCGTCGAGAGTGGATTTGAAGTACGGCCTCTACGCGCCGAAACACGACCCGGTCACGTTGGTGCCGATGTTGACGGCGGCGACTTCGCACATCGGCGTCATCGCCACCTGCTCGACATCGTTCTACCCGCCATGGCTTCTCGCTCGACGCTTCTCCACACTCGACCACCTCAGCAATGGCCGCGTCGGCTGGAACGTCGTGACGAGCAGCGAGGATCGCGCGGCCCAGAACTACGGTATGGACAAGTTGGCGGAGCATGACCAGAGGTATGAGCGTGCAGACGAATTCGTCGACCTGGTCAAACAGTTGTGGGCGTCCTGGGAGGACGACGCGATGGTCCTCGACCGTGACAGCAGCACGTACGTGGACCACACGAAGGTCCATGTCACCAACTTCCGTGGCAAGTTCCATGCATCGCGCGGACCATTGAACCTGCCCAGGTCTCCGCAGGGTGAGCCGGTGATATGTCAGGCGGGCGGCTCTCCACGCGGACGTGAGTTCGCGGCACGCAATGCCGAGACGATTCTGAGCGCGGCCAAGGACCCTGCGGCCATGAAGCAGTTCAGGGACGACATCCGAATGCGCATGGAAAAGGCCGGCCGAGATCCCGACAGTTGCAAGATCATGTTCATCACCCAGCCGGTTCTCGCCGATACCAAAGCCGATGCACGGGCGAAGCTGGATCGGATGACCGCAGACGTCGACGCGCGCATCGAATCTGCGCTCGGCCACATCTCGGCTCTGACCGAGATCGATCTATCGACCTACGAACTTGACGACGAGTTCCCGGAACTGTCGACGAACGGGCACCGAACGACGCTCGGTGACTTCCTGTCCTACGGCAACACCCCGCGCAAGGCCGCACTCGGGTGGTCCATGAAAAACGCGCACTACGTCGGCACTCCGGACTCGGTAGCCGAGCAGATGGGTGAGACGATGGACTTGGTCGGTGGCGACGGCTTCCTCATCACCGGCAACATCGGACGCCGCTATGTCGGCGAGATCACCGAGGGTCTCGTGCCGGCCCTGCAGCGTCGCGGTCTCGTCCGAACCCAGTACGAACACGAACAGTTTCGCGACAACCTCATGTCGTTCTGATGCGATTGCTGCGCCGGGATTCGGTGGTCCCGGGACAGGTGTACGCGTTGGCATTCGTCAATGTCTGCATCGGCCTCGGGTACGGAGTCGTTGCACCGGTCATCCCGGTCTTCGCGCGGGACTTCGGTGTCAGCGACCTTGCAGCATCGTCGGTGGTGAGTATCTATGCGTTCACCAGAGTCCTCGCGTCGTTCGGAGCCAGCAGGCTACTGATGCGGTTCGACGAGCGCGCGGTGCTGACCGCCGGTCTGCTGCTGGCAGCGTTGTCGAGCCTGGCTGCAGCATTTGCACCGACGTTCCTGTCCTTGTTGCTGTTGAGGGCGGCCGGAGGAATCGGCACGGCCATGTTCACTGTTTCGGGCCAGCAGCTGCTTTTCCGATACAGCACGACGACCACCGGCGGGCGCACCGCATCCGTATTCCAGTCCGGGTTTCTGATAGGTGGCGTACTCGGGCCGGTAATCGGGGGTGCCGTCGCGTTGGTGTCGTTACGGGCACCGTTCATCACCCATGCGGTGACACTGATCATCGGAATGGCCGTCGTGTGGTTCGCGTTCCGTTCCAGCGATCGAAAAGATGTCGCGGCGGGAATAGTGCACGACCTCTCGACGCGTCCAGTGCAGATGACGCTTCGAACTGCGCTGCGACATCCTGGGTTTCGTGCGTCCATCACGTCGAATTTCGTAAACGGATGGGTCGGAAACGGGATTCGATTCACCCTGATCCCGCTTTTCGTCGCGTCGGTGATCGGCGGAAGTCCATTCGTCTCCGGCCTGGTTCTCGTGGTCGGTGCGGTCGTGCAGATTGTGGTGGTCAGGCCCGCAGGCCAGGTCGTGGACAACTGGGGGCGCCGCCCGACGCTGGCCCTCGGATCGGCGCTGATCCTGCTGGGAACCGTCGCTCTCGCCGTGTTCCCGACGCTGCCGATGCTCGTCTTCACCATGGTGTTGTGGGGCGTCGGAGGCACCTGCTCCATGGTCGCGAGCGCCGCGACGATCGGCGACGTTCTCGAAGGCAGGGGCGGCACACCGGTCGCCGTCTACCAGGTGACGTTCGACGTCGGAACCATGCTCGGTCCCCTCGCTGCCGGAGCCGTTGCAGCCCAGGCTTCCTACTCTCTGGCCTTCACCGCGAGCATCCCCGTTGCGGCGCTCGCAGTTCTGCTGGCACTTCGTCCATGGCGCACCACCGAGATCTCGACACTGGAGTCGAAAGTGGTCGTCACCGAAGAATCGGCAGTACCCGCACCTCTTATCCGACCGTTCTCGACACAGGAACAGAACGAACTTCGAAGTAGAAAAGAAGACAGATGCCTGAGCCGTTCACCCTCGGTTGGTTCACCAACTATCTTGTACCCGACTGGACCGGAACCTGGGCAGGAGCCGGTGGCACCGACTGGGCCGACGGCTCTTTCGCTGTCGACATCGTGCGCAAGTTCGAACGAGCGGGAATCGACTTCGTGATGCTCGAGGACTCGACGGCGCTGACCGACATCTTCGGCATTTCATTCGAATCCGAGCTCAAGTGGACGCCGCGGGCCCCCAAGCACGATCCGATGGCGCTGGCGTCGAGGCTGGCATACGAGACCGAGAAGATCGGCATCGTCGTCACGGCATCGACGAGCTTTTATCCCCCGTTCCTCCTCACCCGGTTGCTGTCCACGCTCGATCACTTGAGCCACGGCCGAATGGGATGGAACATCGTCACCTCGACCGGCGACCGAGCCGCACAGAATTTCGGTCTCGACCGGCTGCCGACCCACGATGCGCGGTACGAGATCGCCGAAGAGTTTGTGGACGCCGCCACGAAGCTGTGGGACTCCTGGGACGCGGACGCGGCGTCTCACCTCGCACCGGGAGTCGAATCTTACGTCGATCACACCAAAGTCCGGACGGTCGATCACGAGGGCCGTCACTTCAAGGTCCGTGGGCCGCTCAACACATTGCCGAGTCCACAGGGAAGGCCGGTGATCTGTCAGGCCGGCGCGTCCGAGGCAGGGATGGACTTGGCGGCGCGAGTAGCGGATCTCGTCATCTCCGCACCTAAAGGCCGTGAGGCGATGCGCGCGTATCGGAACAAGATACGCGCTCGTGCCGCACGAGTTCGGCCGAGACCCCGACGATGTCAAGGTGCTGTACATGGTCACCCCCATCCTCGGCGAAACGGAGGACGACGCACGCCGTCACGCCGAGCGGTACTACGAACCCACCGATGCAGCGATCGCGCGACGGTTGATCATGCTGTCCGGGGACATCGACTTCTCTCAGTTCGATGTCGACCAGCCGATTCCGGACGACCTTCACACCGAGGCGAGTACGCGCATTCTGGAGAACCTGCGTACGTGGGCTGCCGGGAGAACCATCAGGGAAACGGTGGCCGCAGAACGAACCGAATCCTTGCGACTGGTCAGCACTCCCGAGTCCGTCGCCGACGAGATGGAAAGTGTCGTCGACGACGTGGGTGGCGACGGCTTCCTGTTCTTCGGCGGAGGGGGCGGCGTGCTGAATCGTCGGTACGTCGACGACGTCTGTGATGGGTTGATGCCGGTGCTGCGGCGACGCGGCCTCGCCGGCACCGGGTACCGCGGGGAAACCCTGCGTGAGCACCTGGCGGGTGCGCGATGAGCCGGCCGCGGATGCACCTGGGATGGTTCACGAGCTTCCGTCCCCCGATCTGGACGTTGCACTGGACGGGATCGGACATCAATTCCTGGGCCGACGGCCGCTTCCACGTCGACATGGCGCGTGCGCTGGAGCGAGGGGATTCGACTACCTCATGCTGGAGGACTCGTCGATGGTCTCCGACATCTACGGGGGGTCGAGTGAGTTCGACCTCGCGAAGGCGCAGTACGCGCCGAAGCACGATCCGGTGGCGCTGGTGCCGATGCTGGCCGCTGCGACGTCGCGACTCGGAATCGTCGCAACCATGTCGACCAGCTTCTACCCGCCTTACCTGCTGGCGCGGACAGTCTCGACGCTCGATCACATGTCGCACGGCCGCGCCGGCTGGAATGTGGTGACCTCGAGCGAGGATCGTGCTGCCCAGAACTTCGGCATGGACGTACTACCGCCTCACGACGAACGATACGAGCGGGCCGAGGAATTCGTCGAGGCTGTGAATGCGCTCTGGAAGTCGTGGGACTCCGATGCTCTGGTCATGGATCGAGGTACGAACGTTTACGTCGATCACACGAAGGTCCGCGACGCAGATTTCGTCGGAAAGTTCCACCGAACACGGGGGCCACTGAACACGCTTCCGATGCCTCAGGGCCGGCCGGTGATCTGCCAGGCCGGTGGATCACCCCGGGGCCGCGAGTTCGCCGCACGCAACGCAGACACGATCATCTGCCAGGCACAAGGCATCGAGGCGATGAAAACATATCGAGACGATGTGCGGGCCAGAGCAGCAAGCGCGGGCCGCGACCCCGACTCCATCAAGATTCTCTACATCGTTTCTCCGGTCCGGTGAAAGCGACCGCGAAGCCAAGGACCTCGATGCCCGATCGAGGGTAGCCACCGACGCACGCGTGCATTCCGCGTTGGCGCACCTCTCGGCGGTTACGGGCAACGACCTGTCGACGCTGGACGTCGACGCACCACCGCCGACGCTCACCACCAACGGACATCGCACAACGCTGGCCGACTTCCTGGCAGGTTCCGGAGGAAGCACCCGGAACGACGATGGTTCGCCGAAAACGCTGCGGCAACTGGCCGCCGCCTGGTCCATCACGTCCGTCCCACTTGTCGGGACGCCGGACGCCGTCGCCGATCAGATGGAAGGGGTGATCGACGCGTCGGCGGAGACGGATTTCTGATGACCGGGCGACTCGGTCGTCGGTACTACACCGAGGTGACCGACGGTTTGGTCCCGGTGCTGCGGCGCCGTGGACTGGTACGACAGGAGTACGCCCACAGCATGTTCCGAGACATCCTTCTCGACTTCTGATCCAGAGAAGAACATGAGGCCGGCGCTACTGCACCGGCCCCATGTTCCGTCTCGCTCAACCGAACGGGGTTGCGGCCGGTTGGTCGGAAGATCCGATGATGGCCACTCGATCCGCCCTGAAATGCGTGAAACTGAGTTCCGACGGCCTGCCATCGGCGTCGCGGGTTATCAATTCGCGCAGCAGGACCGGCGCACCGATGGGCATGTCCAGCAATTCCGCTGCCCGCTCCTGACACGAGATCGCCTCGACCACCGAACTGCTACCGCCGAACACGGTGCCGAATATTCGATTGTGCGCGACAGCGATCGGTGGATACTCCGAATGGTTGCTTTCGATTCGAGCGACGAATTCCTGTGTCTCGAAATCGGTGATGCAATATCCGACACGCAGGTACAGCGGCTTGCCGCCCATCCGTCCGACCTGCTCGAGCAGTATGACCGTGTCGACTTCGGCGCCGATGAAGTTCTGCAGTACGGCGGGCGCAATAATTCTCCGACATTCCAGCGTGTCCACTGTGAGCCGTCCCTCGTCCGGCATGCCTGCCCAGGCTCTCGGACCTACCTCGCCGTCCCGGACGGCCACGATGTCATGCGCAACTGATGTGCCTGCTCGGCGAGCACGGAGGACGACGCCATCGTCGGCGAGCATCTGTAGAGCTTTGCGCACGGCGTTCCGAGTGGCACCGAGCGTATCGATCAGGTGTTGTTCGGAGAGTGTTTCGTCATGCGGCATGATGCCGCGACGGATACCTGACCGAATGAGCTCGTAGACCCGTCGCGGCGAGGTGACGAACTTCTCCTGCCTTGCCACCTGAGCGCGCAGATACCGTGCTCGCTGTTCGTCGGCCTGTCGACGGCGGTGAGCAGCAACGGTCCCGAGTTCATCGTCGAGAAAAGGGCGAGTCATACGTCATGGCCTTCCGGTGATGCACCTGCGCCGTCGATCGCACTGGATCGACAATAGAACTTTGGGGGTTGGCCGCGACGATGAGATCAACCGCTGTGCCGAAAAGTCTATCGGACACCCGGCGAAACGCGCACCGGCCGTAGACTCGCGCGATGCGGACAAATCCGCTGGTCGAGGATTCGCATGGCCTGTCACTCACGCGCGTAATCGGTTGTTTACCAACGGGATCGTTTCGAGAAACAGTGCGCCTGAAGGATGGGCGAGGTAACCGAATTTCGACGGTGCCGCGGCGGGAGCTTGAATGACGACAACAGCAGAACCAGATACAGCCTCGAAGGCGTTGCACGGCAATGGTATCGATGCACGACTGCCATTTGCTGATCGCCATCCTCTACTCAGTGTCAAGAATCTCGATGTGACGTACGGCACTGGCGATTCGGCGGTCGCCGCAGTGAAGGATGCGTCGTTCGACATCGCGCCGGGTGAGCGGGTCGCACTGGTGGGTGAGTCGGGGTCCGGTAAGTCGACTCTCGCCATGACGATCGCGGGACTGGTGAATGCCTCCAGCGGGGCGTCGGTTGAATCGAGCCTGTTCGACTTCGAGGGCGTGGCCGCAGACCCGGGCAGGGGCACGGGCAACAGCCTGCCCCGACGCACCGAGGGCATCGCGATGGTGTTCCAGGATGCGATGACTGCACTCGATCCCGTATGGACCATCGGTGGGCAGTTCAAGCACGTACTCGCAGGCGCAGGTGTCGATGGACAGCGAGAACGGGCCGATCTGACCGCCCATTGGCTCGACAAGGTCGGTCTGCGCGACACGAAGCGGGTGATGAGCAGCCGTCCGTACGAGTTGTCAGGAGGAATGCGCCAGCGTGTGATGACCGCCCTGGCGTTGTGCGGATCCCCACGCTTGCTGATCGCTGACGAACCGACAAGCGCCCTCGACGCCTCACTCGCACGCGGGACGATGGAACTTCTGCAGCAGCTTACGCAGGAACAGGGAACAGCGTTGCTGATCGTCAGTCACGACATCAAGCTCTGCCTCGAATTTTCCGACACGATGTTGGTGATGTATCGCGGAGTTCTCGTCGAACAGAAGCCGTCGGCGACCATTGCGTCCAGCGCCACCCATCCCTACACCAAAGGACTACTGGGCTGCGTTCCGACGCTGGCCAACCGCTCGGCCACCCGGCTGCCAGTCCTGCAGGACTTCCTTTTAGCGTCGATATAGATTCGATCTTCCCGCTACCGAGGTAGCTCGAGTACGAGGTGCATGTGGGTCACTGCTGCCCGTATCGCTCTGTGGCGATACGGGTTTGACCATGCTCCACACCTATCGACGCCTAACGAAGCGCTCGTTACCCTGGCGGAGGGTTTTCCACGCGGCAACCGGATTGGAGTGGGGCATGCGGTTATCGTGCACCCGCTCTGTTGCGGCTGCTCGGCGGGCACATTACGGCGACGGAAACTCCGGTTCGCGCATCGACGAAGAGACCGGTGAGGAGAAGTGACGGCCGACGCCTCGGCGCTGATCAGCCGGTAGGCGGGGCGGCTCATTCGAAACCTGCCGCGCAGATATGAGGTCGTCGCCCACGCGATTCGACCTCAGCTTGAGATTTATCCTGTGCGCCTTCTTCTTTTCGACCCGTCGTTGTCGGTGGTGCGTCGTTTCCCCACGTCATAGCGTGGGGCGAGGTGACTGTTCTTCGACCCCGTCGGGCGTCCAGGACCAGG
>RRBB01000178.1:0-22427 GCA_006543605.1 Rhodococcus sp. WS4
GGCCACGGCGATGGTGGGCGGCGGCGCGATCGTGGTCCTGACCGGCGGCGGAGGCGGGGGAGCGGGGGTCGTCGACGGAGCCGGCGGCGGTGCGGTGGTGACCGGTGCGGGTTCGGTGGTGAGGGTGACCGCCCGCGGGGTGGTGAGGTCTGCCATCTGCCAGGTGGGGGTCGGCGGGACGAACACCTGGAACGTGGACTTGGCCGGTTCGGCGCTGTACGGACCGGCGGCCTGCAGGCCCTCCGACGTCAGCGGCGGCGGCGCGACTGCCGGCCCGCGACTGCCGAACGCGCCGCCCGCGGCGCCGATCATCAGACCGGAGACCGCCGAAACGGTGGCAATCGCGAGTGCCCCGATCGCTACAGTCCTGTCGTCCATGCGTTACCCGTCCTCGGCGTGCAAATGCGTCCACCATAGAGGGCGCTGCCCCGCGCTGCCGCATGTGTCCGGGCGGCGAGTCGCCCGGAATCGTTCGCTCGATCGTTGCTGCGCGACCGCCGGGGTTCGGCGCACGCTGATGAGAACCCTTGCCGGTGCCGGCCCGTGAGCCGACTATCGAGCGGTGTCCATACTGCTCCGACCGGGGGTAACGATGATTCTGCTCGCCAGGTTGTTCCGCCGCCGCCCGCTGTCCGAACGCACCGGGGCGGCCGTCGCTGCGTCGGCGATCCTGTTCGCTTCGTGACGGGGCCGGAGATCGTCGCCGACGTCCTCGTGCTCGGCGGCGGGCCCGCCGGAACGTGGGCGGCGCTGTCGGCGGCCCGAGGGGGTGCCCGGGTGGTGCTCGCCGACAAGGGGTACTGCGGCACCAGCGGACCCACCGCGTCGGGCGGCAACAACCTGTGGAACATCCCGCCCGGTCCGGCGCGGGAACGGTCGGTGCAGGCCCGCTTCGAGGACGGCGGCCGGCTGTCCGAACCGGCCTGGATGTACCGGGTGCTCGAGGAGACCCACCGCCGGGTGGACGAACTCGCCGGCGCCGGGTACCCGTTTCCGTCCGGCGACGACGGCCGGGACGTGCGCACCAGCCTGCAGGGACCGGAATACATGCGCCGGATGCGCAGACGCGTGCACCGCGCCGGGGTCACCATCCTCGATCACAGTCCCGCCCTGGAACTGCTCACCGCCGGCGACGGCACCGTGTCCGGCGCCGCGGGTCTACAACGGCAGAACGGCTACGCGCCCTGGTCGGTGCGGGCCGGGGCGGTGGTCGTCGCGACCGGCGGCTGCGCCTTCCTGTCGGGGAGTTTCGGAACGAACGTCGACACCGGTGACGGACTTCTGATGGCCGCGGAGGTCGGGGCGTCGTTCTCGGGCATGGAATTCTCGACGGCCTACGCGCTGGCGCCCGCGTGGAGCGGCCACACCAAGGGGTTGATGATGCAGTTCGCCACCTACTACGACGCGGACGGTCAGCCTCTCGGCGACGGCGGCTTCTCCGCACGCGGGGCGGCGATGGCACACCTTGCCACCGGTCGCCCGGTGTACGCGCGGCTCGACCGGGCCAGGCCCGACATCCGCGCGGCCATGCGGGAGTCGCAGCCGAACTACTTCCTGCCACTGGACAAGGCGGGCATCGACCCGTTCACGCAGAAGTATCCCGTGCGGGCAGTCCTCGAAGGCACAGTGCGCGGAACCGGAGGCATCCGGATCACCGGAACCGACTGCGCCGGCGACGTTCCCGGTCTGTTCGTGGCGGGCGACGCGGCCACCCGCGAGTTGATCACCGGCGGACGCAGCGGCGGCGGCAGCCACAACGGGGCGTGGGCGATCTCCTCGGGAACCTGGGCCGGCGCCGGTGCGGCCCGGTTCGCCCGGGTGCGATCCGTTCCCGACAGGGTGCGGGGCGCGGGGACGGCAGGACTGCGCGGACCATCGGCCCGACGGCAGGCGTCGCGCGCCATCGTCGGACTGGTGCAGGAGCACACCCTGCCGCTGCGGCGCAGCTACCGGCGCACCGCGACGAGTCTGCAGGACAGCGTGACCACCCTCGACGAGGCCTGGGCGGGCGCCGCCGATCTGCTCGGAGGCTCCGAAAGAGAACTGCTGCAGGCCCGTTCGGCCGCCGCGATGCTGGCGGTCGCGCGGTGGGCGACGCATTCCGCGCTGGCGCGGACCGAGACGCGGGGCATGCACGTGCGCACCGACCTGCCGGACACCGATCCGGCGCAGACCCGTCGCCTGCTGTCGGGCGGACTGGGTGCGGTGTGGGTGCGGCCGGAACGCGGCACCGCCCGCGCGGACGCCGGGACGGTGGCGTCGTGATCGAAGTCGTCGTCGCCGACCGCTGCGTGCAGTGCGACATCTGTATCAAGGTCTGCCCGACGGACGTCTTCCGCCGCGGCGCGGACGGCGTTCCCGTCGTCGCGCATCAGGAGGACTGTCAGACGTGCTTCATGTGTGAGGCCAACTGTCCCACCGACGCACTGTATGTCGCGCCGTTCGACACCCCGGTTCCCGAGGACTCGACGCACACCGACGCCGAGGGGCTGGCGGAATCCGGGGCGCTCGGCGCCTACCGCGCCGTGATCGGGTGGGGTGGCAGGCGCACGCCGGGTTCCACCCTCGACCGGAACCACCTCTTCACCCCCCTGTGAGTACTTGTTCCTGTGAGTACTTCTTAACCGCCCGCGGTTAACAAGTACTCACAGGGGTGGCTTTGCGGATGAACCGGCCGATCTCGCGGATGGCGCGGGTGCCCTCGGGCAGCAGTCCGGCGGCCGCCTGGAAGACGTGCACCTGCCGTTCCCACACCTGCAGTTCGCACGGCACACCCGCCTGGGACAGCCGCTCGGACATCAGTTCCGCGTCGACGTACACCATTTCCTGCGAGCCGGTCTGGATCAGCGCCGGCGGCATCGAGGCGAGCGAGCCGTCCACGGGGGACGTGGACGGCTCGTGCCCGCCCCGGGTGTCCAGTCTTTCGATGATCCTGGACAGGGCGCCGACCGCGCGTTTGGGGAAGACAGCGCAGAGGTCGGCGTTGGGATGGGCCAGCTTGTTCACGGGGTCGAGGTCGGTCAGCGGCGACAGCGCGACGTCCGCGGCGGGGCGCGGCAATCCCTGCCGCAGGGCTTCGAGCGTGACCATGAACGTGAGGAATCCGCCTGCCGAGTCGCCGGCGACGACGATGCGGTCCGCGGTGTAGCCGTGCGCGAGCAGCCACCGGTAGCCGTCGACCCCGTCCTCGACGGCCGCCCGGATGGGGTTGCGGGGGATCATGCGGTACGCGACGTTCAGTGTCGACGCCTGCGACTCGGCGGAGATCCGGGACACCATCTGACGATGCGAGTTGATCCCGCAGCAGAGGAACGCCCCACCGTGGAGGTAGAGGATCGCCCGGTCGCCGAGCTCGCCGGGCGGGCGGATCCACTCGGCGCGACAGTTCGGCAGCCGGACCGGCTTGCGCTGGGTTCCGCGGATGGGTCCGAGCGAGTACCCGAACAGGTCGACGACTCCCGTCGGCCACGGCAGTTCGGGGTAGCGCGCCCACCCGTCGAGGAACGGCCGGACGGTGCGGCGCAGGGTGTGGGCGAGGGCCGTCGACTGCAGGCTGGTTCCGGCGAACTCCCGCCGCGTCACCGGGGCGGGTGACGGGCAGAATTCGTAAGTCGCAGTGCTCATTGCCTGCCTCCTTTCCGGCCTCGGTGCCCATCGACTTGCTGCCTTTAGGTTTTCCACCTCTTTGCGCCGTACGGTCTACATCGAAGTTGGTCGCACGGACGCTACGCCCGACGTAGCATCCAGGCGGAAGTCGTAATGGGATAGTGACCGAGCGGGGGTGAACGTCCAGGTGGGGATCATGCCGGTTACCGATTCGATATTCCTTCTCGGCGAATCGCGAGAGCATCCGATGCACGTGGGATCGCTCGAATTGTTCACACCGCCGGAGGATGCCGGCCCCGACTACGTGAAGTCGATGCACGAAACCCTGCTGAAACACACGGACGTCGACCCTGCTTTCCGGAAGAAACCGGCGGGCCCGGTCGGGAGTCTCGGGAACGTGTGGTGGGCGGACGAGTCGGACGTCGATCTCGAATACCACGTACGTCATTCGGCCCTCCCGGCCCCGTACCGGGTCCGGGAACTGCTGACGCTCACGTCCCGGTTGCACGGCACACTGCTGGACCGTCACCGCCCGCTGTGGGAGATGTATCTGATCGAGGGGCTCGACGACGGCCGGTTCGCCATCTACACCAAGCTGCACCATTCGTTGATGGACGGGGTCTCCGGGCTGCGGCTGCTGATGCGGACGCTCTCCACCGACCCCGACGTGCGCGACGCACCGCCGCCGTGGAATCTGCCGCGCAGGGCTTCGGCCAACGGAGCCGCCCCCGACCTGTGGTCGGTGGTGAACAGGGTCCGTCGCACGGTCGGTGAGGTGGCCGGTCTCGCGCCGGCGTCGCTGCGCATCGCCCGCACCGCGATGGGGCAGCACGACATGAAGTTTCCGTACGAGGCGCCCCGGACCATGCTCAACGTCCCGATCGGCGGGGCACGCCGGTTCGCCGCGCAGTCGTGGCCACTCGAACGCGTCCACGCCGTGCGGAAGGCGGCGGGGGTCAGCGTCAACGACGTGGTGATGGCCATGTGCGCCGGCGCGTTGCGTGGGTACCTCGAGGAACAGAATGCGCTGCCGGACGAGCCACTGATCGCGATGGTCCCGGTGTCGCTGCGCGACGAGCAGAAGGCCGATTCCGGCGGCAACGCGGTGGGGGTCACGTTGTGTAACCTGGCGACGGACGTCGACGACCCGGCCGAGCGGCTGACGGCGATCTCCGCCTCCATGTCGCAGGGGAAGGAACTGTTCGGCAGCCTCACTCCGATGCAGGCGCTGGCGTGGTCCGCGGTCAACATGTCGCCGATCGCCCTGACACCGGTCCCGGGGTTCGTCCGTTTCACGCCGCCACCGTTCAACGTGATCATCTCCAACGTTCCGGGACCGCGGAAGACCATGTACTGGAACGGGTCCCGGTTGGACGGCATCTACCCGACGTCGGTGGTGCTGGACGGGCAGGCACTGAACATCACGCTCACCACCAACGGCGACAACCTCGATTTCGGTGTCATCGGGTGCCGCCGCTCGGTGCCGAGCCTGCAACGCATCCTGTTCTACCTGGAGACCGCCCTCGGCGAACTCGAGGCCGCATTGCTCTGAGACACAGGATGTTTCAGAGTCTTCCCGACTCCTGCTCGACGAGTGCCCGCCTCGACTCCTCGTGGAGTACCCCGAGCAGTTCGTGTTCGACGTCCGCGAATTCGGGCGACGTCATCATCGACAGTTCGCGGGGGCGGGGCAGACCCACTGTCACCTCGCGGCGGACGGTGGCGGGCCGCGCCGACAGCACGACCACCCGGTCCGACAGGTAGACGGCCTCCCGGATGTCGTGGGTGATCATCAGGACGGTCCACCGGTAGCGTTGCCACACGTCCTGCAACCACGTCTGCATCTCGGTGCGGGTCAACGAATCCAGGGCGCCGAACGGTTCGTCGAGCAGCAGCACCGGACGGTCCTGGACGACGGTGCGGAGCATCGCGGCGCGTTGCCGCATCCCGCCGGACAGCTGGCTGGGGCGGGCGTCCTCGAATCCGGCGAGACCGAACACGGAGAACAACTCGCGGGCCTTGTCCCGCGCCTGTTTGCGGGGCACCCCCTGCACTTCGAGGCCGAGGGTGGTGTTGTCGAGGACGCTGCGCCACGGGAACAGCAGGTCCTTCTGCGGCATGTACGCGCATTTCGAGGGACCACTCCCGGCGGGACGTACGGGTTCGCCGCCGATGGTGACGGCGCCGGAGTCCGGTTGGTCGAGGCCGGCGAGCATGGCGAACGCGGTGCTCTTACCGCACCCGCTGGGGCCGATGACGGATACGAACTCGCCGGGTTCGACGGCAAACGAGATTTCGTCGAGAACGGGTCGGATGCCGCCGCGGACCGGGAAACCCTTCGTGAGTCCGGACAGTGCGACGCGCGCGGTCTCACTCATGCCTGCCCCTTTCGTTCTTGATCCACGGGGCGACGACGCGCTCGACCGCGAAGGTGAGCAGATAGAGGCTGACGCTGATCACGGCGGTCACGAGCACGGCGGCCAGCACGAGGTCGGTGCGGAAGGAGTTCTTCTGGGTCGCCATGTAGATGCCGAGACCGGACGTGGCACCGACGTATTCGGCGAACACCGCACCCACGACGGCGTAGGTGATGCCGATCCGTAGGGCGGTGAAGAACCGGGGGATGGCCGACGGGAGCCGCACATAGCGGAACTCCTGCCACCGCGAAGCGCCCATGCTGCGCAACAGCGCCCCCGCCTCGCGGTCGGCCGCGGCGAAACCCTCGATCAGGCCGATCGTCATCGGGAAGAAGGTCGCGAGGGCGATCACGAGGATCTTCGGCAGCAACCCGAAACCGAACCAGATGATCATCAGCGGTGCGATCGCGATGATCGGCAGCGTCTGCGACACGACGAACAGCGGAACGAACGCGCGCCGCAGCCACGGGGAGAAGTCCACCAGCACGGCGAGCGCCCAGGCGAAGAACAAGGAGACGGCGAACCCGATCAGCGTCACCTGCAGCGTCGCGGAGGCGTGACCGGAGATGGCGTCCCGCGCCCGCCAGCCCTGCTGGATCACGCGCAGCGGCGATGGCAGTACCTGCGGCCGGATACCGCTGACCGCCACGTACACCTGCCATGCGACGACAAGCAGTGCCACGACCACGATCGCGGGCACCGCCCGCCGCAGCAGCGAGGACGTGCCCGGGGCCGTGGTGCCGAGACTCGTGTCAGGGCTGAGTGAGGTACTCATTGGTGAAATACGTCGACCAGTCGGGTTCCGTGGTCAGCGGTGCCCCGTCGGGGCCGGTGAGCAGGCCGTGCTGGAACAGGAAACCGGAATATCCCGCCCACTGCTCGGCCGTCTGGGTTCCGACCTTGCCGGAACTGTCCTTCATGTACTCGGACGACAGCATCTGCTGACTCTCCCGAACGAGGGACTCGTCGGTGAAGGCGCCCGGGTTGGCGTCGATCAGCATCTGCGCGGCCTGATCCGGCTGGTCGGCGGCGAACTGGTATCCGCGCTGCAGGGCCTGGACGAACTTGCGGGCCTGCTCCGGATGGTCGGCCATCCACCGCTCGTTGCCCTCGATGACGAGAGCGTAGGCGTCGGGGAAGCCGTAGTCGGTGTAGTGGAAGTAGCGCATCGGCGTGCCCTGGTGCTCGGCCTCGATTCCTTCCCAGCCGAAGAACGACACGGTGAAGTCGGCGGTGCCGGAGTACACGGCCTCGTAGGCCGACGTGCCGAGCGTGACGGTGGTGAATTCGCCCTTGCCGCCGTCGTTCCGGATGATCTGCTTCAGCGTCTCCTCGCCGTCCGGGTCCGCGAAACCGGCGTAGATCTTGCCGTCCAGGTCCCGGGGGCGGGTGATGTCGGCGCGATCCGCCTTCACCGCGATGCCCGTCGCCCAGTGCTGCAGCGGGGCCATGACCGACGTGGTCTGTGCGCCCGCGGCCTTGGAGAATGTCGCGGAACTCTGGAAGCTCACCCCGAACTCGGCGTTGCCGGCGTCGACCAGGGTGTCGGGGGAGGTGTCGTTGTAGGGGAGTACCTGCACGTCGAGTCCGGCGTCCGCGAACCAGCCCTGCTGCTGCGCGACGAACAGACCGGTGTGGTTGGTGTTCGGGGTCCAGTCGAGGGCGAATCGGATGGTGTCGTCCGACTGCGAGTCGCCGGCGCAACCGCTGAGCAGCGACAGGGCGGCGACGAGGACGACGACTGCCGTCGCAGCACGCTTGGTGCGAGAGAAGAGTGTCACGACGCGGGCCATTCCTGGGTGTTGAGGGCGGTGTCCCAGAACATGAGTTCGTAGCGGCTGGCGATCACGAACGCCTCCGTCATCGCCTCACGCTGGGCATCGGTCGCGGCCTCGGCGGCGGCGTCCACCAGTTCACGTGCCCGGGCGACGGCGGCGTGGAACTCCTCCGCGTCGTACGTGGTCACCCACTGGGCGTACGGGTGCGACGGGTCGGCGGACAACACGTCACGGGCGCTGGCCGCGAGCCGGCGTCCCACGTCCGCGTAGATCCAGAAGCAGGGCAGCACCGCGGCCGCGGCCACGGCGTACGGCTCGGTGGCGGCGACGGCGGTCAGGTATGAGATGTACCCGAGGCAGGCCTGCGAATGCTGCGGCTCCGCGTCCGACTCGGGGAGTCGTCCGCTGGTCAGCAGATTCTGGTGCAGCGTCGCCTCGACGGTGGCGGCCTCGGCTGCCGAGCCCGCCCAGAATCCGGCCTCGACGGGTCCCGGCGCGTGCGCGGCCACCAGTGACAGCGCCTTCGCGTACCCGGTCAGGTACAGGAAATCCTGCTCGATGTACGTGCGGAACACATCCAGCGGCAGCGTTCCGTCACCGAGGCGGCGCAGGAACTCGAGTTCGTCGATCGCCTCGCGCAGCACCTTCGTCCGGTCCCACAAGTGGTCCGTGAATCGGGCGTGCTGGCCGGCGCCGGCAGCGTCTTGGACAGAGCTATTCACAACGTTGACATCCCTTCGTCAGCATTACCTGAGCAGGTTCCCGGGTGTGTTCTCAGCCCCGCCCGTGCGGAGCACCCCGTGTCAGAACAAGCCGACCCTAGCACCGCCCGCGCCCGGGACGGAAAGGCCCGGGTGGGTGGACGGGGTCGGCCGCCGAGGAACGTGGCCGCGCTCGGCGGCGTCCGGCGGTCGCGCGCGTTCGATCGGTCCGGCCTGCTCATCGTTGGTACTTTGGCGAGAGATTCCCGGTACGTGCTGCGTGAGGAGATTCGTCCGTGGATGTCGAGAAGTCCGGCGACACGCTCGTCGTCCGCGCCCGGGACGGCGAGATCCGCGGCTACCCCGAGGGCGACGTCTACGCGTGGAAGGGCATCCCGTTCGCCGCCGCCCCCGTCGGCGATCTGCGGTTCCGCGCGCCGGTCCCGCCTTCACCGTGGGAGGGTGTGCGCGACTGCGTCGACTTCGGCCCGATGGCGCCGCAAGGGCACGGCACCGCCGTCCCGATCGATGCCGGACTGGAAATGGACGAGGACTGCCTGTCGGTCAACGTCTGGGCACCGAGACCCGACGGCACTCCGCGTCCGGTGATGGTGTGGATCCACGGCGGCGCGTACTGCCTGGGAACCGCGGCGCAGGGCATCTACAACGGGCGCATCCTGTCCACACTCGGCGACGTCGTGCTGGTCTCGTTCAACTACCGGGTGGGGGCACTGGGGTTCCTCGACCTGTCGTCGTTCTCGACCGCCGAGCGCGTGTTCGAGACCAACTGCGGGCTGCGCGACCAGGTCGCGGCGCTCGAGTGGGTGCGCGAGAACATCTCGTCGTTCGGCGGCGACCCGGACGAGGTGACGGTGTTCGGCGAGTCGTCGGGGGCCGGGTCGATCACCACGCTGATGACGTGTCCGAGCGCGGAGGGGCTGTTCCACCGCGCGATCGCCCAGAGCCCACCCGCCACGTCGGTCTACGGGAGCGAGCGCGCCGCCACCGTCGGGAAGCAGTTCCTCGACATCCTCGAGGTGGCGCCCGGGCAGGTCGGCAGACTGCTGCACCTGCCATACCGCACGATCATCGAGGCCAGCGACACCCTCGTCAACGAGGTGCCCACCAAGATCCCCGGCACGCTCGCCATGGCCCCCGTGGTGGACCGCGACTTCCTGCCGCGCTACCCGGTGGCCGCGTTCCAGAAGGGCTACTCGCACCGCATCCCCCTCATCATCGGGTCCAACAAGGACGAGTCGTCGATCTTCAAGTTCATGAAATCGCCTCTCCTGCCGGTCACTTCGGATTCGGTGCAGGAGATGCTGAGGGCGATCGCGACCGATCACCCCGAACTGCCCGCCGCCCGGCTCGCCGACATCCTGTCGGCGTACCCGGACCGCGGGAAACCCCGGGGCGCGCTCGCGATGTCCCGGGATGCCGCGTTCCGGATGCCCGCCCTGTGGGTGGCCGACGCCCACAGTCGTCACTCACCGACGTGGATGTACCGGTTCGACCAGGCCACACCGATGCTGAAAGCCGCACGCATCGGAGCCGGGCACGCCACCGAACTCCCGTACGTCTTCGGCAATTTCGACACCCTCAACATCGACCCGACGTTCTGGCTCGGCGGCCGGAAGACGGCGCTCGAGGTGTCGGGCCGGATTCAGCGCCGGTGGCTCGCGTTCGCGCGGCACGGCGTCCCCGCCGCGCTGGACGGGTCCAAGCACTGGGCGCCCTACGACGAGGAGCACCGCTCGACGCTGCTGATCGACGGCGCGGACACCCTGGTCGAGGACCCGGACCGCGAGATGCGGATCGCGTGGGGCAACGACGTCATGGGTTTCAACTGACGGGCACCTTCGCGTCCAGTTCCTTCAGGACGGGCAGCGCGAAGCAGGCCAGCCCGATGACCAGCACCGGAATCGCCAGCACGAAGAACGTCGGCTGGATTCCCCACTTGTCGATGACGGGCCCGGCCAGCAGATAACCCAGAGGTCCCGCGGCGTACGCGGTGGACGTCATGACCCCGGTGACACGTCCGCGCATGTGCTCCGGACTGCGAGTCTGCATGGCGTAGTTGGCGATCGGGCCCACGGGACCGAACACCAGACCCTGCAGCAGGGCCAGCGCCAGGATCGCCCACAGCGGTGGCAGGAACGCCATCGCGACCATCGCCGCGCCCAGCACCGTCACCGCCACCAGCATCAGCGTCCGGCGCGACACGAACGGCGCGAGCGGCCCGTACGCGAGCGCACCCACCACGCCGCCGATGCTGAGCGCCATCAGGACGGAACCCAGCTGCGCGGGTTTGTCCAGTTCGGTGAAGTACACCGGGAACACCACTGATTCGACAGGCATGTACAGCGCGACCACCGCCATGTCCACGAGCGCGATCGTGCGCAGGAGCCGGTTGTGCCACACGAACTTCAGGCCCTCGAGCGTGCCGTGCCAGATGGAGGTCGGGCGGGTGGCCGTGTCGGGCCTGCCGGCGTTCTCGAGCCGGAGGAAGGCGATGGTCAGCACGGACAGAACGAAACCGACGGCGGTGACCCACAACGTGTTCACCGCACCCACCGTCGCGATCAGGACGCCACCGATCCCCGGCCCGACCAGATACGCCACGTTGTAATTGGCCTCGTAGAGACTGTTCATCCGGTCGAGCGACCACCCCGCGGACTTGGTGGCGGCGGGCAGCATCGACTCCCGCGCCGCGATTCCGGCAGGGTCGAATGCGGCGCCGATCGCGGCGAGGACGGCGATCGCCGTGACGGTGAGACCCGTCGTGTTCGCGATGACCGGGATGGCCGCCACGGACAGCGCGGACAGGCAGTCGGAGATCATCGACGTGCGCCGGCGTCCGAACAGATCGACGAACGTGCCCGCGAACAGGCTCGACAGCAGCAGAGGCAGGGTGGCCGCGCCCGCGACGATCGCCGCGTCGGATGCGCGGCCCGTCTTCTCGAGGACGAGCCACGGCAACACCACGATCGCGATGCCGTTACCCGTGGACGAGAACAGCGTCGCGAGGTTCAGGAGGATCAGGGGCCCGAACCGGCGAGTCACAGCCGTCTCGGTGGCGGTCACGGCAAGGGTCCTCTGGTCGACTCGATCGGTGGTCCTTCGACGCTAACAGCGAGGTCGGGGCTACCGCGAGCGAATTTCGGCCGCTACTGGTTGCGTTGCAGGGTCAGCTCGGCGAGGGTGCGGGCGCCCACGCACGGATCGCCGGTGCCCGACCGCTGCTGCACCCACCACGTGATGACGCCGGAGTACGCGGCCGTGATCCCGCACGTCGCGGAGTCACCCGGCCGGCGGGCGCTGAACGCCGACGTGCCCGCGATCGTCGTGGCCTCCACCTGATACCCCAACTGGTCCGCCACGCCCCGCTCCCTCTGCAACGAGTTGTTCTCGAACCAGCCGAACGTCACGTCGATCGATCCGGCGGCCGACGACACCGTCCACATGCAGACCGCGCCGAAGAAGTACTGGTCGATGCCGGCGCCGCCGAGCGTCTCGGCGATCTTGTCGTTGGGCACGGCGTCGCACTCCCGGAGAAGCTTGTCGAACTGCGGCGAGCCGTCGTCGGAGGCGGCTGCGCCCTCCGGCAGGGCGGTGCCGGTGACGGACGTGCCGCAGCCGGCCAGGAGCATCGCCGACGCCAGCGCCGCGGCCAACCCGCGGCCACCGGTCACTTGGCCTTCTCCAACGTAAGCCGACCGAGCGCGGTCGGGGCCGCGCACGGATCGGAGGGTGCGGTGCCCGTGCCGTAGCGGACGAGCCAGTGCACGAAGTCGGAACCCGTCGCAAGCGCGACCTCGCAGAAGCCGACGTTCTGCGAGGAGAATCCGCGGTGCCCGGCGATCTCGAGGTCGTGGACCTCGTGACCGATCCCCGTGGCCACCGACCGCTCCCGGTCGATGGGGCTGCCGCGGTACCAGGTGAACATCACATACCGGTCGGCCCCCGCTTCCCACCGGCACTTGATGCCGTTGCGCGACACCGGGGCGAGCCCGGCGATACCGGCCCGCTCGTACACCTCGGCGTCGGTCAAGGAGCCGCATTCACCGACGAACGCGCCGGGCTGCGGGGACACGGAGGTGGCCGGCGCAGACGCCGCCGGATCCGTCTCGGAACCGTTGCCGGAACCGCAGCCGGCGAGGGTGACCGCCGCCGCGATCAGACACGTCGCGCGGACGGCGGGGCCGAGACGATCAGACGAGCTCCGCATAGCTCGGATTCTCGGCGATGTACTTCTCCACGTACGAGCACGACGGGATCACGGAGAGCCCGCTGGACTTCGTGTCGTCGAGGGCGGCCTTCACCACCACGGCGGCCAGCCCCTGCCCGCGGAACTGCGGGTACGTCACGGTGTGGTGGAAGTCGCGGGCACCGTTCCGCTCGAAGTAGTCGGCGTATCCGGCCAGCTGACCGTCGAGGTAGATCTCGAACCGGGATTCCGACACGTCGTGCTCCACCGTGGCCGCCACAGATCGCTCCTCTGCTCGTGCGGCGTGCGCGCAGTCCGCGCACGCTGTCACTCGCAGATTACCGTCAGTCCGCGAGGTTGGTACGCAGCAGCATGACGTTGTAGTCCGACCACGTGGTGGCCAGGAAGTACAGATCGGATCCCTGCGCCCACGGGTGCATGTACGCGCCGTACAGTTCGGGTACGTCCCGGCTGCTCACGAGCACTTCGGGTTCGCTCCAGCCGGATTCGAGACGGTCGGAGCGGCGCATGACCACCGAATTGCCGGCGTCGGTGTACATCGCGACGAACTGGCCGAGGTACTCGTTGAACTGCACCGACAACTCGCTGACCGGTCCGGGGATGACCGGGGCGGCCACAACGGCGTTGGACTTCATCCACGCCTTGCCGTCCCAGTACTCGTACGCCGTGAGGTTGCGGATGTCCGCTTCCTTCACCCGCGACAACCGGGCGTCGCCGGAGCGCCCCGACGGGGTGCCGAACGCGTAGACGAACCCGTCCTGCTTGACGTAGGAGCCCATCTGGAAGTTCTCGGCGCCCGTTGTGGGCACGTTGGGCCGGAGCGTCAGCGGGTCCGTGATCCAGTTCTCGCCGTTGTCGACGGAGTACGCGATGCCGGAGGCGTTGGTGTCCCACTCGCCGGGTGCGCCCCAGCTCCGCACGGACATGTAGTTGATGTACTGCGTCGCGCCGGGACCCTCGCCGACGGAGATGCCGGTGGTGGGGATGACCGTCTGCTCCACCCCGGGGATCTTCTTGCTCTGGATGATCTCCTTGGAATGGTTCGGCCCGTCGACCGGGGAATTGTCGATGCCCATCCCGTTGGTGAGGTCGTGATCGGAGCTGCGCAGAAGGATGTTGCTGCGCCAGTCGCCGACGAGCCCGCACAGCGGGTTGTCGCTCAGCCCGACCGTGTCACCGAACGCGGTGAGGATCTGGCCTCCGCCGTTGTCCCACATGATGCCGAGGTCGGTGCCGAGTACCCGGAACCGGCCGATCGTGTCGTTGGAGCTGCGCGGCCCGGTGATGTGGGCGACAGCCTGCGTTTCGCCACGCAGCTCGGGGAGGCGGCCGTCGCTTCCGTTGAGCCAGGGAATGGGGTTGATGCCCTGGTTCGAGCTCGATCCGAGGCTGCCGCTTCCGCCGAGGCACGGCGCCGCCGTCGCAACAGGGGGCGCCATCGTGAAAAACGTGCAGGTAGAAGCCAGTAGAGCGGGCATCGCCAGGGAGGCGACACGGCGGAGTCTGGTCACGAGCGCACCTCTCTACGACGAATCGAGTCGGGTCCGGTCACGCTAGCAACACCTCACCTGTCACACCAGTCCCTTGGGTAACCATTGGGTATCGCACCCGGGCCGTGTAGCTACAGAATCGCTCCGGGGTTGAGGATCCCGAGCGGGTCGAGTGCGTTCTTGATCCGCTGCGTCAATTCCATGACGTCCGGGCCCAACTGGTCGGGTAGCCAGGCTTTCTTCAGCCGGCCCACACCGTGCTCGCCGGTGATCGTACCGCCGAGCGAGAGTGCGAGGTCCATGATTTCGCCGAAGGCCAGGTGCGCGCGTTCGGCCATCGCGGCGTCCTCGGGGTCGAACACGATGAGCGGGTGGGTGTTTCCGTCGCCGGCGTGCGCGATCACTGCGACCATCACTTCGCGCTCGCGGGAGATGGCCGCGATTCCCTCCACCAGCGCAGGAAGTTTCGGCAAGGGCACACCGACGTCCTCGAGCAGCAGGCTGCCGAGTCTCTCGACCGCGGGAATCGCGAATCGTCGTGCTGCGGTGAAGGCTTCGCCTTCGTCAGGGTCGTCGGTGGTGAAGACCTCGGTGGCGCCGTTGACGCGGCACGCGTCCGCCATGACGGAAATCTCTTCGGCCGCAATTGCTCCGGGCGCGTCCGATCGCGCGATCAGCATCGCCTCCGCCGTCCGGTCCAGGCCCATCTTCAGCGCGTCCTCGACGGCGCCGATCGAGGCGCGGTCCATGAACTCGAGCATGGACGGCCGCAGGGTGCGGGTGATGGCCAGCACGGTGTCGGCGGCGGCCTGGACGGAGGCGAACGACGCGACGAGGGTGCTCGACGGCGGCTGGGCGGGAATCAGTCTCAGCGTCGCCTCCGTGACGATGCCGAGGGTTCCTTCGCTCCCGACGAACAGCTTGGTCAGCGACAGTCCGGCCACGTCCTTGAGTCGCGGGCCGCCCAGGCGTACGTCCGTGCCGTCCGCGAGAACCACCCGCAGTGCCAGGACGTAGTCGGTGGTGACGCCGTACTTGACGCAGCAGAGGCCGCCCGCGTTGGTCGCGACGTTGCCGCCGATCGAGCACATCTCGAACGACGACGGGTCGGGCGGGTACCACAGGCCGTGCTCGGCGGCCGCGGCCTTCACCTCGGCGTTGAGCAGTCCGGGTTCCACGACGGCGATGCGCGTGACCGGGTCGACCTCGATCCGGCGCATGCGTTCGGTGCTGACCACCACGCTGCCCGCCACCGCCGTGGCCCCTCCACTGAGCCCGGAGCCCGCTCCTCGGGGAATCACCGGGACCCTGTGCTCGGTCGCCCAGCGCATCACCGCCTGGACGTCCTCGGTGGTCGTGGGGCGGGCGACGGCGAGGGGGAGGACCGCCTCGGGATCGCGCGCCCAGTCCTGCCGGTACGACGCCAGGATGTCCGGGTCGGTCACGAGGCAACCCTGGGGGAGCGCGGCGGCGAGCGTCGCGAGTGCGTCGTCGGTGACCGTCATCGTGACTCCTGGAATGCGGGTGTCGGGCGCCCCGACGGTAACCCAGCCGGCCGCACCTGTCCTCGAATTGGTCAGACGTCCAACTGAACCGATTCCGACCCGGATTCGCGGATATCGCTCCAACCTGGACGTTCGGTGTAGAAGCGAGACCCCTTTAGACCATCTGTTAGTTACTTACGCGTAGGAGTCTCACGATGTGGGATCAGGGGGGTGAATTTTTTCGAGGTGCCCCCCGGTGGGGTAAGGATCCGGGTATGGGGGAGAAGATGCAGGTAGAGGCGTCTCGCGAAGTGTGAGAACCCGGACAAATCGGGTGTAACACAGGTCACATTCGTCACTCTGTTACCGGATCGTATCGACCAGGCAATGCAAAACCACGCTTCTACGGGTTAGCGTCTTGCATCGTCAAACACCGGCGAAGCGTTACACCCAAACGGAGATTCTCACTAAATGTGAGCTAGAACACGGTTGGGGCCGGGTTTTGCCGCACCGACCCTGGAAGGACCCGCACCGATGAATGCACTCCACCGAGATCCCAGCAGCTACATCTCCGCGATGTTCTCGTACGAGTTCCTGGATGGTGGCATCGACTACGATTCCATCGAACAGATCCATCGTGGCGAGTTCGACGAATGGATCTTCGCACTGGCGGGTTCGGGATTGTTCACCAACGAAGAAGTTCGGTCCATGGTGCAGGAGTGGCGCCTGAACCCCAAGACCCTCCTCAACACGCTTCTCGCCGACGCGGACGAAGTCACCGCCAAGCGCTGCGAGGTCACCTGGGCCGCACTCGACCGCGTCGCCCCGTTCGCCCCCTCCGTGCCGGTCGCCGTCTTCGGCTGAAGGCCGTCCCGCCGCAGGGCTCGCCGTCGTCACACGAGTTCGGTTCGATCTCCGTTCACGACGATCGCCTGATCGTCCGTCAAGGTGCGGTATTCGATGCCGGCGAGCCTCAAAGCGGTGACAGTGCGCCGCACGGCGGCCGCGTCCTCCAAGGGCACGACGTCTTCGGCCCCTGAAAGCCCCGCAGGCGGGTGATGCGGCACGATCGCGAAGCCCACCACGCCCAGGCCGTCCCAGAGCGGCTCCATGCCACAGGTTGCGACCACCTCCGCCGGGTCATCGGAGGAGTCGAGACCGTGCAGCGTCGGAGTCATCACACACGCCCCCGCGCTGTAACCGGCGTACACCAGCGAGTCCCTCCGCAGTAGTTCCGGGATCACCCGGTCCGCCCCGCTCCGGGCCATCTGTGCGCGCAATACGAACGTGTTCCCGCCGCGCACCCACAGCATGTCGAACTCGTCCAGCCGCTCCTTCAGTGCGGCGGAACGCGCATGCCCCTCGTCGCCGACGTAGTCGCGCAGATCCACCTCCTCCGGGGTGAACCCCAGTCGCGTCAGCGGCATCACATCGCTCACGACCGCGGAAGTCCGCGCCGTCCGCGGCCACGCGTCCGCCGCCGCCGCAATCACTCCCACACGCCCCGGGCTCCCGACGAGCGACATCAGCGGCGCGGGATCCGCACCGAACCGATACGAGGACAGAAACAGGCGCACCGCGATCAGATCGTGAACGCGAGGTTGTCGACGATCCTCTTGCCCGCGTCGGTGTCGCCGCTCAGCGCGATCTCGTCGCGGTGATCCGCCGCCCTCGTCCTGCCACCCGCCAACCGCGTGAACAACCGGGAGTCGAGGGTCACGGTGGTCGTTGCCGCGGACGGCAGTTCGTCGACCACCGCGGCTCTGCCGTCGACCGCGATGTGAATGGTCCTCGCGAGCGGTCCGGTGAGTTCGAGGGTGATCCGCGACCCGTCCGGAGCCTTGCCGCGCTTGCCGACGAGGAACGCGACTGCGCCGGCGATCTCCTCGAACGCCGTCTCCCCGCGGAGGCCTCCCTCGTCGCCCGGCAGCGCGAGTGCGTCCCGGAGGTCGAGCTCGTGCATCCAGCAATCGAACACGCGGATCTGCATGAACCGGAGATACGGCGCCGGACCGACCGGTGTGGTGGTCTCGGCCTCGAACGCTTCGTCGGTCATCTCGCCCAGCTCCGACCGCCTGCGGGCGACGATCGCCCGGAAACGTTCGAGCATCTCGGGACCGGAGCAACCTCGCAGCCCCTCGACCCACTCTTCGTTGAACGCGCCGATCTCGTTGCGCACGTGTGCGAGGCCGCGGACGTCGATGCTGGTGTGTGGTGCGGAGATTCCGGCGAGGAGCGACTCGGTGCCGATCAGGTGCGCGGTCACGTCGTGGACGGTCCACCCGGGCAGGGCGGTGGGCGTGAACCACGCGTCGCCGGACAGCGACGACAGCACCTCGTCGAGCACGTCCCATTCCTCGAACAACGCGGCGAGGATCGGTTCCTTCTGCAGGGTATTCACGGGTCGTACGCCTCCTTTTGCCTCAACTCTAGGACCTCCCGGCGCAGGGCCCGAGCATTTTCGCCAGCGGCGGACGAATGCGCCGGTGACGGCGTCGAAGGCCTCCCCGCCGCGGGTTCCGTGTGGTAGACCGATGGTGAGAATCTCCATTAACAAGAGGAGTGCGGATGTTCCCTGGAAACTTCGTGGCGACCACCCCGGACAAGCCCGCTGTCGTTCGTCCGTCGACGGGGGAGCAGCTGACCTACCGGGAACTGGACGAGCGGTCCACCCGGCTCGCCCGGCACCTGCGCTCGCTGGGTCTGAAGGTCGGCGATCATCTCGCGCTCGTGTCGAGCAACGACCTCCGCGTCCTCGAAGTGTATTGGGCGGCTCTGCGATCTGGGCTGTACATCACGGTGGTGAACTGGCACCTCACCCCCGAGGAGGCCGGGTACGTCGTGGACGACTGCGGCGCCGAGGTGCTCATCGTCTCCGCCGACGCGGGCGGCGCCGTTCCGAGCGACCCGAACGAGCTTCCCCGCGTCCGCCACCGGCTCGTGTACGGCGGCGAACTCGACGGATTCGACAGCTACGAGGACGCCCTGGCGGTGCAGTCCGCCGAACCGCTCGATTCGCAGCCCCGCGGGCAGGACATGTTGTACTCCTCGGGTACCACCGGCAGGCCGAAGGGGATCAAACCCGCTCTCCCCGAAGGCGAAGTGGACACCACGATGGATCCCTACACCGCGGTGTTCGCCCCGATGTACGGATTCGATTCCGACACGGTCTACCTGTGCCCCGCTCCGCTGTATCACGCTGCGCCGCTACGTTTCTGCGGCACCATCACCTCCGTCGGCGGCACGATCGTGCTGATGGACCGCTTCGACGCCGAGGAGTCGCTGCGGCTCATCGAGGAGTACGGGGTGACGCACAGCCAATGGGTGCCGACCATGTTCGTCCGGATGCTCAAGTTGCCGAAGGATGTTCGCGACAAGTTCGACGTGTCGAGCCTGAAGGTGGCGATCCACGCGGCGGCGCCGTGCCCGCCCGACGTGAAACGGTCGATGATCGAGTGGTGGGGGCCGGTGATCCACGAGTACTACGCCTCCACGGAAGGCGCCGGCGCCACGTTCATCGACAGCGCCCAGGCGCTCGCCAAGCCGGGCTCGGTGGGCCACGACGGGGTCATGGGCATCGTGCACATCTGCGACGACAACGGTGCCGACGTGCCCGTCGGCGACATCGGAACCGTGTACTGGGAGAGGGAGGAACGGCCGTTCGAGTATCACAACGACCCGGCCAAGACCGAATCCGCGACGCACCCCGACCATCGGACGTGGACCACGAGCGGCGACATCGGATACATCGACTCCGACCGGTTCCTCTATCTCACGGACCGTGCCGCGTTCATGATCATCTCGGGTGGAGTGAACATCTACCCGCAGGAGTCGGAGAACGTTCTCACCATGCATCCCAAGGTGTTCGACGTCGCCGTCATCGGCGTGCCCGACGAGGAGATGGGCGAGCAGGTCAAGGCCGTCGTGCAACTCGTCGAGGGCGTGGAGCCGTCGGACGACGTCGCGCGCGAGCTACTCGACTACGTGCGCGACCGGGTCAGTCACTTCAAGGCGCCGCGCAGCATCGACTTCTCCGACGACCTGCCGCGCACGCCCACCGGCAAACTCGTCAAGCACAAGCTCCGGGCCCGGTACCTGACCGCCGGCTGATTCCCGCACGCCACCTACCTCGCACGTCACCTGTCCCGCGCCGAACCGCAGCGTGGGCAGGTGCTCGCGGTGTGATCGGTGAGGAACAACCCGCAGTCGGGGCACACGCGGTCGAGCCAGCAGACGGGGTCGCCGCCGACGTCGTCGTCCGGTTCGCCGACGGGCAGGGCCTCGTCGCGGCGGGTCGTCACGACCGATCCCGCATGTACTCCGCGAGAACCTCGGCATGGCTGTGCGTGACGTCCTTGGTTGCCGTGAGAAGAACGATCGGCCGCCCGTTCGCGAGTTCCTGCACCCGCGCGACCGCCCTCCGGCCGGTCGGCGAGTCCAGTTCGTGGACGTAGCGCTCGCGGAACTCGCTGAACGCGGCGACGTCGTGCGAGTACCAGTGACGCAACTCCGTCGACGGCGCGAGGTCCTTGGCCCAGTCGTCGAAATGGAACGCGTCCTTGCGGAGCCCCCGGGGCCAGAGTCGGTCCACGAACAGTCGCAGTCCGTCGCCCTCGGTGGGATGGTCGTAGACCCGCTCGACCACGACGGGTGGGTCCGCAGTGACGTCCGCGGCGCTCCGTTCCTTCGGTTTGCTCATGATCGAACCTCCGCTTCCTTGCGGTGTCTACCGTCAGACTACGACCGATCACCCTGTGACCGGGTTCACAAACGGGCAGAAACATCTGTGAGAACGACTGTTCGGACTCGATTCAGACACCCACCCACAGACTTCTCTGTTCCCTACGTCACGCTTTCTCTGGCTACTATCAGCTCAACTCAGTCGAGGTCGGGGGAATTTTTCCGCTCACCATCGGTTGATCGCCGCTCGTCGCGGCACACACACCATCTACCGCAGGAAGTCGATAAATGGATACATCGCAGAGCGCGTCCACTGCGCGCCCGACGGTCGGCGTCGTTCGGGAGTCGAACGACGGTGAGCGTCGGGTGGCGTTGGTGCCGAAGGTCGTGGCCGCGTTGATCGCCAAGGGCGTCGACGTGGTGGTCGAGTCGGGTGCCGGGTTGGGCGCGCTGATTCCGGACGAGTTGTACACCGAGGCGGGGGCGAAGATCGCCGACCCGTGGTCGGCGGACGTGGTCGTGAAGGTAGCGCCGCCGTCGGACGAGGAAGTGGGCCGGTTGCATGCCGGGCAGACCCTGATCGGGTTCCTCGCCCCCCGCAACCAGGACAATCAGGTCGCGGCGCTGAAGTCTGCCGGGGTGGCGGCGTTCGCGGTGGAGGCGATCCCGCGGATCTCCCGCGCCCAGGTGATGGACGCGCTGTCGTCGCAGGCGAACGTGTCCGGCTACAAGTCGGTGCTGTTGGCGGCGTCGGAGTCGACCCGGTTCTTCCCGATGCTCACCACCGCCGCCGGCACCGTCAAGCCCGCGACCGTGCTGGTGCTCGGGGTCGGGGTCGCCGGCCTGCAGGCCCTCGCGACGGCGAAGCGGCTCGGTGGCCGGGCCACCGGCTACGACGTGCGCCCGGAGGTCGCCGATCAGGTCCGCTCCGTCGGTGCGCAGTGGCTCGATCTGGGGATCGACGCCGCCGGTGAGGGCGGCTACGCCCGCGAACTCACCGAGGACGAGCGGGCGCAGCAGCAGCAGGCGCTCGAGGACGCGATCAAGGGCTTCGACGTGGTGATCACCACCGCCCTGGTCCCGGGCCGTCCGGCACCGCGTCTGGTGACCGCGGCCGCGGTCGAGGGCATGAAGCCCGGATCCGTGGTGGTGGATCTGGCCGGGGAGACCGGCGGCAACTGTGAGCTCACCGAACCCGGTCAGACCGTGGTCAAGCACGGGGTGACGATCTGCTCGCCGTTGAACCTGCCCGCGTCCATGCCCGAGCACGCCTCGGAGCTGTATTCGAAGAACATCTCTGCCTTGCTGGAGCTGATGTTGGTCGAGGGCAGGCTGGCCCCCGATTTCTCGGACGAGGTCCTCGCCGCGTCCTGCGTCACCCGTGAGGAGGGTGTGTCCTAGATGTATACCGAATTGTTGGCGAACATCGCGATCCTGGTGCTGTCCGGGTTTGTGGGGTTCGCGGTGATCTCCAAGGTCCCGAACACGTTGCACACCCCGCTGATGTCGGGCACCAACGCCATCCACGGCATCGTCGTGCTCGGCGCGCTGGTGGTGCTCGGCAAGGTCGAGAACCCGCCGTGGGGCCTGCAGGTGATCCTGTTCGTGGCCCTGGTCTTCGGAACGATCAACGTGGTCGGTGGTTTCGTGGTCACCGACCGGATGTTGGCGATGTTCAAGTCCAAGCCCACCGCACCCGTTGCTGCTGAGAAGGGTGGGGACAAGTAATGGAATATTTGGTCAACGTGCTGTACATCGTGGCGTTCGCGATGTTCATCTACGGTCTGATGGGCCTGACCGGCCCGAAGACCGCGGTCCGCGGCAACCAGATCGCCGCCGCCGGCATGGTCGTCGCCGTCGTCGCCACCCTGATCGCGATCCGCGGCACCTCCAACTGGGTGCTGATCGTCACCGGCCTGGTGATCGGTGTGGTGTTGGGGGTGCCGCCGGCGTTGCGGACGAAGATGACCGCGATGCCGCAGCTGGTGGCGTTGTTCAACGGGGTCGGCGGCGGCACCGTCGCCCTGATCGCGTACGCCGAAT
>RRBB01000179.1:0-22420 GCA_006543605.1 Rhodococcus sp. WS4
CACGTGCACCGAGCCTACTCTCAGACACCGACTATCCTGGTCGGGTGTCAGAAACGTCCCGGCCCGAAGTCGCGCCCACCGATAACACCTCGCCCACGCTCTACTCGGAGCGCCTGTGGGTACCCGTCTGGTGGTGGGCAGTGGGCCTGTTCGTCGCCGGCCTGCTCGCCGCGGAGGTGCACATGGGTGCGCCGGGTATCCGCGCGTGGCTGCCGTACGTTCTTCTGCTACCCCTGCCCGTCTGGGGACTCGTCTGGCTCAGCCGGCTGCGCGTCGAGGTGGTCGACGAGCCGAACGGCGTCCACCTGCGGGTCGGCCAGGCACATCTGCCGTTGGATGTGGTCGCGCGGGTCGCGGAGGTTCCCGGCTCGGCGAAGAGCGCCGCGCTCGGTCGTCAGCTCGACCCCGCAGCGTTCGTCCAGCACCGGGTGTGGGTCAAGCCGATGGCGCTGATCGTGCTCGACGACCCCGAGGACCCGACCCCGTATTGGCTGATCAGCACCCGACGTCCCGCAGAACTGCTGGCTGCGATCAACCGTGCCCGCCCGCAGGCGGACGGAGACTGATCGGACGGTGGGGCCTCCCACCGTCCGCCTCTCGTACTCGCCGCTCTCAGGCTGCGCAGTCCCTGCACACCAGCACGCCGCCCGCATCGCTGGCGAGTCTGCTGCGGTGGTGCACCAGGAAACAGCTCGAACACGTGAATTCGTCGGCCTGCTTGGGCACGACCCGCACCGAGAGCTCTTCCCCGGACAGATCGGCGCCCGGCAGTTCGAACGATTCAGCGGTGTCGGACTCGTCCACGTCGACGACAGCCGACTGAGCCTCGTTGCGTCGCGCCTTCAGTTCCTCCAGCGAATCCTCCGAAACCTCGTCGGACTCTGTTCGCCGCGGTGCGTCGTAGTCAGTTGCCATGTCGCCTTCCCCTCATCGCCTTCCGTGTATCCCGGCCCGTTCGGTACGTCGCAACCGTGTACCGGTCGACCGTCCGCACGAAAACCGCCTCGGCGCAGATCACACCCTGCGGCTGCACAACGCTGCAACGGATGGGTACGTGCCCGGAACCAGGCTCCGGAAACATGATCTACGCCTCTTTTGTCATCTTCTGCCGACCCTCGTTCTGCACGCTTTGAACGACTCGGGCCGCCAGACAGTAGCCGAAGGGAGTACAAAAGTCGTAACTGAATCGACCGATCGCGCAAATTGTCTGCTAATCGTCACCAACACCACAGCAAGCTGTGACATTCCACAACGGGGACGGGTTCCGGGTTATGACGCGCGTGGGCTCTAAGGTAGGTGCCGAACCTGCGCCACGACGTGTGGCCGGGCCCTGTATCGGTGCGCTGTACGGGCGATTCGTCACAAGCGCAGTCTGTAGGAGAGGTCGAGGCACACTGTGGTTTCACTGATCACCGAAGGCAGCTCGCTCGACGACAAGGGTCGTCCGTTCCGTCGGCGGCGGGCGATGCCGATCCTCGTGGTGTTCGCGGTCCTCGCCCTGCTCGGCGCCGTCGTGTGGATCGGCGTCCTCGGCGACGACGAGGATCTGGCGACGACGGTCGACTGCAACCCACCCCAGCCGGCGGCGCAGCCCGTCGACCCCGCGGCCCCGCCGCAGCAGAAGCTGGGCGAGAGGGTCGACGGTTCGGTCCTGCGGGACGTCGAGCCTGCCGCGCTGTCCGCCACCAAGGTGCGCGTGTTCAACGCGAACGGCGAGCACGGCCAGGCAGCGCAGGTGGCCGCCCAGCTGAGCGACTACGGGTTCGCGAGCGCCCCCGACGTCCAGGCGGGCAACGACCCGATCTACGTCGACCAGAACATGCAGTGCCAGGGGCAGCTACGGTTCGGCCCGAACGGCGCCGCCGCCGCGAGCGCCCTCTGGCTTGTGGCCCCGTGCGCCGAGCTCATCCAGGACACACGCACCGACGACACCGTCGATCTTGCGCTCGGAACCTACTTCCGCAAGATCTCACCGAACACCGACGCCGAAGAGGTTCTGCGGTCTCTGAAGGATCCGCCGCCCGGAACGCAGCCCGCACCTCTCGACATCGACCTCCTGAAGGCGGCGCGCACGGCCCGCTGCTGACGGCCGGTCACACCTCCGGGATCGGGGCGTCCGCCCCGGTCTCGGCGAACAGCGCGTCCAGCGCATCGGCGATGCCGGGCGCGGCCGCCACCACCACTTCACCGTCCGCACTCGATGTGTGCGGAGCGGGGATTCGCACGCGCGCTCCGGCCTCTGTCGCGATCAGGGACCCGGCGGCCCAGTCCCACGGACTCAGCCCGTGCTCGAAGTGAGCGTCGACCCGGCCGGCCGCGACCATGCACAGATCGAGGGCCGCCGAACCGATCCGGCGGATGTCCCGCACCCGCGGAAGGATCTCGGCGATGAGGGCCCCCTGAACCTTGCGCCGCGCCGCGCCGTACCCGAATCCGGTGGCGAGCAACGCCATCGACACGTCGGTCACGGGATTGGACCGGAGTTCGCTCACCCGCCCGTCCGCGTCGGTCAGGGTCGCGCCGCCGCCGCGGGCCGCGGCGTACGTCGCCCGGGCCGCCACGTCGACCACGGCCCCGGCGACGGACACTCCGTCGATCTGGGCCGCCACGGAGACCGCGTACGCGGGTACCCCGTACAGAAAGTTCACGGTGCCGTCGATCGGATCCACGATCCATCGCACTCCGGCGACGGAATCCTCCTCTCCCCCACCCTCTTCACCGAGGATCGCGTCGCCCGGACGCAGCTCCGCGAGACAGTCCCGGATGACGTTCTCGGCCTCGGTGTCGACCACGGTGACCGGGTCCGTCGGGGTGCTCTTCGAGGCCACGGAATCGCCGGATCCCGCTCGCTTCCCGACGATTCCGAACACCTCGGGCCGCCTCGCCCGGACGTGGGCGGCGGCTTCCTCGGCCACGGCCACGGCGACTTCGAGCAGTTCTCGGGGATCGGTGCCGACGCGGCCTGACGGAAAGTCTGAACTCTGGGGTGCATGCACCCACCCATCGGAACACACTTTCACTGCCTCACACCACCGCTGACGTTCCACGCTCCCCGGTGTCATCACCCACCGAAGTCGTCTCGACGCACTAGTGTGACGAGCAGCAGAAGCGCGCCGGAGAACGCGTCGTCGTCGACACGGAGGAGCACACACCATGACCAAGACCGGGTTCGGTGTCGACGTCGGAGGCAGCGGCGTCAAGGGTGGCGTCGTGGACCTCGAGACCGGCGAATTGATCGGGGACCGGATCAAGCTGCTCACCCCGCAGCCGTCCACCCCGGAGGCGGTCGCGCAGACCGTCGCCGAGATCATTCGCCAGGCAGAATGGGACGGACCGGTCGGTATCACCCTGCCCAGTGTCGTCACCGGCGGAGTGGCACGGTCCGCCGCGAACATCGACAAGAAGTGGATCGGGACGGACGCGCGCACACTGTTCGCCGACGCCCTCGGCGGCCGGCTCGTCACCGTCCTCAACGACGCCGACGCGGCGGGGATCGCGGAGGACGCGCTCGGCGCCGGCAAGGACGCGAAGGGTGTCGTCATCCTCCTCACGTTCGGCACGGGCATCGGCTCCGCGATCCTCCACGACGGCGTCCTGCTCCCCAATACCGAGTTCGGGCACATGGAGGTCGACGGCAAGGAGGCCGAGCACCGGGCGGCGTCGTCGGTGAAGGAGAAGAAGGATCTGTCGTACAAGGAATGGGCCGCCGAGGTGACCCGCGTCCTCACCCGGTTCGAGAACCTCCTGTGGCCGGATTTGTTCATCGCCGGCGGCGGAATCAGCCGCAAACACGAGAAGTGGATCCCGCATCTGACCAACAGGACACCCGTCGTACCTGCTGCGCTGCTCAATACGGCAGGGATCGTCGGCGCTGCTCTCGCGGTCGAAACGGGCATCGCTCCGTAACTATTTCGGATGGGTCGTTACAATGGAAGAGCCCGGCTGCGCGCCGGCGAAACCAGTAGACCTCTCCGCCGGATGACCACTCTGGCGTGACGCCGCACGACACCGTCACGAAAGGGCGTACGTGGCAGCCACCGATACACGTCAGACTGCTGATTCGACTTCGGAGTCAGGACCGGAAGCACCAGTCGGAGCGGCAGCCACCGGCACCGCTCCGGCAGCCGAGGACGCTTCCGCGAAGAAGCCGGCGGCCAAGAAGGCCCCGGCCAAGAAGGCAGCAGCGAAGAAAGCTCCCGCCAAGAAGGCGGCAGCGAAGAAGGCGGGCGGCAAGAAGGCCACGGCCGGTAAGTCCGCGGACGGCGAAGACCACGACGAGGACTCCGCCGACATGGAGGACATCGACATCACCGAGGGCGACCTGGCCGAGGTCGAATCCGATGTCGTCGAGGTCGTCGCCGTCGGCGAGGACGAGGAGACCGAGGAGCCGTCCGAGAAGGACAAAGCCTCCGGCGACTTCGTGTGGGACGAGGAGGAGTCCGAAGCCCTCCGTCAGGCCCGCAAGGACGCCGAGCTGACCGCGTCCGCCGACTCGGTGCGCGCGTACCTCAAGCAGATCGGCAAGGTCGCCCTCCTCAACGCAGAAGAGGAGGTCGAGCTCGCCAAGCGGATCGAGGCCGGGCTCTACGCCACCCAGATCATGCAGGAGCTGTCCGATACCGGTGAGAAGCTCCCCGCCGCCCAGCGCCGGGACATGAGCTGGATCTGCCGCGACGGCAACCGCGCCAAGAACCACCTGCTCGAGGCGAACCTCCGCCTCGTCGTGTCGCTGGCCAAGCGCTACACCGGCCGCGGCATGGCCTTCCTCGACCTGATCCAGGAAGGCAACCTGGGCCTCATTCGCGCCGTCGAGAAGTTCGACTACACGAAGGGCTACAAGTTCTCGACCTACGCCACGTGGTGGATCCGTCAGGCCATCACCCGCGCGATGGCCGACCAGGCCCGCACCATCCGCATCCCGGTGCACATGGTGGAGGTCATCAACAAGCTCGGCCGCATCCAGCGCGAGCTCCTGCAGGATCTGGGTCGCGAGCCCACTCCCGAAGAGCTCGCCAAGGAAATGGACATCACGCCCGAGAAGGTGCTGGAGATCCAGCAGTACGCGCGTGAGCCCATCTCCCTCGACCAGACGATCGGCGACGAGGGCGACAGCCAGCTCGGCGACTTCATCGAGGACTCCGAGGCCGTCGTGGCCGTCGACGCGGTGTCGTTCACCCTGCTGCAGGACCAGCTCCAGTCGGTGCTCGAGACGCTCTCCGAGCGTGAAGCGGGCGTCGTGCGCCTGCGCTTCGGCCTGACCGACGGACAGCCCCGCACGCTCGACGAGATCGGACAGGTCTACGGGGTCACGCGTGAGCGCATCCGTCAGATCGAGTCCAAGACCATGTCGAAGCTGCGCCACCCCTCGCGGTCGCAGGTGCTGCGCGACTACCTGGACTGACAGCCACACACAGTTCCCGATGCCCCCGGACTCCGAGCGAGTCCGGGGGCATCGTCGTCTATGCCGGGTGTCCGGCAGTGGTCCGCTACGCGCTGGTGCGAACCCGGATCCAGGCGCCCGCCACCGGTTCGACCACGCGGGCCGCCACCGGCCCGATGACGGCCATCAGGAGGACGTACGCGGTGGCGAGTGCGACGAGTTCGCTCTCCACGGCGCCGGCCGACAACGCCAGGCCGGCGATGACGATCGAGAACTCGCCGCGCGCGATCAGCGCCACCCCGGCCCGGGCCCGGCCCAGGCGCCCGACGCCCTGTTGTTTCGCCGCCCACGCGCCGGTGACCATTTTCGTCAGCGCGGTGACGACGGCGAGGAGGACGGCCCAGCCGAGGACCGGTGGGATCGCCCGGGGATCGGTGTTGAGCCCGAACACCACGAAGAACATCGCCGCGAACAGATCGCGGAGCGGTTCGAGAACACGGCTGGCGTTGTGGGCGGTCGTGCCGGAGATCGCGATTCCCAGCAGGAACGCGCCGACCGCGGCCGACACCTGCATCGCCGAGCTGATCCCCGCGACGAGGAGCGCGGCACCGAGCAGTTTCAGGAGCAGGGTCTCGCTGTCCGGGCTGTCCAGCAGCGCCGACACGTAGCGGCCGTACCGCAGTGCGATCACGAGAACGACCGAGATCACGACCAGTGAGATCGCGACCGCCTCGAGTCCACCGGCGAAACTCACGCCGGCGAGCAGAGCCGTCAGGATGGGCAGGTACACGGCCATCGCGAGGTCCTCGAACACGAGTATCGAGAGCACGACCGGTGTTTCACGGTTACCGAGTCTCCCCAGGTCGCTCAGCACCTTCGCGATGATGCCCGACGAGGAGATGTACGTGACGCCGGCCATCACGACGGCGCCGGTGGTCCCCCACCCCAGCATCAGGGCGACGACGGCTCCCGGCGCCGCATTGAGGACGGCGTCGACGACACCGGCCATCCACGACCGTCGCAGCCCGGTGACGAGCTCCGAGGCCGTGTATTCGAGACCCAGCAAAAGCAGCAGGAGAACCACGCCGATCTCGCTGGCAAGATGGCTGAACTCGCTGATGTCACCGAGATTGACGAACCCACCGCTGCCGAAGCAGAGTCCGCCGAGGAGGTAGAACGGGATCGGCGACATGCCGAATTGAGCCGCGAGACGGCCCAGCAGCCCGAGCGCGAAGAACACCGCGCCCAGTTCGATGAGCGCGAGCGTGGTGGTGTTCACGGACTGTCAGCCGTTGGCCAGGAGCTTGGCTGACGCGTCCAGTCCGTCTGTGGTTCCGACGGCGACCAGGAGGTCGCCCGAAGTGAGCAGGAAGTCAGGCTTCGGCGACGGGTACACCTGGCCGGCCCGCATGACCGCGACGATCGAGACCCCGGTTCGTGTCCGCATCGCCGTGTCGCCGAGCGGCCGGCCGTCGAACCGGGAGTCCTCCTTGATGTACAGCTGCTTGGTCCGGATGCCGGGCAGGTCCCGGTGTTCCTCTTCCAGCTGCGCCACGAGTTGCGGGGCACCCAGCAGGTTGCTGAGGACTGCGGCTTCCTCGGTGGTGAGCGGTACGGAGGCCGCGCAGGAGTCGGGATCGTCGGCTTTCGAGACGATCAGATCCGTGCGCCCGTCGCGATGGGTGATGACACCGATTCGACGACCGGAGGCGAGTTCGAAGTCCTTACGCACCCCGATACCCGGCAGTGGCGTCACTTCAACGTTCATGACTCCACGGTAGTCCGATCCGTGGGGGCAACCGTGGGAGGCTCGCGTCAGTGCCGGGCGGCGAACGTTCCGTCGGCGCCGGGGCGGTAGTCCTCGACCGACGTCACCGCCGTGGCGGGAAGCGGCCCGTACAGGTGCGGAAAGAGCATCGACGCCGGATCGGTGGGGACACCCGGCTCCCACTTCACAGGTGAACCGAGAGCAGCGGGATCGAGTGTCAGCAGGACGAGGTCCGTGCGCCCGGCGAACAGCCTGTTGGCCGGCAGGTGCACCTGGGTGGGCGTCGACAGGTGGATGAATCCGTCGGCGGCGAACCCGGCGGGCACGCGACGGCCGTCGCGTTCCGCGGCCCGCCACTCCTCGCGGCTGCAGAGATGGACGAGCCGGTCGGATCCGTCGGGGCGCGCGTGTTCGGATTTCACACGGCGAGACTAGCGTCACGTCCCGAACCGAATCAGCTGTCAGCGAACTCGGACCGCTCGGTCTGTTCACGTCCGCCCTCTTCAGGGCTCTTCCTGCACGTTTCCGGCGCGTTTCGTGTGTGATGCAACACTGAGAAACGCCGTCGGGAACAACGCGTAAACCCCAAACGTCTGACAGAGTAGATCCACCGCGCCACCCCGACGCGGCGGACCAAGGCCCCAGGCACTCGGCATCAGTCGAAAGCCAGTACGGAGGAGTCATGCCCGGAACACTGACCAGCCCCCCGTTGACCGCAGCCGACCGGTGCGACCGGTGCGGTGCGGGAGCCCGCGTTCGCGCGGTACTTCCGACCGGAGGAGAGTTGCTCTTCTGCGGTCACCACGCCAACGAGCACGCAGACCGACTTCGCGAGATGAACGCCACGATCGTGTCCGAAGCCGAAGCTGCAATCTGATACGTCAGCCCGGGTGACCCGTCCCAGGCTCACCTCTTCAGAACAAGAGACCGGCGAGTGCACTGCACTCGCCGGTCTCTTCTGTTCGGCGGTCCGGGTGACGGTGGTCACCACTGTCGCAGTGTGGAGATCCGCTCGGTGAGCTGATCGACGGTGGCGATCGCGGTGGGCGGTCCCCCGCACACGCGACGCAACTCGCCGTGGATGGTGCCGTGCGGTTTGCCGGTCCTGTGATGATGCATGGCGACCAGACTGTTCAGTTCCCGGCGCAGCTGCGCGAGCTGCCCTGCGGCCGCCACCCGGTCCGCGACCTGCGGCACGGGTGTGTGGGCGGGCGCGGCGGCAGCAGGCTGCGGCTTGTCCAGCTGCTCCGACTGCCGCTGACGCAGCAAGGCTCGCATCTGGTCGGCGTCGAGCAGCCCGGGCAGACCGAGGTAGTCGGCCTCCTCGTCGGAGCCCGAGAACGTGGCCGTCCCGAAGGACGAGCCGTCGTAGATCACCTGATCGAGCTCGGCATCCGCGCCGAGGGAGGTGAACGCCTTCTCCTCCTCGCCGAGTTCGTCCTTCTGCTTGTTCGCGTCGGCGAGAAGGTCGTCGTCGAATCCGTCCTTCTCGCGGTGCGGCTTGCCGAGCACGTGGTCGCGCTGCGCCTCGAGCTGGCTGGCCAGGTCGAGCAGCACCGGCACCGACGGGAGGAACACGCTCGCGGTCTCGCCCTTGCGGCGGGACCGCACGAATCGCCCGATCGCCTGCGCGAAATAGAGCGGGGTGGACGCGCTGGTGGCGTACACGCCGACGGCCAGGCGCGGCACGTCGACGCCCTCCGACACCATGCGGACGGCGACCATCCACTTCTGGGTGCTCGCCCCGAACTCGGCGATCCGCTTGGACGCCGTCGGGTCGTCGGAGAGCACCACGACCGGATCTTCCCCGGTGACCGCCTTCAGCGTCTGCGCGTAGGCGCGGGCCACGGTCTGATCGGTGGCGATCACCAGACCACCGGCGTCGGGCATGCCGCCCGTGCGGAGCTGGCCGAGCCTCGTGTCGGCGGCGTGCAGGACCGCGGGAATCCAGTCACCCGACGGGTCCAGTGCCGTCCGCCACGCCCGGGCCGTCTGTTCCGCGCTGAGCGGCTCACCGAGACGCGCCGAGAACTCCTCGCCCGCATTGTTCCGCCAGCGCGCCTCGCCGGAATAGGCGAGGAACACGACGGGCCGGACGACGCCGTCCGCGAGCGCGTCGGAATACCCGTAGGAGTGATCCGCCTTCGAGCGCATCAAGCCCTCGCGATCGGGTTCGTACGTCACGAACGGGATCGCGCTGTCGTCGCTGCGGAACGGCGTACCGGTGAGGGCGAGACGACGGGTGGCGTCACCGAACGCCTCCCGGATGGCGTCACCCCAGCTCTTCGCGTCGCCGCCGTGGTGGATCTCGTCGAGGATGACCAGCGTGCGCCGGCTCTCGGTCCGGACCCGGTGTTTGAACGGGTGCGACGCGACCTGCGCGTACGTCACCACGACACCCTGGTAGTCGCTGGACGTCTGACCGGTCGAGTTGGAGAAGTACGAGTCCAGTGCGATGCCGTTGCGGGCCGCCGACTCGGCCCACTGGTGCTTGAGGTGCTCGGTCGGCGCGACCACCGTGACCTGGTCGACGGTGCGGTCGCGCAGCAACTCCGACGCGACCCGCAGCGCGAACGTGGTCTTACCGGCGCCCGGCGTCGCGACCGCGAGGAAGTCCTGCGGTCCGGTGGACAGATACTTGGTCAACGCGCGCCGCTGCCAGGCGCGCAGTGATCCTGCGGGTCTGGCCGGTTCGGTCTGTGCGAGGTAGGCCTCGGTGCCCACTATCTGCGCGGCCTCGGTTTCCACTCTCGGCGCCGACTGGGAGCCCACTGTCTCAGCACTCACGGGCTGCCCTCCGCTGACATGGCACTGTTTGCTCGCACTCCTCGGTATTCGATCGACATGTCCGGGTCCAGACCCGAAGGCGCTGTCCGTCAAGGAGCCTAGCGCCCGGATCCGACGCGAACCGCATTCGCGAGTTCCGATAGTGGCAGATTTGTCGCGACACGAGGACAGCAGCGGTGGGCAACCGGGCGTGTCGTCAGGGATGCTGGAAACATCATGACCGAAACGCCCTCGAAAACGCCGGAGAGTGGCGGCGGCCCACCCAGGTCCGGGTGGCATCCGCTACGTCGGACGCTGAGCGTGATCGGTCGCACAGCGAGCAAGGCCTGGGACGATTCGATATTCGGGAAGGCGGCCACGGCCGCGTTCTGGCAGACGCTGTCGCTGCCCCCGCTGCTGCTCGGGCTCCTCGGAATGCTCGGGTACGTCGGCGGCTGGTTCGGGCCCGACACCGTCGACATCATCCAGTCGAAGATCATCAACTTCAGCGGGACGGTGTTCAGCGACAACGTCGTCGAACAGATCATCCGACCGACGGTCGGCGACGTGCTCGAACGCGGACGCCCCGAGATCGTGTCGCTGAGCTTTCTGCTGTCCCTGTGGGCGGGCTCGTCCGCCATCTCCACGTTCGTGGACTCGATCGTCGAGGCACACGGCCAGCAAGAGGCGCGGCATCCGGTGTGGCAGCGCGTGTTCGCGTTGCTGCTCTACGTGATGTTCCTCATCCTCGCCGTGTTCACCCTGCCGCTGGTCGCGCTGGGACCGACGCTCGTCGGCAGGGTGCTCCCGGAGGCGTGGCGCACCATCGGGACGGAGATCGTCGACACGTTCTACTACCCCGCCGTCGGTCTGCTGCTGATCGTCGGTCTGACGACCCTCTACAAGGTGGCGCTGCCCCGGTCGCTGCCGTGGCACCGGCTGCTCGGCGGCGCCCTGGTCGCGGGCGTGTTCTTCCTCGGGGCCAGCACCTGCCTGCGCTGGTACCTCTCCTGGGTCGCAGGCACGGGGTACACGTACGGGGCACTGGCCACGCCGATCGCGTTCCTGCTGTTCACGTTCTTCCTGGGTTTCGCGGTGGTACTCGGCGCCGAGTTCAACGCCACCGTCCAGGACTTCTGGCCTGCCCGGGCAACCCGTATCGACCAGATGCGGGACTGGATCGCGGCGCAGGCCGACAGCTCACCGTCGGCGGGCCCGGTGACCAGCCTCACACGGCGTATCGCCACCGGTCCGATCAAGATCGTCGGCGAACGCACACCACCGGACCGTCCCGAACCGGAGTCCGGGAACGACGTCGAGCCCGACAGCTCGGTACGGGAATGTCCCGAGCCACCGGGTGTGCGGCGCGCGCCGGCGAAGCCTCAGTCGCCCTTGCGTAATCCTTCGTAGATCTTCTTGCAGTCGGGGCAGACGGGCGATCCCGGCTTCGCCGATTTCGTCACCGGGAACACCTCGCCGCACAGGGCGACGACGTGGGTGCCCATGACGGCGCTCTCCGCGATCTTGTTCTTCTTCACGTAGTGGAAGAACTTGGGAGTGTCGTCATCGGTCGACTCGTCGGTGGTGACGTCGGGCCGTTCCTTGGTTTGAGTGCTCACCCTTCAATAATGCCGCAACCGGCCGGCGATCCCACCCCCTACCGACCCCTTGTGTGCAATTGCCGCCCGACAGTGGAACAGTGGAGTCATGGCACGAAGTGCAGGGTTCGGCGCGTCCCACGACGCCGGCTCACCGAACAATCCGGTTCTCATCACCGAAGCAGCGCGATCCATCGAGGATCAACATCGCGCCCGTGTCCGCAAGTACCTGCTCATCATGTCGTTCCGTTTCCCCGCGCTGATCTTCGCTGCGGCGGCGTACGGCATCTGGGAGAACCCGTGGATCTCGATGGCGATCATCGGCCTGTCGATCCCGCTGCCGTGGATCGCGGTCCTCATCGCGAACGACCGGCCCCCGCGCACCAAGGACGAGCCCAGCCGCTACGACCACCGCGAGTCGCCGTCCACCGCCCTGCCCGCACCGCCGCACCACACGATCGAGGGCTGACGCCGCAGCGGCGCGTACTGACACAATGCACGGGTGAACCGTGACGAACTGCTGTCGATCTGCCCCTCCCTGCGTGAGGCGCTCCTCCGCAACCGTTACGACACGGACACTCTGCTCGACGCGCTCGGCCCCGAGAACCATGGCGCGCTGAGCCGCAACGAACCGGTCCCGGTACGCCGGGCCAGCGCCGGCTGCGGAGAACTCGGCACCCTGATCCGCCTGTTCCTGCTCACCGACGACTGTCCTGCCGCCGAGGCGGCGGCGGCGCTGGCCCCGCTCACGGTCGAGGATGCCGTCTCTGCCGGCTTGCTCGAGTCCGACGGTGACGTCGTCCGGGCCGCCCTCGACCTCCGGCCCATGGACATCGGAGGGGGCAACCGCTGGGTGGTGTCCGACCTCGACGGGTCCCTCCGCCCTCGCGAGACACCCGTCGATCACGTCATCGGCGTCGGGCACGCGTCGCTGTCGCTGCTACAGGCCACCCCGACCGCACCTGTCGGGTCGCTGCTCGACGTCGGGACCGGCTGCGGCATCCAGGCACTGCACGGAGCCTCCTACGCCGACACGGTGACCGCCACGGATCTCAACGTCCGTGCCGTCGATCTCGCGGCCGTCACGGCGGCGCTCAACGAGGAGAAGGTGGAACTGCTCGCCGGGTCGTGGTTCGAGCCGGTGGGGGGCCGCACGTTCGACCAGGTGGTGGCGAATCCGCCGTTCGTCGTCAGTCGCGCGCGGGTGGGACACACCTACCGCGACTCGGGTCTCGACCTGGACGGCGCGAGCGAATTGATGATCTCCGGGGTCGCCGACTACCTGGCACCCGGCGGGACGGCGGCGCTGCTGGCGTCCTGGATCCACGTCGAGGGCGAGGACTGGCGGGCCCGGGTGGCGTCCTGGCTTCCCGCCCACGGAATCGATGCGTGGGTGGTGCAGCGGGACGTCGCGGACCCCGCCCTGTACGTGGGCACGTGGATGCGGGACGGCGGCCTCGACACCCGCGACCCCGCCACCGCGACGATCGCCGAGGAATGGCTGGATCACCTGGCGAGCGCCGACGTCGAGGGAATCGGCTTCGGGTTCGTCTACCTGCGCCGCACCGACGCACCCACCGACCTGATGGCGGAGGACCTCACCCACGGTTTCAGCGATCCGCTCGGCGCGGAGGCGCTCGGATACTTCGAGCGGGTGGCGTGGCTGCGGGAGCACGACGTGCTCACCGCGCAGTTCCGCGTCGAGGAGAGCACCGCCCTCGAGCGGGTGTTCCTCCCCGGCGACGAGGGCTGGACCCAGGTGGTCGCCCGGTTGCACCGCGGCAACGGCCCGGCGTGGCAGCACGAGGTCGACGATCTCGTGGCCTCCCTCGTCGCGGGCATGCGCGGCGACGACGGCCTCGTGTTGGGCGAATTGATCGAACTCCTCGCGGCCGCCCACGGCGTCGACGCCGAGGAACTCGCACAGTCGGCCGTCCCCCTCGTGCACGCCCTCGTCCGGCACGGACTGGTGCTCCCCGCGTAGCCAAAGGTTCCCGAACCGTCCCCCTTATACGTGTTCTCAGCAACTTCTCAGGACCGAATCGAGGAACCCGCAGGTCACAGCCTCTTCGTAAATTACCGGCCGGGAACTTTCCCGGGCCTTCGGTGCGTTGATCCATATGAGACACCACCGATGAGGAGGCAAGTCATGACAAGCCCCAGCACCACAACTCGCATTCGTCCCAGCGCTGCCGATCTGGACGCCCAGAGCCCCGCTGCCGACCTGGTCCGCGTCTACCTGAACGGAATCGGCCGCACCGCTCTGCTGACGGCTGCAGACGAGGTGGAACTGTCCAAGCGAATCGAGGCTGGGCTGTACGCGGCGCACATTTTGGATACCGGGAAGCGACTGTCCCCCGCCAAGAAGCGCGACCTCGCGACGATCGTCCGTGAAGGACAGTCCGCCCGCGCACACCTCCTCGAGGCCAACCTGCGGCTCGTCGTGTCGCTCGCAAAGCGCTACACCGGTCGCGGCATGCCGCTCCTGGACCTCATCCAGGAAGGCAACCTGGGGCTGATCCGCGCGATGGAGAAGTTCGACTACGCGAAGGGGTTCAAGTTCTCGACGTATGCCACCTGGTGGATTCGTCAGGCGATCACCCGCGGCATGGCCGATCAGAGCCGGACGATCCGGCTGCCAGTGCACCTCGTGGAGCAGGTCAACAAGCTGGCCCGGATCAAGCGTGAGCTGCATCAGCAGCTCGGGCGTGAGGCGACGGACGACGAGCTGGCCGAAGAGTCCGGGATCCCGGCCCACAAGATCGCCGACCTCCTCGACCACAGCCGCGACCCGGTAAGCCTCGACATGCCAGTCGGCAACGACGAGGAAGCGCCCCTCGGCGACTTCATCGAGGACTCCGAGGCCACGTCGGCGGAGAACGCGGTTATCGCCGGTCTCCTGCACAGCGACGTGCGCACCGTGCTCGCCACGCTCGACGAACGTGAGCAGCAGGTCATCCGCCTGCGTTACGGACTCGACGACGGTCAGCCGCGCACCCTCGACCAGATCGGCAAGCTCTTCGGGCTCTCCCGCGAGCGGGTCCGCCAGATCGAGCGTGAAGTGATGGGCAAGCTGCGTCAGGGCGACCGTGCCGAGCGGCTGCGCTCCTACGCCAGCTGACAGTCCCCCCGGAATCAGCGCCGGTGCCGGTCGTAAACGACCGGCACCGGCGTTGAGCTGGCCGCCCGGACCTCGCTTCGGATCGGCGCGGGACAGTGGTCAGCGCAGGCGGCGGGGACCGAGGTCGGCGACACTCGGCTCCGGGCCGATCCGCACACGCGAATCGGTGATCTGGGCGCCCACCGCCGAGGCGAGTACGGGTTCGCAGGCCAGTTCCCGCACCTCGGGGAGGTCGTCGGCGAGAGCCGAGATCCGCTGCACGAGGTCGACCAGGGCGGATTTGTTTACGGGCACCGCACTGCGATACCCGGACAGCAGCGGCGCGGCCTTCGGTGCGTCGATCAGTTCCGCTGCGGCGTCCTCCGTGAGGGGCAGCACGCGGTAGGCGCGGTCACCGAGGAGGTCGGAGATCACGCCGGCCAGTCCGAACGAGATCAGCGAACCGAACGACGGGTCGTCCTGCACACCCACCACACAGCCGATTCCCTTGGTGGCCATCCGTTGCACGTGGAGCAGTGGTTCACCGGACGCGGCGGCGAGGTCGCGGTAGGCCCAGCGGACCGAATCGGGCCCGACCAGGTCGAGTCGGACACCGCCGAGGTCCGGCCGGTGCCGCCACTGCTCACCGGTCGCCTTGACCGCGACCGGGTACCCCAGTTCCTCCGCGGCCTGCACGGCCTCGTCTTCGGTGGTGGCGGACCGGAAGTCCACGACGTCCACGCCGTAGCACGCGAGGAGCTGCGACGCCTCGAAGTCCGACAACCAGCGCCCGGACGACGCCCCGAGCCAGCCGTCGACCATCTCCTTCGCCCGCTCCGGGTCGATCCCGTTGGGGCGCACCACCTTCGACGACGGCTTCCGCTTCCACGCCGCATACCGCCACGCACGCGCCAGCGCCAGGGCCGCGCGCTCGGGGCCGGGATACGAGGGAACCGAACCCCGGGTCGGGTGCCCGTCCTCGCCCCGCACGGCCAGCACGTCGGGCACGCCCTCCGCCGCGAGGAACGTCGTCAGCACCGGTTTGTCCGCTTCCCGGACCGCTTCCCGCAGCGCCTGGGCATAGGGTTCGGCGGGCACGGCGACCGGCGGGACGAAGACGGCGATCACCGAATCGACGCCGGACGACGCCAGCGCGGTCCGCACCGCCGTCGCGAACTCCTCGGGACCGGCCTGCGGGCCGAGGTCGACCGGGTCGCCGACGTGCAGTCCTTCACTGCGTGCGGCGTCCGCGGCGAGGACGCCCAGCGCGGTGGAGTTGCCGACCACGGCGAGCCGGGGGCCAGCCGGCAGCGGCTGGTACCCGAACAGCAGCGCGCAGTCGAACAGCTGGGAGATCGACCCCACCTGCACGACCCCGGCCTGCTCGAACAGGGCACGCACGATCGAATCGTCCATTTCGCCACCGCTGGCCGCCAGCGCGGGCGGGACGGCATGCCGGCCGCTCTTGACCGCGACGATCGGCTTGTTCCTCGCCACCCGGCGCGCGATGCGCGAGAACTTGCGCGGATTGCCGAAACTCTCCAGATACAGCAGCACCACCTCGGTGGCCGGATCCGAATCCCAGTACTGCAGGAGGTCGTTGCCGGAGACGTCGGCGCGGTTACCCGCGGAGACGAAGGCGGACAGGCCGATTCTGCTCCGTGCGGCCTCGTCGAGAATGGCGATGCCGAGTGCGCCGGACTGGCAGAAGAATCCGACATTGCCCGGACTCGGGAGCACCGGCGCGAGGGTCGCGTTCAGCGACACCTCGCGGTCGTTGTTGGCCACGCCGAGCGCGTTGGGACCGATCAGCCGCATCCCGTGCGCACGGGCGGCATGGACGAGCCGGCGCTCGGACTGCCTTCCGTCCGAACCGGTTTCACTGAAGCCCGAAGACACCACGACGAGCGCCTTGACACCCTTGTCGAGGCAGTCGTCGAGGACGGCGTTGATCGATTCGGCGGGAACGGCGACGACCGCGAGATCCACCTCGTCGGGGATGTCGCGGACCGTCGGGTACGCCCGCACCCCGTGAACCGAACGGTGCTCGGCGTTGACCGGATACACGGGACCGGCGAATCCTGCCCGCAGCAGGTTGGTCAGAACGGCGTTACCGACCTTCGCTCGGTCGGTCGAGGCACCGATCACCGCGACCGATCGCGGACTGAGCACGTTGCGCATGCTGCGCGCCTCCGCCGCCCGCTCGCGGGAATTACGCACGGACACCATCGCTTCGGTGGGGTCGATCGCGAACTCGAGCCTCAGCACTCCGCCCTCGAAACTGCGGCTCACCTGGTACCCGGCCTCGCGGAAGACCGTCACCATGTTCCGGTTCTCCGCGAGAACTTCGGCGACGAACATCGTCAGGCCGTTCTCCGCGGCCGCCGCGGCCAGGTGCTCGAGCAGGATCGGCCCCAGCCCTCGGCCCTGATGCGCATCGGCGACGACGAACGCCACCTCCGCGGACTTGCCGTCGCCTTCGCCGGTGAGCCGTTCGTAGCGCCCGACGGCGATGATCTCGTCGCCGAGCACCACCACGAACGCCACCCGATCGTGGTGGTCGACGGTGGTGAAGTGGACGACGTCCCGTTGCGACATGGTCGGGTAGGGGCCGAAATACCGGAGATAGCGGGTGCGTTCGGAGAGCTTCGAATGGAACGCCACGAGTGTGTCCGCATCCTCGGGCACGATCGGCCGCAGCGCCACCGCCCCGCCGTCAGCCGCCAGCACGTCGGCGACCCAGTGCCGCGGGTAATTGTGCGCGGCGTCGGGCGGATTCCCCTTCGGCTCGGTCGTGACCGCCTCCGCGCCGGTGTCCGTCGAGGAGCTTCCGTCCGTAGGCTCAGTCACGGGGATCCTCCGGGTCGAGTCCGAGTAGCGGGAAGCAAGCGCGGCGAGTGGCAATGACGGCCGAGTCGATGCGTGTCAGGGCGCGATCGACCGACGGGACCCCGGTCTCCGGAGTGCCACCGGGTCCGTCCCAGGACAGATAATCGACCTCGCCGCCGTCACCCATCGTGTCCGGCAGGTCCACGCTGGGCGCGAGCGTATGGGCCCGCTCCTGCCAGTCCACGGGTACGGCACGGGCCGTGTCGATCTCGCGATCGAGTGCCGCGGCGATGAGGTGGGTCCAGGCACGGGGGACGACGCGGACGAGACCGTACCCACCGCCGCCCACGGCCAGCCAGCGACCTTCGGCGTAGCGGTCGGCCAGATCACGCATCGCGAGAAACGCGGCCCGCTGGCCGTCGACCGTCAGCGCGAGGTCGGCCAGCGGATCCTCGCGGTGACTGTCGACACCGCACTGGCTGATCACGATCTGGGGACGGAACGCGGCGAGCGCGCCCGGGACGACGGCGTGGAAACCTCGCAGCCACAACGCATCGACGGTGCCGGGCAGCACAGGGAGGTTGACGGCGGTGCCTTCCGCCGCCCCCTCCCCGACTTCGCTCGACCAGCCCGTGTTGGGCCAGAGTGTCGCCGGATGCTGGTGGAGCGAGATCGTCAGCACCCGCGGGTCGTGGGCGAACGCGTGCTGCACCCCGTCGCCGTGGTGGGCGTCGACGTCGATGTAAGCGATCCGGTCGAAACCGTTGTCCAGAAGCCAGGACACGGCAATGGCGACGTCGTTGTAGACGCAGAAGCCGGACGCCCAGTCGGGCATCGCGTGGTGCATACCGCCGCCGATGCTCACCGCGCGCCGCGTGCGCCCCGCCGCGATCTCCTGCGCCGCGGCGAGGGAACCGCCGGCGAGGATCGCGCTCGCCTCGTGCATCTGGGGGAAGACGGGGTTGTCCTCGGTGCCGAGACCGTGCGGGGCGTCCGCGCCGAGCACACCCGACGTCGCCGAGTGGCCGGCCTGCTTGACGGCTTCGACGTACGCGGGGGTGTGGATCCGCAACAGATCCGCGTCCGACGCGGCCTCAGGCCGCAACAGTTCGACCCCCTCCAGAATCCCGAGGCTGCGGGCGAGCGACATGGTCAGCTCGAGCCGGGTGGGATTCATCGGGTGGTCCGCACTCCACCGATAGCTGAGATAGTCCGGGCTCCACACGACGGCACGGTTCGATACCAGTGCAGCCGAATCCTCCCCGGAACTGAACGACGCGGTCATGAACTCACGCTACTGGTACCCCGCGGAGGGTGCGAGCAGACCCCGCTACGACTACCGTCAACGCGCTGCGAGGCGGACGGCGCCGGTGAGGGGCAATCACCGGTAGAATCAACCGAGACGAAGGGGTGTGAGTGTGAAGGATCTGGTCGACACCACGGAGATGTATCTCCGGACGATCTATGACTTGGAAGAAGAGGGCGTCGTCCCCCTTCGAGCACGTATTGCCGAACGACTCGAGCAGAGCGGTCCGACGGTCAGCCAGACCGTCGCCCGGATGGAGCGTGACGGTCTCCTCCTGGTCGCCGGCGACCGCCACCTGGAACTGACGGAGAAGGGCCGCGAACTCGCGGTGTCGGTGATGCGGAAGCACCGCCTCGCCGAACGACTCCTGGTCGATGTCATCGGCCTCAAATGGGAAGAGGTTCACGCGGAGGCGTGCCGCTGGGAGCACGTCATGAGCGAAGAAGTGGAGCGGCGCCTGGTGGAGGTGCTCAACAACCCGACGACGTCGCCGTACGGAAACCCGATTCCAGGGCTGGCGCAGCTCGGGCTGGACCGCCCGGTCGACGCCCCCGAGACGCTCATCCGCCTCACGGACGTGCCGCCCGGGAAGCCGACCGCGGTCGTGGTCCGGCGTCTCGCGGAGCACGTGCAGTCGGATCCGGACGTCATCGGCCAGCTGCGTGAGGCGGGCGTCGTGCCCGACGCGCGTGTCACCGTCGAAACCAAACCCGGTTCGGTCACCATCACGGTGCCCGGCCACAGCGGTTTCGATCTGTCCGAGGAGATGGCGCACGCCGTCCAGGTGAAGCAGGTTCAGGGATAGCGGATGAAACTTCTGGTCACGGGCGGCGCCGGCTACGTCGGCAGCGTCTGCAGCACAGTGCTGCTCGAACGAGGACACGAGGTCGTCATCATCGACGACCTGTCCACCGGCAACGCCGACGCGGTGCCGCTCGGCGCCGACTTCGTCGAGGGCGACGTCGCGGAGGTCGCGTCGGACGTACTCGGCACGAGCGGCACTCCCCGTTTCGACGGCGTCCTGCACTTCGCGGCTCAGTCGCTGGTCGGCGAGTCCGTCCAGTACCCCGAGAAGTACTGGCGCGGCAACGTCGTCACCACGCTCGAACTTCTGGAAGCCATGCGGAATTCGGGGACGCAGAAGCTGGTGTTCTCGTCGACCGCCGCAACATACGGCGAGCCCGAGCACTCGCCGATCACGGAGGCCGATCCCACACGTCCCACCAACCCGTACGGGGCGACGAAACTCGCGATCGACCATGCCATCACGTCGTATTCGGTGGCTCATTCGCTCGCGGCGACCAGCCTGCGGTACTTCAACGTCGCGGGTGCGTACAAGTCGGCCGGCGAGAACCGGGTCGTCGAAACGCATTTGATCCCTCTCGTGCTCCAGGTGGCGCTCGGTCAGCGGGAGAAGATCTCGATCTTCGGAACCGACTGGCCGACGCCGGACGGCACCGCGATCCGCGACTACATCCACGTACTCGACCTCGCCGAGGCGCACGTACTGGCACTGGAGTCGTCGATCGAGGGCAGGCACCGCATCTACAACCTCGGTAGCGGTGCGGGTTTCAGTGTGCGCGAGGTCATCTCGGCGTGTGCGCGGGTCACCGGGCTCCCCATCGCGGTCGAGGACGCACCACGTCGGGCGGGCGATCCCGCTGTACTGGTGGCGTCGAGCGACCGTGCCATCGCGGAACTCGGGTGGCGGCCGGAGCACACCGACCTCGACGAGATCGTCGCCGACGCCTGGACCTACCTGCAGAACCTCGGCGACAGGTCGCACGCCGCGCAGCGGTGACGTCCACTCACCCCTCAACCTGCGGGGGCAGCACGATGCCGACCTCCGCCGCACTGTCGTAGCCGACTCCGGCCAGGCCACGCACCTCGGCCGGCCGGAGTCCGGCGTGCAGCGCTCCGTCCAGCAACGTGGCCAGCACGTGTCCCGGATCAGAGTCCAGGGCCGCGGCCAAGGCTATTCCCGCGAACGGCCCGTCCCCACGAGTGTAAGCGCTGTAACCGAGCAGGGCCGCCGCGTTCGCGCGTTCCGGGTCGGGGAGGTTGCGGGCGAGGAGAATCCACAACTGCTCCGCATCGCCGGCGTAGGCTCTCAACTGTTGCCACCATATCTAATACTATTGAGTATGTTCTGACACTGTCTGTCGATGCGAATTGGTGAGGCTGCGAAATAATTGGGGCATGTCGGCAGTTGGGGTGTGCAAGGCGGCATCGGAGGGCCGGTTGCCTTCGCGGCACACCGGTTCGGGTCACCGAATCTGCCGGGCGTCGGGCTCGACAGGGCAAGAGGCGTCGCTGGCCAATCAGGAAAGATGTTGCGGGAGAGTACTACTGGTGAGGCATGTCGCCCCTACAAGGAGCGCGGTTGCGGATTTCCGGGAGGGGCGGGGCGAGGCGCGGCCGGATGCTCGACGACGCGGCCGAGGGCGGGTTCACGGTGGTGCGGGTGGTGTGGCGAGATCGGTTGGCTTGGTTCGTCGGTGGCGTGGATCTTGCGGTTCTTGTCGGAGGTCGGCGTTACGGTTGGGTTCCATGCGAGAGGCGGGCGAGGCACCGCTGGTGGGAGGGTTGATGGATGACGTCATGGTGTTGTTGGCATCGTGGTCGGGCCGCTTCTATCGGCTGCGGTCGACACGGATTCAACACCGGCTTCGGGGCGACGCCGCCGCACGGTTGGGGAAGGGGTAACCGGTGAGCATCTCGGGCGATCGTGGGTCTCCTCCGAACGCGAAGGTGCTCGCCGATCGTCAATTGTGCCCGGCATGACCGGGCCGGGATCGACTACGCCGCGGCAGTTCGCGTTCACCACCCGCGCCCATGTGGCGGTCGACGACGCGACCGGCGAGCCGATCGGCCTCGACGACGTCGACACCCGAGTGGGGTGGCTCCTCGACCTGGTCACCGCGGCCAGTGGCGAGTTGGTGTCACGACTGTGGAATCCGGCGACGTTCGATGTGCTCGCCGCCGGCCGTGACCGCCAGGATCGCAGGCTGCCCGCACAGGGGCATGTCGCCGCGGCCCGCCTCGGCTGGGACCCGAGCTACCCGGACGGAATCTATGTGGGCGTGTCAGATGGTCTGTGTACGGCAGTTGCGGTGAATCCTTACCCGAGAGGGTGAGAGAGGAGTTCGCATGTTTGTTCTGGCAGATCCCACGAATGACGATTCTCAGGTCGACGATCAAGGCGGTTCCGACGCCGTCCGTGGTCCGGCTCGACGGCTGCGCGAGGAGCTGATCGACGAGGAGTTCCTCGACACGTTGATGGCGCGGGCGGGCGAACGTGGCGTCGCCTTGACCGGTGAGGGCGGGTTCCTGCCGGAACTGGTCAAGGCGGTACTCGAGCGGGGCCTCGACACCGAGTTGACCTCGCACCTGGGCTACCAGCGGGGCGAGCGATCTTCCGGGGAGGTCGGCAACGCCCGCAACGGCACATCCCCGAAGACGGTGGCCACCGAGGTCGGGGACGTCCCACTGGACGTGCCACGGGACCGTGCGTCGACCTTCGCCCCGGCACTGGTCCCGAAGGGCCAACGCCGCCTCGGCGGCCTCGACGAGATGATCATCTCCCTGTACGCCGGCGGCATGACCGTGCGTGACATCGCGTTTCACCTGGAGTCGACGCTCGGCACCGAACTCTCGCACGAGACGATCTCGA
>RRBB01000017.1:0-88721 GCA_006543605.1 Rhodococcus sp. WS4
GAGTTCTTCACCGGAAAAGTGCCTCTCGAACTGGCCGAATCTGGACCTTCAGTAGCCCACATTCTCCCAGGTCAAAGGCACTTTTCCGCTATCCGACACGCGCTAAGCTCATGAGCCATCAAGGTATGGACTGTCGGCACTTGCAGCGCTCGCGTGAGATCGCCACAAATGCGGGTCGTGGGACATCACCCGATCTTGTGTTGGGTCACCGGTGACAACTCGACCGACAAGCTACAAACTTCACACTGCACTAGTGTCGTACGCCATAAATTCGTGCTTTAACTTGATATCCTGAGGCATGCCTCGAACCGGACGCCCATGCGCGACAATCCGGTTCGTTTCGCCATCGACGTTCGCGACCAGTGCGTCGCGTTTGGTGGTGTCTGTTCCAGCGTGGTGATCACCACGTCTTCGACCTGGTCGAGCAGGATCGATGGCGGCCGTCCGGGGCGGGGTTCGTCGACCAGACCTTCGAGCGGGTCGGCGACGAACCGCCGCCGCCAGCGGGCCACGGTGCTGGGCGTGATCCGCAGATCCTCTGCGACCTGATTGTTCGACGCACCCGCGGCGCACGCGAGCACGATCTTCGACTGCAATGCCAACGCTTGCGAGGTCTTCGCTCGCCGCGCCCAGCGTGTCAACTGCTCCCGCTCGCCATCGGTCAACACCAGATCGGCCTTCGGGCGTCCCGGACGCTGCTCGTCGCGCAATCCGTCGACCCGCGATTGCGCAAACCGTGTGCGCCACTTGCTCACCGTCATCGTTGTCACGCCCAGATCGGCGGCCAGCCGCTCGTACACCACCCCCGGCTCGGCACACGCCAGCACGATCCGTGCCCGCACAGCCAACCTCGACGATCCGCGGGACAGGCCTGAAGCTGATCACGCTCGTCACCGGTCAACAGAAGCTCGGCACCAAGCCCGAAATCCGTCACCCCCTATCATAGGTAATTACAGCGATCATTTCAGGACCGACACACTAGGTGCCAGTGCCGGTAGGCGCCCAACACTGCGAGTCGGTCGTGCATGAGCGCTAGGGTGTGCATGCCGCTTGCGAGTAGTCTGCCGAAATGAGAGGATTCGGCAGCTTTCTCGTTGAAGGCATCGGGAGCGGATCCCATCGCCGGGCGTAGTCGATGATGTCGTCACGGGTGATGAAGTAGTCACCGAGCTCGATCGTCGAGCCGACGGCGAGGTCGTCCGCGTAGGGGGCTCGTGGTCGGATGGAGCCGTCACGTCAGCCTCCTAGGCCAGCGGGAGATCTATGACGACGTTGCCGTCGCTCGCACGATTCTCGATCGCCCGGTGGCTCGAAACAATTTCGTCAAGGCTGAACCGAGCGCCGATCCGTGGGGTGAGGGCTCCATCGCCAACCCAGCGTGTGATGTCGTCCGCTGCCTGTCGATGTTCATCGTAGGGAAGGTTGTAGAGAAGAATGTTGCGCAGGTTGACACTATGGTTGAGGAGACGCCACAGCGGCACCTCGGGCTTGTGATTGGTGTCGGTCCCGTAGACGGAGATCGTCGAGTTGAGTCCGCCGACGCGGCAATCCAGGTCCATGTTCGCGGCGAGGTCGACCTCCACGATGCGGTCGACACCGCGTCCCTCCGTCAGGTCAAGGATAGTATCGACGAGCTCATTGCCTCGGTAGTCGAGCACGACGCCGCAGCCTGCCGCCTTCGCGACGTCGTGATGCTCCGGCCGGCCCACCGTCCCGATCACGAGGGCCGCGCCAGCGGCACGGGCCTGCTGAACGGCCGAATGGCCCACCGAGCCAGCCGCGCCGGCGACCAGCACCGCGGCACCATCGATAGGCCCATCGGAGAACAGGCAACGGTGGGCTGTGCGCGCAGGTGCGCCAAGTGAGGCGCCCGTAGCGAAATCGACGTGATCCGGAAGTAGTTCGACTCGGTACCGAGGTACGGTTACCCACTCTGCTGCGGTACCGTGCTGGCGCCCTACACGGGCATCGTAAACCCACACACGTCTGCCGATGAGGTGCTCGTCCTCGACGGCGCCGATAGCATCGACCACGCCGGCCCCGTCGTCGTGGGGAACGAGGTAGGGCAAGTCCAGCGTGATGCGGGCCCAACCGCCGCGGCGTTTTGCGTCGGCCGGGTTGACGCCCGAGACGTGGAGGCGCACTCGCACCTCGCCCGGGTCTGGATCAGGAAGCTCGAGGTCCTCGACATTCAGAACCTCGGCGGGACCGGTTTGACGGTACAGTGCAGCTCGCATATCCAAAGCATACTGCCCAACTAGTATTGAATACGCTTGGGGGGTGCAGGTGATCCGAGTTCGTCGCGGGAAGCGAGCCGGTTGCCGCATCGCGTCGATCAATTTGCGTTGGCACTCGCGGATCTATACTTCGGTTGCGCAGTGCCACACGGCGCCCTCATCAATAATTCGCCTCCTGTCGGTGACGCCTGTTTTGCCACGAGAAATCGCAAACTCAGAGAACGCCGAACAGACCCTTGAGACCGGCTCGGATCCTGCGAGCGTTGTACCAGCCGTCGATAGCGCGGAACAACGCCGACTCCGCCCTAGTCGCGAAAGTAGTTGCAGGCCAGTAGATCAACTCGATCTTCAACGTCGACCACAGATTCTCCGCGAGCGCATTATCGAAACTGTCCCCGACGCTGCCGTTGAACGGGGCGATGCCCGCATCGACGAGCCGCTCCGTGAACCGTAGCGCGGTATATTGACAGCCCTTGACGCTACGAAAATCAGCTCCCCGCCCCGGCCATCGCGAGAGAACAGGGCGTATCCGAGCGCGGAGAGCGCCAGACCGACATCCGCTCTCGGCCCGGTGCGCCAGCCGACCACCTTGTTCGAGAACGCGTCACGCACACTCGCCAGCCACAACACCCCCTCACCCGTCGGGATCCGCGTCAGGTCCGCCACCCACTTCTGATTTGGTGCAGGCGCGGTGAAGTCCCGGTCGAGCAAGTCCGGGGCCGCGATGTGCCGCGGCGGGAGGGTTTCCCGGTTCGACATCGTGTCCCGCGAGTCGTACTTCCACCTCACGACGTAACCGCCAGCTACGCCGGCACCACGCTCGACACCGATGCCGACGGTGCTCGGATGCGCTCTAGTACTGGGACGGCACTGTCGTTGCGGTACTAACGGGGCTGCGCCCCAGCCCGACAAGACATGTCGTGGTCGGCGCTGGATCTGGCGCAAGTTCACGCAGGGACTCGCGGTCAGAGTGGCTGACCGCTACCACTCGCTACTTCGATGAATGTTGACCGTGACGCGAAGGGTGAATCGGCAGGTCAGGTGCGCTGTCTTTGCGCTGTGGAGCGAGCACGTTCCACGCTACGCGTTCGATGCCGACCCGTGAACGGCGAGCTTGGCTTCAAATACCAGCTCCGCCGGTCCAAGACTTCTTGAGGTGGAGATGGGCGAGCGCCTCGGCGACGAAAAACACCAGGTGGCCGACCAGAGCGGAGTCAACCGAGATTTAACGGTCTATAGGACTAGTGTTTAGGGCATTTATCTCGTACTGTGACCCTCATGACAGATATCTTGAATCGTCGGATGCTACTGACCGCTCGCCCGACCTGGACTGTGACCACAGATGACTTCACGCTTGACAGCGTGCCGGTTCCGTCGCCCGGGCCTGGTGAGGTGCTTGTTCGAGTAGTCTGGCTTGCGTTTGATCCGGCCATGAGGGGCTGGATGAACGATGGGCCGTCGTACGCCCCTCCCGTTGCACTGGGTGACGTGATGAGGGGTCACGGTATCGGGGAGGTGGTCGACAGCGCTTCGCCCGATTTGCCAGTAGGAACAATGGTCCACGGGAGTTTTGGTTGGCAGGAGTACGTTCTTGCCCGTGCTGAGGTTCATTCGGTGGGCTCTCTCGAACACATACACGGTGCGGATTCTGACCTTCCTGCGGCCAGAGCGATTCCGGAAGGAGTTGCTCCGACAGCCGCCACCGGTGTACTCGGCACTACCGGTCTGACCGCATACTTCGGGATGCTCGAATTGGGCCGGCCCAAGCCGGGGGACGTTGTGGTGGTGAGCGGGGCAGCGGGAGCGACGGGGTCTGTTGCGGGGCAACTCGCGAAAATCGCGGGTGCAACCGTAATCGGAATTACAGGCGGTCCAGACAAAGCGCAATGGCTCACGGACGTCGCCAAGTTCGATGCCACCATCGATTATAAGAGCGAGGATGTCGAGCAGCGGATCGCCACGCTTGCTCCGCGCGGGGTAGACGTCTTCTATGACAACGTCGCCGGACCGATCCTCGAGGCGGGGATCGCGAACATCGCGCAGCGTGGGCGGGTCGTTCTGTGCGGAGGAATCTCGAGTGGATATTCGAACGAAGCAACCCGGTACGGACCGAAGAACCTATCCACGATCACGGTTCGTAGCGCGAGTATGCACGGATTCATCGTCACCGACTTCTCCGACCGATTCAGCGAAGCCACCGAACGACTCTCCACCTGGGTTCGCAATGGCGAAATTACTTGGCTGGACGACATTCAGCACGGAACAATCGAGAACGCGGTGGACGCTCTCAACCGACTCTTTGATGGGAAGAACTTCGGAAAGCAATTGCTGGAGATCGCAGCTCCCTCGACCCCGGGGTCTCCCAATTCCACGGCGGCCAATGGCGAGGCCGCACCGGTGGCGCACAGCCATGTCGGGCGCTGATCCGGTGGCAGTCACCGAAGACTTCCAAAAAAAGAACTCATTCTTACCGCTACATATCTAGGAGCCACTCATGTCCGTTCAGATCGAGGACCCCGCTGTGGGCATCGTGAATTCCACAAGGAATAACTCCACAGGGCGTCCGGTGGGGGTGTGGTCTCTTTCCGAGCTGGCCGCTGCGGTCGATTCAGGAACCATCACAAAAGTCTTTCTGGCTACGGCAGACAACGCCGGGCGGCCACTGGGCGAGTATGTGCCCGCGCGAAGATTTCTCAGGCACGTGGACGAGCCCTCGGCATTCAGAATTCCTCTGATGATCTGGCAGCTCGACATCGAGCAGAACACCGACCCGAACCTCGAGGCGGTCGGGGGACTCAGCAACGGGGCTCCGGACTGCCTTCTGAAACCTGACTTGAGCACCCTGCGAGTCCTGCCGTGGCTCCCGGACACCGCATTCGTCATCTGCGATCCCATCCTCGCCGACGGTTCGACGCTGGAGATCGCACCGCGCCAGATCCTGAAACGCCAGATTGCGCGACTCGCTGCCAGAGGTGCGACTGTGCAAGTGGCCTCGGAGTTGGAATTCTTTCTGTTTGAAGAAGGCTACGAGGACAGCTGGGAAGCAAATTATCAGCGGCTCACACCTGCCTCGCGGTACCAGGCTGCCTATGACCCTATAGCGTCGATAAGCGTCGAGCCCTTCATCGACGCCGTCGTCGAGCAGATGGGGAAAGCCGGAATCGAGATCGAAGGTGTGTCGAGCGAGTACGGCTTGGGGCAGCAAGAGATCAATCTCACTCACACCGACGCCTTGGAGATGGCCGACCGGCACTTCATCTACAAGTTTGGGGTAAAGGCGATCGCTGCACGCCTGGGGCGGGCCGCGACGTTTATGGCTAAGTGGGACGCTGCAAGTGTTGGTAGTTCGTGTCATATCCATACCAGCCTGTGGTCGCTCGACGGGAATACACCGTTGGGTGACCAACCAATCTTTGACAGTTTTCTGGCGGGTCTTGTAGGTGAGTCCCGCAAAATGTGTCTGCTGTATGCACCCAATATCAATTCATACCGGCGCTTTCAGCCGCATTCTTTCGCACCGACGACAGTGGCGTGCGGCGATGACAACCGGACCATGTCATTTCGCACAGTCGGCGACGGGCCTCAGCGCAGAGTAGAGAACCGCATCCCCGGCGCTGACGTGAATCCGTACATCGCGATTGCAGGGGCGATAGCCGCGGGTGTACACGGGATCGAGCGAGACTTACCGATGCCAGACCTCGTCGACGGTGACGGTTACACGCGAGACGATCTGCCTCAGCTACCTACCTCCATCGACGAGGCGATCGCTCTGTTCGCGTCCAGCGACGCGGCCAAGGAAGGCCTCGGCCCCGAGGTGTATTTACACCTGCTCACTGTCGGACGCGGAGAACAACGTGCGTTCCTCACGCAGGCGGTCACGGATTGGGAGCGGCGACGCTACTTCGAAAGGACGTGAGATCGGTGTCGGGTGTGTGCGATGTCCGCTGATCTCATGGGATGTTGCGGTGGAAGGCATCGTGTTCGCTGCGCTTCCAGTGTGGGTCAGGTGCTGGGTGCGTGACGAGGTAGCCCTGAGGCCGCGGTGAGCGCCGCGGCCTCAGGGCTGCGCAGCGTGTCCGTCCAACCCAGGGGAGGAATGTCCAACTTGTTGGTTGACTTTGTCGAGAAGCGTCGTGGTCCGGATAGGAGAAGCTAACTTGAATATGAAGATGATCGCTGAGGTCGCCGCAAAGGTCCTCATTCTTTCGCAGGTGCTGGCCTTCGGGTGGCCACGTGACTAGGGTCGAGCAACCGGCGCAGGTAGTGGCGTCCGAGCCGTCACTGGGGCGAGATGCCCGGATCGGATCGTGGGAAGATCTGGCGAAGGGGACATTTCGCGTATCGGTCGAGAAGCTCGAGGCCAGAGAATTCGAGTCTGCGGCGACACTCGTCGAGGTCTCGGTGCTCGAGGCCGAAGAGTTGCGCGACGTCTACGAGCGTTGGCCGACAACGGTTGTCGAGTGGATCAAGTCGCATGGGGTCCCAACTCGTGATGTCGACCGGGAGCTCGAGCGCCTCACAGGACTCATCGGCGAGACCGCCATGGACGGTATCGCGGCGGAGTGGCCTCAATTTCTTCGCGCAGTCGACTGTGCGGCTGAATTGTGTCGAAGTAGGGACTCCGGGGCCGTCAACGCCATCGAGACCGCGCGAATAGTCTGGCTCGGGATTCACGACCGAGCCGTGGATCGCCTCTCCGGACTCATCGACATCGCCGTGAGGATGGTCGGCGAGTCTTCGCTCGGCGATCTGTGGAACTTCCTGATGGACGAGTGGTATCCCGTCCACGCCCGCTATTCGCTGTCGCACCAGCCATGGTCCGAGTCAGCTCACCAGCTCATGATCGCCATCGTGGATGGCTTCCACGCCCATCTGGCAGGTTCATCCCGGCAGGGAGACATCGAGCTGATCGAGGAGGAAGACCGAATCGGATTCCGTTTCGCCCCTTGTGGTTCCGGAGGGCGATCTGTCGATCGGTCCATCACCGACGGAAGCCCGCTGGCTGGCCCGCCCTACGATTTTGCCGTAACGACCGAACCGCACGATTGGGCATGGAACACGCGTGGGATCTGTTCGTACTGCGTCCATTGTTGTCTGCTCAATGAGCTCATCCCGATTGACAGACTCGGATATCCGACGCGGGTGATCGATCCGCCTACCTGGCCGAACGATGGGAGCAGCGTGAACGCTTGCACCTGGTGGGTCTATAAGCACCCCTCTCTCGTTCCCGACAGTGTCTACCTGCGGGTGGGGCGCTCTCCCGTGGTTCGTCCTGATCCAGAATAAAACTGAATGGTCGGACCGGTTAGGGAATTCAGATTTACTCGACGTGAACCCGTCTTGCCGGGTCGCCGGCGACGGGGTACGTGGCGAGGCCGGACGGAACAGAGGTGACCAACCGGAGGCCGGTTTGGTCACGGTCGACGACGTCGAACCGGCGCGATCCCGACGTAAGCCTGCGAGGTATCACCTGTGTGAGCTCTCCTTGTGCGTGCCTTCGTACCAGCAAGTCGAGCAGGTGAGCGCAAGGAGCGGGAGCGGTTTCGATTCAGCTCGCCCGAACTGCAATTCGACGGTTGTATCTCGTCAATATCCACCATGCCTCGCGATGTGTGTTAATCCACTCGACGTGACGTGGCCGCTCGTCAGCAAGTGTTATGTCTTCGTCGCCATGCGATAGCCGGTGGAAACGGCCGTGCAGGTCGTATATGGGTCATGGTTCCCAGTGAGTTCCACGTGCCGGGCATGCGCACGGCTGTGGATCGCACTGCGGTCGCGACACTGTTTCTCTCAACCGGAGCCGCGAGGACGCACGGGCGGTCACGCCGCATAGTCGGTACCGACTGACCGGTAGGTTGCTACGTCGTCGATGAGCACAGTCCGATGAGTCCGCCGTCGGAGGCTCTGGCGGGAGACTATCCTGTAGGGGAGCGTGTCGAGGTGGTGCAGGCCTATGGCGGACGAACCGTGGGTTACGCAGCGCGAGCCGGACATCGCGGTGGATTTGGCCGCCGCCGGCTTCGATGAGGCCGACGAAATTGGACGCGGGGGGTTCGGGGTCGTCTACCGCTGCCTCCAGGAAGAGTTGGACCGCACGGTCGCCGTCAAGGTCCTCACCTCGGACCTCGATCCCGAGAACCTCGCCCGCTTCGTGCGCGAGCAGCGTGCGATGGGCCGGATGTCCGGACACCCGAACATCGTCGACCTCTACCAGGTTGGAGTCACTCGTAGGGGGCATCCCTTCCTGGTGATGCCGTACCACGCGCACGGATCGCTGGATGCGCAGATCCGCAGGACGGGACCGATCGGGTGGGCGCAGGTGTTGCGGCTCGGCATCAAGATCGCCGGGGCTCTCGAGACCGCCCACCGGGGCGGCACCCTGCACCGTGACGTCAAGCCCGCGAATATCCTGCTCACCGACTACAACGAGCCGCAACTCACCGACTTCGGGATCGCGCGGATCGCGGGCGGTTTCGAGACCGCAGCTGGATCGATCACGGGCTCGCCCGCATTCACAGCGCCCGAAGTGCTCGAAGGGCGGCCATCGACCGTCGCCTCAGACGTGTACAGCCTCGGTGCGACGTTGTTTTGTGCATTGACCGGCCACGCCGCCTTTGAGCGTCGCAGCGGTGAGGAGCTGGTTGCGCAGTTCCTACGAATCTCGAACCAACCGGTCCCGGACCTGCGCGGCGAGGGCATACCTGACGAAGTCTGCGGGGTCATTGAATACGCAATGTCGCGTACCGTCCAGGAGCGTCCCTCTACGGCTTCCGAATTCGGCAACGTTCTCCAATCGGTCGAGCAGCGCCATGCCTTATCCGTCGAGGAGATGCCCATACCGCCAGATCGGGCCCCCGCGAGAAACTACCAATCCGCAGCTGAGAACTCGAGCGCGGCTAGCGCCAAGGTCGAGGTCGCCGGGAGGCGGCCCGTGATGCGATCCCGTGACGCAAAGCCCCCTCTGCGAACTCCGCCAACACCTATCACCAAATTCCACCCGCCCACGACCACCCGCAAGCTGATCCGCAGGCACCGCCTCCTCGACGCGCTGCGAGCGGGGCAAGAGAGCCGGTTGACGCTCGTCCACGCACCTGCGGGGTTCGGGAAGAGCAGTCTGGTCGCGCAGTGGCGTGATGAACTGGTCGGCGACGGGATCGCTGTGGCCTGGCTGGCTGTTGACCGGGACGACGACAACGTAGCGTGGTTCCTGTCGCACCTCGTCGAGGCGATCGAGCAAGTGCGCGCCGAGATCGCCACCGATCTGCGGCAGTCCCTGGAAGAGCACGGCGACGTGGTCGAACGGTTCGTCCTCACCTCGCTGATCAATCGGATCCACGACAGCGGTGCCCCTCTCGTAGTCGTGATCGACGACTGGCATCGCGTGACGGCACGCAAGACGATCGCGGCCCTGGAGTTCCTCCTCGACAACGGCTGTCATCATCTGCGGATCGTTGTGGCGAGCCGCAGCAGATCGGGCCTCCCGATCAGCCGGATGCAGGTCCGCGACGAACTCCACGAGATCACCTCGGAATCGCTAAGTTTCGACCTCGGCGAATCGAGGAAATTCTTCGCCGACCGTGTTCGCGTACCGTTGACGGACTCGGAGGTCGAAGAACTACGGGCGTCGACGGACGGGTGGATCGCCGCCCTGCAACTGGCGTCGCTGTCACTGCGGGAATCGGGAAGTCCCGAGGTCCTGCTCCGGGACTTCCGGGCCGGAACCGACACTCTTGGTGAGTACCTCGCGGAGAACGTGCTCGACGCTCTCGAGCCCGAGATGCTCTACTTCGTGCTCGTCACTGCCGTCCCCGCCCGGGTGTGCGGTGAACTGGCGTCCGCGCTCGCCGGCGTTCCCGACGGGCAGGCGCGACTCGAGCAAGTCACCGCCCGCGACCTCTTCCTCGGCCGAACACGCGACGACCGGCGGTGGTACCGCTACCACCACCTCTTCGCGCAGATCCTGCGACGCCGGCTCGAGCGGGACTACCCGGGCCGGACCGCCGAGCTGCACCGCACGGCGTTCGCCTGGTTCCGTGAACAGCACCTGCTGGGCGAAGCCCTCGACCACATCCTCGCCGCCGGTGACCCGGGTGTGGCCGTCGGCATGCTCGAGCACGACATCCTCTACCTGCTCGACCGGTCACAGATGTCGACCATCTTGGGCTTGATCGGGAAGCTGCCTGCTGACCTAGTGGCTGCGAGTCCGCGTCTGCAACTCACTATCGGGTGGGCAAACGCCGAACTACAGCGCATCACCATCGCCGTCGAGGCGCGTCAGCGTGCGCAGGACCTACTCGGGCTGCTCGACCTACCCGCCAACCAGGCTCACCAATTGCGGGTGGAGGCCGATGTTTTGCAGGCGGATATCGACGTAACCGCGGACCGGGTGACCGGGGTGAAGGACCTCGTGGCCGAATGTTTGACGCACGCGGCCGATCATTCTCCGTTCGTCGTGTCGATGGCCGCTCTCTTTGATGCGTTCGTAGACTGTTACGAATTCCGGTTCGGCGATGCGTGTCGCAGGCAGAGCTGGGCGGCGCCGTTCCACAGCCGGACTACCGGAACCTATTCGGTGGCTATTGGTTATTGTGTTGCGGGGATGGCGAAGGCTGAGCAGCTGGACATCACCGGGGCCACCGAGATGTACCGCAGTGCGTTTCAACTTGTGCGTGATGCTGGTAATACGCAGTCACAGCACGGGCGGCTCGCCCGTGTGCTTCTCGCTGAGATGCTGTACGAGCAGGACCAGGTCACCGCCGCAGAGGAACTGCTGAACGAGACGTTCGACGCAGCCGCAATGGGCGGCCCGACGGACTTCATGATTCGGTACTACTGTCTGCGCGCGCGGATCATGTGCGTCCGAGGCGATGACACCGGGGCGACCCATCAGTTGGACGAAGGTGCCCGGACCGCTGACGCGTTCTCGCTCCCTCGGCTGAGAGCGTCTGTCGACAATGAGCGGATCCGGCTCGGCCTGCCGCCGCGTCCCGGATTCACCGCGGCCCAGCGCGATACCCATGCAAATGCATCCGACGGAATAGAGCAGATCATCGCACAACTCGAGGACGAAACAGCCATATTCATCCTGCTACGCGGGGATGCCGAGCAGATCCGGGCCGCCTGCGAATGGGCAGGCGAATGGGTGCGGAGACTCGAAGGAACCGGGCGTGAGCTCGCGTCACTCCACGCCGCCCGAATGCTAGTGGCGTGTCAATGGGCCGCAGGATGCCGCGAGGACGCCGAAACGACGCTCATCCCGGTCGTGGCCAACTGCGCACCGCACGGATTGATCAGATTCCTCCTCGACGGCGGACCACACGTCGCCGCCGCGCTCACAAGCCTGCACAAGCACCTGAACTCAGAAAAACCGGATGCGGAACAGAGTTCGCTCCGCCCGTTCGTCGAGGTTGTCTCTACAGCGACCCGGATGCGCTCGCAGGTGAGTGAGGGGTGACCCGCTCCATACTCTGAGGAGACGCACAGCGGCAAACAATTCGAGTTCCACCGTGACTCATGCCCTAGCCCTAGTAGGTTCGGTACAGGCAAAGGACTTACTCCTGGCATGTCCTCGGAAGGTGAGTCCACGTCTTGGAGTCCCTGTTCCCGAGCTGGGATTGGAAGAGCAAAGGGATTCGTGCTGGACGATAGAAGAACTCGACGGAAGCGATTGTGCGTTAGCTGTTCCGTCGAGGAGGACTCGCTGCAGCAGGCATCTTCGAGAGTCCTGGACTCGCCGCAGGTTGGCCCCGCACCCGGGCGAACCCCTAGTGGTCGCGGCACATTTCAACCCGGTGAGGCCGATACGCGGCGTGGACAGCGTTTTTCGGAGGTGCCCCGGAAATTATGGACCAGACACTTGACCATTTAGTCGGCGACAGCAAAACTGAGGGCTGCAATCCGCTTCCATTGTCCAGAGTCACAGACGTCCGGGGCGGAACCTACGGGCCACGTAGCGTTACTGAGATCACGCCGAATTGGCAACCGGCAGGTGAGCATCCAGCGAATAGTTGAAAATGGTTCTCGAAAAGATGAAGGGATCAAGCGATGTCAGAAGAAGCATCCGGTCGTGTTCTCGCCGAGATCGACAACGCACGCAGCGAAATCGTTAAGGCAGTGCGCGGACTGATCGAGGTACCCAGCGTCAACCCGAACTATCCCGGAATTCGCGAGCAGGACTACCTGGGGCATGAGTCTGAAGCGAACCTTCTTCTGAGGGAACAGTTTGGGCACCTCTTCGACAAGGCGGAGATGCTCGGGAGCGTGAAGAAGCGCGAAAACTTCGCAGGCGTGGTGTCGGGTTCAGGGGATGGTCGTTCGCTGCTGCTGAACGGCCACGTGGATGTCGTACCGGCCGGCGGCCGCGACCTGTGGGAACACGACCCGTTCTCCGCGACCGAGCGCGACGGACGCATCTATGGGCGAGGAGCGAGCGATATGAAGGGCGGTGTCATCGCGTCGTTCTACGCAGTCGAAGCGCTCCAGCGTGCAGGCGTTCGATTGGCTGGCGATTTGGTGGTACACGCCGTCGCAGGTGAAGAACTCGGAGAACACGAGGTGGGCACGGGATGCTTGATCGGAGCTGGGTACACCGCCGACGCGGCGATTGTTGTCGAGCCATCGGCCAACTTCGACGGGCATCTGGCGATCAATCCTGCCGCCGCAGGACTCCTGTGGGGTCGAGTCCGGGTCGAGGGTCTCGCCGGCCATCCAGGGCTCCGACGTGAACTTATCAGGGCAGGTGGAGCCGGTGCGCGCGCGGGAGTGAATGCAATCGACAAGGGCTATCTCGTCTTGCAAGCGCTCTACCGGATTGAAGAGCAGTGGGGACTCAGCAAGCAGCAGTCCCTCTTCAAGCCAGGACAGTTCGTTGTCATGCCGGGCACCATCCATGGCCGCGGCAATGACATCGACATCCCCTTCGTCTTCGCCGAGTACTGCGAGATCGATTTCCTGGTCTGGTATCCACCCAAGGAGGAAGCGGGTGCCGTCCGTGACGAGATCGAAAGGTACATCGCGCGTTCGACTTCAATCGACCCGTGGCTCGCCGATCACCCACCTGTCGTCACGTGGCATGTCGATTTCCCGGGATACCAAACTCCGGCTGATCACGACATTGTCCATGCGCTGGAGGGTGCTCATCAACGTACAACCGGTCACCCGGCGATCCTGGAGGCGTTTGCCGCCGCTTGCGATGCCACATGGATCTCGCAAGTCGACATTCCTGTCGTCAACTACGGACCCGGTCATCTTGCGGATGCGCACAAGGTGAACGAGTCGTGCTCAATCGACGAAATACTCGCTGCGACACGCAGCCTAGCGCTGACAGCGATGAACTGGTGCGGCATTGCTGAGTGAGTCGATTCACCCAAATGGACGAAACCCTGGCTATTACCTCAGTCTTCGTCATTGCTTCAGGTGACAGCAGGACCGTTCGACGACGTTGCGGCCGTGGTAGTCAGTCGGGTCGAACGTAGGCGGACGGTCGCTGAACCCAGTTGGCGTCGATTGCCAGCTTCACTGTCCGGTTCGGCGTCTCCGCACTCATCCCGCCTGCGGCGCCGAAGCAAGGTCGCGGTGGGCGGAGCGGAGTGCGCCGTGTCGCCCCGACCCGACGTGTGGGGGCACTCGCACGTCGTACCCGCAGGTGCGTCCGTTGCTACGGATCCGCTGGTGGATCACCCGACTCTGCTGCGCAGATCACGTTATGCGGCGGCGACGAGGCGGCGGGCCGTGGTGGGCTCGCGGAGGCAGTCGACGTAGAACGTGAAAACAGTCGTGCACAACGACAACCGTTATCCCGACAGTCCTCCTGCACATGCACTGCCGGCCGACGCCTGGTCAAACTGGGTACGGCGTTCGCCGTGAATGAGTTTGGCAGCGTCTTGCCGTCATAGAGCTAGTCAGCGCGAGGAAGCGGCGAGCTGCACCTCCCGAATCACCGCAAGAATGTGTGAGCGTAGTTCGCTGAATCGCGAGGTCTCGCGGGTTCTGATCTGGTCCCGCTCAGTTCCGAGGTTGACGTCGATGATCTCGACGACCGAGGCGGGATTGCGGGAGAGTACGACGATGCGGTCTGACAGGTAGACCGCGGCGTCGATGTCGTGGGTGACCAGTACAACCGTGACATCGCGGTCGCGCTGGAGCGAGCTGTCTGGTGAGATCTTCGAGTTCGAGCCGGGTTTGGGCGTCGATCGAGGTGAAAGGTTCGTCCATGACCAGCACTTCGGGTCGGTTATAAGTGCTCGGGCGATCGCCACGCGCTGTTGCATGCCGCCGGACAATTGCCAATAGTCAGGTCGTCGCGGACTGACACACGGCGCACATCGTCGAGAACGGCGACCATCGCCACTTCGATTTCCGAATCAGACAGCCCGCGCTCACGCACGCCTGCCGGCGGCGTCGAGCTCGGCGCGACCGCGACCCACCAGGCGACCGGCCGCTGCTCTGCCATGGCCATCGTGATCCGCGCCGAGCGCTCGCCTCGGTGAATCGTGTCTTGCACACGAGGCTGGACGTGTCGGCGAGGGACTCTGCTGTCGTCGACAACGAGATCGTCGCGGTCGAACACGCGTGTTCCCGTTCCCGACTGCTGGAGACGGGTGGCACGCGAAGACGCAGTTGCTCCCCCAACGCCTCCAGTGAGCGATCGATGACGCCAACCATACGGAAAGTACAGCACGTGACGTCGTTCACCAATCGAGCCACACCCAGGGAAAGGGCAGGTGAAGGGAGCGGCGGTCCTTCAGGACAATGTCAATCCGCAGGCTGTCGCTGCTGCCGTAAGACGAACCCAACCTTGTGCACGGTGTGGACTAGGTGACGAGCACCTATCGATGCCAGCTTCCGGCGCAGTGACCACATGTGCGCATTGAGCACATTCGTTGTCACCTCGTGTGCGAGCCCCCATACGGCCAGCAGCAGATGCCGACGCGATACCACCGCGCCGGCGCATCGAGCCAGAACAGCCACCAGTTCGAACTCCATGACAGTCAGGGTGATCCGGCGATCCTCCCATTCGACGGTATGCTCTTCCCACCGCAACCCCAGTCCCTCGGCCCAGAAGCAAGGGGCTGGCAGCTGGGAAATTCGCCGCTGGATTGATCGAATCCACGAAACCAGTTCGAGGGTTGCAATCGGGAGATCGAGAACATGATCTGCGCCGGAGTCGAAGAATGCGATTCGTTGGTCAGCAGACTCGAGGCTCCCAAGCACGATGATGGCCGCATTGAACTTCGTTTCACGGAGCGCCCGGACCAGATCAACCCCGTTGTACCGTCGTTGACGGACTCTGAGGTTGCTGACCGCGAAGTCGTCACCTACCGCAGCGATCAGTTCATCGAGGAACCTCGGGCCGACGCTTCGGTCCACCAGCAACTCACAGGTGGGAACGAGACAGTGGGCGAAGGGTACGTTCATCGGGCGACTCCACGAGCGTGTCTGACTGTATCGGCTCGAACTAGGGTTCGTGCGGCCTCGAAACATGTTCCTCGACTGGTGAGCGGGGACACGCCCCGACAGCATCCGCATCGCACTTCTCAAATACTGAGTCGCGGAAGCCGCTATCAATTCCGGAAGGGACAGACGTGTTGCGGATCCTGGAAGCCGCCGAGAATCACGGGCGGAGCAGCGAACTCATCGGCAGACGATCTGGCGTTCGGCGATCGATACATCGCCTTTTCGGTTCCCGAGCGCGGCATCGGCACGGGGAGCTTGCGTATCAGACGCTATGCGGCCCAGGAGGCACGCCCATCCACTTGCAGCGCGCTCGTTGTGCGTGGATCGAGGGAGGACGATGCGCACGGGCATGAATATGATTCGCCGAATAGAAGGCTCGCGTGGTCCCCGATATGTCCGATACGAATTCCACGCCATCCCACGCTGTTCACGCGAGCAGCGTCACTTCCTTGCCCCCAGGCGTCGCCGATCGGACTCTGAAGGGTAAGAACGCCGTCCCTCGAAATTCGCTGATGCCATCTTCTCGCGGCAAAAGACTTGAAGGGCGTGGCGTTCTGGCGCCGGAATATCGCGAGCGTGGACACCGTCGAGTAGATGATGTACTCGATGATAGAGCTCGAAAGGGCGGATCCCGAACTCGGGGAAGATGTCTTCATCAGCGCCGTCGAAGTGGATCCAGGTCCTAATGTGATCAATCATTACCTTGTCGTGAGCGTCCATCGACAGTTCCATTTCGATTTTCGGGAATCTCAGTGGTCAATAATCGGAAGCGGTCCGCGAGGCCTCAATATCCGCGGACCGTTTCCACTGCCGGGGCGGCCTTCTCAAGGTCACGTTCACTGATCCCACAGGGGGAGAACACGTTCGCGTGTGCTCCGTGTTAGCTCACCTTGACTGCAATACGGCGGAGGAGCTTGGTGGCTAGAACGTAGGACGATGCGCTGAACGGCCACTGGGAGATGATTTTTCCAGTTCCACCTCGGAAGTAGCTGGTGGTCTTTGCCCATACCGTTCGCGAGAGACGGGACTGTAGCCAATCGTTGTAGATGAGGAAGGCTGATCGGCGGACCTCCACCTTGGTTGCGCCCTTCTTCGCGGCACGTGAAATGCTGCCTGCCGCGAAGTTCGCCTGCGCTTCGTAGAAGGTGACCAGTGGAATGGCGTTTGTGTTCGGGCCGAACATGATGAAGAAGTTTGGGAATCCCGGAACCATCATTCCCAGGAAGGCGTCCGGCTCGCGGTTCCAGGACTCATGCAGATCGACGCCACCTTCGCCGCGGACTTTGTAGGTGCCGAGGTAGTTCGCCGCATCGAATCCGGTGGCCAGCACGATCATGTCGAGTTGGTGCTCGTCACCGTTCTCATCGATTGCTCCTGAGCGCGAGAGTCCCTTGACGGCGTGCGGAACGAGAGTCACTTTCGTGCTCTTCAGGGACGAGTAGTAGGTGTCGCTGGTGACTGTTCTGCGTCCCTCGAAGGCGAATTTGGGGGTGGCAAGCTCGATAAGGTCCGGCCGGTCGGCGAGTTCTCGGTGCAGAAACTCGATCGATGCGCGGCGCCGATTGCGGTTGGAGCGGCCGTCCTCTCGTGCGTGGCCAGTGAAGTGCTGACGCATGTCGTAGTCGGCATAGAGCTTCAGCCGGCGCCAGAAGTAGACGGGCGCGAAGCGGTTGAGCTTACGTTCGAGGCTGGTGAAATCATGCGCGTTCTTGGGAAGGAGCCAGTTCGGTTCGATCTGGAAGACCTTGACCTCCGATCCGACCTTTTCGGCTTCGGCAATGACCTGAACCGCTGATGAACCTGTGCCCAGAACGCCGATCGATTTGTCGGTCATGTCCAGCCCGTCGATCCACTCCGAGGTGTGGCAGATGGGCCCTTCGAAGTCGTGGTCGTCCCGCACGAAGGGTGGAACGAGCGGTGTGTTCAGGAAGCCGACGGCGCTGATCACCGAGGTGAAGCGACCGTGGTCTTTTCCGCTCGATGTCGCAACAACGTAGTCACGACGCTCGTCGGACCAGGTCACCTGGTTCACGGCCTCGTTGAACCGCATGTGGGGGTGCAAACCCCACTTGCCGGCGACGTGCTCGAGGTAGCCGAGAAGTTCGTTCCAACCTGCATGCGTCCGAGTCCAGTCGTAACGTTCATAGGAGAACGAATAGATGTGTGACTCGAGGTCCACCTCCGCACCGGGGTACCTGTTGTGCCGCCATGTCCCGCCGAGTCCATCTGCACGCTCGAAGATTACGAAATCTTCGATTCCCTTTTTCTTCAGTGCGATCGCCGCAGCGATGCCGCTGAACCCCGTGCCGATGATCGCAACGCGCGGTGAGATCTTTCGGGTCCTGATCGGGCTCACTGTCTGCTCCTGTCTTGAGGTCTGGATATGACGCCCAAGTCCTTCACTTAAACGTCTATTGGGTCAGTATTTAGGACTTTAATCTCAAAGTCAATGCCGCACAATGCTGTGAGCAGTTGGCCCGCTGTGGACACCGGACAGCGCCCACCCGGTCGGTCCGCAGGCCGAGCGGGCGGGCGCTGTCTCCGGGATTCCACTACTTCAGTTGAGAACTCCACCCGCCGTCGACGACGAGATCGAATGCCGTAATGAAGGACGCGTCATCTGACAGGAGAAACGAGATCGCTCCGGCGATGTCCTCCGGCCGTCCGAGTCGGCCCAGCGGCGTCCTGTTTTCCATGTCAATACGTCGTTCGGGAGATCGTTCGTAAAGGAATTCGATCATCGGTGTGAGGATGGCGCCCGGGCAGACCGTGTTGCAACGAATGCCCTCTGGCGCCAGTTTCAGGGCCATGGCATGACTGAGTGACACGACCGCCGCCTTGCTGACCTGATAGGCGTCCAGAGGTGAATCCATTCCGCGGATGCCGGCAACGCTCGCGACGTTGACGATACTTCGGCCTGCACCCCGCCTCAGGTGGGGTAGCGCCGCGGCGGTCAGCCTCCGCAGCGCATGTAGGTTTACTCCCAGCGTGACATCCCACGTCGACTCGTCTACGTCGAACGTTGATCCGTCGCGATCTAAGAGCGCAACTCCTGCCGCGCTAACCAGGTAGTCCAATCCAGCATCCCCGCAGGAGGCGAACAACTCCTCGAACTCGGTAGCCTGCAACAGGTCGAACCGGATGAATTCCACGCTGTTGGGTAGCGAGTCCACCTTCTCTTTGATGTCGGTGGCGATGACCCGATGGCCCTCTTCGGACAGCCGCATGGCTGCCGCGAGGCCGATCCCGCCGCCGGCGCCCGTTACCAATGCTGTTTTCACTGGGCGACTCGCGAGGTCAGGGCGCTGGACAGACGCGCGCCAGCAAATTCCATCGCAGCAGATGCGGCTGGGAGCAGTTCGTCAAGGCCGAAGAAGCCATGGATCATGCTGGGGCTCTCGTGCACCGCCACCTTCACGCCCTTCGCGCGCAGCGCTTCGGCATACAGTCGTCCCTGAGGTGCGATCGGATCGCACCCGGCAAGGATGATCGTGGTGTCCGGCAGACCCGTGTGGTCGGCGTCGAGGATCGAGACTCGCGGATCGGTGGCGTGGCCGGGGCTGGGCAGATAGTTGTCCTGATGCCACTGTACTTCGTCCCGGTAGATCATCACTCCCTCGTACTGGGCGTCGAACCCCACATTGATGTCGCAGGTCGTCACCGGGTAGACCAAGAGTTGATGCTCAAGTCGTGGACCGCTCTCTCGCGCGTGTAGTGCGAGAGCCCCGGCGAGATTGCCACCGGCACTGTCGCCCGCAACGGCGACGCGGTCCCGATCGATCGGCAGACCGGAAGCGGGCCCCGTTGCCCACTCGAGGGCATCAATTGCATCATTCACGGCGGTCGGGAACAGGAAGTCCGGTCCGCGACGGTAGTCGACGGACAGAACTGCACTCCTGGAGGCGTTGGCCAGCATCCGTGTCGCAACGTCATGGGAGTCGATGCTTCCCAAAAGCCAGCCACCGCCGTGGAAGTAGACGGTCAGCGGAAGTGCTGTTTCCTCGACTGGAAGGTAGAGCCGCCCACGAATTGCATCGCCGTCCCGTGTGGGTATGCGCACGTCGATGGTCCGGAAGACCTCCGGCTTCGCCAGCGCACCGAAGGTGTCTTCGAAATTCTGCCGTGCGGTCGCGATCGGTAGCAGATGCGCGTTGGGCCGACCTGATGCCCGAGAGTCATCGATCAGCTTCTGAGCAATTGGATCTATTTGCATTGGTGTCCTTTCGGATCGGTTCTCGTCAGACCCGCTCGTAGTAGCGCCGCAATTCCCAATCGGTGACTATCTGGGAGTCGAAGGCGACCAGCTCGGCCTGAGCGAATGCCAGCAGATGCTCGAATACGTCGTCGCCGAACGCCGACCGCGCAACTTTGCTGTGTGCAAAGGCGTCGATGGCCTGGTGGAGTGAGGTGGGTACCAGTTCGATGTCATCGACGTCCCATGCGTTGCCGGAGAGGATCGTCGGCATGGGAAGGTTACGTTCGATACCGTCGAGACCGGCGGCTATTGTTGCTGCGTACGCGTAGTACGGATTTACGTCGGCGCCCGGCACGCGGTTTTCGACTCGGTACGACGGACCGTTTCCGACCAGGCGGAACGCGCACGAGCGATTGTCCTCGCCGAGGGAGATCGCCGATCCAGCGAACTGGCCGGGCTGAAACCTCTTGTACGAGTTCACGGTAGGCGCGAACAGCAGGCTCAGGCTTGCCGCGTTCTCGAGTTGGCCGGCGACGAAGGACCCAAAGCGCTGAGACATTCCACCGTCGGGGGCGTCCGACCAGCACAAGGACTTCCCCGATTCGACCGACCACATGCTCACATGCAGGTGGCAGGACGAGCCCACGTCGTCGATCTTCGGCTTCGCCATGAACGTCACGGTCAGGTCGCAGTTGTGGGCGAGTTGCTTGATTCCGTACTTGAAGAGCACGTGCCGGTCAGCCATCTCGAGCGCGTCGCAGTAGTCGAGGGTGACCTCCTGCTGCCCGTGGCCCCACTCCGGCTTCGAGGACTCCACCGAGATACCGAACTTCGGCATCTCGTTCCGAATCTGTCGAATGAACCAGTCGTCGCGGCTTGCTTGGACCATCTGATAGTCGGCGCGGTAATCAGACAGCATCTTGAGGTCGCGATACCCGGAATCCCACGCCTTGTCAGTAGTCACCGCGGCGATGTAAAACTCGAGTTCAGACGCAAATTTGAACGCCAGACCCAAATCCGCAGCACGCTGGAGCTGACGCTTCAGGATTGCACGCGGCGATACCGGAATGTCCTTCTCGGATCCAGACTCGTACGCATCGCCGATTACGAGTACGACATTGGGCTCCCACGGCACCCGGCGCATCGTCGAAAGGTCCGGCATAATGCGGATATCTGCCCAGCCGTTCTCGGCGTTGGCGATGGGAAGGTCAACCGGGTTCATCTCCACATCGGTGGCAAAGAGATACCCGCTGGCATGGAATCCGTCGCCTTCGAGACACAGCGAATTGAATCCCGACACCGTCAGGCGCTTCCCGACCAAACGTCCGTATGAGTCCGGAGTCGCACAGACTACGGTGTCGATTTCGCCGCTGGTGGCCAGGCGATGGAACTCATCGAGTTCAAGTGCCCGGAACGATGCTGTGGTCATTGAAACTCCAGATGTCGAAGACGGTTGCGGTCTGGCGCTCTGCGCACCCGACGGGCGCAACCGTGAGGTAGTTGATGGGGGTCATGTGACTTCGAACCCGCCATCGATACGAAGATCCGTCCCGGTGATATACGAGGCTTGGTCACTGAGCAGGAAAGTGATGGCATCCGCAATGTCGCCCGCGGATGCGAATCGACCCAACGGAACACGCGCCTTCAGCTGCGGGGATAGGTGTGTTGTGTCACCGTGCACTGCTGCCATAGGCGTGGCAACGAATCCCGGAGACACGCTGTTGACGCGCACACCGGTGCTTGCGAGTGCTCGCGCGGCCGTTCGTGTGAGCATCGCCAATCCGGCTTTCGACGCCGCATACTGCGGGTTGGGGTCCGGATCCGTGAGGGCGATCACCCGAGCCGCCTCCAGGGAGGTCACGTTGACGACCGCCGCGTGCGTGGCGTCCCTCAGGAAACGACTCGAGGTGTTGATGACGTTGTATGCACCGATGAGGTTGACCTCGAGGCAGCGGAGCCAGGATTGGTGGGATACGTCGGCGAAGCCGGTGTGCTCGATGATCCCGGCGCAGTTGACGACATAGCTGAGGCCCGCGTGACCAGTCTCTTCTGCAAGGACGGTGCCCAATACCTCGGTGTCGGTGACATCGACGGCGCGGCGTACCTGTAGTGCTTGATCCACCCCGTCGAACGGGGCAGGTTCGCGGAGGTCGAGGCACAGGGTCTTGATGCCTGCGGTCAGGAGCGCGTTCGCCGTGGCCTCGCCGATTCCGGAAGCTGCGCCGGTCACCAGTGCCGCCCCTCCCGAGTAGGTCAGTGAGCGGCTCCGCGGCTGCTTGTGCTCTGCGATGCTCATACTTGGCCGTACCTCCTTTCGTGCTCCTCCAGGGCTTGGGCGAAGCACTCGCGAGGAGCTCGAATCACCCCGGCGCCGATCTGTCCACCGTCGCGGCCGGCGAGACCTACATCCATCACCGGAAGAATCGAGGTCTGCAGGACCTTCCGGATGTCGATTCCCGTCGGCGTGCCTTGGAAGCCGAACAGCGGGATCCGATAGACGTGGTTCTCGCCGTGTGTAATCGCGTACATCTCGCGGTTACGCTGAATCATCACCTCCGGGGAACCTCCCTGGTAGTCCTGCAGCGAGAGTGCACAGGCCTGCGCGAATCCGCCCAGTCCGACCGTCTCAGTGATGGGGCTTTCGCCGCCCATCCAGGTGATCTCGTCTTCGGTGTGGCCGGCGAACAGCTTGCCCTCGTGGATCGGCGGTGGTCCTTCGAACCAGATGTTGCCGAGGCCGGCGAGTTTGATCGCGAAGCCCCGGCAGCTGAAGGCCATGGCCGAGACGAGTGTGGATCCGGGAACGACCATTGCGTCCGCGGACGCCTTCGCCGCGGCCATCGACAGCCGTAGGAAGAAGTAGTCGTTCTCGGCGAGGTGGAGCATGGTCTCGTGGACCCCGGGCACGGAGTCCGCGATCATATCGAGCACTGATGGCAGGATTTCGCGGTTGAACAGGATCGATGCGGCTGCGTTGCGGCTGTGCACCTCGTCGCCCATTCGCAGCGCGCGGGCAATGAGCGGCTTGAGGGCGATACCGCCGCGGCGGCGGATCGCCTCACCGACGACGGGAGCGAGGACGGTGTTGACGTGCTCGAGCCGTTCGTGGACGCCCTCGTCGTAGCAGCCGTAGTTCAGTCGCCGTGGTTCCTTGCCCTCGTAGAAATTGCAGAACCCGACGTTGCCGTGGGTGCGGTTCTCGACGACGAACACCGGCATCGACGCGGTGTAGATCCCGGCAAGCGAGCCCACGGCAGAGTAGTCGTGGCACGCCCCGATCTCGATGGTGCCGTCGGCGAACTTCGCGATCGCCTCGTCGCGGTCGGCGGCCAGCCCTTCGAACAGGGCCCCGCCGATCAGTGCCTCACGCTGACCGCCGGTGTAGGCCTCCCACTGCATCGGTGCACCCGAGGTAAGGACCAGGTTGTCCTTGTAACCCGGAAGTACCTCCCGCGCCGGCCGGACGTCAACGACCCACGGGTCGGCGTCGTTGAGGCGGCGGAATGCCTCGTCGTTGGCGGCCTCGACCGACCCACCCCAGATCTCGGCGGGGGCGGTCGCGAGATCGTTCGCGGTCACCACGCGACGACACCACCGTCGACGAGCAGGGTCTGGGCGGTGATGAAGGAGGCGCGTGGGGACAGGAAGAATTCCACCGCCTCGGCGACTTCTTCGGGTTCACCGATCCGCTTGAGCATCGCGTAGCTCGCGCTGACCTCCTCGCCGCCGGAGACCCGCGCCATCGACGGGCTCATCGGTGCGCGGATGACCCCGGGGGCGACGTTGTTGACCCGGATCCCGCGCGGAGCCAGCTCCTCGGCCAAGTAGCGGGTGTAGGCGGCGATGCCCGCCTTGGTGGCACCGTAGACCGACGCACCGCGGAACCTGCCGAAGTGCCCGGTGAGGCTTCCGACGTTGACGATCGCCGAGCCCTCGGTCAGCAGCGGGGCCGTGACGTCGACGACCCGCGCCATGCCCGCGATGTTCACCTGGAACATCAACTCCAACTTGGACTCGTCGAGCTCGCCGAGGAACGAGTCGCGCAGAATGCCAGCGCAGTTGACCACGCCGGCCAGCGTCTCGCCTTCCGGGATAACGGAGCCGACGGCGCTCTCCACGCTTTCGCGGCTGGTGACGTCCATCGCGACGGCGATGGTGCCCTGCATTTCATCCTGATTCGGGTCGAACGCGTCGATCGCCTGTTTCACATCCGCTGCGATCGGGGTGTAGTTGCTTAACAGCAGTCGGCGGCAGATCGCCTGACCGATCACCCCTGCGCCGCCCGTGACGATTACCTTGTTGCCCATTTCAGGTTCCTTTCACACCAGTGATCGTGATCACCACGACAGGCCCAGTCTGATCATTAAAGGGCTATAGGTCAAGTGTTTAGGGCTTTAATGAGATGGGTGCGGACGCCGAGGCGAGTGGACTTGGTCTAAAGGACTAGACAAATGACACGGTGACAAAGCATGCGCTACATTGATCGCACGGGGAAGGAGTCGTGAATGACGACAGCAGAACGGGCGGCACTGAGTCCGATCCGGCAGATCGCTGCGCACGAACTCGTCGTGGACCAGATGCGGCGATCGCTCGAACTCGGTCAGTTCCGCCCTGGCGACCGACTGCCTACCGAACGAGAACTATCGGAGATGCTTGACGTCTCCCGGACAGTTGTACGTGCCGCTGTGGCAGTTCTCGAGCGTGAGGGCAGGATCGCCGTTAGGCGGGGGCGTGGTGGCGGATTCACTGTGGTGGCACCCAAGTACGACGCGGGCGAAGCGCGCCGGCTGATGAGGGAGAACCGAACCGCGGTTCGAGACGCGTTCGACTACCGAATCGTTGTCGAGACCGGAGCAACCCGTCTGGCGGCGACGCGCCGCCGCGCCGCGGACCTCGTGAACCTCCGAAAGCTGCTCACCAGCATGGATGAGACCTTGAAGGCGGCGATGGAGGAACAGTCCATTCACCTCGTCACTGAGTTCCAGACCCTCGACTCAGCGTTCCACCTTGGCATTGCTCAAGCTTGCCGCAACGACTACCTACTTGACGCTGTGGCTGACGCCCGACGCAAGATGTGGCTTCCGGTTGGCGCGATCTTCGGCAGGCTCGAGCCGAACGCCAATGACTTCCACGAGGCCATCGTCGACGCGATCGAGAAGAAGGAACCCGACTTGGCCGCCGACACGATGGAAGACCATATCAAGGGAACGCGTGAAACCCTCGAGTCCTGGCTCCGTCGTTGACTGGTCAGTCGGATCAACCCTTGCAGCGCGGAATGCGTCTGGCCGCCGTCGAAGCTCAGGGTCCGGTCACGAAGGAGACGCCCTGCCTGGCAAAGAACAGCGCATCGTGTCCGATGTCGGTGACCTCACCCAATCTCTGCTGAGTAGCTGCCTTCGCCATTCGCCGGACCACGCAGGGATCGAGCTCTTCAAGTCCTCAGGTCCGGACGGATCCAGACAACAGCGTTGACGGTAATCTTACAATCGGTCAATTCAAGGGCCGCGGAACGGGCGAAACCAAAGCTGCGCGCCTTCCGGGCCGTCGCGGCTGAGTCCAGGGAGTTCCGTCGTGAGCCCTGTGGTCGAGGAGGTCACGATGACCGCCCACGGCCCGAGCGCGCGAGCGCGACAATGCATGCTTGGACGCTGGCTCGATCCGTGATGTTGACGGCGAAGTTCTCGAGTTGGTCGGCGGTGAGTTCCTCGGGTGCGTGAAATGGGTAGATTCCTGCGTTCGCCCGCAGGGCATCGAGGCCGCCGAGCTCCTCTTCTGCCACTTGCATTACGGGCTGACCTGAGTTCGCGTGATGGCGATTCTGTGGGAACCATTCTCGCTCAACCTGGCGCGCGCTCCTCCAGAGTCGCCGCGGTTCGGCTGGCGATAGCTATCGTGGCGCCAGCGCGGGCGAAGACTTCGGCAATTCCTAGGCCAATGCCTTGGCTGCCACCGGTGACGAGGACCTTGAGCCGTTCGATGTTTCCGTCACGAGGAGTGATGTCGATTCTGTCCTGCATGAGTAGGGGCCGCTAAGCGGCCCTTACTCATGCAGGACAGGGCGTGGTGATAGATCGGGGGATGGTCAGGCGGCGTCGACGACCGGATCAGGAGCGCGATCGGCGCCGGCGTCGTTGGCATTCTCGTCGAACACTGTGCTGCCGATCCGCGCGTAGAGTTCTGGCTTGTATGAGCGCAGGTAGAGGGCGGCCGCTAGGGAGCCGAACAGCAAGATTGCGAGGATCCACGGGATCGCCTTGTAGAAAAGCGAATCGGACGCTGAACCGGCTGCGGTCTTCATATTCGATGCCATCAGATAGATCACGAACGCCATCCCGAGGCCGCCGACGATCGGGCTGATCAAGGTCCGCCACACGTTCGCGGTTTCCGGGTGCTGCTTCTGAACGTGAAAATACGTGATAACGGAGATTGAGCACATCACCTGGACGATGAGCAGGCAAAGGGTCGCCAGAATTGCGACAAGAACGAACAGGATTCCGTAGGGGTCGGACTTGGTCAGCGCGCAGATTAGTAGGACGAGTGCCGTGAATACGCTTTGGGTCAGCGAAGCGATCCACGGAGAGCCATGTCGTGGGTGCACTTCACCGAGTTGCCGCCGCAAGAGCCCGTCGCGCCCGAAAGCGAAGAGGTAACGGGCGGCCGAGTTGTGGACGGCCAATGCGCAGGCGAACGCGCCACCCAGGACGAGCCATTCGAATACCAGCACGCCCCACGAGCCAACAAAGGTACGCGTGGGGGCGTACAGCAACTCGAAGGGATTGGGGCCCGCGGCGAGTTCGACGGCCTTGTTTCCGCCGTTTGCACTCACGATCGCCCAGGAGATGAAGGTGTAGAAGATGCCAATGCCGATGACTGCGATAAGAGTCGCCCGAGGCACTATCTTCTTGGGATCCGTCGACTCTTCGCCGTAGATAGCGGTCGATTCGAATCCGACCCACGACCAGAACGCCATGAGCAACCCCAGCCCGACTGCACCTCCGGCGATCCCGTTCGTGCTCAACGCAGTGACGGGATTCAGCGAGCCCCAAAGAATACCGTGCGGTCCGCCCCCATTGAGGAGAGCTCGCACTGCAGTAAGGGTGAGCATGGCAATCTCGCAAATGAGCGCAAGGCCCAGAACCTTAGCCGCGACAGAGATGTCCTTGTGCGACAGGATTGCGATCAGCACTACTGCGACGAACGCATAGACCTCCCACGGCAGCTCGACCCCGAACTGCGAGCCAAATGCCTGACGAGCGAATGTCGAGAAGAGGCCGATAATTCCAGCTTCCATCGTCATGTACGTAAACATCGACAGGACGCCCGCCGGCAGACCCGCGATCTTGGACCAGCCGCGCGAGACGAACGTATAGAAGGCGCCGGCGGCGGTGATGTGACGGGCAAGCGCGATGAATCCGACACTGAAGATCGTCAACACCACGGTGGCGATGATGAACCCCGCCGGAGCACCGACCCCGTTACCAAAGCCCACTGCGACCGGCAGATTCGCAGTCATTGCTGCTATGGGCGCCGAGAACGCGACCACCATGAAAACCACACCGACCAGTCCGATTGCGCCCTTCTTCAGATGGGCAGGGCTGCTGTCGTGCCGTGTGGGGGATGTCTCCCGCGGAGACGGTGAGTTGAGGCTCATGCGGGCCTACCTTTCGCTTTTGGATGCCGCGAGAGCGTAAGTCGGTATAAGGACTAAAGACAAGACCAGTAGACCACAAATTTGTGTTGTGCGACACACCGGGCTAGGTGGTAACTCTGAATCAGTCGTCGCAGCGGCGCGCAGCGTTGTGAAAATAAGGTCCATTGACTAGTCCTAATGTCCATATTAGGCTCCTCTAGCCGAGCTTTTGGCCAACGACTGCATGTACGACTCCGGCGAACGTACATGCGGGAAGTGGTGGCAAATGATGGCAACACGAAGGAGTGCGGGCCCGGGCTCGCATCGTCCCCCCGTCGAATCTGAGGTGCGTCATTCCCACACATATCGCGCGTCTCGAGACGCGCACCGCGCAACTTCAGCGCTACCTTGATGCCGCCGCCGATTGCGGTCGTGCCGCCGCCGAAACAGGTCGAGTATCAGGCCAGATCCCCGCCTTGAGCGCAGTTCCTCCGGCGAAATTCGGGATGGCCGTCGCCACGATCGACGGGGACCTTCTCACCACCGGAGACAGCGCCGACCCGTTCTCCATCCAGAGCGTGGCGAAACTCTTCGCCCTATGTGCCTTACTACAGCGCAACCCATCGGCGTGGGAGCACGTGGGATGGGGACCGACGGATTCGGGATACAGCTCGGTGGCCGAACTCGAGCGTAGCCAGGGCCGTCCCCGCAACCCATTCGTCAACCCGGGCGCGCTCGTCGTCACCGACCGACTGATGGACCTCACCGGAGACGCGGTCATGGCTACGATCGACCTCCTGGACGCCTCCGGAGGCGCATCGATCGCCTCTGATCCCCACGTGGCACTCTCCGAGACCATCGCGGATCACCGAAACGCGGCCATTGCCCACGTCCTCGCAGAGCACGGCAAACTAGTCAATGGCATCGACGAAGTTCTCGCCCAGTACTTCGCACAATGCGCCATTGCGGCGACGGCAGAGGCGGTCGCGACGTCGGCCTTGTTTCTTGCCGATCGCTCCGGGCACCCGCGCATCCTCGATGACGCATCCATCCGCAGGGTCAACGCTGTTCTACTGATGTCAGGCATGTACGGAGCGGCCGGCGACATCGCCTACCGTATCGGCCTCCCCGCCAAGAGCGGCATCGGCGGGGGCGTGCTCGCCATTATGCCGGGGATAGGAACGGTATGCGTCTGGAGCCCTCCACTTGATGCCGACGGTAACTCGGCTGGAGGTGTCGTCGCCATCGAGGAGTTCGCTCGCCTCGCCGGGTGGTCCGTGTTTTGACGTCACCAACATCTGCCATCCCGGCAACGATCGTGATCAGGCCACAGAAAGGGGCACGATGAACGACGAAAAACCGGTTATTGCGGTAACTCTGGACTTCTCGATCCTCCCCGGGTTCGTCCATTGGAAAGATATGTTCCGCGGTCTCGCCGCCGCCGACGCAGTACCACTGGCAATAGACTGCGGCCAACCGCGCACCGACCTCGAACATCTCCTGTCGAACGTCGACGGGCTTCTCATCAGCGGTGGATCTGACGTTGACCCAGCACTCTACGGCGGAAACACGAACGATCCGCTCGTCACAAAGATCAACCCTGACCTCGACAAGAACGAACTCACCGCCCTGCGGATTGCCCGCACACGCGAAATCCCTGTCCTAGCGATCTGCCGCGGCGCACAGCTGACCAATGTGGCCTTGGGGGGAACACTGTACGCGGACCTCGCCAGGGACTGGCACGGCAAAACCACGCACTCGAACAGTGAAGAAGCATTGGCGCGCTCCCTCCACCACGTCACCATCGAACCCGGAACCCTCCTAGCGAACTGGATGGGCGTCGACGGTCCGATCGCTGTCAACAGTCAGCACCACCAGGGAATTCGAGTCCTTGCGTCATCCGCGCGGGCGGCGGCCTCTACCGACGACGGCCTGACCGAAGCATTCGAGATCGACGATGAAGACATCGTCGCCGTGCAATGGCACCCGGAGGTTCTCTGGCGTACCGAAGCGCACGCGATGCAACTCCTCCGCGGGTTTACACACCGCTGCGCGCAATCGGCCCGCGGTGCGTGAAGCCGCTAGTGCCGGCCAGACAGACATCCGCCACCCATCCACTGTCCCGTCACAACCAACCAAGGAGAACTACGCAGATGTCCGGACTCGACACGCCGCTGACCCCACTTCGTTTTCTCGGCCGTGCTGCCGAGGTCTACCCGGACAAGACCGCAGTCATCGACGGTCAACGGCGATACACCTACGCTGAGCTATCCGAAATCGTCACCCAGCTCGCGCATGCGCTCCGCGCATCCGGAGTCCAGCCCGGTGATCGCGTTGCGTACCACGCCTCGAACTCCGCCGAGATGCTGGTGGCACACTATGCAGTACCACTGGCAGGCGCAGTCCTCGTCGCCATCAACACCCGCTTGTCCTGCGATGAAGTGCAGTACATCTGCAACCACTCCGCGGCCGTGATGCTCATCGGCGATGCCGGCCTCCTTGGCGAGCTCGAGAACGCCAAACTCGAATCCGTACGGGAAGTGGTCGAGACCCCGAGCGTGGACGGCGACTACGTCAACCTGCCAGGCACTATTCGCTACGAAGAGCTCCTCTGCCGTGGCGCTGACATGCCCATCCAGTGGGAGATAGACGACGAGACCCGAACGATCGCTATCAATTACACCTCCGGAACGACAGGCAGACCCAAGGGCGTGATGTACACACACCGAGGTGCCTACCTAAGCTCACTCAGCCAACAGCACCACCAGAACTTCGATGTCCACACCCGCTACCTATGGACGCTGCCGATGTTCCACTGCAACGGCTGGTGCAACCCCTGGGCAGTTACCGCGGCGTCCGGCACTCACGTGTGCCTCCGCGCAGTTCGTGGTGACGCCATGTGGGCCCTGATCGACGCCGAGCAGATTGATCACATGAGCGGTGCACCTACCGTGCTGACCATGCTCGCCGCCGCGCCGGAGGCCCACCTCGTCGAACGTCCCTTCACGATCGCCACAGCAGGCGCTCCGCCGAGTCCAACGACGATCAACAAGATTCGAGCACTGGGGGCAACTCTCCTTCATGTTTATGGGCTGACCGAAACCTATGGCCCGTACGCGGTATGCGAGCCGAAACCCGAATGGCACAACCTCGATGAGGACGAACTGTCGCGCCGACTGGCACGGCAGGGCGTCGGCATGCTCACCGCCGACCACACGCGGGTCGTACGTACTGCCCCCGATGCACAAGGTCAGCTAGTCGACGTGGTCGCCGACGGCGTCGAAATGGGTGAGATTGTCATGCGCGGAAATCTCGTCATGAAGGGCTACTACCGCGACGACCCGGGTACGAACGACGCGTTCGCAGGAGGGTGGTTCCACTCAGGCGACCTCGGCGTCATGCACCCCGATGGATACCTTCAGCTCCTCGACCGCGCCAAGGATGTCGTGATCTCAGGCGGGGAGAACATCTCGACAATCGAGGTGGAGCAAGCTCTCATGAGTCACCCCGCCGTTGCCGATGTCGCAGTTGTGGGTGTACCGGACGAGAAGTGGGGCGAACGGCCGAAAGCCTTCGTCGTTCTCGCCTCAGGTGTGCCCGTCAACGAGGAAGAGCTCGTGAACCACGTGAAGGGCCGAATCGCCTCCTACAAAGCGCCGCGCGCGATCGAGTTCATCGTCGAACTACCCAAGACATCGACCGGCAAAACACGAAAGAACGAGCTCCGCGATGCGGAGTGGGGACGCGCAGGAATCAGGATCCAGGGATAGGGAGGAATCTTCGGAGGGCAACAACTAGCCGTCACACGGGGAACGCGACGTTGTAGAGGAGAAACACAACCATGACCGAACTACCAGTACGTGCATACAGTGACCGCTTGTCCTACCAGCCGGGGGACCCGGTATCCCTCAGTATCGACGCCGTAGGCACATCGGTCGATGTCTCCATGATCCGAATGCTCAACGCCGACAACGACAACACCGATCTGGACCAGCCCGTCGATTGGGCCGGCGCCGGAACCTACCCCGTCTCCCGGCAGCAGACGTGTGTCGGGTCTTTTCTCATCGGTCCCACCACATCAGATGCCCCGAAGACCGCCGACGCCGTGACACTGGGCGCCTTCCTCTGGTCAGCGGACGCGGGCGTGCCCGGTGAGCACACGATTGTCGCAGTCACCGGTGAGTCCGGCCGACAGGTCAGGCTGTCGCTACGCGAGCGCCATCTTGTACTCACCTCCGCACGCTATGGGGTATCCGACTGGGAAATCGTGTCCGACCGGACGCTGATCGACAGCACCTGGTACCTGCTCGCCGGCACCGCGGAAGGTACGGAAGCCTCGGTGTTCATCCTGCCGCTAGACCCTCTCTACGACCAAGAATCGGTCACGACCAGCACGATCGCGGCCTCGACATTCGATCTTCGCGGCGAAGGTTCCGTCGCCGGACATTCACCGCACAACCTCACCGCCGTCGCGGGCGCATGGCGCGGCATCGCCGACAACCTCACCGACGCCAAGATCGAGGCACCGTTCGCCGCCGCAGCAGCAGCCGACGTAGCCACGCTGCGAATCCTGCTCGAGGAAACCGGCGTGGTCTCCGACATGTTCGGATCCGCGCTGGTCGCAGCTTGGGATCTCGCACTGGACGACTCAATCGGGCGCGACGCAGTCACGCCGCTCGTGGCCGGTCAAGAACCCGGCACCTTGGTGAACGTCCCCACCCGAGGGGTGACAGGCCGCCGTTTCACCGGAGATGTGCTCAACTACGCGCTGGCCCTGGACCAGTACGCAGCCATCCACTTCCACTCCACGGACCTGTTCGATGCCGGCTGGGACGTCGCAGTCACCGCCGAACTGCCAGCCGACCTGCCCAGTGGCGTCTACGGAATCGTGGTCACCAACGACCACGGAGCCGACACCGTGCCGATCACCGTCGTCCCGCGACCAGAAGATCCGCGCAAGAACATCGTGGTCGTTCTCCCCACCTTCAGCTACCTCGCCTACGCCAACGAAGCCCTGTTCGGCGGAGGAAACTTCGAGGGCTGGACCGACAAACCGGTAGTGGTCTCCGATGTCGACCGGGCCCATCTCGGTGACCCGTCGTTCGGACTCTCGATGTACGACACCCACCCCGACGGCAGTGGCGTCTGCTTCTCCTCGGCTCGACGGCACATCGTCAACATGCGCCGTGGCTATCGCATGTGGTTGCTCGACGCCTACCGGGCCATGTCCGCGGAGATGTACCTGATCGAGTGGCTGGCTCGCCGCGGACTCGACGTCGACGTCATCACCGACTTGGAAGTGCACGAACGAGGCGCTGACTATCTGTCGAATTACGCGGTCCTCATCTCCGGATCGCATCCGGAATACACCTCGGCCGCGATGCTGGATGCGCTCACGGAGTACCGCGACCACGGCGGCAGCCTGGTCTATCTCGGCGGCAACGGCTGGTACTGGGTGACAGGCGTCTACAGCAACGATCCCCTCACCGTCGAGATCCGGCGCGGCCATTCCGGAGTTCTCGCGTGGATGTCGTACCCGGGTGAGGTGAACCTAACATCGACCGGGGAACCAGGCGGACTGTGGAAGTACCGCGGCCGCCCACCGCAGAAACTCGTCGGCATCGGCATGGCAGCGGAGGGCTGGGGCCAATCCGAGCCGTACCACCGCTCCGGGCACGCGAAGGACCCCGAGTTCGCTTTCGTCTTCGACGGCGTCGAGGAAGACCCCTTCGGAGCGTACGGCTATGTGATGGGCGGCGCCGCCGGCGACGAAATCGATCGGGTCGACCATGCGTTGGGCACCCCGCACCATGCCACCGTGCTCGCGTCCTGCCGCAATCACACGAACTACTACCAGCGGGTGCCCGAAGAGGTCGGCGTTCCCCTATACGACCAACAGGGTGGACAAAACGACCCTGAGGTCCACTCCGACGTGGTCTACTTCCGCACCCCGGGAGGAGGAGAAGTGTTCGCCGCCGGATCGATCGCCTGGTCCGGAGCACTGCTGTGGAACGGCACCGACAACGGCATCTCCAGGATGACCGAGAACGTCATCCGGGCGTTCGTCGCACGACGATCAACCAATAGTGCTACGACTGCACCGACCGCGTCGCGACAGACTGTGACCTAGCGTCGGAGTGTGATTGCCCTGGCGCATCTCGGGGGCTCGTTCCTCGGTCCCGTCGGCCCACCGGGCCGACGGGACCGCAGCGCCAGCGTCAACCCGCTGACATGCGCCTACCCGTGCGTCCGGTCCGCATTCTGCACCGTATGAGCCGGATTCCTTTCTTACCCAATGTTGTTCGACGAATCGGACGTACCGCCGCGATAGCGCTGGCAGCGGTCGACGCGCGCGTGACCATCGCCGATCGCAGGGACGCCCTGCGCACCGACGCCCTGCGCGCCGACGGACATTCCACCGCCGACACCATCAGAAGCATAGGCGGCAAGCGGAATCGCGGCTGCTCGATACTTCCTCGTCCACTGAAGTCGACGCAGTCCTGGCCGAAATCGCAACCCGACACGGTATCGACATACTCGTCAACAACGCCGGCACGCCCGTCTCGGGCCAACCGGGACCTGCTCCTCGCCCGAAACCAACGGCGTCGGCAGAACGCCGCCGCCGAGCAACCGGTGCACGCACCCGCCGCACGCAAGGCGCCCAGCCCGCAGGGAAACCCGTTCGGGAAACGTGATCGACCTCGGTGATCTCGTCGATACCGTCGATGAGCGTCCAGGCGGCGGCGACGACCTCCGGATCGTCGGTGACGACGACGGCCTCATCGGCGATGGTGGAGCTGTGGGAGGCATTCGCGGAGCCGATGATCGCCCGACGGTCGGTGGCGATCACGTTGGCGTGCAGGTTCGGCGACGACAGGACCCGGACACCGGCCTCGACGTAGTGCGCGAGCGCAATCGGCGAGGTCACATGCGCGCGCACCGCCGCCCGGGAGGCGTTCACGACGAGCAGATCACCGGCCCGCAGCGGCAGCAGAGCGGGTGCGTCCTCGCCCAGATATGCGATCGCGGCGCGCCGCGGCCCCCTCACTCGAATGGCGCGGGTGATGTGCGGCCAGGGACTCGGCCCGTGAAATGTTGTCCCCATACGTCGAACGGTAGCGCGGGCGTGATGCGCTGTACCGCTATTGGCTCGGGCCCGGATCGTACGGTGCAGCCCATGAGGTCAATCGCACCGCCGATCTCCGCGAAAAGTGGTGATGAACTGTGGATATGACACGTCCCCACCTCTTCTGGGCGACGACGCGGTGCCGCCTTACAGCGGCGGCGGCGGTTCGTCCCCGTGGACGAGCTTCCACCACAGGGTCGCGCGCTGACGAGGGATCGGGCCGACGATGATCACGTCGGCCCGATCTGCGGCGGCGAGCATGTAGGGCCGGCGGCGCTCGCGCCATTGCGCGGCGACGTCGATGCTCATGGGACTGTCGAGGGTCTCGCATGCCAGTTTCAGCCACGGGACGAGGTGGCGTTCGGCTTCCCGGGTGATTCCGTTGCCCGCTATGGCGTTCTCGACGAGGAGGGTTGTCAGATCGCGGCGGATCCGCCACCGCAGTTCAGCTTGATCGACAATGCAGGACCGCTCGGTGGCCCGATCGTGGTCGGCGCCGGCCGAGTCGCCGGGGGCGGGGCGACGACGTCGGGTGGCCCTGCGCGGTATTGCCCCGAACATCTCGGGCCGTTGGTGCTGATCGAGGGTGCGGGCATGGGTACAGGCGTCGCACAGTTCGGTGAGCGCGGGCAACGACGGCCGCCGGTGGGTGGCGAGTTGGGCGAGCATGTCGGCGCCGAGGTCTTCGGCGCGCGCGAAGACCTCCAGCCCGTGCCGGTAGCGCATGACCGCGGCGTTCTCCCAGTGGCCGGCGAGTGTGCGCTCGCGGCGGGGGAGCCCAGTGACAGCTGCGAAGAATCGTTCCTCGGCGTGATGCGCTCTGTCCCGTAACTCGGTGGCTGCGGCATCGCAGCGGTCGGGGGTGATGCCCTGCAGCGGAATCAGCGCTTCCCGGAACTCGTACGCAGCGTAAGCGAGGTTTTCGAGATCGACGGGGTGGGCGCGAGTGCGTCGCGTGAGTCCAAGCGCCATGCCGGGCAGTTTAACCGGACCGGTAGGGCCGCGATTGCGCGCCGGCCTGGCCGGCCGCGACCGAGCTTGCCGGCCGTGTGAGAACTCGCATCGGAAGCGCCGGGCCGACATCAGTGCTGTGTTGTCGTATCCGCCCCTGGATTGTTCTTTGACCAGCAGAAATGACACGTCCCCTGACCCGGGCTTCGGTGCGCTGGTAGTCTTGTCGCCGCGCTCCCACCCGGGAGATTCCTGAGGTCTGTCGTGGTCGGCTTCAGAAGTGGCAATGAGCTTGTGGCACAAGTGTATCCACGTGCCGCAGCCCTCCCCGGGTGGATCAGCTGTCTCGATTCCGCCCCAGGGCGTCGTCCTCGATGTTGTGGGGCAGCGGCGACCAGCTGTCGGGGGATCGGATCGAGACGGATGGAGGAACCACATGAGCAAGCAACAACGACGTGACTTCAAGGTCGCACCCTTCGGAGGGCGTGCAGACCGGACACCGGTGGCAGCGGAACCCGCAGCCAGTCGTCCGACCTGGGGATCGCGGGTGAGCGTTCCCTCCGATGGGACGGGGGCCCGAACCGAGTCTTCGAGGACCTGAATGACGTGGGCTCAGCCCACGCAGATGCTTTGACATGCGAGTTCCTCTGGCGGTGAGGCTCCGCGCCACCGACACGGTGTTCCTCATGACTGACTGGGCGCAGCACGCTCTCGTCGACGAGGTGGTATCCCCGCGAGTACCCACTCGCGGGGATACATGCGTTCGACCCGGCAGCATGCCCTAAGAATCGTTGGCTCGATAGTCACGTCAATCGTGTGACGTTGCCGAAGTGCTGCATCCCACCGCGAGACAGGTCGAGCGGTCAGCAGATGCTCCACAGACCACAGGTGCGACCGGCTGTGTCACGCAGACGCCGCGACTGCTCGGCGGGTGTCTACTTTGCTATCGAGAGAATCGCGATCATCCGTAGTGCCGTCGCGGTGCGTGTGAGCAATCCTCTGACAACGAGTGTGCGGCTGGCGATGTCGTGGAGAACGCTGACCCCGCGGCGGGTGAAGAATCCGGTTGGAAGTAGTCCACCAGCTTTCATTGGCAGCTGGGATACGTTGAGGATCTGATTGACCGTCGCCCACACCACGACGGCGGGTTTGTTCACGAGGTCGTTGCAGATCACCGCCTCGTTGTGATGGAAAATGATGGTCGCAGAGGTGTTGGTTTCGGTGCTGAATACGGCAACGGGGCGGTGGAAGCGGCGAGCGAGTTGGATGCGTTCGGGGTAGGCCTGCAAGTTCTGCTGAAGCAACGCGGCGAGGATGTTCGCGACACCGTTCGAGTCTTTGTCGTCGTAGAGCCTGACGGTGTATGAGGTGTTGGTGTCAGTGCTGGTCATGGCGAGTCTTTTCGTTGGAGAAGTGGGGTGGGAGGCCGGCATCGGCCGCAAGGACCGGTCGTATGTCGTGCGGCCGATGCGGCAGCATTCAGAGGGCCCAGTCTGTCGGTACTCGACCCCAGCTCAGGAGGAAGTTGTTGAGCGCCCCGGCGTTCTCGATCGCCGCAGACATCGGTCCTTTGATCAGCTTGAGTTGGCCAGACATGAGGAGCGTTCCGCCTTCCTCGTCACCGGCGGCGGCGCGTTGGAAGGCGTCACCGCTGCCGTGGATGACCACCCACAGGTCGGCCTCGTCGAATTTGGGAGGTGTCCACGAGATGATCTTGCCGCGGTCCCATTCGAGGTGACAGCCCAGGTCGTCGCGGTCGGTGCAACCGAACTCCATCCTGTTGGTGAAGGTATCGGGGTCCTTGAAACCTCGGTAGACGTCCGGGTTCGCGTTCACGGCTTCGAGTGCGGCGTTGCACCACTCGGGTGAGAGGAATTTCAGTTTGTCGGTCATAGGTGTCGGTCTCCTTACATCTTGTTGGCCGACGCGGATTGCGTCAGGTTCGGTGCCTGCAGCGGGTGCGCTCTCTTCGAAATCTTGGGCCGAATCGGTCGCACTGCCTTGAGGATGTGGCGGGTGGTACCCACACCGGCGGTGGGTTGAATCACCACCGTTGGGAGTGTCTGGGCATCAAACGGTTTCGAGTGATCGTTCTCGGGGTGTGCCGGTATTCGTCAGTCGTGCGCTGCCTGTGAACAGTCCGATTCCGCCGAGCAGGATGAGCGCGATTCCGGGGACGATGAACCACCATGTCAGCGTTGTGGTGTCCTGGTTGGCGGTCGGGATGCTCGCGGCCAGTGGGAAGGTGTCGACGTTGTTTTCCATGCCGGTCACCAGAGCCTCGAATCGCGGCAGGATCTCGTTCAGCTGCCCCATGCCGGTGGCGACGTCGGGGTAGTTCTGCCCCATGAAGTCCTGGAACTGGGTGGGATCCATCTTCAGGGCACTCGCCAGGGCAGGGACGGTTTCGGTCTGCAGTTGTTCTGCCATCTTCGTGATGACGGTCATGTCTGAGCTCACGGCTGCGACGCCGGCGTCGGTGAAGACGGGTCCGAACGCGGCGGTGAGGTCGTCGACGGCCTTGGCCTTGGCCGGCACTGCCAGCACCAGCGGCGCTACCACGAAGACCAGGCCGACGACGACGCTGACGGCCAGCGCGGCGGAGGGGAGTCTGTTGCCGTCTCGTCCGCGGCTGAACAGCAGGGCGCCGCCTGCGATCAGGACCAGCGCCGCTCCGGGTACGAGGAACAGGAACGGTGCCACGGTGCTCGGGAGGGTACTGGTCGGAATCTGATCAGCGGCACGAAAGTTCGGGGCCTGGGTTTCCAGTCCGGTCACCAGGTCTTGGAACTTCGGCAGGATGGTGTTTAGCTGGGCGGTGCCGCTCGCGACGTCGGGAAAATTTTGTCCCATGTAGTCCTGGAACTGCTGCGGGCTCATGGCCAGCGCGTTCGGTAGATCGGGCAGTGTTTGCGCCTGGAGTTGGTCGGACATGGCCTGCACGGTGTTCATGTCGGCGCGCGTCTGGGCCAGCGCGTCGGGCTCGAAGCTTGCGCGCAGATCACCGGTGAGGGTTTCCACGCCCTGGGTCTTGCCGAGCATTCCGGTCGTGAGAGGGAAGAGGAACAGCAGTGCGCCGATGGCGGTGATGGCACCCAAAACGATGGTTCTTCTTGATGGCATTTCTTTGTTCTCCTCGATTTAAGTTCACGCGCAGACCATTTCGGCTGGGCCCGGATATCTGGGATCCGGACGTGGAATTGTGGCTTGGCTTACATGCCGGGCCTGGTCGTGATGGCAGTCACGATCAAATGTGGATCGAAAAATGCCTCATCGGCGAGACGACGCGAACAGCGTCCCGCCGATGAGGCGGTGGAGATGCGTGGAGGTGTGGAGGTCCTTAACCGGCTGGCGCCGGCGGCGGTCCGTGCGTCGGGGGTTTTCGTGGTGCGTCAGCGGCCAGTCGACGAATGACGGTGCCGGCCCAATCTGCTGGGGTCAGCGCCGAGAATGCTGCCCGGTCGCTGAGGAGTCCTGGGTGGCGTGTCACCGGTCCGCTTACTCCGCACCGGGACCTACCTCGTCCATGTTTTCCGACAGGTCGAACAGCGCATAGGTTGCTCTCGTTGCGAGTAAATAGTCCACGAAGGCGAGGACCGGACCGGCGACGATCCTGAAAAGTGTTGTCATTGCTTCCTTCGGCAACGAGGTGGTATCCGCTGGTCGCAAGCGACCTGTAACGGTCACGGAGGACTACAGGATGATCGTGACGACCTTCTCCTCGGTGTTGGCTTCGATTCCGGCCCAGCCGAGTTCGCGGCCGGTGCCGCTGGTCTTCATGCCGCCCCACGGCAGGGCGGGGTCGATCGGTGCCCAGCCGTTCACCCCGACCGCTCCGGCACGGACCTTGCCGGCGAGGGTGTGGGCGTGCGACACGTCGCGCGTCCAGATGGTCGCGGCCAGGCCGTAGTCGGTGGCGTTGGCGATCGCGATCGCCTCGTCGGTGGTGTCGAACGGGATGACGGTGCCGACGGGGCCGAAGATCTCTTCCTGCGCGATCTTCATGTCGTTGTTCGCGTCGGCGAAGATGGTCGGCTGGACGAAGAACCCGTCCAGGTCGGGGCGGCCACCGCCGGCGGCGACGCGGGCGCCCTCGCTGCGTCCGGCCTCGATGTAGCCGAGGACGGCGTCGCGCTGCTTGGCGTTGACCAGGGCGCCCATGGTGGTGGCCGGATCGAACGGGTCGCCGAGGACCTGGGCGGACGCGGCGGCGGCGAGACCGTCGACCACCTGCGAGTACAGCGACCGGTGCACCAGGATGCGCGTGCCCGCGGCGCAGACCTCGCCCTGGTTGAAGAACAGCCCCATCGCGGTGCCGTTCAGAGCAGCCTCGAGGTCGGCGTCGGGAAGGATGATCTGCGGTGACTTGCCGCCGAGTTCGAGGGTGGTCCGCTTGAACGTGTCGGCGGCGCGCTTGGCGATGATCCGGCCGACGCGGGGGCTGCCGGTGAAGCTGATCTTGTCGATACCGGGGTGGGCCGCGAGCGCGTCGCCGGCGACCTCGCCCAGTCCGGGCACGATGTTGACGGTGCCTGCGGGCAGTCCGGCCTCCACCAGGAGACTCGCGAGGTGAAGGATCGACAGCGGTGCGTCCTCCGGCGGCTTCACCACCAGGGTGTTCCCGGCGGCGAGCGCGGGGGCGATCTTCCATGCCGAGATCATCAGCGGGGTGTTCCACGGGACGATCGCGCCGATCACGCCGACCGGTTCGCGGACGGTGTACGAGTGGGTGGGCTGGCCGAAGTAGCCGGCGGTCGGGATGGACTGGCCGGTGATCTTATCGGCCCAGCCGGCGAAGTGACGGAACGTGCCCGCGGCCATCGGGACATCGAGCATGGTGGGCTGGCCGACGGGCTTGCCGACGTCGAGGGCCTCGAGCCGGGCCAGGAGTTCGCCGTCGCGTTCGATCAGGTCGGCGATCTTGTTCAGGATTCGTCCGCGGGCGGCGCCGGGCAGTGAACCCCATTCACCGTTCAGCTGGGTGCGGGCGGCCCGGACCGCGTCGTCGATGTGCTGGGCGTTGCCGGACGCGATCTGGGCGAGGGGGCGACCGGTGGCCGGGTTCAGATCCGTGAACGTCCCGCCGTCCGACGCCGGACGCCACTGCCCGCCGATGAACAACTCGGTCGCGGTTCCATCAGGAAGTCCTGTGGCACTGACGTTCTCGTGTACTGCGGTCATGGCGTCAACTCTCCCGGTGGTGTTGTGATGGCTGTCACAAGGATGCGCGCGGGGTCGTGGCGTCGTCTTGCACGAGCGCGCACGCTTGTTGCTCGTATGCGCACCGATTCGTCCCCCGGGCGGTGAGTCGCGGTTTCCTGACAGTAAACAGCGCTGTTACGATGCGGGAGTGACGACTCGACCAGAGACCGGGATCCACCGCGACACGGGAGACCCAGCGCCCGTCGAGCGAGAGGTGCCGTCCGATACGCCGACCGGCCCCGATCTCGAGAAGGTGATCGCCAGGCAGGTCCGGTCGCTCCGCAAGGCCAGTGGACTGTCCGTCGGAGACATGGCGGCCAAGGTCGGAATCTCGAAGGCCATGCTGTCGAAGATCGAGAACTCGCAGACCTCGTGCAGCCTGTCGACGCTGGCGCGTCTCGCGGCCGGACTCGATGTGCCCGTGACCTCCCTGTTCCGGGGTGCCGACACCGCACGCGACGCCGTGTACGTCGAGGCGGGCCACGGTGCGGTCATCGTCGGGCGGGGTACCCGGGTGGGGCATCACTACGAACTTCTCGGCGCCCTGCGCGGGCAGCACAAGCGGCTCGAACCGGTGCTGGTCACGCTCACCGACTCCAGCGAGACGTTTCCGCTCTTCCAGCACGCCGGCACCGAACTGCTCTACATGCTCGAGGGTGTCATGGTCTACGGGCACGGTGAAGCCGAGTACACACTGCGGCCGGGTGATTCACTGCTCCTCGACGGCGAAGGTCTGCACGGTCCCAACGATCTCGTGCGCTTGCCCATCCGGTTCCTCGCGGTCACTGCGTACCCCGACCATCACGAGGACTGACAACGGCGAAATCGGGATTTCGACCTTCCTTCGCCCCCGCGCCGGCGCGTAGAGTGGCGGATGGTTCGAAAGGTCGTGGTTACCGTGATAACGACAGTTCAGATAGCGTCCGACGGCAAGGCCGCGCTGCCCTTCGATCGCCTCGAGCCGGTTCACCTGGCCACCGCGGGCACGATCGGCCTCTACTATTTCGACTACGGGACCGATGCGCGGATGAACCCGGACGATTCCGGCGATTTCTACGTCGTTCAGATCCCTCTGTCGGGTACGGCCCGAATCACCTCTGGCGCTGAGGAGTTCGATTCGACCATGTCGGTCGCGTCGATTCTGCAGCCGGGCCGCCCTGCAACCATGCAGTGGCACGAAGGGCAGACCCAGCTGATCATCCGACTGGCGCGCCGAAGCCTGGAGGAGCACTTGGAGGAGATTCTCGGGACTCCACTGAGCGAACCCCTGCGATTCGAGACTCAGATGGAACTGGAAAGCCCCGCGATCCGCGGGTGGCGTGAGGCGGTCGAACTTCTGGAGCGCGAAGTGGCGAATCATGCCTCCATTACTGCCGATTCGGCCGCAATGGAGGAATTCGACCTGATCGTGCTGAGTCAGTTCCTTTCCGCTCAGCCGAATAACTACAGCGCGAGGCTTCGGAGTCTGGCTCAGAGCTTGACCTAGCCGGGACACAGGCAGTGGCCCCGCCCCGTGGAGTGCTGCGGGGCGGGGCCACTGCCTGTGTCGAACGCTGGATCAGGCCTTTGCGGGGTCCACCGCCCTGGTTGCGATTGCTTCTGCACCGAGCACCGCGTCGGCGCCGTGCTTGGAGGCGCCGGTGAGGCCGACGGCGTCGAGCACGTACGCCGTCTCGCCGTGAACGGCCACGTCGAGGCCGTCGTACTCGCTTTCCTGGTCGGCCCGGATGCCCATGAACTTCTTCAGTGCCAGGACTATCACCAGTGTGATTACGAAGCTGTAGACGAGAACTGCTGCCACGGCGACACATTGGCGCCAGAGCACGTCGAATCCGCCGCCGTAGAAGAGTCCCGCTGCGCCGCTGGGAGCGGCCGGATCTGCGAGGAATCCGATCAGAACGGTGCCGAGGATGCCGCCGACCAGGTGCACGCCGACGACGTCGAGTGCGTCGTCGTAGCCGAGCCGGTACTTCCAGGAGACCGCGAAGCAGCAGACCGCGCCGGCCGCGGCTCCGACCACCAACGCGCCGAGGGGGGAGACGGCGCCGCAGGCGGGCGTGATGGCGACCAGGGCGGCGATCAGTCCGGACGCGGCGCCGAGTGACGTGGCCCGGCCTTCTCGCATCTTCTCGACGACCAGCCACGCGCAGATGCCTGCACACGACGCGGCGACGGTGTTGAGGATGACGACGGACGCGCTGTTACCGGCGGACAGTGCCGAGCCGCCGTTGAACCCGAACCAACCGAAGAACAGGATGCCGGCTCCGAGCATGGTCAGGGGAAGACTGTGCGGGCGCGGCGAGACGGGGAACGTCTTGCGGGCCCCGAGAACCAGGACGACGGCGAGAGCGGCAACACCGGCGTTGATGTGCACTGCCGTGCCGCCGGCGAAGTCGACGGCGCCGAGCGTGTTGGCGATCCATCCGCCGATCACCGATCCGTCCTCGGAGTCGAACGCGAACACCCAGTGGGCGACGGGGAAGTAGACGAACGTGGCCCACAGTCCGGCGAACAGCATCCACGCGCCGAACTTCATCCGGTCGGCCAGCGCACCCGAGATGAGTGCCACGGTGATCCCGGCGAACAGGAGCTGGAATCCGGAGACCAGCGCGGGCGGGAGTCCGGGTTCGGCCGGCGCCTCCAGCAGTGAGCTGGAGCCGAAGAATTCGAGCGGGTCGCCCAGGATACCGAGAGCGCCGAGGGAATTGCCGAGAACGGCTGAGTAACCGAACACGATCCATAGCACGCCGACGACGGCGAACGCGCCGAACGTCATCATGGCCATGTTGAGCGTGTTGCGCACGCTGACCATCCCGCCGTAGAACATGGCCAGGCCCGGCACCATGAGGCTCACTGCCGTGAAGGCCGCCAGAATCCAGGCGGTATCGGCCGCAGCGACTGCTTCGTTCATAGTCGTCCACCTTGATCGAGGATGGCAGGACGCTCGTTGCGTCCGCCGTTGGGAATCAATGTCTATCGTCAGTGAACCAAATCGGAGATTGCGGGAATAGTGTGCCGCGTGACGAATGCGTTAAGGATTGTTGTACCTTGTTCTGGTAAACATTGTGTCGTAGTAGTGGACCGTCTCGGTAAGGAGAATCTGTGACCGCAGTGCGCGAGGCCCGCATCATCCGTCGCGCGGATCGCCGCACGATCCCGTGGGCCAACGGTGCGGGAACGACCGCGGAGATCGCCACCGGTGCCGCGTCACGGTGGCGGTTCAGCGTCGCGATGCTCGACGGGAGTTCGAGGTTCTCGCCGTTCCCCGAGGTGGACCGCGTCTTCACGGTGATCGGCGACCAAACGGTGTCCCTCGACTTCGGCGGCGCCCCGACCGAGATTCGGCGCCTCACCCCGACGCCGTTCGCCGGTGAACGCGGTCCCATCTGTGCCGCGGAAGGGCCGACCGAGGCGTTCAACGTCATGGTCCACCGGTCGACGACCGCCGCCTCGGTGGACGTCGTCGACGTCGGGCCCGCCCACGACGTGGCCGCCGACGAGCGGGTGGCCGTCCTCGTGCTCGTCCTGGACGGACGACTGACGACGGACCTCGGGCCCGTCGAAGCCGGCGACTGTCTCCTCGTCGAGCGAGGATCGGTCGGCACGTCCGGGCAGGCGTCGGTCGTGGTCGCCGAGATCCTCGACCGCACGTGAGTGACAATGCGTGCCGGGGCACACTTTGCCACTCACCTGGGCGGAATCACCGCGCGGTCGACAGGATCCGGCGCAGCCGCTCGATTGCACGCTCGGTGGCGGGACGATCCTTCGCGACGAGCTGGTGCATGATGAATCCCTCGATCGCCGAGTACACCAGCAGGGTCAGGTCCTCGTCGGCGGTGATGCCCAGGCGGGTCAGCGCCTGGGACGTCGCCTCGATATACGTGGCGTACAGCAGTTTCACGTGCGGGTCGAGGCGCGGCGTCCGCCGGGACTCCAGCATCAGCTCGTACTGGAAGACCTGGAGGTCGGGGTCGCGGGCGACGAGGTCCGTGAGGTGCTCGACGAAGTTGTCGAGTGAAGCGCCGTCGGCGAGGTCGGCGAAGACACCCGCGCTCTTGTCCAGCGCGTAGCGGAGCGCGGCGTCGACGAGGGCGTCCGTCGACGCGAAGCTACACAGGACGGCGTCCTCCGGCACACCCGCCTCGGCCGCGACGGCCCGGACCGTCAGGCCGCGCAGGCCGTCGCGGGCGATCACCGACACCGTCGCCAGAACCAAGGCGAGACCCCGATCGCCCGGGGGCACCGCACGCCGCGGTCGCCTGTCTGCCAGCGTCACGGCTCGACGTTCCCGTGGGCCGCGAGCCATCTCATCCCGGGCTCCCGGGTGCGGCTGATGCCCTTGTATTCGGCCATGTCCACCGGCAGGTCCTCGAGGACCTTGTACAACCGCTCACCCCACTCGGGAACGGACGCGACGTCCCGGAGCGGAAGCAGATACGTCCGGATCAGGAACATGACGGCGCCCGCGTGGGCGAGCCGGATCAGATGCTGCACTTCGGTTCTCAGGAACAGGCGGTCGCCGACCTTGTCGAGCGGTCCGTCGGCCAGGGTGCGCCGATCCTTACCCCACTCGGGATACGTCTCGGTCGACGTGTCGAGTTTCCCGTCGACGGTCAGCGTCCAGTTGGTGCGCCGGTAGCTCTGACCGGGCTCGAGCCGCATCAGGAAGTTGTGTGCGCGGGTGATGATCTTCTCGCTGTGGACCCGCGGGACGGGCCCGTGGATCTCGAGGAAGCTCATGCCCACATCGAAACCGAAGGACCAGTCCGCCGCGAACGTCACCAGCCCGGCGTCACCCCACAGCTCGCCCTCACGCTGATCGAGCAGCACGACGTCTTCCTGGATCTGGCTGCAGATGTACACGAGCGGCGGCGCCGGCAACGTGGCGAGGTCGCCGAACACGAAGCCGTGTTCGATCCCGAGGAGGTCGTTCTTCCAGACCCAGCTGTCCCCGCGACGTTCGAGCGTCATGGTGTCGGGGTATTCGTCGGCGAGGGTGCGCATCAGGGTGAGCATCGCCTCCCACGCGGCGGGGACCATGTGCGGCAGGCACTGGTGCCGCGACGGGTCCGTCGCCAGGATCCGCTCGCGCTCGGCGAGTTCCCGATGGTAGTGGGCATCGATGGCGATGCGGGTGTCACCCCAGCTGCCGGCCACCGTGTCGGTGGAATTCCCGGCCGGTTCGACGTTGGTGCTGTAGCGGTACTGATCGCGGGGGAAGGGGAACGGGAAGCGCGCGATGTGGTCGGCGCGTGCGTCGGTCGATGTCACAGCTCGATCTCCAATCGGTCTCCAGCAGCACGCGATACGCACGGCATGATCGAATCTCCGGTCGCCTTCTCCTCGTCGGTGAGGAACATGTCGCGGTGTTCGATCTCGCCGCCGCGCACCGACAGCCGGCATTCGCCGCACACCCCCTGGCGGCAGAGGTTCGGAACGTTGATTCCCTTGTCCAGCAACGCTTCGAGCAGGCTGGTTCCCGACGGGACGGGAACGATCATGCCGCTGCGTCCGAGCTTGGCGGCGAAGGGGGTTCCTTCGGGGAGCGGGCCCGCCCCGAATGCCTCCGAGTGCACGCGGGCCGGGGGCCAGCCGCAGTCGCGGGCCCAGTCGGCGACCGCGGAGATCATCGGCGCCGGACCGCAGGTGTAGACGTGGGTTCCGAGTGGCTGGTCCGCCAGAACGGGCACGAGGTGGCCGGCGAGTTCTTCGGGCGTGGATACCGTGACGAGCCGGTCGCCGCACAGCGCCGCCAGTTCGTCGACGTGCGCCCCCAACTGGTCGCGGAAGGAGTAGATCACCTCGAACGACCGACCCCACTCGAGGGCGGCCCGGACGTGCGACAGGATCGGTGTGACGCCGATGCCGCCCGCGATCAGCAGGTGGTGCCGCGCGTTCAGCACCGGGGCAAATGCGCTGCGAGGCAGGCTTACCCGGATCGTCTGCCCCGGCTGGAGGTCGTGGACCCAGCGCGAACCGCCGTGCCCGTTCTCGTCGCGCCGGACCGAGATCGCGTAGTGGTCCGGCTCCAGCGAGGGGCCGGTGAGCGAGTAGGAATTGCGCCGGCCCTCGGCCCACTCGACCGCGATGTGGCTGCCGGGGGTGAACGACGGCAGGGTGCGGCCACCCGGGTCCGCGAGCACGACGTGGCGGATACCCGGGCACAGCAACCGTGCCTCGCGAACCGTCAGGGCGAGACCACCGGCAACCCCCTCTCCCGCCACCGTTTCGAGCGTCATGGTCATGGCAGTTCCTCCGCGTCGGCTCGGTATCCCAGGTACGCGCTGTGGCGTCGGGAGAAGTGGTAGTAGACGGTGAGCTCTTCGGAACAACCCGCACACGGCGTCTGTCCGCCGACGGCCACCGGGACCTTCGCCGAAGTCGTGTGGCAGTGCGCGCAGTACACGTCACGCACCCCGGCGTGAACGTCGCTGATCACGGTGGTGATCTCCGCGGGCAGCGCGCCCGCGGAGATCAGGCGGGAGCGCAGTGCCCCCGCCGTCCGCTCGGAGCCCGCCACGACGAATCGCCATCCGATGCGCGCCTCGGACAGCACTTCGTCGAGCTTCGCGAGCCCGGGTCCGTCCACGTCGTCGACGGTCACCGCGTGAGTCGGCACCGGGGCGACCCGCTCGGACAGCTCGCGTGTCGCCTGCGCGCTGGCCGAGCTGTCCGAGATGAGTACGTACCGGGTGACGCGAGCGCCGGCCGCCAGGTCGTCGACGGCCGAGTAATCGGATCGCCACCGTGGGACGCTCGTCGACCTCATCGAGACCGCCATCGCAGATCAGGGCGCGAAGGAACGGTGGCCGACGAAGTAGGCCAGCGCACGGTCGGGGGTGGTGAAGCGAATACGCGACCCCTTGGGGAAGAAGATCGCGTCCTTCGCCTTCGCCACCTCAACCTGGCCGGTGTCGAGGTTCTCCAGGGTGAACTCCCCTTCGAGGACGACCTTCATCTCGTCGTACGCGTAGTAGTAGTCGAGCGGGGCGTCGGTGCGCCGGAGTTCGAAGTAGCCGGCCGACATCTCGGAGCCGTCCGGGTTGGAGAAGACGTCGTCGATGTATCCCTCGGTGCCCGGGTACTCCGAGACCGGCATCTGCGGCAGATTCTCCTGGAATCCGGCGGTGACGCGGAACGCGGCGACGGTGGGCTTGTCGGTCGTGGTCATGGGTTCTCCCTGGAGACGTTGGTGACTGCCGGAATGTGTGGGTGTTACTGCTCCACCTTGTGAAACGTGAAGTAGCAACAGGAAACCACATCGCATATTTCCTTGACGTAAATCAATCGCACAAGCCGGAAAATTTGCAGGTCAGAGTTCCAATCGTGATTGAAAGCCCCAGGATGACGCGTGATTTGGTGATCCATCAACAACATTGCCGTAACGCGTTGGACATAGTAGAACTGTTTCATAATGAACAACAGCGATTCATGACGTGAAACGAACCGCTACTCAAGCCGCCAGCGCCCGAACATCCGGCCGAATGAAGGAAAGCAACGTGACACAGACAGCAAAGTTCGTGATCGTCGGTGGGGGACTCGAAGGTCTCGCCATCGCGTGGTCGCTCGCGGACCGCGGAGAGACCGACGTTCTGGTCCTCGAGCGTGGCACCTTGTGCTCGGGCATGACCGGCAAGTCCAGCGGCGTGGTCCGGTGCCACTACGGCACCCCGTCGCTGGCGGCGATGTCGTGGTACGGCGTCGACATCTTCACGAGGGCCACCGAGATCTTCGGCGACGACATGGCATTCCGTCAGTGCGGTTACGTCGTCGGCGTCGGCGAGAACAACATCGACCCGCTGAAGGCCAACGTCGCGATGATGCAGGACCTCGGCATCGACGTCGACTACATCGGCCACGACACGATGGCCGAACTGTGGCCGGGCCTGCACCTCGACGACTTCGCCGCCTTCGCGTACGAACCCCTCGGCGGTCGCGGGGAGGCGTACATGGCCGGTATGGCGTTCGGTGCATCCGCCCGCAAGCTGGGCGTCAAGATCCGTCAGAGCACACCGGTGACGTCGCTGCTGCAGAGCGCCGACGGCCGCGTCTACGGGGTCACGCTCGCGAACGGCGACGAGGTGCATGCCGAGCACGTGATCCTCGCGACCGGCCCGTGGGCACCCGAACTCGGAGCCGGAGTCGGCGTCGACATCCCGGTGAAAGCGCAACGGGCGCAGCTCGTCCTGATCGACCAGGGGGTTCCCACGCCGGAGGTGCCGGTGTTGTCGGACCTCGCCGGACTGCAGTACATCTGCCGCGAGCCCAACGGCGAACTCCTCGTCGGGAACAGCGACCACGCCGCGCCGCAGTACATCGATCCCGACAACTACCGCAACCGCGCCGACGATTCCACCATCGAGAAGAACATCATGAAGCTGGGCAACCGACTGCCCGACATGCCCGACCCGCGGATCACGTCGAGTTACGTCGGTGCGTACGACGTCACTCCCGACTACAACCCGATCATCGGGCCGGCCCCGGTCGACGGTCTGTTCCTCGCCACCGGGTTCTCCGGTCACGGTTTCAAGATCTCACCCGCGGTCGGGCGTCTCGTCGCCGACATGCTGCTCGACGACGGCACGACCACCCTCCCGAACGTCGAGCCGTCCGACTTCCGCTACTCGCGCTTCGAGGAGGACGATCTCCTCTTCAGCCTGCACCCCTACGAGGGCGCCGGCGAGATGCGCTGACCCCCAGACCGCCTCACCCGTAGACCACCAGTTCAGGAGCTCCCCATGGCTGTCGACACTGCTGACGCGTTCACCGCGCAGAACATCGTGACATCCCCACCGCAGACCTTGTCCGAGGTGGCCCGGGCCACCGGAACCACCTTCATCCTCGCCCTGTTCGTCACCCTGTCCGGAAAGCCGTGCGCCAAACTCGTCCCGATCGAGGCCGTCGAGCAGCTTCAGGACGACGGCGTGGGCTTCGCCGGCTACGCCGCGGGGCACATGGGGCAGGAGCCCAAGGACTCGGATCTCGTTGCCGTACCCGACGTCTCGTCGTTCACGCCGATCCCGTTCGTAAAGCCCGGACTCGCGATCGTGCACTGTGATCCGCACGTGGAGGGCAAGCCCTGGCCCTACGCGCCGCGGGTCATTCTCAAGGAGACGCTGAAGAAGGCATCCGATCTCGGCCTGTCCGTCAACGTCGGCGCGGAGATCGAGTACTTCCTGGTCAACCGCACCGGCGACGGCGCCCTCACCACCGCGGACACCGCTGACGTCAGCCGTCAGCCGTGTTACGACGCCCGCGACGTCACCCGGATGTACGACCACCTGACCGAGGTGTCGCAGGCGATGAACACGCTGGGGTGGGGCAACTACGCCAACGACCACGAGGACGGCAACGGGCAGTTCGAGCAGAACTTCGACTACGCCGACGCGATGACCACCGCCGACCGGGTGATCACGGCCCGGTATCTGTTGTCGGTGATCGCCGAGAAGCGCGGCATGAAGGCCACGTTCATGCCCAAGCCCTTCTCCGACCGCACCGGGTCCGGCATGCACCTGCACCTGTCGCTGTGGAACGATGCCGGTTCGGTGTTCCCGGACGGTGACGACCCCAAGGGGCTGGGACTGTCGAAGACCGCGTACGCGTTCATCGCCGGTATTCTCGAGCACGCGTGCGCCCTGCAGGGTGTCATCGCCCCGACCGTCAACTCCTACAAGCGAACCGGTGCCACGTCGACGAGCAGCGGCGCCACCTGGTCGCCGCGATATGCCACCTACGGCGGCAACGACCGCACCCACTACCTCCGGGTGCCGGACAAGAACCGGGTGGAACTGCGCGGCGGTGACGGCTCCGCCAATCCCTACCTCGCCGCCGCCGCCGCCATCGCCGCCGGACTGGACGGCATCGCACGGGATCTCGACCCCGGCACACCCGGATCCGGCGACAGTCCCAGCGACATGCTGCCGATGACGTTGCTCCACGCGATGGACGCACTGGAATCCGATCCGATCGTGACGGGCGCCCTGGACGTCGCGGGCCCCGGCGTCGCCGAGTACTTCGCGAAACTCAAGCGCGAGGAGTTCTTCGCCTGGCACAACACCGTCTCCCCCTGGGAACTCGACCACTACCTGACAGCGTTCTGACAGACCTCCCGAAAGGAGACATCCATGTGTGGAATCGTCGGACTTCACCTGCGTGAGCCGTCCCTCTACCCACAACTCGGCGCCCTGCTCACCGACATGCTCGGGCAGATGTGCGACCGCGGACCCGATTCCGCAGGCATGGCAATTTACGGTGACACGACGTGGTCCCCGGTCGGGGAGTCCACGGTCTCGCTGCTCGACTGCCCCATCCCCGCAGCGGAACTCGCCGCGACGTTGTCCGCGACTCTCGATACCACCGTCACCGGAATCGACCTGTCCCCGACGACGATCCTGCACGGCGTCGTCGGCGCCGAGGATCTCGCGGCGGCCGTCCGCAGCGTGGTGCCGTCGGCGCGGGTCATCGGCTTCGGCGACGACCTGACCGTCCTCAAGGGCGTCGGCAACCCCATCGACCTGGCGCACCGGTTCGGTCTGCCGTCGGCCAGCGGCTGGCAGGGTGTCGCCCACACCCGCATGGCCACCGAGTCCGCCGTGACCGCCGAGGGGTCCCACCCGTTCTCCGTCGGCCCCGACCAGTGCCTGGTGCACAACGGATCGTTCTCGAACCACATGAGCATCAAGCACCAGCTCGAGCGCGGCGGCGTCGTCTTCGACAGCGCCAACGACACCGAGGTCGGGGCTCGGTTCGTCGCCAAGCAGCTCGCCGAGGGAGTCGACCTCGAGAAGGCGCTGCTGATACTCAACGAGACGTTCGACGGTTTCTACACCCTCCTCGTCTCGACCGCCGACTCGTTCGCCGTGGTCCGCGACGCCATCTCCTGCAAGCCCGCCGTCATCGCCGAGACCGACCACTGGGTCGCGATGGCCTCCGAATACCGCGCCCTGGCGAACCTGCCCGGCGTCGACAATGCCCGAATCTTCGAGCCCGAACCGGAAGAGGCGTACGTATGGCACCGGTAGCCACCACAGAAGCGACAGTCCTGGACCTCGCGTCGTCGAGCACCCGTTCCGTCAACGAGCAACTCACGTCCCCGGAGGCCCCGAAGACGGTGACGGTCACCGGACCACAGGGTGCGCACGCGCTCGCCTGTGGCCTCGACTCGGACATCGACGTCACCATCGAGGGGCACGTCGGCTACTACTGCGCGGGCATGAACCAGCACGCGACCGTGACGGTGAACGGCAACGCCGGCGTCGGAGTCGCGGAGAACATGATGTCGGGGACGGTGCGCATCAAGGGTGATGCATCCCAGTCCGCGGGCGCCACTGCACACGGTGGCCTGCTCGTGATCGACGGCAATGCCGCTGCCCGCTGCGGGATTTCGATGAAGGGCGTCGACATCGTCGTCGGCGGCAACATCGGGCACATGTCCGCGTTCATGGGCCAGGCCGGCCGTCTCGTCGTCCTCGGCGACGCCGGCGAAGCGCTCGGCGACTCGCTGTACGAGGCCCGGATCTACGTCCGCGGCACCGTCGCCTCCCTCGGCGCCGACTGCATCAAGAAGGAGATGCGTGAGGAGCACCTGACCGAACTGCGGGAGCTGCTCGACGCCGCCGGTTTCGACGCCGACCCGTCCGAGTTCACCCGTTACGGCTCCGCCCGCCAGCTCTACAACTTCCACGTCGACAACGCCAGCGCGTACTAGGAGAACCGTCATGAACACCCCGAACCCGGCCCTGCGCGAATCGGCGACGTTCGACCGCGGCATCATCTCCGAGATCCAGCGCGCCGCCGAGACAGGCATCTACGACATCCGCGGCTGGGGTGCCAAGCGCAAGCTGCCCCACTTCGACGACCTGCTGTTCCTCGGTGCCTCGATGTCGCGGTACCCGCTCGAGGGCTACCGGGAGAAGTGCGACACCGACGTCGTGCTCGGCGACCGCAACGCCAAGTTCCCACTCCACCTGGACATCCCGATCACCATCGCCGGCATGAGCTTCGGGGCGCTGTCCGGGCAGGCGAAGGAGGCCCTCGGCCGCGGCGCCAGTGAGGTCGGCACATCCACCACCACCGGTGACGGCGGCATGACCCCCGAGGAACGCGGGCAGTCGAAGAACCTCGTCTACCAGTACCTGCCGTCGCGGTACGGGATGAACCCGGACGACCTCCGCAAGGCCGACGCCATCGAGATCGTCCTCGGGCAGGGCGCCAAGCCCGGCGGCGGCGGCATGCTGCTCGGGCAGAAGATCACCGAACGTGTCGCCGGGATGCGCACCCTCCCCATGGGTGTCGACCAGCGGTCGGCGTGCAGGCACCCCGACTGGACCGGCCCCGACGACCTCGCCATCAAGATCATCGAACTGCGCGAGATCACCAACTGGGAGAAGCCGATCTACATCAAGGTCGGCGCCACCCGCACCTACTACGACGTCAAACTCGCCGTGAAGGCCGGCGCCGACGTCGTCGTGGTCGACGGCATGCAGGGTGGCACCGCCGCCACCCAGGACGTGTTCATCGAGCACGTCGGCATCCCCACCCTGGCCGCGATCCCGCAGGCGGTCCAGGCGCTGCAGGAGCTCGGGGTGCACAGGAGCGGGGCGAGCGGAGCGACGGGGGGTAGATCTGTGCAGCTCATCGTGTCGGGTGGCATTCGTAGCGGCGCCGACGTCGCGAAGGCGATGGCCCTCGGCGCGGATGCGGTCGCGATCGGCACCGCCGCCCTGATCGCGCTGGGCGACAACAGCCCCCGCTACGCGAAGCAGTACGAGGAGCTCGGCTCGGCGGCCGGCTTCTACGACGACTTCCAGGCCGGCAAGGACCCCGCCGGGATCACCACCCAGGACCAGGAGCTGTCGAAGAACCTCGACCCCGTCGAGGGCGGCCGCCGCCTCGCCAACTATCTGCGGGTGCTCACCATGGAGGCGCAGACCCTCGCCCGCGCCTGCGGCAAGTCGCACCTGCGCAACCTCGAACCCGAGGATCTCGTCGCTCTCACCGTCGAGGCGTCGGCGATGGCCCGCGTGCCCCTCGCCGGAACGACCTGGATTCCGGGCGCGATGTAGGCGGCTCCGCCGCCCGTGCGTGCTTAAGGAGTCCAGAGACTCGTCAACCACGCACGGGCGCGGAGCGCCTGGACAGGAGGAAGCAATGTCGACCGCCAGTGTGACCCGGCCGGTCCTGCACGACGACGGTGGACGTGAGGTGCCGCCGGACGTCGCCGGGCAGTCCGGCGTCGAAGCCGCGATCGGTGCCCAGGTGCGACGCCTGCGCATCAACGCCGGTAAGTCCGTCAGCGAGCTGGCCCAGCACGTCGGCATCTCGAAGGCGATGCTGTCGAAGATCGAGAACGCGCAGACCTCGTGCAGCCTCGCGACGCTGTCCAGGCTCGCCACCGGCCTCGACGTCCCGATCACCACGTTGTTCCGGGGCGCCGACGCCCACCGCGAATCCGTCTTCACGGCGGCAGGAACCGGGGCGGAGATCGTGGGACGGGGCACCCGCGCCGGCCACCACTACGAGATGCTGGGTTCGCTGCGCGGGCAGCACAAGCGACTCGAATCCGTCGTCGTCACCCTGCACCACGAATCGCCGACCAGCCCGCGGTTCCAGCACCCGGGCACCGAACTGCTGTACATGCTCGACGGCGAGATGGTGTACAGCCACGACGACAGCGACTACACCCTCCGGCCCGGCGACGCGTTGCTGCTCGACGGTGAGGGTGTGCACGGACCGAGACAGCTCGTGACACTGCCCATCCGCTTCCTCGCCATCACCGCTTACCCCGACAATCACACGGACTGACGTCCACGCACTGACAGTAGAGGACCGAGAACATGACATCCTTCGATTCGCTGTGGGCGAGCATCCTCGATGTGGGACAGCACAAATCGACACGGGGATACCGCCGATTCGCGTGGAACGACGCCGACATGACGCTGCGCGAATGGTTCTCGGACTGTGCGCAGGCACGAGGAATGAGTGTCGAGGAGGACCGCAACGGCAACCTGTGGGCGTGGTGGATGCCCGCGGGATGGGAGGGCGATCCCCGCGACGCCTTCGTCACTGGATCGCACCTCGACTCGGTGCCCGACGGCGGCGCCTACGACGGACCGCTGGGAGTGGTGTCCGCGTTCGCCGCGATCGACCTCGTCCGGGAGCGGGGGATCGAGCCGACGCGTCCGGTGGCGGTGACGGCCTTCTCCGACGAGGAGGGTGCACGGTTCGGTGTGGCGTGTGTCGGCTCGCAACTCTCCACCGGTGCGGTGGCACCCGCGCGCGCCCTGGCGTTGCGGGACAGCGACGGCGTCAGCCTCGCCGAGACGCTGATCGGCGCCGGCCGCGACCCGCACCATCTCGGGGAGGACCCCGACCTCGTCGACCGTGTGGGGGTGTACGTCGAACTGCACGTCGAGCAGGGACGTGCCCTCGACCTGATCGACAGTCCCATCGCCGTCGCGTCGTCGATCTGGCCGCACGGCCGGTGGCAGTTCGTGTTCTCCGGTGAAGCCAACCACGCCGGCGCCACGCGGCTCGTCGACCGCCGCGACCCGATGCTCGCGTTCGCGTCCTCGGTGCACACCGCCCGGACCGCCGCGACGCTACACGAGGCGGTAGCGACGTTCGGCAAGGTGCGGGTACTTCCCAACGGTGCCAACGCCATTCCGTCGGAGGTGCGTGCGTGGCTCGACGCCCGGGCCGCCGACGAGGAAACGCTGACCAGGCTGGTGCAGCAGATCACCGCCGAGGCGCAGGCCTACGCGGCCGCCGACGGTATCGGCCTCGAGGTCGACGCCGAATCGATCACGCCGATCGTCGAGTTCCCGCACTCCACCCGCGAACGGCTGCGCCGCTCCCTCGCCCACCTCGGTGACATTCCCGTCCTCCCGACCGCCGCCGGGCACGACGCCGGCATCCTGTCGGCGAAAGTCCCCACCGCGATGATGTTCGTCCGCAACCCCACCGGCGTGTCCCACTCGCCCGACGAATTCGCCGAAGCGGACGACTGCAACCGCGGCGCCCAAGCACTGGCGGACGTGATGGCGGACTGGGTCACCGCCATGTGAGTGGCAAAGAGTGTCGGGGCACACTTTGCCGCTCACGTCAGGAGGCGGGCCGCCATTCCTCCAGCTGCTCGATGGCGGTGTTCGCGACGGCCACGGCCTCGTCGCGGTTGACCCGCGACAGCAGGAGCGCGCTGACGGACAGGGAGGTCAGGAGCCGGGTTCGGTGCGCCAGGGTGGCGGTCGACGCGTCCGGGTCGTGGGAATGTAGCGCGTGCGTGAGTGCCGCCGACAGTTCGCGCTGGTACGCGTCGACCACGGACCGTTGCGTGTCGTCGTGGGCGGCGAACCCGGCAGCGCTGTTGAGGAGCAGGCAGCCGCGACCGGGGGTGTCGTCGGGGAGGGACGCGAGGGCGGCGGCGAGGCTGCGGTAGTAACGCACCGCGGCGTCGGGACGGGTCGGCTCGTCGGTCAGGATGCGGAGGCGGGGGCGCACCACGCGGTCGAGGTAGTCGTGCACAGCGGCGTCGAACAGTCCGCGTTTGCTGGTGAACGCGTTGTACAGACTCGACCGATTCAAACCCGTGACGCGTTCGAGATCGGGAATCGACGTGGCTTCGAATCCCTTGTCCCAGAACAGGTCGCGGGCGTGGCCGATCACCTCGGTCGTGTCGAAGTCCTGTGTGCGCGGCATGACGGTCCTCACTCATGGTTGTGAAACGACCATTTCAGTATATATTGAAATGGTCAGTTCAGAACGAGGAGGAGTTTCGTATGGTCGCCGCGGGTCTTGTTCTTGCCGCACTCGCCAGTGCGCTGCACGTCTACATCTTCGTGCTCGAGTCCGTCCTCTGGACCGCTCCGCGCACCCGCGCGACGTTCGGGACCAGCGCCGAAGAAGCCGACGCCACCAAGGAACTTGCCTTCAATCAGGGCTTCTACAACCTCTTCCTGGCGATCGTGACGGCAGCCGGCATCGTCGCCGTCGTCATCGGCGCCACCGCGGTCGGGTCGGCACTGATCTTCGCCGGCGCGGGATCCATGCTGCTCGCAGCCCTGGTGCTCCTGCTTTCCTCGCCCGACAAGGCCCGGGCGGCGATCGCCCAGGGAACGGTGCCGCTGCTCGCCGTCATCCTCCTCGCGCTCGGACTGGCGCTGTGACCTCAGAAGTATCGAAAGGACTACCCGTGACCTCCAGTACCCAGATCCAGCTGATCACGCGCCCGGTGGGCTGGCCGACCCAGGACGACTTCCGCACCGTCACCGTCGAATTGCCCGACCTCGGGCCCGACCAGGTGCGCGCGGCCAACGAATTCACCTCGGTCGACCCCTACATGCGCGGCCGGATGAACGATGTGAAGTCGTACATCCCGCCGTTCGTGCTGGGCGAGACGATGACCGGTGGCGCCGTCGGCCGGGTCGTCGAATCCACCGCCGCCACCCACCCGGTCGGCTCGGTCGTGGTCCACGACCTCGGGTGGCGTGACGTCGCGCAGGGTGACGCCGCGGCGTTCCGGGTCGTCGACGAGATTCCGGGCGTGTCGATCTCGGCCTACTTGGGCATTCTCGGACTGACCGGGCTCACGGCGTACGTCGGACTGCTGCACATCGCCCACCTGAAGCCCGGTGATGCCGTGTTCATCTCCGGCGCCGCGGGCGCAGTGGGCACCGCTGCGGGGCAGATCGCCCGACTCGAGGGCGCCTCCCGGGTCATCGGATCCGCCGGGTCCGCGGAGAAGGTCGCGCTGCTCACCGACAAGTACGGGTACAGTGCCGCTTTCGACTACAAGCAGGCGCCGGTCCGCGAGCAGTTGCGTGAGATCGCCGGCGACGGCATCGACGTCTACTTCGATAACGTCGGCGGCGACCACCTCGAGGCCGCACTCGACGTCATGCGCAACGGGGGCCGCGCCGCCCTCTGCGGTGCCATCTCCGCGTACAACGCCACCGAGCGCACCCCGGGCCCCGACAACCTGGTGAACATCATCAGCCGCGGCCTCACCCTCCAGGGCTTCACCCTCGGCAACTACACCCACCTGTTCCCCGAGTTCGCCGCGAAGATGGGACCGTGGCTCGCGTCCGGCGACGTCGTCCACGACGAGACCGTCGTCGACGGCATCGAGAACTCGGTCGACGCGTTCCTGCAGCTCATGCGCGGCGCGAACGTCGGGAAGATGCTGGTGAAGGTGGCGTAGCCGCCCGTGCGTGGTTGAGGAGTCCAGAGACTCTTTAACCACGCACAGGCGCGTCAGCGCCTCACGGAGGCGTACCGTTCGCGCACGTCGGGTGCCGGGTCGGCCTCGAAACGCCGGGTGGATGTCTGAGTCCACTTGGGCGGTTCTGGGGTCCCGGCCAGGGTCCACGCCGCCTGCCTGCAGGCGCCGATCGCGACGTACTCCGCCGGTTGCGGCACGAGGACCGGGGCGCCGAAGATCGCGGGTGCCAGTTCGCAGAGGGCCTGCGAGCGGGCGCCGCCGCCGACCAGAAGGATGCGCCGCACACTGACGCCCTGGGCGGTGAGGTGGTCGATGCCGTCGGCCAGTCCGCAGAGCAGACCCTCGACCGCCGCGCGGGCGAGGTGGGTGGGGGTCGAATTGGCCAGGCGCAGTCCGTCGATGGTGCCGGTGGCGTTCGGCCGGTTGGGGGTGCGCTCACCCTCGAAATACGGCACCATCACCAGCCCGCCACTGCCGGACGGTGCCGACAGCGCCAGCCGCGACAGTTCGTCGTGATCGACCCCCAGCAGGGAGGCGGTCGCGTCGAGCACCCGGGCCGCGTTGAGGGTGCACACGAGCGGGAGTTGACGCCCGGTGGCGTCGGCGAATCCGGCGACGAACCCGCCCGGGTCGTTCGCGGGTGTCACGGACACCGCGGACACGGCCCCCGACGTCCCCACGGACACGACGACGTCGCCTTCCTGTGCGTCGAGAGCCAGTGCGGCAGCGGCATTGTCACCGGTGCCGGGACCGACGGCGGCGCCCCACCGGGTTTCGCCGATCCGCTCGGCCGGTGCGGCGACCCGCGGCACGGCGGGGGTCCGTCCGCGCAGCGCCAGCGACAGCAGGTCGGGGCGGTAGGAGTCGGTGGCGGCCGAGAAGTATCCGGTGCCGCTGGCGTCGCCGCGGTCGGTGGCCAGGGTGCCGAGATCGGCTCTGCCGGTGAGTTGCCAGCCGAGCCAGTCGTGGGGCAGGCACACCGTGGACGTGCGGTCGGCGTTCGCCGGTTCGGAATCGGCCAGCCAGCGCAGCTTGCTGACGGTGATGGCAGCCAGGGGGACCACACCGACGGCGTCCGCCCACGCGTCCGGTCCACCGAGGTCGTCCACCAACTGCGCGGCGGCGTCCGCCGAGCGGGTGTCGTTCCACAGCAACGCAGGACGCACCACGGATCCGGCGTCGTCGAGGCACACCATGCCGTGCTGCTGCGCCCCGACCGAGACCGCCGCGACGTCGTCCAGTCCGCCGGCCGCGGCGATGGCGGTGTCGAGGGCGGTCGCCCACTCCTGCGGGTCGACCTCGGTGCCGTCCGGGTGCGACGCCCGGCCGTCGCGGACGAGTTCACCGGTGGCGGCATCGCAGACGATCACCTTGCATGCCTGCGTCGACGAGTCGATTCCGGCGACGAGAGTCATTGCCGGACCCCCGCCGCGCGGTCGAGAGTCTCGCGGGTGGGGAGGTCGGCGCCGGGGCGTGCGACCGTGAGACCCGACATCAACACGGCGTTGTCCAGCACGTTCCGCAACTCTTCCGGGTCGATTCTGTGGAGGGCCGCGCGGCTCTCCGCGCCGAGGAAGCCGTGCGACCAGAACCCGTCGAGGAGCCCGGCCATGAACGCGTCACCCGCGCCGACGGTGTCGACGACCTCGACGGACCGCGCCGCGACCTCGACGAGTCCGGCGGCGCAGACCGCGAACGCACCCTCGGCGCCCTTCGTCACCGCGACCATGGCCGGTCCGCGGGACAGCCAGTCGCGGGCGATGTCGACGGGTTCCCGGTCGGGGTCGTACCAGCGGAGGTCCTCGTCGCTGACCTTGACGATGTCGGAGATCGATACCAGGTGTTCGATCCGCTGCCGGGCGCGTGCCCTGTCGGTGATCAGCACCGGTCGCACGTTGGGGTCGTAGCTGACGGTCGCCGCGGAGCGTCGCCGGGCGAGCATGTCGGCCACCACGTCGCACCCCGGTTCCATCACGGCGGCGATGGAACCAGTGTGGACCAGCGGCGGGGCCGACGCGCCGCTGGGGGACGGGAGATTCCATTCGATGTCGAACTCGTAGGTGGCGGCGCCGGCGGAATCGAGGGTTGCGTGGGCCGTCGCGGTCCGCTGTGCGGTGACGCTGCCGGGCGCGAGGCTCACTCCCGACTGCTCGAGGTGCCGGACGATCGACCTGCCCCTCGTGTCGTCGCCGATCCGGGTGACGAATTCGACCGGTCGGCCGAGCCGGCCGAGGCCGACCGCGACGTTGAGGGGACTGCCGCCGACGTATTCGGTGGTGGCGCCGTCGCCCGCCGTGACGATGTCGATGAGGGCTTCACCGATGACGAGACTCATGACTGCACCTTCTCACGCAGAGCCTCGAGCGTCTTCCGTGCGCCGACGCCGTGCAGTGAGTCGAGCGCCCAGAGATACGCGGTGACGAAGCGCGGGTTGTCGGCCAGGTCACCGAAGACGGACTGGTTCTCGATGAAGGCGGTGGGGTTCTCGTGCTGGCTGCGCGCGATCGGCACCAGGGAGTCCTTCAACTGGTCGACGACGTCGATGGGCTCGCCGTCCTCGTCGACGCCCTCGGCATACCGGGCCCAGCTCGCCACGATCGCGGCCGACAGCCGAATGTGCCGGTCGGCCAGCAGATTCTCGCGGATCACCGGCAGCAGCCACTTCGGGATGCGATCGGAGGACTCGGCACACAATCTCGCCACCGTGTCGCGGATCTCGGGGTTGGAGAACCGTTCGATCAGGGTGCGTTTGTAGTCGTCGAGGTCGACCCCGGGTACCGGCGCCAGGGTGGGCGTGGCCTCCTCGTCCATGTAGGCCAGCAGGAAGTCGGCGAACAGCGGATCCTGGGCGACGTCGTGCACGAGCCGGTACCCCGACAGGTGGCCGAAGTAGCAGAGGCCCTGGTGGCTCGCGTTGAGCAGGCGCAGCTTCATCAGCTCGTAGGGTTCGACGTCGTCGACCACCTGCACGCCGACGTCCTCGAATGCGGGGCGGCCGAGCGGGAAGGCGTCCTCGAGCACCCACGACGTGAATGGTTCGGCGGCGACGGGCCACTGGTCGTCGATGCCGAACCGCGTCGACAGCGCTTCCGTCACCTCCGGCGTGGTGACGGGGGTGATGCGGTCGACCATCGAGTTGGGGAACGACGTCTCGGCGCGCATCCACTCGGCCAGGTCGGGGTCCTTCAACTCCGAGTACGCCAGGAACATCCGGCGCGCCACGTCGCCGTTGCCCTGAATGTTGTCGCAGGACATGATGGTCGGCGACGGCAATCCGCGCGCCCGACGCCGCGCCAGTGCCTCGACGACGAGTCCGAACGTGGTCCGCGGTGCGGCGCCGTCGGTGAGATCGTGCACGACGTCCGGGTTCTCGGCATCGAACTCACCGGTGTCGTGGGTGAAGTTGTAGCCGCCCTCGGTGATCGTCAGCGAGACTACGCGGGTGGTGTCCGCGGCGATCTTCTCGATGACCGCCTCGGGATCGTCGGGGGCGAAGAGATAGTCGACGATGGACCCGATGACGCCCACGTCCCACGTGCCGTCCGGGTGCCGCAGCGCCAGCGTGTACAGGCCGTCCTGCGCGTCGAGTACGTCCTTCATGCGCCGGTCCCCGGGCAGGACCCCGACGCCGCAGATTCCCCACTCGCGGGCCTCCCCGCGCCGCAACAGCCGGTCGACGTACATCGCCTGATGCGCGCGGTGGAATCCGCCGACGCCGAAATGCACTATTCCTACGGTGATGTCGCTTCGATCGTAGTTCGGCACCTGCACGGTGTCGTCGAACTGCTGCAGTGCCTGCGCGCTCAGTTGCATCGGTCTCTCCTCATTCCTGGACGCGCACGACGGCCTTGAGGCTGCCCGGCGTCCGGTCTGCGTTCAGTGCTTGCTCCGCTTCGGCGAGCGGGAATCTTCCGGTGACCATCGAATCGAGGTCGACCCGTCCCGACCGTGCGAGCGCGATCGCCGTCGGCCACGTGTTGGCGTAGCGGAACACCCCGGTCAGTACCAGCTCCCGGTTCTGGATTGTCTGGACGGGCAGCGTCATCTCGGCGGCGCCCATGCCCACCAGCACCACGGAGCCCGCGGGCCGGACGGCCTGGATCCCGGCCAGTACCGCGGCCGGGGCGCCGGACGCGTCGACGAACGCGTCCACGTGGAGCCCCGCGACGTCCTGCTCGCGCGGGTCCAGCACCGCGGTGGCACCGAATTTCGTTGCGACGTCACGTCGCTGCGGGTCGAGATCCGAGACGTAGACGTCGGTGGCACCGAATGCGAGGGCGGTCTGCACTGTCGCGATTCCGATCGGTCCCGCGCCCGCGATCAGAACGCGGGAACCGGCCGTCACTCCGGCCTTGCGGGTGGTCGCGATGGCCACGGACAGCGGCTCGCACAGTGCCGCCGCGTCCTCGGACATCCCGTCCGGAATCGTATGGGCGAATGCCGCGCCGATGGTCACGTACTCGGCGAGCGCCCCGTCGATCGGCGGGGTGGCATAGAACTGCATGTGCGGGCACAGGTTGTAGAGACCGCGCCGCGATTCCTCGGTGTCCGGGTCGGGGCGCTGCGGTTCGATGGAGACGCGCTGCCCGATCCGGTCGGCATCGACCCCGGCGCCGACGCCGACGACGGTGCCCGACGCCTCGTGGCCCAGCACGATCGGCTGATCGACCACGAACTCCCCGATCCGCCCCTCTCGGTAGTAGTGGGCGTCCGATCCGCAGACGCCCACCGAGGCCACGCGGATCAGGACGTCGCCGGGGCCGGGAGTGGGGACGGGGCGTTCCCGGATCTCGATGACACCCGGCTCGACCAGCACGCTGGCACGCATCGTCCTGGGGATATCGGAAGGAAGTGTTGTGTGGGTCACACTTCGATGCTAGCGTATTGAGCAGATGAACGCATAGTGATCATTTGCTCACGGTTTCTCGAGGCTCCGAAGACACACTCGACGGGCTCGGGATCATGGCGAGGAGAATCAGTGACGTCCCCCAATCCGACGGCCCACACGCCGTCTCTCATCGCGTCGCCGCCGCCGTCCACGACGGAGGATCTACGCCTCGCGTTGCGCGCTGCAACGCTGTACTACTTGGACGGAATGACGCAGGCCGAGGTCGCGACACGCCTCGGTGTCTCCCGCCCGACGGCGGGCCGGCTGGTGGCACGGGCCCGGACGCAGGGCTTGGTACGCATCGAGGTGCAGGCTCCCGCGCATCTGCGGGATTCGCTGCGCTCGGACGAGGAGCGCGCGCTCGAGGAGAAGTACAGCCTCGTCGAGGCGGTGGTGGTCGCCGATTCCGTCGACGCCGCCGGTTCGATCGACGACCACAACAGCTTCGCCGGGGTCGGGCGCGCCGCCGCGTCCCTGTTGGCCCGCCGGATACGGGAAGGCGACACCCTCGGATTCACGTGGGGGCCGGAGACGGTCGCTGTCGCGCAGGGCTTGCCATCCGGCGCGGCCACGTGCGCGTCGGTCGTCCAGCTCGACGGCTCGGTGAGTGCGATCAACTATCAGACCGGAACGGAGTACGTCCTGGGTAGATGCGCAGAGCAACTGCAGGCCAACACCGTTCGGCTCCCCGTTCCGCTGTACGCTGACGCGTCGACCGTGGTATCCATGCGGGGCGACTCCGTCATCTCCAAGGCCCTCGAGGCCGGCCGCACCGCGGAGATGATGATGTTCGGCACGGGCGCCGTCTCCACGTCGACCACGCTGTTCGAGGGCAGTTTCATCGACACGGACATGCTGTCGGTGCTCACCGACCTCGGTGCGGTCGGCGAAGTCGGTGGACGCTTCTACCGGCTCGACGGAACCGAGGTCGCCGGCCCACTCGATGAACGGGCCATGTCCGTTCCACTCGACGACATCCGCGCATGCGAGGGATCGATCCTCGTCACGGGTGGCGTCGCCAAACACCAAGCGGCACTGGGTGCCCTCCACGGCGGACTGGCCAAGATGCTGGTCTGCGACATCGAATGTGCGCGTTGGCTGCTCGATCAGTAGCACCACGCAAGAGAGGTGAAGATCGGTGAAGAAACACAGGAAACCGGCGGCGATGCTGGTAGCGGGCGCGGGAGCACTCTGCCTCACGCTCAGCGGATGCGCAGGCGCCGGAACGCTGGGTGCGTCGGACCAGACCATCACGATCGCGATGGTCTCGAACTCGCAGATGCAGGACGCCCAGAAGCTCGCCTCGCAGTTCGAGGAGGAGAATCCCGACATCGACCTGAAGTTCGTCACGCTGTCGGAGAACCAGGCGCGCGCGAAGATCACGGCATCCACCGCAACCGGTGGCGGCGAGTTCGACGTCGTGATGATCAGCAACTACGAGACTCCGCAATGGGCCAAGTACGGCTGGCTGAAGAACCTGTCGCAGTACGCGCAGGCCACCGAGGGCTACGACGAGGCCGACTTCATCCCGACCCTGCGCGAATCCCTGTCCTACGAGGGGAACATGTACTCGGTGCCGTTCTACGGCGAGTCCTCGTTCCTGATGTACCGCAAGGACCTGTTCGAGCAGGCCGGAATCACCTTGTCGGAGAAGCCGACCTGGACCGAGGTGGCAGCGGCCGCAAAGCAACTCGACTCCGAGGACATGGCGGGAATCTGCCTGCGCGGCAAGCCGGGCTGGGGTGAATTGCTCGCACCCCTCGACACAGTGATCAACACGTTCGGTGGCCGCTGGTTCGACGAGGACTGGAACGCTCAGCTGACCAGCCCGGAGGTGGAACGCGCGGTGCAGTTCTACGTCGACCTGGTGCGTGAATACGGTGAGCCCGGCGCCGCGACGAGCGGTTTCGGCGAGTGCGCCACGCAGCTTGCTCAGGGGCAGGTCGCGATGTGGTACGACTCGACGTCCGCGGTCTCCACGCTGGAGGATCCGGCGTCGAGCGCCGTCGTCGGCAAGATCGGCTATGCGCCCGCACCGATCGAGGTGAAAGACAACTCCGGCTGGCTGTACAGCTGGTCGCTCGGAATTCCCGAGAGCAGCGAAAATCCCGATGCGGCGTGGAAGTTCATCTCGTGGATGACCGACAAGCAATACATACGCACGGTCGGTGAGGATCTCGGCTGGGAGCGGGTGCCTCCGGGCAGCCGGCTGTCGACCTACGAGATTCCCGAGTACAAGGAGGCCTCGGCGGCCTACGGTCCGCTGACGCTCGAGGCGATCGAAAACGCGACACCGGAAGCGCCCACCGTGCAACCGGTTCCGTACACCGGCGTGCAGTTCCTGGCGATCCCGGAGTTCCAGGATCTCGGAACCCGCGTCAGCCAGCAGATCAGCGCGGCGATCGCAGGCCAGCAGACCGTGCCCGAGGCGCTCGCCCAGGCACAGCAGTACGCCGAGGTGGTCGGCGCGACATACCGGGAGGAACGATGACAACCATCGCCGAGAAACCCACCGCGGACGGCACCGCCGACCGGGTGCGGGAACTGCGGGAGGCCAAGGACGACAGCGTCTCCCGCGCCGAGGGATGGCGTCGCCGGGGACCGTTGCTCCCCGCCCTGATCTTCATGATCGTGGTGACCCAGATCCCGTTCCTGTTCACGCTGTACTACTCGACGCAGTCCTGGAACCTGGTCCGTCCGGGGTCCCAGGCCTTCGTCGGGCTGCAGAACTACGTGGACGTGTTCCAGGACAGCCAGTTCCGTGAGGTCGCGGTCAACACCGTGATCCTGATCGTCGGGACCGTGCTGATCTCGGTGGTGCTGGGCCTGCTGCTGGCACTGCTGCTCGACCGCGCCTTCCTGGGCCGGGGCATCGTGCGGACCCTCCTCATCACCCCGTTCCTGGTGACGCCCGTCGCCGGTGCGCTGCTGTGGAAGACCACGATGTTCGACCCGGTGTTCGGCATCGTCAACTTCGTGCTCTCCCCGTTCGGGGTGGGACAGGTCGACTGGGTCAGCAAGTTCCCGCTCCCCGCGGTCATGGTGAACCTGGTGTGGCAGTGGACCCCGTTCATGATGCTGCTGATCCTCGCCGGTCTGCAGTCCATGCCCCGCGATATCCTCGAGGCGGCCCGGGTGGACGGCGCCAAACCGTTCGCGATGTTCCGCGAACTGACGCTCCCGCATCTGCGCCGGTTCATCGAACTCGGTGCCGTCCTGGGTGCGATCTACCTGATCAACACGTTCGACGCCATCTACATGATGACCCAGGGTGGCCCCGGCACCGCCAGTGCCAACCTGCCCTTCTACATCTATCAGCGCGCATTCCTCGGTTTCGACATCGGGCAGGCCGCCGCGATGGGCGTCATCGTCGTGATCGCGACCATTGTCGTCGCGACCCTGGCGTTGCGCCTGATCTTCAAGAGCTTTACCGGTAACGAGGAGGCAGCGTAATGAGTACCGACACTGCGGCGGCGTCGGTGGAGTCCACTCCCACCGCCCCGGAGACGAAGCGGGCGCGCAAGCACCGCAAGTTCAGCCCGTGGAGTGTGGTGGCGTGGATCGTGGCGCTCGGCTTCTTCTTCCCCGTGGCGTGGATGGTGCTCACCGCCTTCAAGCAGGAGGGTGACGCCTACACGACCCCGCCGAAGCTGTTCTTCACCCCCACCCTGGACCAGTTCAAGGCGGTCCTCGACAGCGGAATCGGCACCGCACTGCTGAATTCGGCGTTCGCGACTGCCATGTCGACCATCCTTGTGCTGGTGCTCGGTGTGCCGGCGGCGTTCGCGCTGTCGCTGCGTCCGGTCCGCAAGACGAAGGACGCCCTGTTCTTCTTCATCAGCACGAAGATGCTCCCGATCGTCGCCGCGATCATCCCGCTGTACGTGATCGTCAACGACATCGGACTGCTCGACAACATCTGGGCGCTGATCATCCTGTACACGGCGATGAACGTCCCCATCGCGGTGTGGATGATGCGGTCGTTCTTCCTCGAGGTTCCCGGTGAACTGCTCGAGGCCGCCAGTATGGACGGCGCGAGCCTATGGACGTCGGTGCGCGAGGTGATCCTCCCGCTCGTGTCCCCCGGTATCGCGGCGACCGCTCTGATCTGCGTGATCTTCTCGTGGAACGAATTCTTCTTCGCCGTCAACCTCACTGCCGTTCAGGCACAGACCATTCCGGTGTTCCTCGTCGGATTCATCACCGGTGAGGGCCTGTACTGGGCCCGGCTGTCGGCGGCGGCGACGCTGGCGGCGCTCCCGGTCATCCTGGCCGGCTGGGTCGCGCAGAACAAACTGGTTCGCGGCCTGTCCTTCGGCGCGATCAAATGATCACCCCGGCAACCACTTCCCCCACCTTTCGTACCGACCTGAGGAGCAATCATGGCTGACATCGCGTACAAGGGCGCATCCTGCCTCTACGAGAACGCCGACACGCTGGCGGTCGATTCGCTCGACCTCGACATCGAAGACGGCGAGTTCATCGTCCTCGTCGGCCCGTCGGGTTCCGGCAAGAGCACGGCACTGCGGATGCTCGCCGGCCTCGAGGACATCGACGAGGGCACCATCGAGATCGGCGGAAAGGACATGGTGGGGGTGCCCTCGAAGGACCGCGACATCGCGATGGTGTTCCAGAACTACGCCCTCTACCCCAACAAGACGGTGGGCGAGAACATGGGCTTCGCGCTGAAGATGCGCGGGGTCGGTGTGGAGGAACGGAAGAAGAAGGTGGCCGACGCCGCGAAACTGCTCGACCTCACCGAGTACCTCGACCGCAAGCCCGGCAAGCTGTCCGGCGGTCAGCGGCAACGCGTCGCGATGGGCCGCGCGATCGTGCGTGACCCGCAGGTGTTCTGCATGGACGAGCCGCTGTCGAACCTCGACGCCAAGCTGCGCGTCCAGACCCGCACCCAGATCGCCGCGTTGCAGCGCCGACTCGGCACCACCACCGTGTACGTCACCCACGACCAGGTCGAGGCCATGACCATGGGTGACCGGGTGGCCGTCCTCAAGAACGGCAAGCTGCAACAGTTCTCGGCTCCCACCGAACTCTACGATCGCCCGAAGAACGCGTTCGTCGCCGGATTCATCGGCTCACCCGCCATGAATCTGATGACCATGCCGATCGTCAGCGACGGGGTGCGCCTCGGAAATTCGACCCTTTCGCTCGAACGTGACCAGCTGTCGGCGCTGCACGCGGCCGGTCTGGAGACCGTGACCGTCGGCGTGCGTCCCGAGCAGCTCGAGTTGTCGACCGGGGAGGGCGGCATCGAGGTGATCGTGGACCTGGTCGAGGAACTCGGGAGTGAATCCTACGTGCACACCCACATCGCCGGTGACGGAACGCAACTGGTGGCCCGGTCGCTGACCCGCACCCCGGCCCGGCTGGCCGACACCGTGTCGCTGCGCAAGCGGGAAGGCGCGGTGCACCTGTTCCACCCGGACACAGGGGAGCGGATCGGCGACTAGAGCGGGTAGTGCGTCAGCACCCCCATCGGGTCGTGCCGCTGGCGTAATTCCCGCAGTCGGCGAAGGTTTCCGCCGTAGGACGCGTCGATCTCGGCGCCGGTCTCGGGGAAACCGGGCCGCACCTCCACGCTGTAGACGCCGGTTGTGTGGGGAGCGAGCGCGTCGAGGGTGCCGCCCGCCCACGACAGGCAGGCGGCGCCGTCGTACGGGTCGGACCAGATGGCGTTGAGCGGGATGTTCCACTCGCCGCCCCGGCCCCAGAACGCGGTGTCCTCGTCGCCCACGTCGGCGAGCGCACCGCCGGTGTGCTGGAAGTCGATACGACATTCCCGCGTCGGCGCCCCGCGGATCTGGGTGGCCAGGGCCTCCGCGACCTGGGAGTCGAGGGTCGGTCCGGTGAAGACGGCCTTTCCGAAGAACGACCCCCGGGGATCGCCCGGCTCGGGCAGCCGGATCGGCGCGGGTTCTTCACCGTCGAGTCCGGGTGGTGCGAATTCGGGCAGCCCGGAAAGGTAGATGCCGGACGTCTCGGACCGGTACAGGACGCTGCCCGACACGCCGGCGACCGTGCTGGCGGCGGCGCGGGCGCGATCGATGTCGGAGGCGTCCTCGCTCGCGCACGCGGTGTAGACGAACAGGACGGGTTCGTCGGCGGACAGTGCGCTGTAGCCGAGCACCGCGCCCATCGTCGTGTCCCGCGGAAGCGTCGGTGCGACACGGAAATAGGTGGCGAGCGCTTCGAGTCCGAGCACCATCCGATCCACCCACACCGGACCCTGCGGATGCGTGCGCAGCACCGCCGACGTGACGACGCCGAAGCACGGTGCGCAGCCCCGGACCGCCCACCACAGATCGGCCTCGTCACCGGTACTTCTGTCGGACAGGTGGACGACCTCGCCGGAGGGCAGGACGAGTTCGACTTCGACCAGCTGATCGAGAGTCAGCCCGAGACTGCGCGTGAGGTACCCGACGCCGCCGCGGGTGACGAGTCCGAAGCCGGCATGTCCGACGATCCCGACCGGCACCACCCGGCCGGTGGGGGCGAGGGCGCCCAGCATGGTCCCCACGGTGGCGCCGCCGGCCACCATCACCCGGTCATCGTCGGGACGCGCCGTGTTCAGGTGCGCCGACAGGTCGAGCATGACGGCGTCGTCGGCGACGCAGTTGGAACTCAGTCCTCCGCCGCGGACGGTGACGGTGCCACCCGTCCGGTGCGCCACCCGCATGACGGTGGAGACCTCCTCCACGGACACCGGCTCGACCACGCAGGACGGGCGGCGTCTCGCGGCCTCGGGAAAGAACACCCGGCCCAGGGCGGTGCGGTAGTCGTCCGTGTCCGGCAGGTGAACCCGGTGTGGGAGCACCGCCTTCAACTGCTCGACACATTCCGCGGATGGTGAACTCACGAGCGCCTCCTATCCCGTTGCGTTACCTGCCTGCCACTGATCCCAGGGGACCTCCCAGTCCCCGTACGTGTCCCACACCGGCAGCAGCGGACCGCCCGAGTTGGTGATCTCGACGACGTCGCCGATGCCGAAGTGATCGAACATCCACTGAGCGTTGGCGGGGGCCAGGTTCACGCAGCCGTGGGAGACGTTGCTGCTGCCCTGATCGCCCACCGACCACGGTGCGGAGTGGACGAACTCGCCATCGTTCGAGATGCGCAGGTTCAGGTCGACTTTCTCGCGGTAGTAGTCCGGGTCGCCGGCGCAGACCCCGTAGGTGCACGAGTCCATGATGATGCTCTGCTGCCTGTCCGAGATCACGTGCGGTCCCTCGTGCGACGGATGGTCGGGCGATCCCAGACTCATCGGCATCGAGGTTTCCTGGACACCGTTGTGGAACACGGTGAGCACCTCGCTCGCCCCGTCGGCCTTGGCCACCCACGCGTCGTGCACGGTGTAGTCGGCGGAGTTGTCCTCGGCACCGAAGACGCCGTCGCCCAGGTCGACGCCGTACACGTCGGCCTCGATGTGGATCTTGGTTCCCGGTGCCCAGTAGCTCGCGGCCCGGTAGTGCGCGTTCTGGTCGTCGGTCCAGTACCAGGCGCCGGGCTGCGGCGGTGTCGTCGTCACGTGCAGTCGCTGCTGCACCTCGGCCTTGTTCGCGACCGGTTCCGTGAACTGGAAGACCATCGGCTGGCCGACACCGATGCCCGTGTCGGCGACGACCTCGGGGGCAGGGACGACGTTGGCGTACGCCGTGGCGCCGGGAGTCATCGTCGTCACGGAGAAGGTCTGCTCGACGGGCGCACCGTCGGGGTTGACCGCGTCGGCGACGACCGTGTACGTCGATCCGTATCCGAGGGGCACACTGCTCGTCCAGCTCGTGCTGTCGGGGGCGAGCGCCCCGGCGACCGGTGCGCCGGCCTCCGCGGGATTCGTGACGGTCACGGCGGTCAGCCGGCCGCCCGTCGCCGTGACCACGATCGGGGTGGTCGGATTGATCGGCGCCCCCTCGGCGACGGGAACGGCAATCGAGGCGGGCGCGGCCTGCGTGGTGGTCGGGGGTTCCGACGTGCCGGTGTCTCCGATGGTGCACGCCGTGGCCAGGAACGTCATGGCCACGACTGCAATGATGCCGGTTGTCCGTGTGCGGAGAGTCACGACCACCTTCTTTCCGATCTCGATCAGCGTTCGCCGTCCTCATACTGCCAGCGATCGGCTCGGAGTTTCCTGTGGGACGCCCGACGCGCCCGCCCGACCTGCGGGAATCCGATCGTCCGCGGGCAGTTAGGCAGTGTTGCTGGCAAATAAATACGGCAGTTTGGGAAAAGTGAGGATTGATCGCCGAAAATAAAACAGCTAGACTGGCTAATGAACTTGGCTGCGATCGAGAGGTGAACACATGGATGAGAAGGTCGACCGGCTCCGTGAGGACGTCGTCATGTTCAATCGGCGCATCCGGGCCCAGCGGGCCGGGCACCGTCTCACGCCGTCGCAGTTGCAGGCCCTCGCGCACCTCGACCGGGAAGGTCCGATGAGCGCCCGCGCCCTCGCCGATCTCGAGCAGGTGGCGCCGCAGTCCATCGCGCGGACCGTCTCGATGCTCGAGGACGCCGGCATGGTCTCCCGGACCGTCGACCCTCAGGACGCGCGGGCGAGCATCGTCGCGATCACCGCGCCGGGATTGCAGACCCTCGCCGCCGACCGGTCGCGGCGGAACGAGTGGCTCTCGGCCGCACTCGCCACCGAATGTACCGACGCCGAGCGTGACCTCCTCTTCATCGCCGGACGGCTACTCCGCCGGCTCGCCGCGACCCCCGAGCCGTCGCCGCAGCGGGAGTCACTGATGAACTCGTGAGCGCGACCGTCGCCGATACCGGTGCCGCTCAGAAGGCCCCATCCGTACCGTTCCGGGTCAGCGGATCCGTTGCCACCGGGAGCATTCTCCAACCACTGAACTCGTCGATGATCGCGGTGGCGATCGTCGGCATCGCCGCCCAGTTCGGCTCCTCGTCCGGGATCACCTGGGTGATCTCTGCGCTCTACATCGCGACGGCCGTCACCGCCCCGATGGCAGGCAAGCTCGGCGCCCTCCTCGGCGCGCGGAAGGTGTACCTCGGGGGCCTCGCCCTGGTGGCCCTGGGCTCCGTGGCCGGTCTGCTGGCGCCCTCGGTCGGCTGGCTGATCTTCTCCCGAATCCTCGTCGGAATCGGAACCGCCACCCAGTATCCCAATGCGATGACGATGATTCGCGGCTATGCGGAACGGCACGGCGCGCAGCCGCGAACGGCGATCACCACCCTCGCGATCTGCAGCCAGGCGGTCGTGGCACTCGGCCCGACGCTCGGCGGACTGCTGGTGGGAGCGTTCGGCTGGCAGTCGATCATGTGGATCAACCTTCCCATCGTCGCGTTCAGCGCCGTGGCGGTCACGAAGTTCGCGAACGTCGGTTTCGTCGGCGGCATGTCGGTCAGCCGACGGCAACTGCTGCACGCGCTCGACGTCGCGGGCGTTCTGTTGTTCCTCGCGCTCATCTCGTCGACGATGTTGTTCCTGCTGTCGCTCACCACCGGCCCGGTGTGGTGGCTGGTCCCCGTGTGGGCGCTGGTGCTGGCCCTGTTCGTGCAGCGGGAACGGCGGGCGGACGAACCGTTCATCGACGTTCGGGCGCTGGCGCGAAACCGCGCGCTCAGCGCGACACTCGCCCGGACGCTCCTCACCTACACGGCGTTCTACTGCGTCTTCTTCGGAATCCCGCAGTGGTTGCAGTATTCCCGGGGGATGAGCGCCACCGAAGCGGGTCTGACGATGCTTCCCGTCGCCGTCGTCGGTATCGGGTCCACGCTGTTCGCGTCACGGACGTACCGGCGGCACGGAGTGCGTCGGACGCTCACCGTCGGGACGTGCGCGCTGCTGGTGGGTGGTCTGCTCCTGGCCTCGGTGGAGAGCAGTACCGCCCCGATCGTCGTGCTTCTCCTGGTGGCCGCGGTGCTGGGAATCCCGAATGGATTCAACAACATCGGCAACCAGAATCTGATCAGCTCCGTCACGTCCGTCGAGGAAGTCGGGACGGCGATCGGGATGTACCGCACCGTGCAGTACGTCGGCGCGAACCTGTCCGCCGTCGTGCTGCAGACCACCGCCGGTCACGTCATCGGCGACGACGGCCTGCACCGCACGGGGTGGTTCATCGCCGTCGCGGGCGTTCTTCTGCTCATCGGAGTCCTGACGTCGCGGAACATGGGGGACCGTCGCGCCCCGGTCGCCTCCACGGCGTAGTCGGCCGCTCAGGTGGGAACCGTCCCGCCGACGGCCCGCCAGATCAGCGCCGCAGTGCGGGCCGGCCAGTTCGCGGGCGGTCGATTGCCGGCGAGGGCCCGGCCGTACCAACTGCCCGTGGCCATGGTGACGGCGACATCGAGGTCGGCGTCGACGTCGATCAGGTTCAGCTCCGCAGCCCGGTCCAGAATGGCGCGGATACGGCGCCGGCGCGGCGCCACGACCCGCGCACGGTACTGCGCCCGGACGTCGTTGTCGGTCGTGTCCTGCAGCATCGTCCCGACCAGCGACAGCCGGCCGCTCCGCGACACCCCGCGCTGAAATTCGGTCAGCTCGCGAACAAGATCACCGAACGGGTCCGCCGACGACCGGTCCGCCGCCTCGTCGGCCAACTGTGCCACGACGGCTGCGGCCAACTCCGCCTTCGTCGCCCACCGCCGGTACAGGGCCTGGCGGGTGGTGCCGGCCTCCGCGGCGATCGCAGCGAGCGACATCGCGTCGTATCCGGCGCAGGACAGTTGCCGGCCCGCCACTTTCAGAACCCGGGTGTCGATATCGGTGTCGCGACTGCGCCCGGCCACACTCATGCTCGATCCTCTTTTCAATCCAATACTGATGTGTATTGTAATGGAGAGACGACGGAAATCGGGAGCTCGCATGAGTGAACAGGACACACCGTCCCTGTACGAGTGGGCGGGCGGTGAGCAGTCGTTCCGGCGGCTGATAGACGCCTTCTACGACCGGGTGGAACGCGACGAACTGCTGTCGCCGATGTTCCCCGGCGGCGTGCACGAGGAGCATCGGCGCAACGTGACCCTCTGGTGGTGCGAGGTGTTCGGCGGCCCGCCGGGCTACACCGAACAACTCGGCGGCTACGAACGGATGTTGCGCCACCACATCGGCCTCGCCATCAGCCGGCAGCAGCGGCACCGCTTCGCGGCGACGATGAGCCTCGCCGCCGACGACGCCGACCTTCCGTCGGATCCCGAATTCCGTTCCGCCTTCATGGCATACGTCGAGTGGGGGACCAGGCTGGCGCTGCAGAATTCGAGCCCCGGCGCCGAAGTGGTCGAGCATGCACCCGTCCCGCACTGGGGTTGGGGCGTGGCCCCGCCCTACCGCGGCTGACCGGAGACCGGGCAACCCGACGCCGTGGGGGCAGCGAGGAAGTTCGGCCGGACGTCCATGTCGGGGGCGTCGTAGAGCCGGTGGAAGGTGGGCGTCAGCGCCGCCGACATCGGCGGGTTGATCCACGACCAGTCGGTCGGGCACTTCCGGCCGAGTGACTCCTCGCGTTCGACGTGGCTGATGAACTGCTTGGCGACGGTGTGATGGTCGACCATGTGCACACCGGCCTGCCGGTAGCTGTGGATCACGGCGCGGTTCAGCTCGACCAGTGCGCGGTCGCGCCACAGCGTCCGCTCCGATGTCGTGTCCAGGCGCAGCCTTTCGGCGATCGCGGGCAGCATGTCGTACCGATCCTCGTCGCTGAGGTTGCGGGCCCCGACCTCCGTGCTCACGTACCACCCGCTGAACGGGGCGAGCGGATACTCGAGCCCACCCACCGACAGGCTCATGTTCGATACGGCGGGAACGGCATGCCACTTGAGACCGAGATCGGCGAACCATGCGTAGTCGGGGTGCTCGATCTCGACCTCGAGCACCAGCTCGGAGGGAATCTCGAACCAGCGCAGCGTCTCGTCGGGGGTGCTGATCAGCAGCGGCAGCACGTCGAATCGTGTGCCTGCGCCCCGCCACCCCATCTTCGTCACCGCCTCGGTGATTCCGACCTGGGCGGGGTCCCCGGTCACCGTCCCGTCCGCGTGGCGGTAGCCCGCGTACCGGATCAGTTGCGGGCTGGCGATCTTGTATTCGCGCCCGTCCTCCAGCGGCAGGGGACCGATCGTGATGACCGAGCGCAGGGCGCCGCCGTTCGTCGCGACCCGCAGGTGCTCCCAGCACGCCTCCGCGATCTCGTCCGCGGTGGTGACGTGCCGGGCATCGATCAGCTTCAGCGTGCGCCAGTGCTTGCGCCCGACGCAGCGTGCGTGATTGCGCCACGCCAGCTGCGAGCCGACTTCGAGTTCCTCCACGGTGTGCTCGTAGCGGCCCGTCTCCGCCAGCGACTCCAGTGCGTCCGCGAGGCGGGCCGTGGGCAGGTGGGCCAGCTCGGGCTCGCTGAAGAACTCCGCGCACTCCCGCATCTGCGCTGCGGACCGCGACGTGACGTCCAGCGAGTACGACATAGTCCCTGTGCTGCTCACCATTGACCTCCCGGCGATCGTGGATCCTGCGGCGGTCAGTATGTCAGCGAAGCGTGCACACTCGTCCACCGACTGTGTACGGGTGAGGAAATACCGCCGGCGGGACGACGGTTCCCCCGAGGGTGAAGCTGTCGATCCTGGACCGGTCCCGCACGCGCCGCGGTGCGCCCGATTCTGCTGCGCTGGCCGGGACGATCGAGCGGGCGGTGCACGCCGAGCGGCTCGGCTTCCACCGGTTCTGGGTGGCCGAGCATCACGCGGTGCCGGGCATCGCGAGTGGATCGCCGCCCGTGTTGCTCGCTGCTCTCGGTGCGCGCACGAGCCGGATCCGGTTGGGTTCGGGTGGCGTGATTCTGCCCAATCACCAGCCTCTCGTGGTGGCCGAACAGTTCCTGATGCTCGAGTCTTTCGGCGCAAACCCGGTCCTTCGGGTCCGGGCGAGCCGATCTGGTTTTGTCGGAGTGTGTGGCTAGTGTCTGGGTTATGGCGGGGAGGGTGGTGAAGCGGGCGTTCAAGTACCGTTTCTATCCGACTGCGGTGCAGGCGGAACAGCTTGCTCGGACGTTCGGGTGCACCCGGTATGTGTACAACCGGGCGTTGGCGGAGCGCTCGCGGGCCTGGTCGCAGGAGCAGCGGCGGGTCACCTACGCGGACACCTCGAAGATGCTCACCGGATGGAAACGGGACACCGAGACCGAGTGGTTGTCGGAGCCGTCGAAGGGGCCGTTGCAGGAGTCGCTGCGGCAGTTGCAGGGCGCGTTCGACAGGTTCTGGCGCAAGCAGTCCCGCTACCCGCAGTTCAAGAGGAAGGGCCGGTCGAAGGATTCGGCGACCTACTATTCGAACTGCTTCACCTACCGCGGCGGGCAGATCCGGTTGGCCAAGCAGTCCGAACCCCTGGACATCCGGTGGTCGAGGCCGCTACCGGAGGGGGCGACACCGTCGCAGGTGACGGTGTCGCGGAATGCTCGTGGTCAGTTCCACATCTCGATTCTCGTCGAGGACACGATCACCGAGCACCCGTCGACCGATGAGGTGGTCGGGCTCGACGCCGGGATCACGAGCCTATACACGCTCTCGACGGGGGAGAAGATCACCAACCCGCGCCACGAACTCAGGGACCGTGAGCGGCTGGCGAAGGCGCAGCAGGTGCTGGCCAAGAAGCAGAAGGGATCCCGTAACCGGGCCAAGGCCAGACTGAAGGTCGCGAAGATTCATGGCCGGATCGCCGATCGGCGTCGCGATTATCTGCACACACTCTCCACTCGGCTGGTGCGCGAAAATCAAGTGATCGCCATCGAGGATCTGAGTGTGCGGAACATGGTCAGGAATCGGTCGTTGTCTCGGGCGATCTCGGATGCGGGTTGGTCCGAGTTCCGGTCGATGCTCGAGTACAAGGCCGACTGGTACGGGCGGCGGGTGGTGGTGATCGACCGGTTTTATCCGTCGTCGAAGACCTGCTCGGTGTGCGGGGAGGTCGCGTCGACGATGCCGCTGGACGTGCGGGTGTGGACGTGCCGATGCGGCGTCGTCCATGATCGGGATGTGAATGCGGCTCGGACTGGCGGTGGCAGCCTGCGGAGATGGTGTGAGACCGCCCCGCACATAAAGTGTGGGGTGGCGACTGTCGGTGAAACAGGAACCTCGGGACGCGAGTCTTGAGGGGAACCTCGGTCGTTCACGGCCGAGAGGACGTCAAGCTCGAGGCGATGTATCCGGGCCGGATCGATCTGGGCGTCGGGCGGTCACTCGGATTCACCAAGCCGGTGCGCGACGCGTTGCGCCGGGACCGCAACGCTCCCGACACGTTCGCCGACGACCTCGACGAGGTGCGGAGCTACCTGGAGGGCAAGGCCGCGGTGACCGCCCGGCCCCAGGTGACGAGTCCACCGCCGATGTTCGTTCTCGCCACTCGCCGCGGGCTCGACGTCGCCGCGAAGGCCGGTCTGCCGGTGGTGGTCGGCGGGCCGATCCTCGGCGCCGCCGGCCGCGTCCCGGAACTCGACCGGTACCGCGACACGTTCGTCCCGTCCGCGGCCACTCGGTCGCCGTACGTGGTGATCTCACTCGAGGTGATGATCGCCGAGGACGCGGATCGGGCCCGTGAACTGCTGCTTCCCGAGGCCTGGGCGCTGGCCCAATCGAGCCGGACCGGCGAGTTCCCGCCGCTCGAATCGGTCGCGGACATCGGCAATAAGGTGTGGACTCCGCGGTTGCGCGAGCAGGTCGACGCCTCGATCGCCACGTCGATCCACGGTAGCCCGGAGCAGGTGAGGGTCGCGCTCGACGTCCTGGCCGACCGCACCGGCGCGGACGAACTCCTGGCCTCGACGTCCACATTCGATCGGGACGCATTGTTCGAATCCGATCGGCACTTGTCGCTGCTGTACGCCTGATCGGTGCGACGACAACCCGCTTCTGCAAGTCTTGCGCAACTTGTTGACAAGATTGCGCAAGCTGTGGATAGTGTGTGTTGTCAGTCACAACGAACAGCGAGGCGGTAGCACCGTGGCACCCACCTTGACCGAGGTCGCACAACGCGCAGGGGTCTCCCTGTCCACCGCATCGCGGGCGTTCAGTGCCCCGGACCGAATCGGACCGGACACCCTCGCGAGGATCATCGCGGTGGCCGACGAGATCGGCTACCGGGCGGCGTCACCGACGCGGACCGACGCCGTGCGACCGACCGCCACCACCGTCGCTGTCGTGGTGCCCGACATCGGGCACACCGTGTTCGCGAGCTTCGTGAAGGCAGCGCAGGCTCAGGGCTGGCACCGGCGCCAGACCGTGCTCCTCACCGACACGGACGGCAGCGCCGATCGCGAGCGTGAGGTTCTCGGCGAGTTGCAGGGCCGGGTCGACGCGCTCGTCGTCTGCGCCCCCCGACTGCCCGCGTCCGACATCGTGCAACTCGCCGGCGACACCCCGCTGGTGCTCGTCAACCGGTCCTCGCCCGAATGCGATTGCATCGTGGCAGATTCCGAGGACGGACTACGCCAGACCATCGACTACCTCGTCGCCCTCGGACACGAACACCTCGCCTATGTCCAGGGCTCGCCGCAGTCCTGGTCGAACCAGCGCCGCGTCGCCGCCGTCGAGGACTTCTGCCAGTCCCGCGACGTGCGGCTGAGCCTGCTCGGCTGGCAGCAGGAGACCCTCGCGGGCGGTCATGCCGCGGCCGCGAGCGTGATCGCGACCGGTGCGAGCGCCGTGATCACACACAACGATCCGATGGCGATCGGCGTGATGAACGGCGTCCGCGCGATGGGCTTCTCGGTCCCGGACGACCTGAGCGTCATCGGCATCGACGACTCACCGCTGGCCGAACTCGCCAACCCCGCGCTCACGAGCGTCAACGTGCCGATGGCGCGAGCCGGCGTGCTGAGTCTCGACCTGGTGTACCAGCGTGCGAGCGAACCGGACTCCGACGTCCGCGAAATCCATCTCCCCACCCAACTCGTCGTCCGCGCATCGGCCGGCCCGGCGCACGATCGAGTGTTTCGCCCCGGAAAAGAGAGCCGCTAGATGAAAATCGTCGTTGCCGACAGCAACCTCACTCCCCACCGATCCCGCCTCGCCGCCGCCGTCCCCGCCGACGCGCAACTGTCCTGGCACGGCAGCTTCGACGAAGCGGCCCTGACCGAAGATCTGCGCGAGGCCGACGTCTACGTCGGAGGAAAGTTCACACCGGCCATGGCGTCGGCCGCGGAGAAGCTGCGGCTGGTACACGTCGCCGGAGCCGGTACCGACAACATCGCATTCGACGCCCTGGCACCGGACGTGCTGGTGGCGAACACCTTCCATCACGAGAATTCGATCGCCGAGTACGTCGTGGCGGCCGCGGTGATGCTCCGGCGCGGCTTCCTCGCTCAGGACACGGCCCTGCGGCGCGGGGTGTGGGCGACGTCGGTCTACGACGACCGCCTGTCTCAGTCGAACTCGCTGCAGGGTGCCCGAGTGGGCTTCGTGGGCTTCGGGCACATCGGCACGACCACCTGGAATCTGTTCCGCGCTTTCGGCGCAACCGGAGCGGCCGTGACCGGACGCGGCACCGTCGACGCCGCGAGTGCGGGGCTGGAGTGGGCCGCCGACGTGTCCCGACTCGAACGCCTGCTCGCCGAATCCGATGTGGTCGTGGTCTCCGCCCCACTCGACGACCGGACGCGGGGGATGATCGGCGCGGCAGAACTGCGCGCACTCGGCAGCGGCGGTGTGCTCGTGAACGTCGGGCGCGGTCCCCTCGTCCAGGAACAGGCCCTGTTCGACGCACTGTCCTCGTCGACCATCGCTGCTGCGGCCATCGACGTCTGGTACGACTACCCGGGACCCGACGGTCGAGGCACCCCCAGCGCGCTGCCGTTCTCCGAACTCCCCAACATCATGATGACACCGCATTCTTCCGGGGTGTCGCGGCAGACGTTTCTCGGCCGCGTCGACGACATCGCCGACAACATCACTCGACTCGCGCGCGGAGAACAATTGCGGAACGTCGTCGCTCCCGCCGTCGGATCGAAAGGATCCCGAGCATGACCGACAAGATCATCGCCGCGGACGTGCTGGTCTGCAGCCCCACCCGCAACTTCGTCACCCTCAAGATCACCACCGCCGACGGCGTCGTCGGATACGGTGACGCGACGCTCAACGGCCGCGAACTGTCCGTCGCATCGTCTCTCCGAGATCACGTCGCCCCGTTGCTGATCGGGCGTGATGCCTCACGGATCGAGGACACCTGGCAGTACCTCTACCGCGGGGTGTACTGGCGCCGCGGGCCGGTCACCATGGCCGCGATCGGGGCCGTCGACGTCGCGCTCTGGGACATCAAGGGCAAGACCCTCGGCCAACCCGTCTACCAGCTGCTGGGCGGCGCGGTGCGTGACCGCGTCCTGTCGTACACCCACGCGACGGGGTGGGACGCGCCCGCTCTGCTCGACTCCGTCGACGCCACGCGCGAGAGGGGCTTTCAGGCTATTCGCGTGCAGTCCGGGGTCCCCGGTCTGGAGTCGGTGTACGGCGTGCACCAGGGGGCGTCGGGATACGAACCCGCCAGCCGCGGCGCCCTTCCCGTGGAGGAAGTGTGGGACACCGACGCGTACCTCAATCACGCACCCCGGATCCTCGAGACCGTGCGCGAGCACGTCGGCCCCGACCTCAAGTTGCTCCACGACGCCCACCATCGACTCACACCGCAGCAGGCTGCGCGGCTGGGGAAGTCGGTGGAACACGTGAATCTGTTCTGGCTCGAGGACGTCACGCCGGCCGAGAACCAGGATGCGCTGCGTCTGGTGCGCAACCACACCACGACACCCTTGGCGATCGGCGAAGTCTTCAACACGATCTGGGACTGCCAGCACCTGATCACCGAACAACTGATCGACTTCATCCGCGTGGCCATCGTCCACGCCGGCGGAATCAGCCACGTCCGCAAGATCTTCGCGCTCGCCGAGGTGTATCAGGTGCGTGGCGGTCCGCACGGCCCGTCGGACGTCTCGCCGATCTCCCTGGGAGCGAGCCTGCACCTCGGACTGGCGACGCCGAACTTCGGAATCCAGGAGTACATGGGTTACGACCCGCTGGTCAGCGAGGTCTTCCCGCACGCGTGGTCCTTCGCGGACGGTCACCTCAGCCCGGGTGACGTACCGGGTGTCGGAGTGACGATGAACGAGGAACTCGCGGCGAAGTACCCCTACGAACAGGCCTACCTCCCGGTCGCCCGGCGCCGCGACGGCTCCATGACGGATTGGTGACGAGCATGACCGAACACGCACTCTCACGCCGAAATGTTCCTGCCGCGGCATTGATTCACCGGCGGGTGCCGGACGGTACCGGGATCGTGCACCTGGGGCTCGGCAACTTCCACCGCGCCCACCAGGCCGTCTACACGGCGCTGGCGATGGAACGCGAACCCGGACCGTGGGGAATCCTCGGTGTCGCGAGCCGCTCGCGCACCGTCGCCGACACCATGACGGCGCAGGACCTCCTCTACAGCGTCGTCGAGATCTCGCCCGGCGGATCCCGCGTCAGTGTTCCCGGTTCGCATACCGGAACCCTGGTGGCCGAACAGGATCCGGAGTTCGTCGTCTTCGCGATCGCCGACCCGGCGACGAAGATCGTGACGATCACGGTGACCGAGCACGGCTACACCGTGTCCCCGGAGACCGGATCCCTCGACCTCGTCTCCGACGCCGTCCGCCGGGACCTCGCCGAGGCGCGGACGCCCCGCACCACGATCGGACAGATCGCCCGCGGACTGGCCCTGCGGGCGAGCACGCACGGCGCTCCCGTCACCATCCTCAGCTGCGACAACCTGCTGGCGAACGGCCGCCAGACCGAACGGCTGGTGCGCGAATTCGTCGGCACGTTCCCGGCACCGGCCCGCGACGAGACACTGACCTGGATGGATTCGTCGGTCACGTTCCCCAACTCGATGGTGGACCGTATCGTGCCCTCCGGTTCGGGCCGGTACAACGAGACGGCACTGACCCACCTCGGGGTGCGGGACACGATCGCCGTCCCCGCCGAACCATTCACGATGTGGGTCATGGAGGAGAACTTCGCCGCCGGTCGTCCCGCGTGGGAGCACGGCGGCGCGCTCTTCACCGACGACGTCGAGCCGTACGAACTGATGAAGGTCCGGTTGCTCAACGGAACGCACTCGCTCATCGCCTACCTCGGCGCACTCGACGGACGCGCCACCATCCCCGAGTCCGTGGCGCAGCCGTTCGTCGAGGACGCGGCGCGCCGGATCCTGTGCGACGAATACCTGCCGACGGTGACCGTTCCCGAATCGGTGGACACGGACGACTACATCCGGCAACTCTTCTCGCGGTGGTCCAATACCGCTCTGGGGCATCGCACCTCGCAGGTCGGCTCCGACGGATCGGTCAAACTCGCGCAGCGCATCCCGATCCCCGCACTCGAACACCTCGGCCGGGGTGACGTCCCGCACTACCTGGCTCTGACTGTGGCGGCGTACCTCGCCTGCATCGCCCCACTGCCCGGATTCGATCCCGGCCCCCACGCACGATCCATGACCGACCCCGCTCGACCGCGCCTGGCAGGAATGGCCGACAATGCCGCGTCCACAACAGAATTCGTTCGCTCCGTGTTCCTCCACGGAGGCCTGTTTCCCAGCACTCTCGCGTCACACACCGAGTTCGTCTCGCGGATCGCCGACTTCGTCGACATCATCGTCCGCCACGGACCGGCAGTCGCCGCCGGCGAAGCGTCCGACCCGGTCCCGGAGTTCGGGACCACCGCTCCGCTGCAGTCCAGAGCGACCATCTGACACTCTCACCCCCCTGCCCGGAATTTCCGGGAACCACCAATGGAGGAATCCATGGACACTACACTCGACCCCACGGTGAACCCGAAAACACCCGGCCGCGCAGGCGGCACACCCCAGGCAGACCCGTCCGCGGTCCGCCGGGCGGCGTGGGCGGGACTCATCGGCACCACGCTCGAACAGTACGACTTCGTCATCTACGGCACCGCGTCGGCGCTGATCTTCAACACCCTCTTCTTCCCGAACATCTCACCCGCCGCCGGCATCCTCGCGAGCTTCAGCGCCTACGCCGTCGGGTTCCTCGCCCGGCCGCTCGGCGGCCTGTTCTTCTCGCGTTACGGAGAGCGTCTCGGCCGCAAGTGGGTGCTCGTCGCGACGCTGATGCTGATGGGCGGAGCGACACTGGGGATCGGGCTGCTGCCGACCTACAGCCAGGTGGGGCTGCTCGCCCCCGCTCTCCTCGTCGCGTGCCGATTCTTCCAGGGCTTCGGCGCGGGAGCCGAACAGTCCGGTGGTGCAACCCTTCTGACGGAGACTGCGCAGATAGGCAGGCGAGGCCGCCTCGCCGCCCTGGTGATGACCGGAGCCGCGCTGGGCACGGCCCTCGGCGCAGTCGCGTGGATCGCCGCGCAGCTCCTGCCGGAAGAGCAGCTCATGTCCTGGGGTTGGCGTCTCGTCTTCATCAGCAGTCTGCTCGTCACCGTCGCCGCATTCATCATCCGTCGCAAGCTCAACGAGAGCCCGGTGTTCCAGGAACTGAAGGAGCAGCACCACGTTCCGAAGACACCCGTCAAGGAGATCTTCGCGAACGGGAAGAAGCCGCTGTTCATCGTCATGTTCATGACCATCGGCATCAGCGCGCAGTCGTACACCTACCAGGTCTTCATGGCGTCGTACCTCAAGAACGACGTGCACGTCGATCCCACGTTCATTCCCAAGGTGCTCCTGGTCGGCGCCATCTGCGGCGGAATCGCCGCGTACGGCTTCGGTCGTCTGTCGGATCGGGTGGGCCGCAAGCCGGTGTACATCTCGATCGTGATCGCCCTCATCATCCTGCCCGTGCCGACCTTCCTGGCCCTGAACACCGGCTCCCACCTGTTGATCACCATGGCGATGATCGTCGGCTTCATCCTGGCCTGCCAGGGCGCGGTCGGCGTCACGATGAGCTACTTTCCGGAGATCTTCGGCTCCCGCTACCGCTACGCCGGCGTCACTCTCGGACGTGAATTCGCCTCGATCTTCGGCGGCGGAGTGGCACCACTGATCTGTGCCGCCCTCGTCACCGCCTTCTCCGGCTCCTGGATCCCCGTGGCGGTCTACATGATCGTGATGGCCGTGACCGTTCTGATCGCCTCGACGATGGCACCGGAAACCCGCGACCGCGACCTCACGCTGGCCGCCAACGCCACCGACCGTGAGGTGACGGCGGCATGACCTCCTCCGTCATCGCGGTTCTCCGTGCCGCACATGCCGATCTGTACGCCCCGGTGGTGAACGTCCTCGCCGAGAACGGCGTGCGTGCCGTCGAGCTGACGATGAGCACGCCGGGAACCCTCGAGTCCCTCGGCGCGATCCGAGAGGGTGCGCCCGACGGCGTCGAGATCGGAGTCGGAACGATCACCACCGTCGACCAGGCGCGCGCCGCACTCGACCTGGGTGCCGACTTCCTCGTGACCCCGACGACCGACCTCGACGTCATCGCCACCGCCGTCCGTGCGGGAATCCCCATCTACCCGGGCGGGCTCACCCCGACCGAGCTGTGGAACGGATGGAACGCGGGCGCGACCGCCGTGAAGCTGTTCCCGGCGTCGGTCGTCGGGCCGGCGTACATCGGGCACCTGCGCGGACCGTTCCCCGACATCCAGGTGGTCCCCTCGGGTGGGGTGGGAATCGAGGGCGTCCCCGCATGGATCGCGGCCGGCGCGGCCGCCGTCAGCCTCGGTGGTCCCCTGATCGGCGACGCACTCCGCGGCGGCGACCTCGGGCAGCTCGCCGAACGATGCCGACGCCTCGGCGACGTCGTTGCCGGGCTGGCGGTCGCGTGATGACGGTGCTGACCTTCGGCGAGACGATGGCTCTCACCCGGGCGGTGGACACCGGGGCGCTCGCCCACACGTCGACGCTCCATCTGGGAATCGGCGGCGCAGAAACGAATTTCGCGATCGCACTGCGACGACTCGGTGTCGACGTCACCTGGATCGGACGCGTCGGCCGGGACAGCCTGGGCGACCTGATCGAACGTGAACTCCGGGCCGAGGGAATCGCCGCCGACATCATCCGCGACCCGGATGCGCCGACCGGACTGATGGTGAAGGAACGGCGAACCGCCACCGCCACCCGCGTCTGGTACTACCGGACCGGCAGCGCCGGATCGCGGCTCGCGACGTCGGACGTCGCCGACGACCGCCTCCGCTCGGCGTCCCTGCTGCACGTCACCGGCATCACGCCCGCCCTCTCCGACACGGCCAGGAAGACCACCCTGCACTGCGTCGAACGGGCACGTGCACTGGGCATTCCGGTGTCGTTCGATCTCAACTACCGTCGCGCGCTGTGGTCCCCGGCGGAAGCGGGACCGGTCTTCCGTGAGCTGATCGAACTGTCGGACATCGTCTTCGCGGGTGAGGAGGAGGCCGCGATCGCAGTGGGGGAGGGCACTCCCGCCGAACTCGTCGCCCGCATCCGCGATCTCGGCCCCCGCGACAGCGTCCTGAAACTGGGCGAGCAGGGGTGCCTCGCACTCATCGACGGAGAGACGTTCTCCCTTCCCGCCGTGCCCGTGACCGCGGTCGACTCCGTCGGGGCCGGAGACGGATTCGTCGCCGGCTACATCGCCGAACGACTCGCCGGAGAATCACCCCTCGACAGGCTGAAGACCGCGGTGACGGTCGGGGCATTCGCGTGCACCGTGTCCGGTGACTGGGAGGGCATGCCCCGACGAGACGAACTCGGCCTCCTCACCACCGCCGAACCCGTCACCCGATGACACGCTCCGATCTCCGACAGAAGTGGACTTCACCGATGAACACCACCCAGACCACCGGCACGGACACCGCCGAGGTTCCGACGCACGCGCAGGCGGTCGTCGCCCATGGTGCGAACGACCTGCGCGTCGAGGACATGCCGATCGCGGCACCGAAACCGGACGAAGCGGTGATCCGCATCGCCTACGGCGGAATCTGCGGATCCGATCTCCACTACTGGCAGCACGGTGCGGCGGGCGAGTCGATTCTCCGCGCACCGATGCGGCTCGGGCACGAGGCGTCCGGCACCGTTCTGATCGGTGCGACGGACGGAAGCGGACCCGCCGTCGGCACTCCCGTCACCATCCATCCGGCGACACCCGGCGGCGACACCAGCAAGTACCCGGCGGATCGCCCCAACATTTCCCCCGGCTGCACCTACCTGGGCAGTGCGGCGCACTTTCCGCACGCGGACGGGTTGTTCGTCAGCCATGTCGCCGTCCCGACCCGCATGCTCCGGGTTCTGCCCGACGGGCTCGACCTTCGTCTCGCCTCGCTGGCCGAACCGGCGAGCGTGGCCTGGCACGCAGTCGCGCGCGCAGGAGAGGTGACGGGCCGGTCGGTCCTGGTCATCGGTGCGGGCCCCATCGGCGCGCTCGTGGTGGCGGTATTGAAGCGATCGGGCGCCGGGAAGATCACGGCCGTGGACATGCACGAGTACCCGCTGAGGATCGCGCGCGCCGTGGGCGCGGACGAGACCCTCACCGCCACCGATATCGAGGCGATCGCCGCGGTCGGAGCAGACGTCACCATCGAATGCTCCGGTAACCCTCGCGGCCTGGCGTCGGCGATCCACGGAACGGCGCGCGGCGGCCGCGTAGTCATGGTCGGATTGCTCCCGTCCGGTGATCAGCCGGTACCCGTGTCGATCGCGATCACCCGGGAACTGGACCTGATCGGCTCGTTCCGGTTCAACGACGAGATCGACGAGGTCGTGGCCGCGCTCGCCGACGGCTCACTGGTGGTCGATCCGATCGTCACCGCCGAATACGGCGTCGCGTACGCGCTCACCGCCTTTGCGCTGGCCAAGGATGCGTCGTCGTCGAGCAAGGTCCTCCTCCGGTTCTGACCCGCACAGATCCTCGCCCCGGCATCCTCGACGTGGCACGGCTGTCGCATGATGGTCTCGACGCACCCCCGAGGTCAGGAGAGCAAGCTGATGAAGGAATTCACCGCCTGGATCGCTCGCGAGAACGAGGGAGCCATCGGCCTCTCTCAGGAGACGGTCGACGAATCGTTCCTGCCGCAGGGCGAGGTCACGATTCAGGTCGAGTACTCCAGCGTGAACTTCAAGGATGCCTTGGCGCTCACACCGAAGGGCGGGGTGGTGCGCGAATACCCCATCGTGCCCGGCATCGACATCGCGGGCACCGTCGTCGAGTCGCAGTCGCCGGAGTTCGCGGTCGGTGACACGGTCGTCGCCCACGGCTACGACATCGGCACCGCCCGCCACGGTGGGTACGCGGAGTTCGCCCGCGTTCCGGCCGACTGGGTGGTAAAGCTCGACGGCATGTCCACCCGTACCGCCGCAGCGATCGGGACCGCCGGCTTCACGGCCGCGATGAGCGTGGAGGCACTGCTGTCCCACGGAGTCGAGCCGGGAAACGGTCCGGTGCTCGTGACCGGTGCGAGCGGCGGCGTCGGCACCGTTGCCGTGGACCTGCTGTCGGCGGCCGGGTTCGAGGTGGTCGCGTCCAGCGGAAAGCCGGAGAAGGCACAACTGCTCACCGAACTGGGCGCGAGCACCGTGATCGGACGTCTCCCGGAGCCGGACACGAAACCGCGTCCCCTCGGCAAGGCGCGGTGGGCCGCCGCCGTGGACTGCGTCGGCGGCGCCACCCTCGCGCACGTGCTCAGCACCATCGAATACGGCGGTGCCGTGGCAGCGAGCGGACTGACCGGCGGACCGAAGCTCGACACCACGGTCCTGCCGTTCATCCTGCGCGGGGTCAGCCTGCTCGGGATCGACTCCGTGCAGTACCCGATCGAACAGCGTCGCCGGCTGTGGGGCCGCCTCGCGTCCGACCTCGCGCCCACCCGCCTCGAGTCGATCACGCACGACGTCCCGATCGCCGACGTCGTGTCGGTGATCGACGAGGTCCGTGGCGGTACCTACTCGGGCAGGGCCGTGGTGGGCGTCGCCCCCGTGAGTACTTAGTAACGTCCCGCGGTTAACAAGTACTCACGGGCGCCGGAGGCGCACGATCCAGGCACGGGTATCGGCGGGATCGATCACGTCGTCGAGTTCGAAGATCGTCGCCGCGTTGAGCGCCTTCCCGTGCTGGTAGGCGGCGTCGACGAGTTCCGCGAACGCCGCGTCCCGCTCGGCCGGGTCGTCGAGGGCCTCGAGTTCCTTCCGGAACCCGAGGCGCACCGCGCCTTCGAGCCCCATGGCGCCGATCTCGCCGGTCGGCCACGCGACCGTGAACTCGGAGGCGTGGAAGGACCCGCCCGCCATGGCCATGGCGCCGAGGCCGTACCCCTTGCGCAGGATGACGGTGCCGTAGGGCACCGTCATCCGCGCGCCCGCGATGAACAGCTTACTGAACCGCCGGACCGTGGCCTCCTTCTCCGAATCGGGACCGACCATGAATCCCGGTGTGTCACACAGCGAGACGACGGGTAGCCCGAACGACTCGCACAGCTCCAGGAAATGCGCCATCTTGTCTGCTGCGACCGCGTCGATCGCGCCGCCGAGGTGGTGGCTGCTGTTCGCGACGAGTCCGTACGGCGCTCCCTCCACCCGGACGAGTGCGGTGACGATGCCGACGCCGTGGTCGCCGCGCAGTTCGAGGACCGAGCCGACATCGGCGATGGATTCCACGGCACTGCGAACGTCGTAGGCGCGCAACCGGTTCTCCGGGACGACGTGGCGGGCCAGCCTCTCGTCGGGGGCTTCCCACTCGGCGAGCGGCCCCTGGAAGTACGACAGGTACTTCTTCGCCAGCTCGACGGCGTGCGCCTCGTCCCGGGCGAGCAGATCGATGACGCCGTTGCGCCGCTGCACGTCGACGGGACCGATGTCTTCCGGCCGGTACACGCCCAGCCCGCCGCCCTCCAC
>RRBB01000180.1:0-22273 GCA_006543605.1 Rhodococcus sp. WS4
CGGTGGGGTGGCGGTCGATTCGTCCACCCACACCGCGTAGGTGACGAGCCTGACCGAGGGCGCGGTGTCTGTGGTCGACATCGGATCCCGAGCGGTCACGGGCACCATCGCCGTCGGCGCCGGACCGCAGGGAATTGAATGGGATCCCGTCACCCACACCGTCTACGTCGCCAACGTCGACGACGACACGGTGTCCGTGATCGACGCCGACACAAGGACCGTCACCGCCACGATCAGGGTCGGGAATCAACCCGGGGGCAATGGGCGTCGATCCGTCCACGCATTCGCTGTATGTCGCGAACACGGGGGAAGGGGGCGGCGTGTCGGTGATCGACGCGGGCACGCTCACCGTCACGGACACGATCGCGGCAGGTAAGAGTCCCCACGATGCCGCGATCGATCCCGCGACCCGGACGGCGTACGTCCCGAATGCGGACGACGGTTCGGTGTCCGTGATCGACCTCGAAACCCGCACCGTCACAGACACACTCCAGGTCGGGAATCAACCCTACGGAGCGACCGTCGATCCGTCGGCGCACACGGTGTACGTCACCAATTTCGGCGACGCCACCGTCTCGATGATCGACACCGAGACCCGCACCGTCACCGACACAGTCCCGGTGCGGGACGGTCCGCAAGGTGTCGCGGTGGACCCGAATAGCCACACCGCCTACGTCGTCAACCTCACCGACAACACGGTGTCGGTGATCGAGCGGTAACAGCCAGCTCCCCGATGCGGTCGGTTCGGCCCTGGGAGACACAGGCAGAACGGGTGGCCCGCCGGGTTCGGGTATCAGTCCGCGGTCTGGATGACCGTGACGGTGCCGGTGGTGCCGTCGACCTCGACGAGCGCGCCGTCGGGGATCCTCTTCGTGGCATCGGTGGCGGAGACGATGCAGGGGATGCCGATTTCGCGACTGACTATGGCGGCGTGGGAGAACGGTGCGCCGACGTCGACGACCATGGTGTTGAACTCGAGCACGGTCGCGGCGGCACAGACTGCCTCCACGCTGGGTGTGCGCGGGCTGGCGGTCAGTTGCGGGTTTCTGCCGGAGCACCGTTTCGACACCGCGAGCAAAGTCGCCGTCGAAGTCACCCGGTGGATGGTCGCGCACAGCGCTGCGCGGACGGTACTGAGGGTCAATGTTCCGGATGTCGACCTCGGTGCCCTCGCGGGTGCACGCATGGCACCGCTGGCCCCGCGCGGACTGCTCGGGCTGACGTTCGAGAAGACCCCCGACACCGTGCGACTGCTGCGCTACGCCAACACCGAACGCCTCGGGAGCGGCACCGACTCGGCGCTGGTCCGCGACGGTTTCGTGGCGATCAGCGCACTGCAGGCCGTCGTCGGCGCGACCGAAGGCCTCGATGTCGCGTCATACATCGAGGCGTACCTACCGCTCCCGGCTTCCGCCACCGAATGACGCGCGACGATTGTCGAGAGCCTCCCGAACGGCGACAATGAGACAGTGTCATGAACATCGCCACGAGTAACAGGGGGTGTCGAGCGTGGAACAACCAACGAAGCGGTACCGCGTGCGAAGGATCGGCGGGCGCGCGTCTGTCGCCCTCTTCTCGATCATCTCGGTGGGAGTTTTGCTGGCGGCCGGGTGTGGACAACAATCCACACAATCCGATGCCGAATCGCAGCAGGACGTGACGACATCCGCGACGAACGTGTTGCCGGAGGATGTTCTGGTCGCGTCGGACGTAGTGCAGAACTACTTTCCCGACGTGGATGACCAGGCCACGACGAGTGAAAACCCGAATGCTTCCGGCACCCCCGAAGCGACGAGAATCGTGATCTACGAAGGGAGTGAGGGCAGAAGGGTAACTATTTCGGTTGATCAATATCCCAGCTCCGACGCAGCCTCGACCGCATTCGAGGAAGCGATCGGCAAAAGCGAAGTCGTCCAGGGTTTTGCGCCGCTACCAGCTCCACCCGATGTCGGCGACAAGGCATTCGCCGGCGTGGTAACTCAGGGAGCTGACACGCACATAGGATACGGCGCGCTCGCAGGCGACTACGTGGTCGGCGTAACCTCGGCCGGCTACCCGGCCACACCCGAGAACGTTGCAAAACTGACCGAACTCACTCGCGAGGCGGTCGCCAAAGTCGAACCGGCATAGGGAAAACGAATTTTGATGATCGAACTCAGCATGGCTGAACTGCGCGAGATCACGGCCTATGCCGTGGCCTGCGCCGAGCCCGCCGTGGCGATCTTCGAGCGCGACTGTCCGGATGATCCGCGCCCACGAGCTGTGCTCGACGAGGCGCGCAGATTCGCCGCTGGGGGCAACCGGACGAAGACGCTACGCGTGACCGCGTTGGCGGCGCACCGGGCAGCACGGACAGCTCGCGAGAGGGAATGTGAAGCCGCAGTCGACGCGGCGCGCGCCGCCGGCCACGCGGGAGGGGCTGCGTACCTTCACCCGCTGGTGAAGGCGCACCAGGTCAAGCACATCCTCGGAGCGGCCGCCCACACGGCTCGCGCAATCGAGCTCGATGCCGGCGACGACCCTGACGTCGGCGCCGACTACATCGAGAAGACAGGAGGTCTGGCCGGCCCCGTCGTGGTGAGCGTGCTGACGCGTTACCCCACCGCCCCGGGTGGTGGCGGCCGGGTGGGAGAGCTGATGCGGAGTCTGGACGCATCGTTGCGGCAAGTGACGACCGATCGTTGAATTCAGTTCCTCTCTGGTGCAAGATCGTTCGCTACCGGCGCGAGAATGTCGTTCGCGTGACTGAGGGCGATGAAATGACCACCACCACTGATCGGGTGCCAGACAGCTCCCGGGGTCTTGTCCGCCACGGTCTTGTTGATGACCTCGGGCACCAGGGTGTCAGCGCTACCCTGCCAGAAATGAACCGGGCGCTCCACTCTGGTCATGTCGAACGGCCACGCCTTGTAGAGCATCGTGGCGTCGACGACGAGTCCGTCCGCGCCGTGCCGAAAACACTCTCGCGCTGCCCCGAGAAACACCTCGAGGACCTTCTCGTCGGCCAGCACCTCCTGATCCGCGGGGCACGCCGACTGCGTGATCGCCTTCGCGTAGCGATCCTCGAAGTGCTTGGCGCTCATGCCGAGTATCTCGTACATGAGGGTGAAACCCGGGTGGAAGTGAAGCGCCAGGCGACCGCCCAGTGCATCCACGCTACTGAGATACTCCGCGGCCCAGTTCGATCCGAACGTTCCGTAGTTGCCACCGGCGATGCACACGACGTTGGCGAGGCGCGCGGGATCGAGATACGCGGCGGCGGCCAGAGCCCAAGGTCCGCCCTCCGACCAGCCGGTTACCGCGAATCGGTGTGCGCCGAAGGAGTCGGCCAGCAGCAGAAGATCTTCGGTCCAGCTCTCGAAGGTGCGGCCCGGCTGAAGATCGGACCCGCCTATCCCCGGCCGATCCGCGCAGACGAATCGCAATCCACGTGCCTTGGCAGAAGCATCGAACAGCTCGGCCTCCAGCCTGCTCGAGGGTCCCCCGTGGTTGTGCAGAACGAGTGGTCCGCCCGGGTCGCCGGCTTCGAGATAAGTGACAGTCCGGTTGCCGATCCGAATACTTCCCTCACGTGTCACGTGGACTCCTCACAGTCTCAGCGGAACGTTCTCCACATTCACCACACCAGGGTTTCGCCGCGCACGCGAACACTTCCGAAGAACCGCCTGTCGATATCCGTGCCGTCGCGGTTGTATCCGTTCATGAGTTCCGCCAGTTCGTCCGCCAGCGCTCGAAGTGCTGGGCTGACGGTCTCGATGCCGCCTTCCGGCACCCATCCCCAATCCGGAGGGACGCCGTCGATGGTGATGACGATGCCTGCATCGTGTGGCGTCTCGACCGCGTAGGTGATTCCAGGAGGTGCATCACCGATCGGATCGGACACCGCGAGCTGTCCGGGGAGAGTCGGCGTCGAGAACACCACTCGCGCGAGCGCGATGTCGTCGCGGATCATGTCCGCGATACGCGACAGACCCGCATGTCGGCCGACGCGATCGTGCCTCGCGCCATAGGTACGGTCACCGGATTCGTACCGGATTCGTGACTTGCCGAGGATCCGGTCGAGCATCCTCTGCGCCGCTGCGCGTTCGCTGTCGCCGGTGCGAGGATGCTCGATCAGAGTTCGCAGGCGTGTGATTCGAAGGCTTGCGTTGCCGGCCACACACGCAGGGTATCGCGCCCGCCCTTCATTCGGCGCCTACGTCACGTGCTTCATGCCGTGCTGTCCCCGGACAACGACCGCACGTCGGCGATGTCGTACTCCGCGACCGAGGCCGAAAGCATTGCAGCGCTTTGCTCGTCACTGGGACCGCTGCTGCGGAAAGTGTCGACCGCCGCTTGCGACTCCCAGCGCTCGAAGATGTTGATGCGGCAGCGATCGATCAGGTCGGCGGTGATGGCGAAGTCGAGGCAGCCGGCTGCACGCCGAGCCTGTTCGACGACGCTCACGCAGCCCGCGAGGTAGGGCTCGCGCTGCTGCGGTTCGACCGTGATGTTTCCCGCGACGATGACCATGGGTGCGCTCCTTCGTGTCGAGCCCGCTCTCATTCCGTATAGACAGCACGAGCGCGCGAAACTCATCGGTTGTCGCTCATATGACCAACTGGTAATATGACGGCATGAGCGCCTACGCCGCCCTGGCCGAGCCGCACCGCAGGCAGATTCTCGACCTGCTGCGTGATGGTGAGCGGCCCGCCGGAGACCTGGTGAAGCGCATCGCGCTGAGCCAGCCCGGCGTGTCCAAGCACCTCAAGGTGTTGCGCGAGGCCGGGCTCGTCGTGGTGCGCGCGAACGGCAAGCAGCGTCTGTACGCGCTGAGCCCGGAACCCCTTGCCGAGGTCGACCAGTGGCTGGAGCCCTACCGCATGTACTGGTCGAATCGCCTCGACGCGCTCGAACGACACCTGGAGGAGAACCCATGACAGACGGAACCCTGGAGACGATCGACGGGCGCCCAGCGCTGCGCTTCGAGCGCACGCTCGCCCACTCGGTGGAGCGCGTGTGGCGGGCGGTCAGCGAGCCTGCAGAGCTCGAGCGCTGGTTTCCCGCAGCCGCCGACTGGACACCGGCGACGGGAGAGACCTTCGAGGCTTATGGCGCGACCGGCGAGGTGACCGAGGTCGACGCACCCCATCGCCTGGCGTGGACCTTCGGCGGCGAGCAGTACAGCTTCGATCTGGCCGCTCACGAAGATGGCTGCCGGTTGATCTTCATCCACGTCTTCACAGACCGCACGCTCGCAGCGCAGACCGCAGCCGGCTGGGAGACCTACTTCTCGCGGCTCGAGCCGCATCTCGCCGGGGGGTTCCTCTCCGAAGCCGAGGCGCACGAGTGGGACGCATGGGAGAAAGTTCACGAACGCTACGCCGAGAGCTTCGGCGTCGACCCGACGCCCGGTCGGCGCTTCGTGGAGGCTCAGCGCGCGGGTCAATAACGCCCCGGTGTCTCGTGCGGCTGTCGAATGGGACCGCACCCGCCGGGTGCGGTCCCATTCAGTTCACCTGGCAGCTTCCGTCCAGGTGACCGGAAGTTCGTGGACGCCATAGATATTCATGTCGGTCCTGAGTTTCACGTCTCCGGCGGGGATGGCGAGCTCGAGGGTCGGGAAGCGAAGCAGCAGTCCCTCGAAACCGGCGCGCATCTCGATGCGGGCCAGTTGCTGGCCCAGGCACAGATGGACGCCGTGACCGAAGGACAGGTGACCGCGGGCCTTGCGGCGGATGTCCACGGTGTCGGGGTCGTCGAAGCGCTGGGGGTCGCGGTTGGCGGCCAGTAATGAGACGACGACGGTCGATCCCTTGCCGATCGTTTCACCGCCGAGTTCGATGTCCTCCGTCGCGTAGCGATAGAAGATGTTGGCAACGGACAGGTAGCGCATGAGTTCCTCGACGGCATCGGGCATCAGATCCGGGTCGGCGCGCAGTTCGGCCAGCTGCTCGGGGTGCTCCAGGAGTGCAAAGGTGCCCAGTGCCAGCATGTTTGCGGTGGTCTCGTGGCCCGCGAGCAGCAGCAGGAATGCGATGCCGGTGAGCTCCTCGATGGTGAGGTCGTCCTGGCGGGCCAGGTCGGACAATATGTCCTCGCCGGGTGCGGCGCGTTTCTGCGTCACGAGTTCGGCCAGGTACGCGGCCAGTGCGCCGTACGCGGCCATCTTCTCGTCGAGCGACTGGTCCTTGACAAGGAACTTGGCGGTGTTGACCTGGAAGTTCTCCCGGTCCGCGTAAGGAACACCGAGCAGTTCGCAGATCACCAGCGAGGGCACAGGCAGCGCGAATTCCTCGACAAGGTCGACCGGCGGGGCGAGGCGCGCCATCTCGTCCAGTTGCCGCTCCGCAATGTCGATGATGTGCTCTTCGAGTTGCTTCATGCGTCTGACGGTGAAGGCGCCGGTGAGCTTGCGCCGCAGCCGGGTGTGGTCCGGCGGGTCCATGGCGATGAACAGGCCCGGCACCTGCGGGGACGGCTCGGTGGCGGCGGGCATGCCGGGGGTCTCGTACGGCACGTGGAGAATACCGAGGTCCTGGCGGGAGCTGAACCGGGTGTCGGTCATGAGCTGGCGGACCGCGTCCTAGCCGGTGACGATCCAGCCCTCGTGACCGTCGGGGAAGATCATCGGACTGACGGGGCGAGCATCGCGCAGCCGGGTGATCCGGCGGGGCGGGTCGAAGGGGCCCGCATCGCGCTCCATGGGGAGGCCGTGCGGAATGGGAACCGTGCGACTCATCGGGTTTCCTCGCGTGGCGGTCGTCGGAGATTGCTTGACGGTCATGGTTTCCTCTTTCTCCAGGGCCAGAAGTGGATCAGGAACGGCGGATCGTGATGCCGCCGAACGAGGTGTGCGCGCGTACCTCGACGGTTTCGTCGGACGCCTCGGGCCGGGCGGTGTCGTCCAATCGGTTGTGCACCCGCCCGAACTTGGTGCGCACATCCAGCCGTGCGGAGGTGCCCTCGGCGATGCCGATCTCCAGGTCGCCCATCGCGGTCCCGAGCTCGACCGAGCCACGGGCAATCTCGCCGAGGCGGATGCGGCCGTTGGACGTCTTCGCCTCGACGCCCGCGCCGGCCCGGTCGACGGAGATGTCGCCGTTCGCCGAGCGCACCCGGACGTCGCCGGCGACCGCGTCGATCATGGTGTCGCCGTTGGAGTTCCTGACGACCACGGAGCCCTCGGTCTCGCCGATGCGGATCTTCCCGGAGCCGGTGTGGATCTCGGCGTTGCCCGCGACGCCATCCGCGGTGACGTCACCGGCCGCAGTGTCCACATGCAGTGGACCGGTCCACTCGAGCCGGAAGTTTCCGGTGGAGGTCTTGAACCTGCACTCCCCGAGCCGGCCCGAGCCGCTGAGGTCCCCCATCTGCATCTCGCCGGACACCTGCGAACCGCTGGGCAGGTCGATGAACACGTCCACCGACCTGGTCTTGCGGGAGAAGTCGAAAACGCGCGCTTTCGGCCCCCTGACCTGGAGCACGCCATTCTCGTAGCCGACGCGGACCCGCTGGGCGGCCTGCACGTCCGACTCATCGGATTCGTCGCTCGGACGCACGTCGACGGTGGTGTCGGTCCGGTCGCTCGCGGTGATCCGCACAGTGCCGACGCCGAGCTCGAGCGCGACGGAAATCGGTTCGGGTGTCTCGAAATTGGGCATGGCTGTCCCCTTCTCATGGGTAGGTGAAACATCCCCGCAGGTCTGGGACTGGGTGTGGCGGAAAGCGGTGGGCTAGCGCACCCAACCGGTGAAGCGCTGCGCGGTCCGTTGGCCGCTCACATACGAGATCAAGTGCATGGCACCACTATGGCACCGCAATGGCACCAACGCAAGGTTTCATGGCTCAACAGTGGGCGCACTGCGGCATCACCCGGCGTTTGCCGCATGAAAAATCGCTGTTCAGGAGCTGAAATCGCACCTCGGCTGGGTTGCGCCACTGAGTGCCAGCAGCTGGCGGCAGCCGTGCCGGCCGCAGTGCAGACGCACCTCGAGCGGGCCGAGGACGCCGAGTGGCACCGACTCGCAGTGTTTCACTACGAGTCGATACAACCGGTGTGCTCGGGTCCCGGATGGTCGGAGATCAACGTGGCCAGCCGACTGCTTCGGGCCTCAGCCCGCACCTATGAGCTGCTTCCGAATGGTCCGGGAGGCGGCTCGACGGGATAGGCAGCGACGTTCATGATCACCGATCCTTCGCACGGGCCGCTGTCGATATCGGTACGCCAGGAACCGGTCAGCGTCCCGTCGGGTTGCGGTGTGTAGTACGCAACCGAGTGCGCCGGTGCCCACACCTTCGGCACGCCCTCGCCTTGGTAGCAGTCCCACTCCCAGTCGTAGGTGTGGACCCAGCTGGTCCCGTCCCAGGTGTATTGCGGCGGTAGCGGAAGTGTCGGGTTGGCGGGCGTGGGCCCATCGGTCACGGTGGCCACGCAGGAGTCGTCCGTGCAACTCGTCTCGAATGTGTACGTATCGGCGAAGTCGGGCTCCCACTGCCGCGCGGCCAAACTCGTACCTTCCTTCGTCGCGGCGAAGCGCTTCAGCGAGTACTCGCCCGACCACGACGGCTGCGTCGGTGCCGCCCCCGCAGGCACGGCACCGACAACGGACCCGCACGCGATCAACGCGACGACCAGCAGTGACTTGCGCATGACGAGATTGAATCACAGGGAGGGCAACCGTGTGTCCCTCCCGGATGAGACTCGGCCACGAATTCTCTTCATGGTTGAAATCTGTTTCATCGGCCACTTCAGCTGCGCCACCACCAAAGGGGCTGTACCGGATCAGTCCGAATGGGACACCCGCGTCGCTGCCTGCGACGGAAGAGCGACGAACTCGCCACCTTCCTCGCCGCCAAGACTCGCGAATGCCAACTGTCCCATCGACTCGACGCCGCTGCGATCGCGGCCCCTGCACCAGGGCGGCACACTGCTGGGCCGAGGCCTCGACCACCGCGGTCAACTCGTCGCCCTCGGCGCTCACCGCGGCCACGCCCTGATGGCAAGTCCATCCAGCCGAGAGGCGACGTCTCACGGTCCTGTCGAGGCAGCGGTCCGACCGCCCGGCAGATCCCTCGCTGACCAGCCTCGGCGCCGGAATCTGGATGTCTCATGAGACATACGGATTCTGGAGAACACCGCTTTCGAGGCGCTACAAGAGCACTGCGTCGCCGCGCGGCCGGGGTCCGGCAAGGCCGGCGACGCCGGCAGCCACCCACGGAGCCACTACCGCGACGGCCTTGATCGCGCCGGACCGTCCGACCTGGCGGGCGCTGCAGATCCCGGCCAGCAGGTCGCCGGTGTCGCTGGCGAGCCCGGCCGACGCCCACCGGCGGAACTCGTCGCGCCGGCCCCGCGCCCGGGCCGCAACCGCACCCCCACCGAGGACGAGGTCGCGGATCCCGACCGTCCGCATCAACAGAGCGTTCGTCCCGTTGCGGGCGGCCTCGCGCGGCAGCACGACAGTCGGCGCCGCGACGAGCAGAACGCCGACGCCGATCCGGGCGGACGCGAGCAGCAGCGAAATGTCGACGCGCACGGTCATGACCGGGACAGTACCGCCAGACGCGATCGGTGGTGGAGCAGATGAATCCGTGAGCACGGCGCATCCCTGCGTCGGACGTGCCCGCCTCAGGGTGTGCTGAGTCGGTCGAGCAGCTCCTGCAGCAGCGCGGACTCGCCGGGGCTGAGCCCGTCGGGGTCGTCCTCGACGAGCGCGCGGAGCGCGACTGCGGCACTCGCCCGGGTCGGTTTCGGGCGGGTCGAGCCCGGCCGGCGGGGCTCGGACGGGTGGGTGACAACCCCCGCGATGGCCGCTTCACGGACGCGGCCGGACAAGTCCTGGTCGACCTGCCCTTCGGGCTGGGTGATCAGGGCCAGGGTGACTCCCACATTCGCGGCCAGGAGCTGGGCGGCGGCATCGCGCGGGGGCACCGCCAACGCGCCTGCGCGGGCGGCGGCGTCGAGCAGTTCGACGAGCATCGTCAGCGCGGGCGCGGTGATGCTGCACGGTGTGCCGGGCTCGACCCGTCCGTAGAGCAGGGCGTAGAAGGTGGGGTTGGTCAACCCGAACTCGACGTGACGGTCCCACCCTGCACGCACGTCGTCGAGCGGGTCTTCGGAGACGCCCGGCGCATGAGCCGGCGCGACGAACTGGGTGAAGCCGTGGTTGAGCACCGCGTCGATGAGACCCTGTTTGTTGCCGAAGTGGTGATAGAGCGTCGGGGCCTGCACACCGGCCCGTTCGCACACTGCCCTGGTGCTCACCGTCCGATCGCCGGACTCCTCCAACAGCTGCGCCGCAGCGAGAAGCAAGCGATCCCGGGCATCCCCAGCGCGTGTCATTACCATTCCGCTACATTACTACTTGTACCGCTACATCAATGCATATAGCGTATGTAGCGAAGGCTCTGTTCGCAGACGGCACATCCCGCTCCGAAAGGAAGATGTCATGACTTCAGCTGTTCCCCGGGCGGTCACCCGCTACTTCGAGGCTGACGCCCGCCGCGACATCGACGCTCTGATCTCGCTGTTCACCGACGACGCGGTCGTCATTGACGAGGGCACGACACGTCGCGGGACCACCGAGATCCGAGACTGGCAGACGGGGGCGGCGTCGGAGTTCGACTACACGACAGAGGTCCTCGGTGTCGCCGCCGCCGACGGCGACAAGGACCGCTACCTGGTCACCGGACGTCTCGACGGCAACTTCCCCGGCGGCACCGCCACGGTGACATTCGACTTCACCGTCAACGGTGAACTCATCAGCCGTCTGGAAATCGCACCATGACCACCACGGAGGCCATGCCCGCCGGTGCCGCAGCGAGAACGCCTATCGCAGCACCGGATGACGATCGATGACCGGCTACCTGTCTCGAGCAAGTCGCGGCAATAGAGTCGTGACGAGACCCCGAGTGTGAGGAGGGCGTGTGCGGTTCGCGCTGGACGGTGTGGTGGCTGACGTGCCTGCGGAGCAGGTCGATGAAGCCCGGCGTTTCTACACCTCGAGGGCGGCCGGCCGCGGCCCCAGCACTCCCGAGGAGTTGAGGGACATGCGGGCGCGGCGGTCCGCTCCTTCTCCCGCCGATCCACCGGCGATCGAAGAGATGGTCGAAGTCGCGGGAGTGCGTGTCCCGGTGAGGATCTTCCTTCCCACCGACGGCCGAGTGCGGGGCGTCTACCTGGACATACACGGTGGCGGCTTCTACATGGACTCCGCAGCGCGAGACGACGTGCGTAACCGTGCGCTTGCCGACGCTCTCCACGTCGCCGTCGTCAGCGTCGACTACCGGCTGGCACCCGAGGACCCGTGGCCGGCCGCACCCGATGACTGTGAAGCGGCAGCGCTCTGGCTCGTCGAACACGCCGATGCCCGCTTCGGATCATCCCGACTGGCGATCGGGGGGCGATCGGCGGGAGCGACACTCGCTCTGGCAACCCTGCTCCGGCTGAGGGGCAGAGGAGCCGTCGACGGGTTCACCGGCGCCGCACTCCAATTCGGCACCTATGACGTGAGCGCTCAGACTCCGGCCGGCCGTCGGATCGCGGACGAATATTTCATCCAGGCCTACGTCGGCCACGTGGAAGACCGCACTGCTCCGGACATCTCTCCCATCTACGGCGACCTCCACGGCCTTCCCCCAGCGCTGCTGGTCGTCGGGAGCAAAGACGTGTTGCTGGAAGACAATCTCGCGATGGCAGGTCGGCTGTCCGCCGCCGGCAACGACGTCGAACTCCGGATCTATCCCGAGTCGCCCCACGGGTTCACGGGTCACCCCACGGCACTGGCCAGGACGGCACTCAGCGGCATCGACTCATGGCTGCGCGAGCGGATCGCCCAACCGTAGGCTCACTCGACGCCGACCGGCAGATGCCTAGCCGTCGGCCGTCCCGGCCCTGGACGTCGGTGCGGCAAGCTCGGCCAGGTGGTGCAGTGAGTTGGTGAGATGCTCAGGACCGAACGGCGGGAACTGGAGGTACTCCCGGATGAACTGCGGTACCGCCGACCAGTCGTAGGTGAGCGTGACCTCGGTCTCGGACGGACCACGCGGCACCAGGTCGTAACGCCAGGTCCAGCCGCCGAACTCCAGGTGACCGTCGTCCTTCTCCTGCCCCGTCAGCCAGCCGATGGCGCGCGGCGGGTCCAGCACCTCGACCTGGTTGGCCACCTGGTAGTCACCGTCCGGATGGTTGGGGTGGTACATGTCCATCCGGAAGATCTGCCCCACCTGGGTCAGCGGTGCCTGGTCGGCAGCCTTCTGCACCCAGCCGGTGCCGTCGATCGCAGAATGGGTTTTCGGGTCCGCCAGCACCTCGAACACCCTCGCGGCGGGCACTGCGACGGTCAGGGTGGCACTCACGTTCTCGTGGTCCACGGTGGGCACGCTCCTCGTCACCTTCGGGCCTCCCGCAGGTGCGGAAGGGAACGTTCACCAATGCAGACTGCGCGGCGAGGCGGAATGCATCGGACTACTGTGCGGGTGCCGCGATGTGCTCCGGACACGTCAGCACGAGTGGGGCGCCGTCGGTGATGGCAATGGTGTGTTCGCTGTGAGCGGTACGAGATCCGTCGGCGGAGCGGATGGTCCACCCGTCGTCGTCGTAGATGATCTTGTCGGTGCTGCGGGCGAACCAGGGTTCGAGTGCAAGGGTCAATCCGGGCTGCAGCCTGAGACCTCGTCCCGCCCGCCCCACGTTGGGGACGTGTGGGTCTTCGTGCATGGTGCGCCCGAGTCCGTGGCCACCGAACTCGGTGTTGACCGAGTACCCGTAGTCCGCCGCCACGGCGCCGATCGCCGCGGAGATGTCGCCCAAGCGGTTGCCGGGCAGCGCAGCGGCAATCCCCGCTGCCAAGGCACGTTCGGTAGCTTCGATGAGGCGCTCGTCCTCGGCTCGCGGGACGCCGACGATCACACTCCGCGCCGAATCGGCGACCCACCCGTCGATCGACACCGCGATGTCCATGGTCAGCAGGTCCGCGTCACGCAGTGCATAGTCGTGCGGCAGTCCGTGCAGCACGGCGTCGTTGACCGAAAGACAGATGACGTTGCGGAACGGACCTCGCCCGAACGACGGCGCGTAATCCCAGTAGCACGATTGGGCGCCGCGCTCGGCGATCAGCTGGCGGGCGCGGTGTTCGAGGTCGAGTAGGTTCGCCCCCGGCTGGGCCCGGCGGGCGAGGTCGTCGAGCAGTTCGGCGATGAATGCGCCGGTGACGCGCATGGCCTCGATCTCTCGAGGTGTCTTCAGTTCCAGCACGGGGTGTCCTCTCCACCCGGCCCCGATGGCCGGTATTAAAATACCACCGTACTGGATTGCTCGGTATTTTCATACCGCCTTCGAGTAGGCTGGTGGCATGGTGCGTCTCCCGCTGACTCCTGCCCAACTCGCGACCGGGCAACGCCTGGGTGCATGTTTGCGTCACGCTCGAGGCGAGCGCACGCTCGCTGACGTGGCACAGGCGGCGGCGATCTCGCCGGAGACTCTGCGCAAGATCGAGACCGGCCGGATGCCGACTCCGGCATTCACGACCATCGCAGCACTGGCCCGCACCCTCTCCGTGCCCCTCGACGACCTTGCGCATATCTGCCTTGCGCACGCCGACCTCGAGGAGACCGGCTGACGCAGACTTGCGTGCGATTGTCGATTGCGCCGTCGCCAGTGAGGTCAGCCCTCGTCGGCCGCGCTGCGGGTGCGGGCCGAGCTGAGGATGAGATCCTCGTGCAGTTCCATCCAGATGTCGTGGTAGCTGTCGTACATCGGCCGAGCGAAGGCCGCGTTGTCACCGGAGCGAACGCGGTCGAGTGCGGCGGCGAGCCTGGGGAGGTAGCGCGCGAAACGCGGTAGCGTCTCGGACAGTTCCGTCAACGGAGCGACGAGTTCCGCGTCCGTCGCCGCGAGTTGCTCGACGAGCACGGCGTCGTAGCCCGGATCGGAATGGTCCTTCGGGGTGTCGTCGCTGCGCATCTGCCACCGCCGGCACACCTGTTTGAATTCGGAGTTGATCGGCAGGAACCGGTCGGAGAACGTTCAGTGCGCCGGAGCCGCCCGCGGTCGCGGGGTTCCGCCTGTTCGCGGCGGGGAGTGGGATCACTCCGGTGATGTCGATACTGAAGTCCGCCCTCCAATCGACCACCGGCACGGTCGGTTTGTATTACGCTAACCGAGATCGCGGATCGATCATCTTCGCCGCCGAACTCGGCGACCTCATGACGCGCTACCAGGACCGGCTGACCGTCGAGCACCGCCTCGAAAGCGAATCGGGACTGCCCACTCCCGAGAGTCTCGCGACCTTCGCCCGCGGCGGCGAGGACAGCGACGTATTCGTCTGCAGCCCAGCGCCGGTCATGGCCGTGGTCAAGGAGACCCTCACCGGAATCGGCTACGACCGCCACCGCGTGCACATCGAGGAGTTCGCGTCCCTCGACGGCGATCCGTTCGCGCCGATCAAGACCCTGAGCGCCGACGCCGACGGCTACACCCTCGGCTGCCAGGCCACGCCCACCAGCCCGGCGCTGAAGGTCGGGTTCTGAGTAATTCCCGTCCGCGGCCGGGCCGGCGTGTGTCACTGTTGTCTGCATGAACGTCGGCGTGACACGCAGAGGGATCGTCGCGGTTGCCGCGACGGTGGTACTGGGTGGGCTGGCCGGGTGCGGTGGCGACACCAGTGAACCGGAAGCACCGTCGACGTCGGCGGCCGCATCGGACAGTGCCTCCGACGAGCAGGACGCGGTTCTCGCTCAGGAGGCGCGGTGGCTGACGGCGATCACCGCCGGTGATCGCGAGACGATCGAGGCGATCCTGAGCCCCGATTTCAAGCACGTCACCAGTGAGGGCAAGCTACTCGGCCGCGAAGAAGAGATCGCGAGCATCGTTCCGGTCGCGTTCACCATGAATCCCGCCGAGCAGACTGTCGACATCGTCGGCGACACCGCCGTGATCCACGGCGTCAACACGCTCACCGAGTCGGGCAATGTGCTGGCGCGAGAACGCTTTACCGACGTGTTCGTCAAGCAGGACGGCGAATGGCTGGCACTTTCGGCGCAGGAGACCGCGATCTGACCCGGTCCGGGCCGGGTCGTCAGGGAACGAAGAAGGTTCCGAAGCCCGGTGACCCGATCGCCTGCGGGTCGACGATCGCCACGACCTGACCCGGGCCCGGACGGATGGCGACGGGCTCAGCGTCGAGGGTGGGGAACGACGCGGATCCGGTCGCGCCCGTGCCGAGACTGACCCAGTGGACGACGGCGGCGTGCGGGTTTCCGTCGCTCGGCGTTCGGCGCACCTGCAGCACCGCGACGCCCGGTTGTTCGCCGACTGTCGCGGCGAGCCGGGGAGCGGGCAGGTCGACGAGCGGGATGACGGGGTCGACCTGGAACGGCACCGTGCTGGGCGCGGCTGCTGCGGTACCCGAGGCCAGGAACCCGGAGATCGCGAGGATCGCAAGGGCGGCGACGACGACTCGTCCGACAGCTGTGGGTGCGGTCATACACGTTGACGATAGTGGCCACTACCGTTGAGATGGTCGATTTCCGCACGCCAGAAGGGGATCTGCCACGTATGGCCGGCAACGACGCTATCAACTGTTACCGTAATCCCTAATACTTCCTAGTTCTTACTGTTACTACCGGATCGTGCGCATCGGCGAGGCGGCGGCATACCTGAACATGTCGGTGGTGGGGGTCCGGAAGGCCGCGTCGGAGCGCTGGTTACCGTCTCGGCGTACACGTTCCGGTCAGCGAGTCTTCGATCGGGAGGATCTCGACGTCTACCTGGGTCGACCTACACCGGCGAGTGTTCGGGCCGACAGGGCGGAAGCGTTGTACTGCCGGGTGTCCGGCTCGACCGGCCGTGAATCCTTGCTCGCCCATCAGGAAAAGATGCTGCGTGAGAGTGCCACCGGCACCGTGTGCCGGGTCTACACCGATCGTGGTTCAGGTCTGTGGGAGAGACTCGAGCGGGACTGAATCGGATGCTCGACGACGCAGCCGAGGTGTCGCTTCACGGTGGTGCGGGTGGTGTGGCGGGATCGGTTGGCGTGGTTCGCCGGTGGGGTGGATCGAACGTTACCTGTCGGCGGTCGGCGTTAAGGTCGAGGTCCTGCGTGAGCATGGGGACAAGTCGCTGGTAGAGGAGCTGATGGATGACTTCATGGCATTGCTCGCTTCATTTTCCGGCCGCTTCCACCCATTGCGGTCGAAGCAGAATCAACGTCGACTTGCGGGCGATGCGGCGATGCGGCGGCACGGTTGGAGAGGGGCTAGCTGATGGCCGATGCCGGATTCACTGCGCTGCGGCAGTTCTCGTTCACCACCCGCCCCTACCTGGCTGTCGATGACGCGACCGGTGCGCCGATCGGGCGGGGCGACCTCGACGTTCGTGTCGGGTGGATGCTCGACCTGATCTCGGGCGCCGAAGCGCACCTGTTGTCGCGGCTGTGGCAACCGGCCACCTTCGATGTCCTGGCCGCCGGATGTGACAGCCACGGCCGGACACTGCCGATGCAAGGTCATGTCGCTGCTGCGCGTCTCGGCTGGACCCCGCATTACCCGGACGGTGTCTACGTTCCCTCGCGTGTCACGCGGGTGGTGACCGCGCAGGCAGTAGGCACTTTGCGGGCTCTGGCATACCGAGACACCGCGATCATCGCACTGTCGGCCCGGTTCGACCCGGCCACCGGCCGGATCGCCGCACCCACTACTGCTGCGGAGTACGTGCCGTCCGGATTCGCCCGGGGCGTGGTGCGGCAGCTCACCGCGCGCGCACGCGCCGCCGCCGGCGCGGCAGACGCGGCAGACGCTCACCTGCGGATCACCGACGTGCAGGCAGCACCCCAGGTGTCGGCGATGGCTCGGCTTTCCGCAGCGGATCGACAACTCGCCCACCTCACCGTCACCGACGCCGTCATGACGTTGACGGTGACACTGCCCACCACCGCCGCCCCGACAGGCCGCGCGCAGTGGCGGCGAGTCCGGTTGACCGCCGCGATCCCACCGCACCTCCGCGGGCGGCCGATCCTCGAGTGGAATCTCCCGACCCTCGTCCTCGACCACCGAGGTCTGCTGTTGCGGTGCGCCGCCACCGAAGCGGTCCCGGCCGCGGATGTGACCTCGGGAACGACGGCGGTGGGTGTGGACTGGTCTCCGTCCACTCTCGGTGCTGCCGCCGTCGCCACCCAAACCCCGGAGGGTGTGGTGTCGGACTATCGGGGGTTCACGTACGACGACCGGGGCCTCGGGATCAAGCTGGCCCGCCTGCAAACCGAGGGTCAGCTGCTGCACCGCAAGGCGGCCCGACTGACCACACTCGCCACTACCGCCCCACCCGAGGTCCGGGCGCAACTCGACGCGAAGATCGCCGTCCTCGACGCGCACCGCAGCGCTGTCGGCGTCAAACGGGCAAAGATCAACCGGGAACTGGCGTTTCACTTCGGCTGCCAGGTGACCGGCTTCGCTGCCGCGGCCGGGGCGACGGTGATCGCGGTGGAAGACCTCAGCACCCTCGAAACCCGCGGGCACGGGCGGGTCAACAACAATCGGGCCGCGCAATCGGCCCGCCGCAAAGCCGCCGCTGCGCTCGCGCACACCGCCGCCGGTGTCGGTGTGACGGTGGTGTCCGTACCGGCCCGCGGATCGTCCGCGTTGTGTCCGGGCTGCAACGAACCACTGGCTCGTCCCGGCGGTTACCACCGGGCATGGTGTGAGCAGTGCAAAATTGGCGGAAATCGTGACCATGTGGCGGCCGTGAACCTGGCCAAACGAGCATTGCTGGGACGCGGAAAAGCCGTTCGGAAGCGCGGCCGGAGTCCGCAGATCCGGGTGATCGAGCATGCGCCGGTGCGCCGATGCCGCGACAAGATGTGTCCCACTCCGCGCAGGCCGCGGCATCGCCGTGTCCGTCGCAGTGCACCCGCCGCGACACCCCGGGTGGGGGTGAACCAGACAAAGACTGTTCCTGCGCCCCAAGCGTCGGTGTGGGACACGGTGAAACCCGCAACACCGCAGGGTATTACGGGTAGCCGTGAAGTACATACATCTCCAACGCCAGCCACGTCAGTGGTAGGAAGTATGAGATCTATGTAGACGCTTCGGAACACGACCACGCGCATCCCGCCGCGACGCCGGGACTGCGCCGCCGCCTGGGGGTGTTCGATTCGGTGATGATCGGCCTCGGGTCGATGATCGGGGCGGGGATCTTCGCAGCGCTGGGACCTGCCGCGGCCGCCGCCGGCGGTGCACTGCTCGTCGGGCTCGCGGTGGCCGCGGTGATCGCGTACTGCAACGCCAACTCGTCGGCTCGGCTCGCCGCGCTGTACCCGCAGTCCGGCGGCACCTACGTCTACGGCCGTGAACGCCTGGGACCGTTCTTCGGGTATCTGGCGGGCTGGGGTTTCGTGGTCGGCAAGACCGCCTCGTGCGCCGCGATGGCCCTGACAGTCGGCGCCTATGCGTGGCCGGGCCGCGAGCACTTCGTCGCGGTGATCGCGGTCGCCGCCATCACCGCCGTGAACTGTCTGGGGGTGCAGAAGTCGGCCCTGGTCACCCGGATCATCGTGTTCGCGGTGCTCGCCGTCCTCGCGGTGGTCGTCTTCGCCTGCCTGTGGGGCTCCGACACCACCCTCGGGGAACTCGAGATCGACTCCGGCAACGGCGTCACCGGGGTCCTGCAGGCGGCGGGCCTGCTGTTCTTCGCGTTCGCCGGGTACGCCCGGATCGCGACACTCGGCGAGGAAGTGAAGGACCCACGCCGAACCATTTCCCGGGCGATCCCGATCGCGCTGGGCATCACACTCGTCGTGTATCTGTTCGTCTCGGTCGCGGTGCTGACGGCCCTCGGCGCCGACGCACTCGCCGGCGCCACGGACCCGCTTGCGCAGGCGGTGGCCGCTGCCGGATTCGACGGGCTCGAACCGGTGGTCCGGGTGGCCGCGGTGGTTGCCGCGCTCGGCTCGCTGCTCGCGCTGATTCTGGGTGTTTCGCGGACCACGTTCGCGATGGCCCGCGACGGTCACCTGCCGCGTCTGCTCGACGCCGTACATCCCCGGTTCGCGGTGCCTTACCGGGCGGAGTTGGCGGTCGGCGTCGTGGTCGCGATCCTCGCCGCGACAGCGGATCTGCGCGGGGTCATCGGGTTCTCCTCGTTCGCGGTGCTGGTCTACTACCTGATCGCCAATGCGTCCGCCTGGACCCTCTCCGGGAGAGTGTGGCCGCGCCTGGTGGCGGTGGTCGGCGCCGTGGGGTGTGTCGTCCTCGCGGTGTTCCTTCCCCTGGTCTCGGTGATGTCGGGAGTGATCGTTCTCGGTGTGGGCGCTGTGATCTACGCGGTCCGAGCGGCATTCGGACCGCGTGGCGGAGTTCGGTCTTCGCGCACGCCGGGCTGAGGCGCATCCGTCCGGGGGTGGTCAACGGCGTCGTCGCGTGGGAGCCTTCAACGACGATCCGCTGCACCCGTCGCGTGAAGTGACCGGGAGGAGGTGTGTGAATTGTTCGTCCTGTTCCGGCATGCCCACGCCGGTGAGAAGAAGAACTGGGACGGCCCCGACGCCGACCGCCCGCTCAGCACAGTGGGGGATCAGCAGGCTCAGGGTTTCGTCGAAGCGCTGACCGGCATCGAGGTAGTGGCGCTGTTCTCGAGTCCCACCACGCGCTGTCGGCAGAGTCTTCTGCCGCTCGCCGACGAGCGCGGACTGAGCATCGCCGATCACCCCCTGCTGGGCCCGGACGCACCGCCCGATGAACTCTTCGCGGTGCTGCACGCGCCGGACGCCGATCGAGCCGTCTTCTGCACCCACGGGGAGGTCCTCAACGCCCTGGCGGAGTTCGCGCGGACGCACGGGATACCCGGTGTCCCTCCGACGGGGGCGACCGCGAAAGGCGGCGCCTGGTTCGTCGATTGCGGGACCGGCCTGCCCCCGACACTGCGGTACCTCGCGCCCGCCCCTGCCAACTGACCGTGCTCTCCTTCTAGTCCGCGGCGAGTTGGGTGGCGTCCTCGCGGGCCTGCCGCGCCCGCTCCAGTTCCAGGCCGTACAGCAGGCCGAAGGTGAAACCGTTCTCGCCGGACGTCGTGCCGGCGCGGGCCCCGAGCGTTCGGAGGGTCTCCGCGGCGACGACGCTGTCCCGGTGCTCGCCGAGAACCTTCTGCATCTTCTCGAAGTAGGCTGCCTTCTTCTTCGCGGTCTTCTTCCCGAGCACCGGCGCGGCGAGTTCGGCGGCGTAGCGGGCACGTGTGGCGGCCTCGAGTGCCCGGTGCAGCGCCGCGTCGTCCGTGCCGACTGCTGCGGTCGCTACCCGGGCGAGCGCCTTCCGTTCGGCTTTCCGCAAGGCCCGTTCGATCACCCGGGGACCGTCCGCTGCCGCGGCTGTCAGAGGCGGATTCGTACGCCACCGGGCCAACGCGGCCAGCAACGCGCGGTAGCGGTCACCGTCGACGGTGGCCATCACGTCCTGCAGGTGGTGCTGTTGCTCCGCAATCAGGTCGTTCTCGATGCGTGCGGCCACCGGACCCATCACCAGTTCGGACGGCAGGTCGGCGAGCGCGTCCGTGAAGCGTGCGCGTTGCACCTGACGGTCCCGCACTTCGCCGAGTAGCCCTGCATACCAAGACAACTCCGCATCGAGCTCCGTCGCGGCGGTCGGCTCGAGCAGGCGCTTGAAGACCCGGAGGGTGCTGCAGAACCGCCCGATTCCCACCAGGGTGGGATGCACCGGGTCCAGACCGCGGCGCAACCACACGTCGCCGGCCACGATCGCCTGCGCCTGGGCGTCCAGGTAGCCGGCGAGCACCGATTCGGCCATCCCCCGGCTCGTGTCCCCGCCGTCGACCGCAAGTTGAGCGGTGCTCAGCACGCGACTGAGCTTCGACGGATACCGCGACGGCTTGGCACCGCGGAGGGTGAGGCGTTTCCCGATCTTCCCGAGCAGTTTCTCGCTTCCGGCGTCGCCGGCCTCGACCTCCACCTCACGCCACTCACTCACGACGGCACGATCCCCCGCGACGGTGCCGCGCACCCGGTCGTCGGCTACTTCCGCGACGAGGCGGTCTTCCGAGTCGAGGACACGCTGCGTGCGTCGCACCGTCGTCAGAGTGGCCACCGGGTGCACGGATTTACCCAGTGCGACACCCGCAATCAGTGTCGCCAGCTCGTCGGGAATCGCGTCACTTTCGCCCGGAGGCATCCGGATCTCGGTGCGATCCTTGTCGGCGGGAACCTTCAAGTGCCATCCGACGTCGGCATCCCCCGTCCGCCGGCGGAACGTGAGGTGCTGGCGCAGCAGGTCGCGATCGGCGGTGTCGTAGTAGACGCTGCTCAGATTCACGGTGGCCTGCTCGACCCGTCCTCCCCGCGGGACCACGTCCTCGAGGTCGGGCAGGACGAATTCGAGACCCACCTCGTACTTGTCTTCCCGCTCACGCTGCGTCGACACCATGGGCCCAGTCTGCACCCACGGCGTCAGGACCGTTGCTCGCCGCGCAATCGGCACGGAGTGCGGTTAATCTGTCTGCACGGTAGTAGTTGATCGCGCCTCGTCGCCGCCGCCGATGCGCCGCGAAAAGTGTTCCACAAATGGATCTTTCGATCGCTTGATGCTTGTGGCATGCATTGCAGCCTGCGCGGGACAGTGCACTCGGATGGCCGATCCTCGGAGTGACCCGACTGTGTTCGGTCTTCGAGAGGGGAATGACTACACATGTGCACGCCGAACAGGCGCCCCGATCTCGACCATCCCGTGGAACTCGACTGGATCACGCGGGCGCGGTGCCGGGAAGGAGACCCGGATCGGCTCTTCGTGCAAGGCGCCGCGCAACGCAAGGCCGCCGCCCTGTGCCGGCATTGTCCCGTGCTGATGGAATGCGGCGCGTATGCGCTCGACAATCGCGTCGAGTTCGGCATCTGGGGCGGGATGACGGAACGCCAGCGCCGGACGCTGCTCAGGGAGCATCCCGGTGTCTCCTGGTCCGTGCTCTTCGAGGAGCAGCGGCGGCGTTGACCCCCGGTGCTAGCGTGAGTTTCCTAGGTAGCCGAGTTTTCGTGTCGCGTCGTGCGTGTTGAGCTGGGCAAACGCGACCGGAGAGTGTATTACCTATATATGGCTTCGATCGTGGGGAAACGGCAGGGAGGGAAGACGTACTACTACCTGGTCGAGTCCGCCCGGGTCGAGGGCAAGCCGCGCATCGTCTCGCAACAGTACCTGGGCAGCGCGGAGGAGGTGACGGCCAAACTCGCCGGCGCGCAAGCGGGTGCGCCGGTGCGCAGTGCACACAAGAAGTTCGGGGATGTCGCCGCGGTGTGGT
>RRBB01000181.1:0-22110 GCA_006543605.1 Rhodococcus sp. WS4
GGCGGTGGGTGGTCGAACGCACGTTCTCGTGGATCGTCAAGTGTCGCCGCCTTGATCATGATTACGAACGTTTGCCGGAGACCAGTGAGGCCATGATCAAGTGGGCCATGATCGGGTTGATGGTCCGACGCCTGGCGCCACCGCCCGGCCGCAAGCCCTGGCAACGTAGCTCAACCGCCGCTTGAGACTTTCCCAACACGTTCTGACAGCAGTCCGGTGAGTTTCGGGCGCAGGCGCGGTCTATATCGGCGAGGATGAATCGACGAGGACCTGCGAGAGGAACTGCGCCATGAAACCCATCACCCCCTGCCTCTGGTTCGACACCCAAGGTGAAGAGGCCGCGAAGTTCTACACGTCCCTGTTTCCGAATTCGCAGATCACGGAGGTCACCCACTACGGTCCGAACACTCCCGGTCCGGAGGGGGCAGTGTTGACAGTGTCCTTCGAGATCAACGGGCAGCCGTTCACCGCGCTCAACGGCGGCCCGCAGTTCACGTTCGACGAGGCCATCTCCTTCGAGATCCTGTGCAAGGATCAGCCGGAAGTGGACCGGTACTGGGACGCCCTCACCGGCGACGGCGGTGAGGAAAGCCAATGCGGTTGGGTCAAGGACCGTTTCGGCGTGTCCTGGCAAGTGGTGCCCGAGCGGCTGTACGAACTCATGCGCGACCCGGACACCGACAAGGCGCAGCGCGCCATGCAGGCCATGCTGAAGATGCGCAAACTCGACGTCGCCGAACTCGAGAAGGCGTTCGAGCAGGCGTGACGCCTGCCGACGAGAAGGCGGACAGCGTGAGCGCGGACGGCAAGACCCACATCAACGGGATGCACACGGTGGCGGTCCCTGTCACGGATCAGGATCGGTCGCTCGAGTTCTATGTGGGCACACTCGGTTTCGAACGCCGCATGGATGCGGAGTTCGCCCCCGGACAGCGGTGGGTCGAGGTGGCGCCACCGGGATCGGCGACGTCGATCGCGCTCGTGCCGGCACGAGACGGCGCCCCGGCGGGCGTCGAGACGGGCATACGCCTCACCACCTCGGACGCCGACGCCGACCATGCGGCCCTGTCGGCGAACGGCGTCGACGTGGACGCGGAGGTCATGCGGATGGGTGACGACGTGCCGCCCATGTTCTACTTCCGGGATCCGGACGGCAACAAACTCGTCATCGTCGAAGTGGGGTGAGCTGCACCCCCGACGACAGCGTCAGCACCTGGTCGGCGCGTTCCGCGTCGTGGGATTCGTGCGTGGCGACGACGACGATCGCACCCCGCGCAGCCTCTTCGCCGACGACGTCGCCGATCACCGCGCGCGCCTCCGCGTCGAGACCGGTGGTGGGCTCGTCGAGCAGCAGGAGGTCGCCGCGCTGCACGAGGGCCTGCGCGAGCAGAGCACGTTGACGCTGCCCGCCCGACAGCGCGCCGATCCGCCGCCGGCCGAGATCCGCGAGACCGAGTCTTTCCAGCGCCTCGTCGACGGCGTCCCGGTCGCCGGGAGTGAGCCGCCGCCACAATCCACGTCGGTGCCAGGCGCCCATGGCCGCCACCTCGCGCACGGTCAGCGGTAGCTGATCGCTCACCGCATTGCGTTGCGGCACATATGCCGTTCCCAACCCCTTCGTGCCGTCGATCCGTCCCGTCGTCGGTCGCGCGATGCCCGCCAGGCACTGCAGGAGCGTCGACTTCCCCGAGCCGTTGTGCCCCACGACGGCTGTGACGGTACCCGGCGCGAGGCACACGCTCACGCCGTTCAACGCCGGGATCGAGCCATACCGGACCGCGATTTCGCTTACGACAATCATTATCGTTAGATTAGCAGGGTGCAGTGGCTACTCGACCCCCTGATGGTGTCCTTCGTCCGGCGCGCGCTGTTCGCGGGAATGCTGGTCTCCGTTCTCTGTGGACTGGTGGGCACGTGGGTCGTGTTGCGCGGCATGGCCTTCATGAGCGAGGCCATCTCACACGGCATGCTGCCCGGGGTGGCCGTCGCCTATCTCGCCGGCGCGAATCTCCTCCTCGGCGCTGCCGCGAGTGCGGTCGTCATGATCCTCGGCGTCGCCTGGGTGTCGAAGAATTCGCGACTGTCCGAGGACACCGGGATCGGCCTGCTGTTCGTCGGCATGCTCGCACTGGGTGTCGTGATCGTCTCGCGCGCACGGTCGTTCGCGGTCGATCTCACAGCCTTCCTGTTCGGTGACGTCCTGTCGGCGACATGGGGAGATCTGATCTGGCTCGCGGCGGCGGCCGCGGTCGCCGGGATCGTCTCGGTGATCGCATACCGCCCCTTCGTCGCCCTCGTCTTCGACGAACGCAAGGCCCACACCCTGGGCCTGCATCCCCGGTGGGCGCACCTCGCCCTCCTCGCGCTGGTGGTCCTCGCGGTGGTCGCCTCCTTCCGCATCGTCGGCACCCTGCTCGTGTTCGGACTCCTCGTCGCACCCTCGGCGACCGCGGCACTGTTCGGCAGGTCGATCGGCGCGACGATGGCGATTGCCGTACTCCTCGGCTGGTCCGCCACGTTCGCCGGGCTGATCGTGTCGTGGAATGCCGACACCGCCGCGGGAGCGACCATCGCCGGACTCGCCGTGCTCCAGTTCTTCGTCGCCGCCCTTGCCCGATCGGCGGCGCGACGACTCCGACCTGCCGTTTTACCCACTCCGGTACCCGTTCGATAGATGGAGAACATGAATGCCGAATACGACACTCGCCCGCGCAGCAGTCGCCGCGGTCGCCGCGCTGACCCTCGGCGCCTGCGGATCGCCGTCGGAGGAGACACCCTCCCCCGACGGCCGGAGCCAGCCGGGTAGCGACCTCGCCGCGGAGGCTGGATCCACCGAGGTCGAGGGGCCCGAACCCCGGCTCGTCGTGTCGGACGCCGAGTCCGGCCGCGTGGACGTGCTCGACCTCGCGACCGCCGAGACGGTCCATTCGTTCGAGTTCGACCACCCGGTGCGCCTGACGACGGTGAAGGACCGGTACGCGTTCGCCGTCGACGGCGCCGGCGGTGCCGTCCATGTCGTGGACGCCGGTTCGTGGACCCTCGACCACGGTGACCACACCCACTCGTACACCAAGCCACCGGTCGAACTCGGGGCGCTCGAGGGCGGCAGGCCCGCGCAGGTGATCGAGGGCGACGACAAGGTGGCGACGTTCTTCGACGGCGACGGCGTCGCCCGGGTGATCGACTTCGCCGCACTCCGCCAGGACAGAATCGACGTCGGCGCGGTCGTGCTGGCCGACGCCCCGCACCACGGTGTCGCCCTGCCGATCGCCGACGGTTTCGTGGTGTCGCGCTCGGCCGCGGACGGAACCGGTTCCCGCCCCGGCACGTTCGAGATCCACACGGTGAACGGGCAGTTCGGGCAGAGCTTCGACACCGCCTGCCCGAACATGCACGGCACGGCCGTGTCCGACACTGACGTACTGGCGGCGTGCGACGACGGACTGTTCCTCGCGGCCACCGCGGCCGGGGCCTGGACGTCGGAGAAGGTTCCGTACCCGGCGGGCATCGATGCCGCCACCCGACCCACGTCGTTCCGCGGGCACGACGGCCTGCCGATCCACGTCGCCGCCGCCGGACCCGCCGCCACCAACGACGGGGTGCTGGTCTTCGATGCACGCACCCGCGGGTGGACGCACGTCCGGACCCCGGATCGCGCGCTGAGCGTCGCACTGGCGGGCGACGGTCGCTCCGTGTTCGCGGTCCTCGCGGACGGCACCTTCCGCATGTACGACACGACGACCGGCGCGGAGACCGCTTCCTCGCACGTGCTGGCCACCCCCTACGACTGGAGCGACGAGACCGCGACTCCGCCGGTGATCGTCGTCGGCGGCACCCGCGCGTACGTCTCGGATCCCGCGTCGAAGACGGTGGCCGAGGTGGACTTCCGGGACGACGCGCGGGTGGCGAGAACTCTCGAAATCGGCGTCGCCGCCTCGACGCTCGGCGTGGTCGGGCTGTGAGGGGTATGCGGTGCCTGGTGCCGCTGACCCTCCTGACGGCGCTCGCGGCGCTGTCCGTGACCGCGTGCGCACCCGGAACGTCCGACGGGCCCGTCGTCGTGGTGACCACCAACATTCTGGGCGACGCGGTGCAGAACGTGGTCGGCGATCAGGCCGACGTGATGGTGCTGATGCCGAGAGGCGCCGATCCCCATTCGTTCGAGATCTCCGCATCGGACGCCGCGCGGGTGGAGCGTGCCGACCTCCTCGTGTCGAACGGTCTCGGACTCGAGGAGGGAATCGGCAAGACCGTCGACACCGCACGCTCCGAGGGAGTCCCGATCCTGCAGGTCGGTGAGGCCGTGCGGCCGATCGAGTACCGGTCCGGAAAGTCCACGGGCACCCTGGATCCGCACATCTGGACCGATCCGGACCGAGTTCGCGAGGCCGTTGCACTGATCCGCGACGCGGTGATCGAACACGTGCCGGAGATCGATGCGGGAGCCGTCCGCACGAACTCGGACAGCTACGCCCGGCAACTCGAGGAGCTCACTGCCCGGATGGCGGACAGATTCGCGACCGTCCCCGCAGATCGGCGAAAGCTGGTGACCAATCATCATGTCTTCGGTTATCTCGCTGAACGTTTCGGTTTCGACACCGTGGGGGCGGTGATTCCCAGCGGAACCACCCTGGCGTCGCCCAGCGCGTCGGACCTCTCGGACCTCGCCGCGACGATCACCGCGGCGCGGGTTCCCGCGATCTTCGTCGACTCCTCCCAGCCCGATCGGCTCGCGCAGGTAATGGCCTCGGAGGCCGGTGTTCCCGTGGACGTCGTCTCGCTGTTCACGGAGTCACTGGGCGAGTACGGCTCGGACGCGGGCACGTACATCGAGATGATGGATTCGAATTCCGTGGCGATCGCGGAGGGCCTGGCGTAGCGATGCATTCACACATGCACACTTCCGACTTTGACAACCGTTTGCAATAAGAGTTAATTCTCCTGGGTGACCCTTATGCGTAGACCTCTCCCCACCGCCGTTGCCGCCGTGGCACTCTCGGCGACACTTCTCACGTCCTGCTCCACCGACTCCGGCACGGCCGAAGCGACCACCACCGACTCGGCCACACCGCGGCTGGCACTGAGCTACGACGGCGGCGTGCTGGTTCTCGACGCGCAGAGCCTCGACGTGGTCGGTTCGGCCGAGGTGGACGGATTCACCCGGCTCAACCCCGCAGGCGACGACCGGCACGTGCTGGTCAGCACCGGAAACAGCTTCACCGCCCTCGACACCGCCGAACCCGCCCTCACCGACGTCGCGTTCGAGGCGAAGACGCCCGGCCACGTGGTCCGGCACGACGGCAAGACGGTGCTGTTCGACGACGGCACCGGACTGGTACGCGTGTTCGATCCGGCCGGACTCTCCGAAGGAACACCCGACACCACCGAGTACACGACGCCCGAGGCGCATCACGGAGTGGCCGTGGAACTCTCGGACGGCAGCCTGCTCACCACCGTCGGCAACGAGGACGAGCGCACCGGCATCGTCGTACTCGACCGCGACCGCAAGGAGATCGCACGCAACGAGGACTGCCCCGGTGTGCACGGCGAGGCAGTGGCCGCCGACGAGACGGTGGTGGTGGGATGCCAGAACGGCCTGCTGATCTACCGGGACGGCGTCATCAGCAAGGTCACCAGCCCCGACCCCTACGGGCGCATCGGCAACCAGGCCGGCGACGAGGATTCACCGATACTGCTGGGCGACTACAAGACCGACCCCGACGCCGAACTCGAGCGCCCCGAACGGGTCTCGCTCACCGACACCGCCACCGGACAACTCACCCTCGTCGACCTGGGCACCAGCTACACGTTCCGCTCGCTCGGGCGAGCCCCGCACGGTGAGGCACTCGTCCTCGGAACCGACGGCGCCGTGCACGTGATCGACCCGAACAGCAAGGCGGTCAGCCGCACCGTCGACGTCCTCGACGCGTGGACGGAGCCGGACAAGTGGCAGTCGCCGCGGCCCGCGCTGTACGTGCAGGACCACACCGCCTACGTGACCGACCCCGCGAACAAGAAGATCCACACGATCGACCTCGACACCTGGACCGTATCCGGGCAGGCCGACCTGCCGGAGATCCCGAACGAGATCACCGGCGTCACGGGCTGATTCGCTTACCGCGGCGTCAGTCTTCGGTTTCCAGCGGTCCCAGTTCCGCGTCGAGCGCCTCCTGCACCACGGCCATCGCCGACAACCCGGCGGGGGCGCCGCAGTAGGCGCTCGCGTGGATCACCGCTTCGACGACCTCGGTGCGGGTCAGACCGTTTCGCAGTGCACCCCGCACGTGCCCCTTCAGTTCGCCGTGCGCGCGCAGGGCGATGAGCATGCCGAGGTTGAGGAGGCTGCGGCTGCGACGGTCGAGCCCCGGCCGATTCCACACGGCGTCCCAGACGTGCTCGGTGACGAACTCCTGCAGCTGCTCGCTGTCGGTGCCCGCCGTCCGGTCGAGTGCCCGCTCGACGAAGTCGGGGCCCATCACGTCACGCCGCACCGCCAGACCCGCCTCGACGGCCGGACTCCGCTTCCCGGGTTCTTCACTGGTCATGGGTTCACTCCTGTTCACAGCGTCTACGTGTTCGGGAGTCACTCTACGATTCGACGACGGAGCGCCCGCCTGCCTAGGACCATCGAGTCTCCGCGCCCACCGCGGTCCGGGCTGTCGGTGGTCGGGACTATAACTGTTCCGTACCACCGACCGCCGGCCCAGGAGCTGTCATGCCCACCGAACACGACGTTCGCGCGATGATGCTGGCGTTGCCGGAGGCGCACGAGATCGTGATCGCCAACTGGGGCGATCAGCCCACCTTCCGCGTGCGCAAGAAGATGTTCGGTCTCGTCGGCTACGGCGCCCCCACCGTCTGCCTCAAGGCGACGAAGGAAACGCAGGCTGCCCTGCTGCAGGAAGACCCCGACGTGTTCCTGGTCGCGCCGTTCTTCGGACGCTACGGGTGGATCGACGTCGTTCTCGACCGCGTCGACACCGAGGAGCTGGCCGAACTCGTCGAGGAGGCGTGGCGCCTCACCGCACCGAAGCGGGTCGTGGCGGCGTACGACGCCGCGGCGGACCGGCATTTCAGGACATGATGGCTGTCGTCACGTCGCCGACCACCGCCCTCGTGTGTCGCTGACACACCAGCCACGTCGTCATTGCCAGCGGCAGCCCGGTCAGCGGGTGCCAGGGCCACCCCGGCATCTGTTTCTCCGCCGTGTACCGGCTCACCAGCACAGCGTCCGCCTTCGTGGCGGCCGCACCGGCGAGCGCGTGTTCGACGAACTGCGCGAACTGCCAGTACGGCCGGATACCGGCCTCCACCGCCGCGCCGATCAACCCGTCCTGCTGCGTGGGAACCTGGTCGCGGGAATGGACGAGCACCCGGAGCCCGTCCAGATCCCGCAGCGAGCAGGATTCTGCAGACGCCAGGGTGTGGCCGGGGCGCACGGCGAGCCCGAACGGCTCTTCGCGGAGTTTCCACGACGAGCAATCACTGGGCGGTGATTGGTGCACCATGCACAGGTCGAGTCGCCCTTCCCGGAGCATCCGCAGTTGGTTCGTGCTGTTCGCCTCGACGAGTTGCAGCGCGCACCCGGGCACCTCGTCGTCGAGGCGGCCGACCATGCTCACGAGCCATTCGCTGGACGTACCCGGTGGGACGCCGATCGTGACGACTTCCCGGATCTCGGTCGCGCCGGACACCACTTCCTGGGTCGCAGCCTCGAGCGCCAGCAGTTGCCGTGCGTGCTGGAGGAGTGCCTCGCCCGCGACAGTCGGAGTGGCGCCACGTGCCGTTCTGTCGAACAACGCCTGGCCGAGTTCCCTCTCCAGCGCCTGCACCTGCCGGCTGAGGGACGGTTGAGAAATCCGCAACCGCTCCGCAGCGCGGTTGAACGATCCTTCTTCGGCTATAGCCAAGAAGTAATGAAGATGGCGAAACTCCACGGTCGGTTTCCTCCACTGCAGGCGTTCGACCAGGATACGACACCGGCTATGCCTACGGCGTATAGCTGGTGTGCTCAACAGGGCTTGGACAATCCCTGTGAGGGCGGTCTCTAATGGAACGCAGTCGAGGGCGAGTCACCCTCAGATGCCGCTTACACCTCAAGGAGACCGATGAAGCTCGGGGTCTACTCAGCTTGCCTACCTTCCCTGGTTCCGTCCGAAGCGATCGATGCGGCGGCCGCGGCGGGCTACGCAGGCATCGAATGGCGGGTCGCGAGTGACATCGGTGACTCCGGCCACCCGCATTTCCTCACCAACAACCGCTGCACTGTCGCTCCCGAGCGTCAACCTGTCTCGGACATCTGCACGCGCACACGGGCTGCGGACCTGGAGGTCGTCGCACTCAGCCCGTACATCGACTCCGGCGACGTTGCGGGGGTCGAGGAGATGATGCGGTTCGCGCGAGCGAATTCGGTGCCCAGCATCCGGTTGCGCGCCCCGTGGATGGATGACAGCGGGTTTCACCGACTGTTCGCGGAGGCGCGGGAGTTCTTCGACCACGTGTCTACCCTGGCCGGGCACTACGGGGTCCGGTCGCTCCTCGAGATCCACCAACGCTCGATCTGCCCCAGTGTCTCGCTCGCGCATCAACTCGTCGGCCACTTGCCGCCCGATCGAGTAGGAGTGATCTACGACGTCGGAAATCTCGTGGTGGAAGGGTACGAAGACCACCGCATGGCCCTGCAGATTCTCGGCGACCACCTCGCCCACGTCCACGTCAAGAACGCTCACTACGTCAGGCCGGCAGGCGGCGGGGCGTGGACCCACCGGTGGTCACCCATGGACGACGGCGTCGCCGACATTCCCCGGGTTCTCCGCCTCCTCACCGAAGCCGACTACCGCGAGTGGGTATCCGTCGAAGACTTCAGCGATTCCCGGCCCGTCCACGAACGACTGCGCTTCAACGCCCAGTTCTTGCGGAAACATGCCGACTTCGAAACTCCACTGACGCAATCACTCTGATCCCCCCACCACATCTCGACAGGACAATCATGAACGAAGACCACAACACCCCGGTTTCAGTTGTGACCGGAGGTGCCGGGGCCCTCGGCTCAGCGATCAGCTGCCGATTCGCGCAGGGCGGTGACACCGTGATCCTCCTCGACAACAACGCGGAAGCCGTGCGGACCGTTGCTCGGACACTCTCGGACGAGACCGGCGCAGAGGTTCTCGGATGGATCGTCGACATCTCCGACGAGGAATCGATCCGCCTCGCTGTCAAGCGAATCGACGACGAGTTCGGGCGATTGGACCGCCTCGTCAACAATGCGGCGATCAACCCGCGCGCACGGCTCGAACACGTTGACGACGCCGAATGGGACACGGCGATGGCAGTGAACCTCCGCGGTCCGATGTCGCTGTGCCGGAATGCCATTCCGATCTGGTCTCGCACCGGGTTCGGACGGGTCGTCAACATCACCTCACGAACCTGGCTGAGCGGCGGACCCACTGCCTATGTCACCTCCAAAGCCGGAGTCGTCGGACTCACCCGCTCCCTGGCAGTCGAGCTCGGTCCCCTCGGTGTCACGACCAACGCCGTCGCGCCCAGCATGGTTGTCACGCCCTTCACCCAGGGCGGGCGCACAGACGACGAATTCGCTCTGTTCGTCGACAGACACACCAGGATGTCGCCACTCGGCCGCCTCGCCACAGCAGACGACATCGTCGACGCAGTCGAGTTCCTCACGTCCGACAAGGCCAAGTTCATCACCGGCGAAGTGCTGCACGTCTGTGGCGGCGCCCAACTCGCTGCGGCGCCGTGACGGGCTCGCCCCTGCCCCCACGCCACCCTTGCCTCGCCTTCACCGGGTAACAAGCCAAAGGAACACACTCCATGCCCTCACCCGAACGTCCCCTCGCCGAGGAAACGACTCCTCGCCCCACCAAGAAGATGGCCCGCAGAGCAGCACTGGGCAGCTTCCTCGGCAGCGTCGTCGAGTACTACGACTTCTTCGTCTACGGCACGGCCGCAGCCCTGGTCTTTGGCAAGATCTTCTTCCCCAACAGTGATTCCGCTGCCGGAACCCTTGCATCGCTGGCCACATTCGGCGCTGCGTACATCGCGCGGCCCGTCGGTGCCCTTCTCTTCGGGCACGCCGGTGATCGAATCGGCCGCAAGAACGTCCTCCTCTTCACGTTGCTCCTCATGGGCGCGTCGACCTTCGCCATCGGACTGCTGCCCACCCATGCGACCATCGGCGCTGCGGCGCCCGCCCTCCTCGTCGTGTGCCGGCTCCTGCAAGGAATCTCCGCCGGCGGCGAGCAGGTCGGGGCCAGCCTGCTCACCATGGAACACTCCCCGGAGAAGAGCCGCGGCTTCTACACGAGTTGGCTCCTGAACGGAGCCGCCACCGGTTCGATCCTGGCGACCTTGATCTTCATTCCGGTGGGAGCGTTGCCGGAGGAGCAGCTTCTCACCTGGGGATGGCGGATCCCGTTTCTCCTCAGCTTCATCATGGTGTTCATCACCCTCCTGGTACGGCGCGGAGTGGACGAGTCCCCCGAATTCGTCGAGGCCGAAAAGGAGGACGCCGTATCGGAATTCCCGGTGACCACCCTCCTCCGCACTCAACTGCGCGCGACCGTGATCGTCTTCGTCGCCGCCTTCAACACGGTCATCTCGACGATCGTGATCGTCTTCGGCCTGTCGTACGCGACACAGGAACACGGTGTCGATCGGTCCACGATGCTCACCGCGATCGCTGCCAGCCAAGTGGTCGCGTTGTTCTTCCATCCGCTGTTCGGATTCATCGCGGACCGGATCGGCCGAAAAGTGGTGTATGTCAGCGGCTGTCTGCTGTGCGCCGTGGGGGTCTTCGCGTTCCTCGGTGCCATCTCCACCGGCAGTACGGTACTTATCGTCATCGCGACGGTGGGACTCAAGGGCGTCGTGTACTCCGCTCCCAATGCCCTGTGGCCGTCGTTCTTCGCCGAGATGTTCACACCGAACGTCCGCTACACCGGCGTCGCTGTGTCGACTCAGCTGAGCTTCCTACTCACCGGATTCGCACCCACGATCTGCTACGCACTGATCGGCGGCGGCGACAACTGGGTTCTCGCCGCCTCTGCCATTGCCGGCGTCTGCCTTATCGCCGCGATGGCGGCCCGAGTCTCCACCAAGGCCCAAGTGGCGAACCGACAGGTACTGACGACAACCGCTGCTACCCCTCGTCCGTCTTGAACCGCCCCAGCTGGTGACGTAGCGCCGTGTCGAGGTCGGGACGCCGGAATCGGTGGCCCCGTTCGAGGAGCTTGCCCGGGGTGACTCGCTGATCGGCCAGGGCGAGCTCGCGTGCTCCCTGTTCGCCGAGCAGCAGCTTCGGACCGAAATCGGGTACCGGGAGAAACGCAGGGCGGTGCAGCACCGACGCCAGGACTGCTGTGTACTCCTCGTTGCGCACCGGATTCGGCGCCACCGCGTTCACCGGGCCGCTCAACTCCGAGTCGACAACGGCACGGTGGTACACGTCGATCAGATCGTCGATGTCGATCCACGACAGCCACTGCGTTCCCGCACCGAGCCGCCCTCCGAGCCCGACCTCGAACAGCGGCCGCTGCAGGCGCAGCACACCCCCGCTCGGGGACTGCACGATCCCGGTGCGGACGTGGACCACCCGCAGCCCGGCGTCGGCGGCCGGCTTCGCCGCGTCCTCCCAGTCCGCCACCACGTCGGCGAGGAACCCGTCACCGCGCTCGTCCTGCTCGTGAAGCTCCTCGTCGCCACGGTCGGGGCCGTAGTACCCGATCGCCGACGCACTGACGAAGATCTTCGGACCCTGCCCGGACGCTGCCGCCACCTCCGCCAGCCGCCGGGTGGGTTCGATCCGACTGTCCCTGATCGCCCGGCGGTGACCGTCGGTGAAGCGGCCCGCGATGGACGCCCCGGCGAGGTGGATCACCGCATCGACCCCGTCGAGCAGGTTCGCGGCAGGCGCATCCGGGTTCCAGCGTCGTTCGTCGGGTGTGGCGGGAGCGCGGCGCACGAGTCGCACCACCCGGTGCCCGCCCGTGCTCAGGAACGCGGTCAGGGCGGAGCCGACGAGACCCGAGCTGCCGGTGACGGCAATCGTCAGCGGTCCGGGCAGCTGCGACGCCGCCCAGTGGTGCCGGGCGATGTCGTCGGCGAGTTGGCGGTGCCGGTAGACGAACGTCGATCGGAGAAAGTGGCCGGGCACGATGGTGTCGACCCGGTCGGTGACCCGGGTCCTGCCCTCGAACACGACGTCGAACGTGTGCGTGTGCCGCCACGGCACCAGCAGTCGCAACGGCAGGGCGGCCGAGTAGTCGACGAACCGGTGCGGAGGGTCGTATTCCTTCGCGTCGTGCTGCGCGATCCAGGTCAGGCCGCCGGGCATCCGTAACTCGGCACGGCCCGATTCCAGAGACTCGGATTCCTTCGCGAGGGACAGCGGCTGCCACGGCGGCGACAGCCGGGCGAACGCCCCCGCTCTCGCGTGCCAGGCGAACAACTCGTCCCGCGAGGCCTCGACCACGCTCGAATGCACGATGCCCATGACACGACCTTAGTCGCGACGACAGCACAGCGGTGACGAAGCCGGTAGCGTGTGGGGATGACGCAGTTACGTGTACTGGTCACTGGCGCCACCGGATACATCGGCGGACGTCTCGCTCCCCGGCTCGCTGCAGCCGGGTACCGCGTGCGGGTGCTGGCGCGGTCGCCCGACAAACTGACCGACGTCCCGTGGGCGTCCGACGTCGAGGTCGCTCGCGGCGACCTGAGCGATCCCGAATCCCTTTCTGCTGCTTTCACGGACGTCGACGTCGTCTACTACCTGGTGCACTCGATGGGTGGCTCGGACGAGTTCGAGGAGGCCGAGCGCATCAGTGCGGAGAATGCCGCCGAGGCTGCCCGCACGTCCGGCGTCGGCCGCATCGTCTATCTCGGCGGACTGCATCCCGACTCGGCGGATCTCTCTCCTCACCTGCGCTCCCGTACCCAGGTGGGGCAGATTCTCATCGACTCCGGTGTTCCCACAATGGTTCTGCAGGCGGGGGTGGTCATCGGCTCGGGTTCTGCGTCGTTCGAGATGATCCGGCACCTCACCAACCGGCTGCCCGTGATGACCACCCCGCGCTGGGTGAACAACAGGATTCAGCCGATCGCGGTCCGCGACGTGCTGCATTACCTCGTCGCCGCGGCCGAGGCGCCCCTGCCGCGTAGCCGCACGTTCGACATCGGCGGCCCCGACGTCATCCGGTACGGGGAGATGATGCAGACGTACGCCGAGGTCGCCGGCTTGCGTCAGCGCCGCATCCTCGTCCTGCCGGTACTCACCCCGAAGCTCGCCGGGCTGTGGATCGGACTGGTCACCCCGATCCCCCGCTCGCTCGGGCGCGCGCTGATCGAATCGCTCCACAACGACGCCGCCGCCGCCGAACACGACATCGACGACGTGATTCCGCCGCCGAAGGAGGGATTGACGACGTACCGGGACGCGGTGCGATTGGCGTTGCGGCGCATCGACAACGGCGAGGTCGAGACGACGTGGGCGAGTGCTTCCCCGGTGGGTGCCCCCTCCGACCCACTGCCGTCCGACCCCGACTGGGCCGGCGAGATCGTCTACACCGACGAGCGCACCAAGGACTGCGAGGCGGACGCCGACACGCTGTGGAGCGTCGTCGAGAGCATCGGCGGCGAGAACGGCTGGTACTCGTTCCCGCTCGCCTGGTCGGTGCGCGGCTGGCTCGACCGCGTGGTCGGCGGCGTCGGGCTCACCCGCGGACGCCGAAACCCGAAGCAGCTCAACACCGGTGACCCGCTGGACTTCTGGCGCGTCGAACGCATCGAACGAGGAACGCTGCTCCGGCTGCGTGCCGAGATGCGGGCGCCGGGCGGGGCGTGGCTCGAATGGCGTGTCCACCGCGTGGACCCCGACCGGTCCCGGCTCGATCAGCGGGCGATCTTCTTCCCGAAAGGTGTGGCCGGGCAGTTGTATTGGTACTCCATCCTTCCGTTCCACGGCATCATCTTCAAAGGCATGATGGAGAACATCACCGGCTCCGCCGCCCGTCAGACCGTGCAGAGCGGCTGAATTCCTTCTCGGCCGCCAGTGGTCGGGGACGTCAGCAGCAGGCAGGAGTTGTAGCCGCGCGACTCCACCACCTGCCGGATCTGCGCCCACCCCGCGTCGTCTACTGCCGGCGTGCGGGAGAGGACGAAACCCGACGCTCGTGCCGGATCGCCGACGAGCGCCCACGAGTAGTCGTCGGCGATGTAGGTGACCACGTAGTTGGTGGGTCCGTCCGCCGAACTCTGGAACGGCACGTCCGGGAAGCTCACGTGGAGTTGCGCATTGGTTACCGGATCGTTGACGCGCGCATTGCCGTTGATGCCGTTGGTTCCTCCCGCCCAGGTTGTGCACGAGTTGGCGACGCTGACGTTCGACGGATCGACGAGTCCGTACGTCGCCTTCGTGTCCCGCGCACAGTCCAGGTTGAACGGCTGTGGCACAGCGGCCAACTGATACCACGCGCCGAGGTACCGCTGGACGTCGAGGGACGGAACGGGTGCGAGCGCACCGGGCTGAGCCTGCGCCGGGCTCGCGGTCATCATCACAGCCGCTGCCGCGGTCAACAGCCCTGCGGCGAATCCACGTACCTTCGAGCGTGACATCTCGGGTCCTTTCACGATAAACGGGCAGCCGGAACAGAGGGCCTGCGCAGCACCCTCTCTCGGGGCATTCGACGCCCCTTCCGGATCGGATGGGTCGGGACGGGAAAACCTTCGACCCATCCGTTTGGGAAACCGCTCCGAATGCCTGCCGATGGTGCTCATCCGCACCCACACCGGAGAGAGGCAAATCTGATGAAGATCAGCACACGAGTCCTGGCAGTCGCAGCGAGCACGTCCCTGGTCCTGATGGGCGCAGCGTGTTCGTCGGACGACAGCGACTCGTCGAGCAGCGGCAGCTCGGAGGCCATGACGTCCGAGTCGATGTCGTCCGGCTCGATGACCTCGTCCGCGATGGCCGATCCCGCTGCCAACCTGGTCGGCCCCGGTTGCGCCGGCTACGCCGAGACGGTGCCCGACGGCGCCGGTTCGGTCAGCGGCATGGCGCAGGATCCGGTCGCCACGGCCGCGTCCAACAACCCGCTGCTCACCACGCTCACCGCCGCCGTATCCGGTCAGCTCAACCCGCAGGTCAACCTCGTCGACACGCTGAACAGCGGACAGTTCACGGTGTTCGCGCCGGTGGATGCCGCGTTCGCGAAGGTCGATCCGGCCACGATCGAAACTCTCAAAACCGATCCGGCGCTGCTCACCAAGGTCCTGACCTACCACGTCGTCCCCGGCCAGATCGCGCCGAGCGACATCGACGGCGAGCACACGACAGTCGAGGGTGGCACGGTCACCGTCACCGGTTCGGGTGACGACCTGAAGGTCAACGACGCCGGCGTCATCTGCGGTGGCGTCCAGACCGCCAACGCCACGGTGTACCTGGTCGACTCCGTCCTGATGCCCCAGTAGGCAGCTTCGTCTCACAGTTCTCCGCGCCCGGCGGCATCGGTCCCAGACCGATGCCGCCGGGCTTTCCGCGTGGCCCCACGTGAGTGCCAATGTGTGTTCGGGAACGCATTGCCACTCACGTGGGCGGGGGGTGGGTCCGCCCATCCGACGCAAAGTCAGCTCCGAATAATTGATATGGACAACGGCTCAGCCACCGCCCCGGCGTACGTACTCGTGCTGCCCGGCGGGAAACCTCGCAGTGCGGCGCCCTCGCGGTTCTGGCACCTGTCGAATTTGCGGATGGCCTGGATGGCCCGGTCTCTGAGGTCGACGCTCGGACGGCACGGGATCGCCGTGACGCGGTTGCAGTATCGGGTCCGGGGATGGAACGCCCCCGACAACAGCCCCGTTCACGACGCTCGGATCGCCCTCGAGCGGGCCCGACTGCGGTTCGGGGACGTCCCCGTCGCCGTCGTCGGACATTCGATGGGCGGCCGCGTCGCCGCTCACCTCGCCGCCCTCGACAACGTCCGGGCGGTCGCCGCGCTCGCACCCTGGTGGCCCGAGTCCGACGGCGAACTGGTGCCCGCCGACCGCAGCCTGATGGTCGCGCACGGCACCGCCGACCGCTGGACGGATCCGACGTCGTCGCGGGTCCAGACCGAGCAGGCGCTGGCTCGCGGGGTGAACGCCTCGTGGACTCCCCTGACGGGAGCCGGACACTTCATGCTCACCCGGCCTCGCTGGTGGCATCGCATCACCGCCGATTTCGTTCTCGACGCCTTCGCTGCGGAAGGTGTCGTCGCCGCACCGACTGACCGGAAAGCAGGTCGCCATGCATGATTCGGAGAAACTCGAACGCAGGAACGTCGCCGTGATCGGCAGCGGCGTCGCAGGTTTGACCGCCGCCTACGTTCTCTCCCGCCACGACCGCGTCACTCTCTACGAGTCCGACGCCCGTCTCGGCGGTCACGCCCACACCCACCACCTGACGCTCGACGCGGGCGCGGAAGTGGACGTCGACACGGGCTTCATCGTGCACAACGACCGCACCTACCCCACCCTGCTCCGCCTGTTCGCCGAACTCGACGTGGCCACCCAGGATTCGGACATGTCGATGTCGATCCGATCCGATGTGAGCGGCCTCGAGTACGCGGGAGCGAAGGGCGTTCGCGGACTGTTCCCGACGGCGCGCACTCTGGCGCGGCCGCGGTACTGGCGCATGCTCGGCGAGGTCCTCCGGTCCCACCGCTGCGCCCGCGCGGTCCTGGACACCCCCGGCGACGGGGACGGCGCACTGGAGTCGCTGGGTGATTTCCTGAGCCGCAACGCTTTCAGCCCGTACTTCGTCGAGAACTTCATGACGCCGTTGGTCGCGGCGGTGTGGTCGTGCGATCCCACGACGGCCGCGTACTACCCGGCCCGGTACCTGTTCACGTTCCTCGATCACCACGGAATGCTCACCGTGTTCGGGTCTCCGACCTGGCGCACGGTGACCGGCGGTTCGGCGCGCTACGTCGAGAAGGTGGCGGCACACCTCGACGAGATTCTCCTCGACACCCCCGTCCAGCAGGTGGAACGCACCCCGGACGGTGGCGCGTGCATCGTCGACGGCCGCGGGGACGTCCGATACTTCGACGCCGTGGTGGTGGCCGTGCACCCCCGCCAGGCGCTCGCCATGCTCGGCGACGCCTCGGAACTCGAGACCGAGATCCTCGGCGACATGCCGTATTCGGTGAACCACGCTCAGCTCCACACCGACGAATCGTTGCTGCCCCGCGCGGAGAACGCCCGCGCGTCCTGGAACTACCTGACACCCGCCGACAGCGTCGACGCGACCGGCGTGATCGTCACCTACGACATGACCCGGCTCATGCGCCTGGACACGGTGCGCGACCGGCGGTTCCTCGTCACACTCGGCGGGAAACACCTGGTCGACCCGTCGACGGTCCTCGCCGAGATGACCTACGAGCACCCCGTCTACACGCCCGATTCCGTTGCCGCGCAGTCGCGGTTGCCCGAGCTCGGTTCCGGGACGTTCGCTTTCGCGGGCGCGTACCACGGCTGGGGCTTCCACGAGGACGGGGCGCTCTCCGGTCTGCGTGCCGCCGAGCGGATCGGCGGGTCGTGGGACGCGCGGGTCGGGCGCCACGAACGGGAGACGGTGTCGTGACGGCGCCGGCGATCTACTCGACGCGGATCCGGCACGCGCGCACCGAACCGGTCCGCAACAGGTTCGAGTACACGAGCTACAGCTGGTACGTCGACGTCGACGACCTTCCGCACCTACCCGGGTGGCTCGGTCCGTTCGCCCGCTTCCGTGCCGAGGACCACTTCGAACCGGGCTCCGGTGCCGGCGCGGACACGCTACGCGCCCGGGTGGATACGTTCCTCGCTACCCACGGAGTCGACCTCCGCGGCGGGGCGGTGACGGCGCTCCTCAACGCGCGGGTGCTCGGCTACGTGTTCAACCCGCTGAGCGTGTACTGGTGCCACGACGTCGACGGCAGCCTCCGCTGCGTGATCGCCGAGGTGCACAACACCTATGGTCAGCGGCACGCCTACCTCATCCGGCCCGACGGCAACGACCGCGCCGAGGTGGACAAGCAGTTCTACGTCTCCCCGTTCAACGACGTGAGCGGCCGTTACGAGATGCGGTTCCCCGAGCCCGGCGACACGCTCTCCCTGAACGTGGTGCTCCACCGGGACGGGCACGCCCCGTTCACCGCGACCGTGCGCGGGACGCGGCAACCGGCCACCCGCCGTGCCGTCCTGAGGGCCCAACTACGCACTCCCCTGGCACCTCTCGTGGTGTCGACTCGCATCCGCATCCAGGGAATCACTTTGTGGGCCCGCGGACTCCCCGTCCCGGCTCGGCCCGACGGCCGGCAGAAGGAGACAGCTCAGTGAGAAGGAACAAGGACACCGACATGGACGCATCGCCTGCCGTGAGCACCGCCGACCTCGCAGTCACAGCCGAGGCCCCACGGATCGACAACCGGATCTGGCCCGGGCTGGCCGACGTGCCGACCGGTCCGCGCGCCACGGTGTCGGCGAAGGTCGCCGACCGACTGTTCCGCCGCGCCGCCGCCGACCTCGACGTCCGCATCGAGTACCCCGACGGCACCCTGGTGGGCGCACGCCGGGAGCAGGAGATCCTGCCGCGCATGATCATCCGCAATCCCGCCGCGTTCGCGCGGCGGGTCGGGACGGGTGGGCTCATCGGATTCGGCGAGTCGTACATGGCCGGCGACTGGACGTCCCCGGATCTCGCCGCCGTCCTGAGCGTGTTCGCCTCGCGGATGGCGACTCTGATTCCCCGCCCGCTGCAACAATTGCGTGCACTGTATGTCGCCAAGCACCCGGCCCAGGAACGCAACACCGAGAAGAACACCCGCTCCAACATCTCCCGCCACTACGACCTGTCCAACGAGATGTTCGAGACGTTCCTCGACGAGACACTGACGTACTCGAGCGCGCTGTTCTCGTCGACCCCCACCCGGGTGGGGAAGGTACGGGACGTGACGGTCCTGCGGGCACCCGTCCCGCAGATCACCCCGCGGTGGGACGACTTCGCGGACGCGCAGCGCCGCAAGATCGATCGGCTGCTCGACGAGGCCTGCGTCGGCGCGGGCACCAGACTGCTCGAAGTCGGGACCGGCTGGGGCGAGCTGTGCATCCGGGCGGCGGAACGCGGCGCGGTGGTCCGCTCGGTGACGCTGTCGAGCGAGCAGCAGAGCCTGGCCCGCCGGCGTGTCGCCGAGGCCGGGCACTCGGACGCCGTGCAGATCGACCTGCTCGACTATCGCAACGTGGACGGCGAGTACGACGCCATCGTGTCGGTCGAGATGATCGAGGCCGTCGGGCATCAGTACTGGGCCACCTACTTCCGGGTGCTCGACAAGCTCCTCGCACCGGGCGGAAGGGTTGCGCTGCAAGCGATCACCATGCCGCACGATCGGATGCTGCAGACCCGCAACACCTACACCTGGGTGCACAAGTACATCTTCCCGGGCGGATTCCTCCCGTCGACCGAGGCAATCGAATCCGTCACCGCCGAGCACACGTCGCTGCGGGTGCGGGAACGCCTGAGCATGGGACAGCACTACGCGGAGACGCTGCGGCTGTGGAATGAGCGGTTCGCCGCGCACAGTTCGCAGGCGGAGGAACTCGGATTCGACGAGACATTCCGCCGTATGTGGCACTTCTACCTCTGCTACTCGGAGGCCGGCTTCCGGTCGGGGTACATCGACGTCCAGCAGTTCGTCCTCGACAAGACGGGAGCCTGACCGTGACCGTTGCCGAAGAACTCGACAAGGCGTTGCGCCCGCTCGTCCGCGGCGAACTACCCGTGCATCTGACCGCGTGGGACGGCAGCACCGCCGGACCGGTGACGGCGCCGAAGGTGGTACTCCGCAGTCCCGACGCGCTGCGCCGATTGCTGTGGAGCCCGGGCGAACTCGGGGCCGCGCAGGCGTACGTGACGGGTGAGATCGACGTCGAGGGCGATCTCGGCGAGGCCCTGGCACACGTGTGGGCGGTGGCCCACGAACGGGGGCTGAGCGGAGTCCGGCCCGGCCCGGCGACGATCGCGAAGGTGCTGCGTGTGGCCGCGAAGCTGGGCGTGGTGGGAGGGCCGCTGCCCGCACCCGCGACGCAGGCCAACCTTCGCGGCCGGTTGCACAGCGTGCTGCGCGACCGCGCCGCGATCAGCCACCACTACGATCTGTCCAACGATTTCTACGCGCTGGTCCTGGACCCGCAGATGGCCTACTCGTGCGCCTACTTCACCCGGAATGCGCCCGGAGCGCCGGAGGATTCGGACTACGGACTCGAAGACGCCCAGCAGGACAAGCTCGACCTGGTGTGCCGGAAGGTCGGTCTCGAACCCGACATGCGACTGCTCGACGTCGGCTGCGGCTGGGGGTCGCTGAGCTGCATGCGGCCGCCGAATACGGCGCGCAGGTCGTCGGTGTCACGATCTCCCGTGAGCAGAAGGCATTCATCGACGCACGGATCGCCGAGCGAGGATTGCAGGACCGCGTCGAGATCCGCCTGCAGGACTACCGCGAGGTCCCCGACGGCCCGTTCGACGCCGTCGCCTCCCTCGAAATGGGTGAGCACGTGGGCGAGAAGAACTACGCCCGGTACGCGCAGGCCCTGTACGACAACGCTAAACCCGGCGCGCGGGTGCTGATCCAGCAGATGTCGCGCACCGGACGCCATCCCGGCGGCGGCCCGTTCATCGAGTCGTTCATAGCTCCCGACATGACCATGCGTCCGGTCGGAGAGAGCGTCGCGTACCTCGAACGAGCCGGGCTCGAGGTACGCGACGTGCACGGCCTCCGCGAACACTACGTCTGGACCGTCGACGCCTGGCTGGAGAAGTTCGAGTCCCGCTGGGACGACGTCGTCGCGATGGTCGGGCTGGAGATGGCCCGGGTGTGGCGGCTGTACCTCGTCGGCGGCGAAATGAGTTTCGCGCAGGGCCGGATGGGTGTCGATCAGATCCTGTCCGTGAAACCGACCGCGGCCGGTCAGTCGCTGATGCCCGCCGTACGGGTCGACTCCACGGGAACCGGCGTGCCGCGATGAACGGCGTCGACTGGTCGCACTTCGCCGCCGTATCCGCGGCAAGTCTGCTGGTGCTCGCCGTGCTGCAGGCCGCGACGTTCCTCGTCGGTCGCCGGATCGGACGCTACAACGTCGTCGACGTGTCGTGGGGCCTCGGCTTCGTCCTCGTGGCGCTCGTCGCCGCCGTGGTCGGCGACGGTGACGCTCTCCGCCGGTGGCTGGTGGTGGTGCTCGTCGCGGTGTGGGGTCTACGCCTGACCTGGCACATGTACGCCAAGTCCGCCGGGAAGGGCGAGGACCCGCGGTACGTGGAGATGCTGGAGCGGGCCGGCGGCGACTCGCCCGGTGTGGTGATCAGGAAGATCTTCCTCACGCAGGGACTCGCGCAATGGTTCGTCTCGCTGCCGCTGCAGGTGTCGGCCGTTGCCGGTCCCGCGTCCGGACTCGGCATGGTCGTCGCGGTGCTCGGTGTCCTCGTGTGGGTGGTGGGCGTCGTGTTCGAGGCCGTCGGCGACCACCAGTTGAAGCAGTTCAAAGCGGACCCGTCCAACAAGGGCGAGATCATGGACGTCGGCCTGTGGGCGTGTACGCGGCACCCGAACTACTTCGGCGATTCCTGCGTGTGGTGGGGGCTGTGGCTCATCGCCGCGAGCGTGTGGCCCGGTGCCGTCACCGTGCTGTCTCCCCTGGTCATGACCTACTTCCTGGTGTTCGTGACCGGGGCGAGGCTGCTCGAGAAGTCGATGTCGCAGCGTCCCGGCTACCCCGATTACCAGCAGCGAACCAGCTACTTCCTCCCCTTGCCGCCGAAGCGGTGAGCGCCATGCCGGCATCGCTCGCACCCCAACGGGTCCGATCCTCGTCGCACCGGCCGCGACCTGCTATTAGGCTCTCAACTGTTACCGCTACATCGAATACTATCTAGTATACTTTGATACTATTGTTCGATGCGAATTGGTGAGGCTGCGGAATACTTGGGCATGTCGGTAGTGGGGGTGCGCAAGGCGGCATCGGAGGGCCGGTTGCCCTCTCGGCGCACCGGTTCGGGTCACCGAATCTTTGACCGCGCGG
>RRBB01000182.1:0-21781 GCA_006543605.1 Rhodococcus sp. WS4
ACCCCACACCGACGAATGAACAATGCCGACCGGGCACACGTGCCGCCCCGGGTGGGCCCACGATCCCAGCAACGAAGGGATGAAACCACAGTGGCGACAACCGCCCTCCCGCTGTTGCGGCCACGCGACGGAGACGCCCTGCGCGGCGAGCTGCGCACCATCGCCACACAGGGCGCCGCGCCCGTCGTCTTCGGTGGCGAGGTCCAGGACGACGTGCTGCGGCTGAGCGAATTCGTGGGGACTCGTACCAGCGGGGTTGAAGGGGTTGTCCATCCCGCCACGGTCGGGCCTCGGAGGGCGCGCGGTCGCATACCGAGCGGCGGTCGCGGTCGACGACTACGCCCGCTCGGCCACTATCACCCACCACTACGACCGGCCTGTCCTCACCGAAGGCTTACGTTCGGTCCTCGCGGTACCAGTCGTGGTGGGCCAGAGGCCGCGCGCCGTCCTCTATGCCGCGATCCGCGGATGTGCCCCGATCGGCGACCGTGCCGCCAACCTCGTCGTCGCAGCGTCGCGCCGACTCGGAGCCGAGATCTCCATCCGCGACCAGGTCGATCGGAGACTTCGGATGCTCGCCACAGTCGAGAGGGAGGGCGCGGACGGCGCAACCACCGAGGAACTCCGAGACGTTCACGCCGACCTACGAGCGGTGGCACAAACCGTCGCCGACGCGACCGTGCGGTCACGACTGCACGAGTTGTCCGATCGGATTGCCGCACTGGACCAACCGAGCACCAACGCCGCCCGCCCGGACTACGTGGTGCATCTGACCGCCCGTGAGATCGACGTATTGTCGCATGTCTCGCTGGGATGCACGAACAGTGAAGCTGCCCAAAGGCTTTCCGTGGGACCCGAAACCGTGAAGAGCTATCTGCGCAGCGCGATGAACAAGCTCGAGGCGCACTCCCGGCAGGAGGCCGTGGTCACTGCTCGCAAGCTCAGGCTACTGCCATGAAGCAACCGTTGTTGTCATCCGGCCGCGACCTACCCAGTGCGGGCAGAGAGTAGGTAGTGCGGGCAGGTGACCGCCTGTCGAGGCACGGGTATCGCCTGGCGGTCGGTGTCGAGGTAGAGGCGATATACGAGCTGCCCGCGTCGATGGTGCCGGTGTCCGGGTCGACGGCGCCGAGGAAGTATCCGTGCGCATCGTCGACGGTCGAGAAGATCGCGCGCGCCCACTCGGCGGGCTCCGCGGGCGGCAGATAGCGTGGCTGGCCCGTCGCCGCGTCGACGGGGTGCACGACGACCGTGACGGCGAACCCGGCCGCCGCGGGGAACCACTCCTCGGCTGCGACGTCGAACGGTGCGATGGACGTGTGGATCCGCAGCTCGATGTCCGTTCCGGTACGGGCCGCGGCTGTGATGATGTGGGGATCCGCCGATAAATCCTGTACGGCCAGGTTCGGCAGCGCCTGGTGGCTGTCGGCGCGGATGCTGCCTGGATCAGCGGACATGGGGCAAGGGTACGGGCCGCCGATACCCGGCCGGCGGGGTGATGACGATTCGTCCGACCGGCGACCGATCCGGCAGAATAGGGGTTTGACCGGCAGAGACGGCAGGTCCCCTAACGGAAGGACAGGACCGGTGCCGGAGTGCGCGCAGGTTCGATTGAGGTCGGATTCGAGCCGTCGCTGAGCAAGGTTGCCCATTTGTGGAGCAAGAAGCCGATCTCGATCCGGCTCGACGAACTCGATCTGATCTGCGCCGCGCTGGATTGCACTGGGGCGGACCGAGCCCGAGCCGGTCTCCGGGACGGGACCCGACCAGACGGAGATCACCGCCGAGGGCGGCCTGCGCACTCCTGCTGCCGGTGGGTCCCAGGTCCGTCCGACTCCTCAGCGGGGGCGCCGCGGTCCTCGACCGCTACCGCCGGTGTGAACCCACTGGATGATCGAGCGATGCCCATGAGGCCTGGTGGCGGCGAATGCCGTGTGTGTCATGGATGGGGTGTCTGTGGTGCGGACGGACGGTGCGCACCCTGCAAGGTGTGGGTGCGTACGAATTCTCAAGTCGCGCAGTGCCATCGTTGCGGATTTGTCGACTTCGTCAACTGCAACCGCGTGTGTCGGCTGTGCTACGTCGCCGCTGTGCCGGACACATCGTTCCCGGAGCGGGATGGCCATTCCGACCTCGACAAACCGGCTGTCGTGGCCCAGGCCGCCGTGGGTGCGATTCGGCACGGTAGCGCCGGTCGACGACGAGTAGATCTGCCCGGTCCTTCCCGAGGGGCAGTTACTCCTGGTATCGCCGCCGCGGCACTTCTCGCATGCCCTCGCCGCGCGGATCGACGGTCGGTGGATTCCCGGTTTCGAGGAGGTGGCGGCCGAGGCGAAGTGTTGGGCAGCGCAGGAGCGGTTCGATGAAGTCCGGATGGTGGGGATGCACAGGACCGCGGGGTTGTTGCTGGCCGCGGCCTACGCCGATGGGCTCGAGCAGGTGCCCCGATCCTGGTTGCACCTGGCACCGCGAGGGGGCGATGCCGGCCAATCGCCCACCGGCAACGAGCGTCGTGGAGATGGCGAACAACCACCCTGCAGCCACTAGGACTAGGGTCTCCCCAGGTGACAGGCTTATGACCGTCGGCTCCGGAACTGCATTCGGGCAAAGAAAAAGCTCGCAGGCGCTACTGTCCTACGGACCTTCTCAGTCTCGTCGATGAGGGCCCTGTCCTCACCTCTCTACCCATAGGGTAGTTCCGCTTCGTATTTGGACGACGAATGACTCTTGCGGCGACGAGGCGTATAATCGATCGACATCCACGAGGAAACCAGGACCGCAGATCTCGACGAAGCGGCTGCCGCGGGCCCATATATTGCGCTGCGGCGTGTGCTCGCTGACGGAAGGTCCGATCAATGACTGCTAGCAATCAAATTGAGCACAGAATCACCTCCGGTGATCTTATTGCTGCGCTCGCCGCGCGGGCGCCGCGAGTCGGTGGCAACGACGGCGGATGGCCAGGACTGACTATCTATCGATTCACCGAACCGATGGACCCGCAGTGGGAGGAAATCCAGTCACTATCTCTGGGCATCGTCGCGCAGGGACGCAAGGCAGTGACCGTCGAAGGTAAGCGCTACGTGTACGACCCGTTCAATTACCTTGTGCTAAGCAGTAATCTGCATTTTCAAGCAGAGATTCTCGAGGCGTCTGCACGTCTGCCCTTCCTGTCGTTCGTTCTGCAGATCGACCCAGCGCTCGTCCGCAAGGTGTCGACGGACATGCTCGAGCGTCGAGCCGCGTCGTTCCCGCCGGTACGCTTCGACGCAGAACCCGACAAGTGCGTGGTATCGGCACTAGACCAGGACCTGATGGGCACGGTGGTGCGTTTCTTGCAAGCGCTGTCGGTGGGACCTGATCGCCGCGTGCTGGCTCCGCTATACATGCAGGAAATGGTGTATCGCGTCCTGCAGAGGGAGCAATTCTCGCGAATGTTGCATATCGCCGCACAGCAGGCGGCGGGCAATCCGGTCGCGGCTGCGTTGACCTACATCCGTGCCCATCTCGGCGAACCGATGACTGTCACCGATATGGCTGAGCAGGTGAGTCTGAGCCCGTCGGCATTTTCGCATCTGTTCCGCGAGGTGACAGGCCGGTCGCCGTACCAGTTCGTGAAGGAGATTCGCCTGGACCGCGCACGCGAACTGCTCGTTGACGGTCGACTCGCTGTCACCGAGGTGTCACGTGCGGTGGGTTACTCCAGCGTGTCCCACTTCATCAAGGAATTCCGGGGGCGATTCGGGACGACACCCAAGGCCTATGCAGATGCACAGGCCCTGGGCGAGGAAATGCGGGCGATTCGCTCAGACGCGAGCTGAGACCAGCGCCGCAACCAGTGCCTCCGCCAACGGCCTCGATGATGCTGGATTCTGACCGGTGTAGAGGTTGCCGTCCACGGTGACATGCTCCTGCCATGGCGAGCCGCTCTCTTCGAACACGCCTCCGCTCTCAGTGAGCCGGTTCTGTAGTAGCCACGGCGCCTTGTCTGCGAACCCCACCTGAGATTCCTCGGCGTTACTGAATCCCGTGACACGGCGGCCTGTGAACAGCCATGATCCGTCTCCGTTGCGGGCCGGCAACAGCGCTGCCGGTCCATGGCACACCGCGGCGACGAGTTTACCCTGTGCAACGAATTCGCCGATGAGTGCGCCGAAAGTATCCGACACTGCAAGGTCTTCCATCGGCCCATGCCCCCCTGGGACGAAGACCAGGTCGAAGTCCTCCGCACGGACACCATTCAGATCGGTTGGTGCCGAAAGGATCTCGGCAATGCCGTCGAGGTAGGAACGAAATCGCTCTCCAGGTTCGGTGGTGCCGCCGTTCATTTCCGGCGAAAACCCAGCCTCGTCTGCTACCGGGCGGACGCCGCCCGGAGTAGCGATCGTGATCTCGAACCCGGCGTCGGCGTCGGTGAACACTTCGTGCGGGACAGCCAACTCTTCGGGCCAGTATCCACAGGGGTGCACAGTGCCGTCGGCCAGTGTCCAACTATCTGATCCGGTCACGGCAAAAAGTATGCGGGACATTGATGATCCTCCGTCGTGTCGGTGACAACGCGGCCGACGGCCGCGCAACCCCACGCTAGGTCCGAGACAGTTGAGATAGTCGCTACTGCGTTCGATTGCGATACAAGTCCGTCGGTCTGCGATATCGGTATTTCAGAGTCGCTCGGAATGGGCACAGATTGAGTCGGAACGCGGTACCGCTGCGGTTGCGGGTGGGGTTTGCTTCGAGGTGGATGTAATCGCGGTCACATTCTCACCATCCAACGACGCAGGAGGAAGCCGATGACGCGCATTGCCTACCTGGTCTCGAGTGCAACCGAGATCACCATGGCCGATGGCACGGCCCATCCGACAGGGTACTTCGCCGAGGAAGCGATCAAGCCCTTCGAAAGTTTCACCGCGGCTGGTTTCGACGTCGCCGTCATCACCCCCGACGGCAAGAAGCCCACAGCCGATCCCTACGGACTGAACTGGTACTTCCACTATCCGGAAGAAGACAAGGACTATCTCAACTCCGTCGTGCGCACCTTCTCCCACGATGTCGACGACATCCGATTCACGCTGCACCAAAACACCGAACTAGGACTTGCCACCAGTCGCCGGATTGCGGCGGCACTCGAGGGCAAGGGCATGACACCGGCGCAGGCACACGATCAGGTCAGCAAGGCGGCCAAGATCGCGTGGCGCCACGATCGACACCTCGCCGATGTAATGGTGGAGGACGGCCTGACCGCAGGACTGAGCCCAGTAGAGATTCACCAGGCCGTCGCGGCGCAACGCGCAGCGAGTGAAGAACTTGCCGGCGAACGAAAAGCACGACTCGACGAGATCGACGGATTCAACAACCCACTGGATCTGCGCAGCCTCGGCGACGACGAACTGGCCGGCTTCGATGCGGTGTTCGCCCCGGGTGGGCACGGACCGATGGTCGACCTGGCAGACAACCCCGATGTCGGGCGACTGCTGGTTGCCTTGCACGAGAAGCGTGCGCCGATCGCCTCTCTGTGTCACGGCCCCGCGCTGATGCTCTCGGCGCCCGAACGTGCTGACGGTCAATGGCTTTTCGACGGCTATCGGATGACGTGCTTCACCGATGAGGAGGAGAACCAAACCGAACCGGGCCTCCTCGGTCTGCCCTGGTACGTCGACACCGCGCTAATGAATGCCGGGGCCGTGTTCGACGACGGCCCGTCCGCGTGGGCAAGCCACGTTGTTGTCGACCGGCACGTCATCACGGGCCAGAACCCGGGTTCGACCGAGGCCGTCGCCGCCGCCGTCATCACAGCGCTGAAGGCCGCGCCCTCGGCGAAAGCAGCCTGAGGTGCTGTCGTTCCTGCGCAAGACCAGAAGGAGTACCCCTGTGAACAGTCGCAGCCCACAGAAAGTCGTCAGCGACTTTCTCGATGACTTCGCCGCACGTGACATCGACGGAGCCCTCGCCGACACAGCCGAAGACATCAACGTCAACGTCTACGGACTCGGCCGCCACGATACCGGGCGCGGCACCATCCGCACCGTCCTCGCCGACATTGTCGAGGCCTTCCCCGATCTGATCGTCACCGTGAAAAGGACGATCACCGCAGGCAACGTGGTCACCACCGAGATCAACGTCCAGGGCACCCAAGCCGCCCCCTACGCCGGCACGATCAACCAGGAGAAACACATCGACTTGGACGAAGTGTGGCGTTTCGTCGTCGCCGAGGACCACATCACGCAGATCGACGCGTACTGGTGTCAACAGCAGCTCTACCGCCGCCTCGGGGTCAAGCGGTTCGACCAAATAGCAATCGTCTGAGGAGCTCACCCATGTCCAGTGCATCAACAATTGTGTCGTCGCGCACTGCAGCACAGAACGCTGCGGTGGTGACCGAGTTCTTCGACCGGTACCGCGCACACGACGTCGACGGGATGGTGGATCTCTGCACGATCAACGCAGACTTCTCCTACCCGCCCTTCGAAGTGTGGGGTAAACAGCGCGTACTGCGTGGCGACGGCAAGGTGGGAACAGTCGGCAAGCCGATCTGGACGGGCCTGATCACCGCGTTTCCCAACCTGTCCAATGTCGTGCATTCCGTCGACGCCAACGACGAGGGCGACGTCGTCGTCCAGGTCGATATCGGCGGAACTCAGCAGCACCCATGGGGCTTGGTCCTCCCCGCAGGCAAGACCTTCAGCGAGCCACACATATTCCTCTTCCGGCTCAACAGCGACGGTCTCATCGAATCGGTGACCGGGTATTGGAACAACGCCGGAATCAGCCAACAGCTCGGCCACATGGAAGTCGACTAGAGGAGCACACCATTATGACCCTATTGAAGCGAGAAGAGTGGCAGGGCTTCGTCCGCGACGTCGATTGGACGCCCACATACGTCGACGACGAGGCAATCTATCCTGAATGGCATTGCGGTACCGGGAAGGTACCGCGCGAGGCGTGGCAGGGATGGGAGGAGTCCTACAAGGTCAGCTATCCCGAATATGTGGCAACCCAGCGTGAAAAGGAATCATCCACCTACGCGGTCAAGGCCGCATTGCAGCGCTCGAACACGTTTCACGACCTCGACGAGGGGTGGAAGTCGGCCACCAAAATGCATTTCGGCGGGGTCGCACTGGTCGAATACGCTGCGGTGCTCGGTGAACTGAAGATGGCACGGTTCGGACTGAATGGCTCCTGGCGCAACATGGCGACGTTCGGTCAGCTCGACGAGATGCGGCACGCGCAGATCACCACGTTCTTCGGACACGAGTTCGTCGGCCAAGACGCACAGTACGACTGGACCCAGAAAACGTTCCACACCAACGACTGGGTACCGATCGCGCTGCGAAACCTGTTCGACGGCATGATAACTTCCCCCAACGTCGTCGACCTTGCGATCGAGCTGCCGTTCACCTTCGAGACCGGCTTCACCAATCTGCAGTTCATTGCTCTCTCGGCGGACGCACTGGAATCCGGTGACGTGAACTTCGCCAACATGATCTCCTCGATCCAGACCGACGAAGCTCGCCACTCCCAGCAGGGTGGGCCGACGATGGAGATCCTGGTCGAGCACGACCCGGTCCGCGCACAGTGGGTGATCGACAAGAGCTTCTGGGGCTCGGCCCGAGCTTTCGCCGCGCTCACCGGACCGGCGATGGACTATTACACCCCTCTCGAACACCGCAAGCAGTCTTACCGGGAGTTCATGGAGGAGTGGATCATCGATCAGTACATCCACACGATCGAAGACTACGGACTGAAGAAGCCGTGGTACTGGGATGAGTTCATCACTGGACTCGACACCTGGCACCACGGGCTGCACATGGGTCTGTGGTACTGGCGACCCACCACATGGTGGCGCCCGAAGGCCGGCGTCAGCAAGGACGAACGCGCCTGGCTCGCCTCCAAATACCCCAACTGGGAGAACGTCTACGGCGACAAATGGGACGTGATGATCGACCAGGTCAACGCCAACAACGTCGAGGCGACGTTGCCCGAAACGCTGCCGTGGCTGTGCAGCACCTGCCATCTCCCGTGCTGCAACGCGACCCCGTCGCGCAACGGGGAGTGGAAAGTTCGGAATTGGGAACTCGACTACGACGGCAAGAAGTACCACTTCTGCACCAACGCCTGCCGGCAGATCTTCTGGAAAGACCGTGACAATGTCAATCACGAGACGCTCATCGACCGGTTCCTGGCCGGTCAGATCCAGCCGATGGATGTCGGCGGGATCCTGAACTACATGGGTATGACGCCCGACGCCATGGGCGACGACCCCGACTACGGCGCCTGGACCCGCGACTATGTCGGCCGCGCGGTCGAGGGTCTGGCTGCCGCAACGGTTGAGGGGGCGACGCAATGACACAGTCTGGAGAAGCAATCGAGCTGGGGCCCGCGGATCGGGCACCGGAGCTGGTACCGCTCAACGCGATCTTCGCGACGGACTTCGTCCAGATCCTGGTGCCGGTGACCACCGCTGACACCATGACCGAAGTGGCGGCGGCGGTAGCCCATCACGTCGAGGGCAAACGTGTGCGTGCCCGTCCGTATGAGAAGGTCGTCATCCACAATGGTCGGGTCGTCCCCGCGGAGATGACCGTCGCCGAGGCCGGCTTCGCACCGCTCGATCACATCGCGGTCGAGTACCTCGTGCCCAAGGGAGCGTCATGAACAGTGTTGTCGGTCCCATCCTGCGCATGGGTGACCAGATCGAAGAAGTTATCGCCGCCATCCGCGATGACAATCCCGACCAAGACATCGAGATCGTCGACCGCGGGTCGTATGTGCGGATCCAAGGACATGACCGAATTCGTCTCACGCAGGACACGCTTCGCGGATATCTGGGCGCAGATTACGAGATTCGTTCCTTCGGAACGATGATGTCGTCTTTCGTCGGCCGTGTCGTCAACAACAGCGACGAAATCGTGTGGGAGAACATCAAGCGCACCGCGCCCGAAGGAGTAGTCGCTCATGACTGAACACGTTCGTAAACCACGCGCACGCCGCACGTTCAGTGCGTTCGGTGAAGTTCGCAAGATGCCGAGCGAATACGAGATCGTGACGCACGGGCAGAACTGGACAACGCGGCAGAACCGTACGTCGGCGTTCGAACAGAATCCATCCTCTGCGCCCAACATGTGGTTCAACACGTATCGGGACAACTCGGCCCTCCAAGCCGATGACTGGGAGCAGTTTCGCGACCCGGACCAGTACACCTATCGGGTGTACGTCAACGCCCAGGCGGAGTCCGAGTCGCAGGTGCACGGCGTGCTCGAGGAGTACGCGTCGGCCGGTTCCGCTGCGGCCCTTGCTCCGGGCTGGGTCGAGACGCTCGCCACCCTGTACACACCGTCGCGCTATCCCGTGCACGGTTTTCAGCAGATCGAGGCCTACATCGGCTACATGGCGCCGACCTCCTACGTCACGAATGCGGCGGGTCTCGCCACCGCGGACTTCCTGCGTCGGGTCACCACGATCGCGTACCGCACTCGGGAATTGCAACTAGCACAACCGAGCTCCGACATCGGCACCGATCGCGAACGCAGAGTGTGGGAGACACACCCCGGGTGGCAGCCCGCCCGCAAGGCAGTCGAGAGCGTGCTCGTCACCTACGACTGGGGCGAAGCATTCACTGCGCTCAACCTCGTGCTGCTGCCGACGTTGGACGACGTTCTGAGCCGCCAATTCGGTGAGATAGCCCGTGACAACGGCGACGAACTGACCTGGCTTCTGCACGGCTTCCTCGATGCGGACAACCAGCGACGAAACCGGTGGAGCATCGCCCTGGCGGAGTTCGCGATCACCCAGCAACCCTCCAGCGCATCGGCCATCGACAAATGGGTGGCCAAGTGGTCCCCGATCGCCGATGCCGCTGCACATGGGCTCGCGACGATCCTCGCAGAGCTTCCCGAAATCAACGCCGACGCTGTCACTGCCGGTGCCAAGGCCGCACGCGAAGGCTTGCTGCGTGGCATCCTCGCACCAGCCGAGGCGGTGGCGAAGGTGAGCACGCCATGATGACAGACGACGCCACTCGGAGCTGGCAGGACGCTCAGCTCATCGACGACTTGTGGGAAGGCGACATGGTCGGTGTCGAGATCGACGGCACCAAGGTTCTCCTGGTGAATGTCGACGGCGCAGTCCGTGCCTTCGAAAACAAATGCCCGCACCAGGCATGGGCCCTCTCCGAAGGCGACTTCGACGGTGAGTCGATCACCTGCATCCGGCACATGTGGACCTTCGTTGCCGATTCCGGCGCGGGTATCAACCCGGATGACGCCACCCTGAAGTCGTTCCCGTGCAGGGTGGATGCCGACGGCATGATCCAGGTGGACGTCGGATGAGTACCGTACGACACGTTGTTGTCGGAGGAGGGGTGGCGGCGGCCTCCGCCGTGGCCACCCTTCGCTCCGGCGGCTTCGACGGCGAACTCGTCCTCGTCAGTGACGACGACACTGTGCCCTACGAGCGACCACCGCTGTCGAAAGACTTCCTGGAACCTGATTCACCCCCGGTACCGACGCTGATTCGCGAGCCACAGTGGTACGTCGACCACCAAGTGCAGACCCTTCTCGGGGTAAAGGCTCAACGCCTCGACCCACGAGCAAGGCGCTTGACACTGTCGACCGGCGAATCGCTGTCCTACGACGGACTCGTCTTGGCGACCGGAGTCCGCGCCCGGCCGGCACTGGGCGAGGCGAGCGATCGAGTACTCATGCTGCGGTCATTCGCGGACGCCAAGTTGTTGCGTTCTCGGCTCGCATCGGCCGAACACGTCGCAGTTCTCGGGGGCGGATTCATCGGCTGCGAGGTCGCGGCAACTGCCGTGGGTCTGGGGAAGCGGGCCACCATCGTGGAACGCGCCGACGTCTTGATGAACAGGGCACTCGGGAATTCGATCGGCGCCGTGTTCACCGACATACACCGCGCCAAAGGGATGGGGCTGCAGCTCAACAGCGTCGTCCTCGGCGTCCACGACACCGGGTCGTCGGCTGTCGTGCGTACCAATCACGGTTCCATCGAGGCCGACCTCGTCGTCGTCGGAGCGGGCTCATTGCCCAACGTAGAACTGGCCGCCGAGGCCGGCATCGTCACCGACAACGGCATCGTCACCGACCAGTTCTGCCGAACGAACGTGCCGAACGTGTACGCCGCCGGCGACGTCGCCTCCTCCTATCACCCGTTCTACAACCAGCACCTGCGGGTCGAACACCACGACACCGCCACCCGGCACGGCGCGGCGGCAGCGCGCAATCTTCTCGGCCACGACGAGCCATTCCTCGAGGCGCACTGGTTCTGGTCCGATCAATACGAACACAACCTGCAGCGGACGGGCCGCGCCGAGGGCTCGGACGAAGTCGTCATCCGTGGCTCGCTCGACGACCTGAAATTCTCGGCATTCGCCCTGCGGGACGGGCGCATTCGCAGCGTAATCTCGCTCAACCAGCCGCGCGACGTGCTTGCGGTGCGCCGGTTGCTGTTCGTCGACCATGATGCGACGGCCGACAAGCTGCGAGACCAGGCGATGCCGCTCAACCGACTGCGCTCACGCGTGCCCGCCAGCGCCACAGCAGAGGAGAGGACCTCATGACTCTCGTGACCGCACTGACGATTACCGAGTCGCAAGTGCGCGTGCCGTGCGACGAGGCGCGTGCGGCACTCGACACCGTCACTGGGCTCACCGCACCCCAGGCGCGGGAGAAGCTCCGCTTCGCAGCTGGCCACACCTGCGAACCGGTCGCCCGCATCATCGACAAAGCGATGTCGGATGCGCGGTCTTCGGGCCTCGACCCGCGACAGCTCGTGGTCACCGCCGCAGCCGTGACCGCGGGTGAGGACATCGTGCGGGTACGACGGAAGGCGCACGGGAAAGCCGACTGGATCGCCAGCGTCACCAGCGACATCCGGTTCGACCTGACCCCGAGAGGCCTCTACGAGGCTACCGGTGCCGACGTCGCGCCGGCTCCGTCGCCGACTGTTTCACGCCGCGAGGATGACGTGGCGGATCGCAGACCTGCCGACCGTGACCCGCTGGCCGACTCTGTCCGTGAACTCTTGTACGAGGTCATCGATCCCGACCTCGGTGTCAACATCGTGGACCTGGGTTTCGTTCGCAACGTGGCGGTCGAGCAGGGTGGCGTGGCCGTCATCACCATGACATTGACGTCCGCGGCCTGCCCGCTGACCGAGATCATGTCCGACCAGATGCGCGCCGAGCTGCTGCCGGCAGAAGGTGATCGGCTCGTCTCCGACTTCCGCATCGAGTGGCAATGGGTTCCACCATGGAAGCCGTCCGACATCACTGCCGACGGCCGCGAGCAACTGCAGGCCATCGGATTCACCATCTGACCTCACCCACCGGAGGGAACACATCATGGGACACGTCATCATCGCCACCTGGACCGCACGAGAAGGCGAGGCCGACTACATCCGGTCAATCCTCGAGAAAATGACCCCGGGCAACCGCGCCGAAGAGAAGTCGGTCCACTTCCAAGCGCAGGTCAGTAACGATGACCCGAACACTTTCGTCGTCTACGAGCATTACACCGACGCCACCGGCTACGAGGAACACCGCGCCTCCGAGCCGTTTCAAACGCTCGTCCTCGGCGAGGTCATTCCGCGTCTGCAGAGCCGCTCGGTGACAACGTTCACGACCGTCGGCGACGAAGCGTGAGCACATGTCTTCAGTCCGTGATGGACCTGCCACTCGCTGACGTCGACCCCGAGCTCGCCGCTGCGATGGCTGGCGAGCTCGGGCGGCAACGCTCGACGCTCGAAATGATCGCCTCCGAGAACCTCGTACCGCGTGCGGTATTGGAGGCCCAAGGCTCAGTTCTGACCAACAAATACGCTGAGGGGTACCCCCGGCGCAGGTATTACGGCGGCTGCGAGTTCGTCGACGTCGTTGAGCAACTCGCGATAGACCGCGTCAAAGCGCTGTTCGGAGCCGAGCACGCCAACGTCCAGCCACACGCAGGTGCGCAGGCGAGTGCAGCCGCGTTGAGCACCTTCGCCCAACCCGGGGACACCATCTTGGGTTTGGACCTTGCACATGGCGGTCACCTGACCCACGGCATGCGGCTCAATTTCTCGGGCAAGCTCTATCGCGCGGCGGCCTATCAGGTCGATCCTCGGACGTCGCGGATCGACATGGACAAGGTGCTCACCATTGCCCGCGCCGAACGCCCACGGGTCCTCATCGCCGGATGGTCGGCGTATCCACGAGAACTTGACTTCGAGGCATTCCGCGCTGTGGCCGACGACGTGGGGGCCACGCTGTGGGTGGACATGGCACATTTCGCAGGGCTTGTCGCCGCGGGACTTCACCCGTCGCCGATTCCGTATGCCGATGTCGTCACCACCACGGTGCACAAGACCCTCGGCGGGCCGCGCTCCGCGGTTATCCTCACGACGGCGGAGCATGCAAAGGCCATCGACAGCAACGTCTTTCCCGGTCAGCAGGGCGGCCCCCTCATGCACGCCATTGCGGCCAAGGCTGTTGCGATCAAGATCGCTGCCACCGCGGAGTTCCGTACCAGGCAGCGCAACTCGGTCGAGGGGGCACGGCTGCTCGCGGCCCGTCTGTCGGAGACCGACGTGCGGAGCAAAGGGATCGACGTCCTCACCGGCGGTACCGACGTACACCTCACCATGGTGGACCTGCGCAACTCACCGTTGACCGGACGCGACGGCGAAGACGCCTTGCACCGTGTCGGAATCACCGTCAATCGCAACGCGGTACCTTTCGATCCGCGTCCGCCGATGGTCACCTCCGGACTTCGAATCGGCACGCCCGCACTGGCCACCCGGGGATTCGGCCGGGACGAGTTCACTGAGGTGGCCGACATAGTCGCCGAAACACTCATCGGCGGCGACGAGGCGGAGTTGGCCGCCCGGGCAACCACGCTCGCCGACGCCTTCCCCATCTACCCGTACTTGCCTGACACCGCAAAGACCCACGCACAGGTGTAACCCTCCGCAGTCGCGACAGGTGTCGACTCGGGCGCCGCCAGACCCGGCACTGCACACGCCAACGGCCGCCGCTTCCGTCCCAATCCTTGCCAGAGCACATCACTACCCCCTGGAGTCCCCACTATGACCACCGCACTCCTGAGCAAGCTCGACGACCTGGTCGCCGGATTACCCACCAAGCTGTTGATTGGTGGCCGTGATGCCGACTCCGCGCACCTTGCAACATTCGGCGTGCGCAATCCGGCGACAGGCGAGACATTCATCGACGTCGCCGACGCGACCGAGACGGACGCCGTTGCCGCACTCGATGCCGCCGCTGCCGCTCAACAGTCCTGGTCCGCCACCCCTGCCCGGGAGCGATCTGTGATTTTGCGTCGCGCGTGGGAACTGGTTGTCGAGCGCGGCGAAGAGCTGGCCGTGCTGATGAGTCTCGAGATGGGTAAACCGCTTGCCGAAAGCCGTAGTGAGGTCGCATATGGCGCCGAGTTCCTACGCTGGTTCAGCGAGGAAGCGACCCGCATACACGGTCGTTACACCCACGCGCCCGCAGGAAACGGCCGTATCCTGGTGACCAAGCAGGCGGTGGGTCCGGTTCTCGCGATCACACCATGGAACTTTCCGCTTGCCATGGCCACCCGCAAGATCGCACCGGCGCTCGCCGCCGGCTGCACAATGATTGTCAAGCCAGCCGAAGACACTCCGTTGACGCTCATGGTGCTCGGGCGGATCTTCGTCGAAGCGGGGCTCCCGGGAGGCGTCTTATCGGTTCTACCCACCTCGAACGCTGCTGCGATCAGCGGGGCGCTGATGGCAGACGCGCGATTGCGCAAGGTCACCTTTACGGGTTCGACCGCTGTGGGAAAACGGTTGATCGCCCAGTCCGCGGACCTCGTCCTGCGAACGTCGATGGAGCTCGGCGGCAACGCACCATTCATCGTCTTCGATGATGCCGACATCGACGACGCGGTCCAAGGGGCACTGGCGGCGAAAATGCGCAACGGCGGCCAAGCATGCACCGCAGCCAATCGCATACTGGTCGCCAACGCGGTTCGCGCGGAGTTCACGACGAAGCTGACCGAAAAGATCTCCGCCCTTGCGGTGGGCCCAGGCTATGAAGACGGGACCCGACTCGGCCCGCTGATCAACGAACGGCAACTGGGCGTCGTAGCGGCCCTCGTCGACGATGCCGTGATTCACGGCGCCGCGGTGCTCACCGGCGGACATGCACTCGGCGGTGCGGGATACTTCTACGCTCCGACGGTCCTCACCGACATACCCAGCGGCGCGCGGCTGTTACGTGAGGAAATCTTCGGTCCTGTTGCAGCAATCACCGGATTCGACACCGAAGATCAAGCGATTGCGAGTGCGAACGACACAGAATACGGATTAGCGGCCTACGTCTACACCCGTGATGTGAATCGAGCACTGCGAGTATCCGAAGCATTAGAAGCTGGGCTCGTCGGCGTCAACCGTGGTGTCGTGTCGGACGCGGCAGCACCTTTCGGCGGTCTCAAACAATCCGGATTGGGCCGCGAAGGCGGCCCCGAAGGAATCGAGGAATATATCGAAACCAAATACATTGCCCTCGCAAATCCGTGACCGGCATTGCTTTCAGGTGAGGGTATTTCGAAAGATTAGACATCGGCTCACCCCGGATGGCTCATCTTCGGGGCGAGCCGCTTCCAACAACCGGTCGCAATAACGCTAGGTGATGCGTGTGATCGATTAGGCCATTGTGACCGCTGGGCCCACGCCACATTCTCGTCTCATTTATTGATATTCCGAGGCTCGTCGGTTGATCACGCATTCTCGCCTTCACACTCCGCCGCTGCCGATGGCTTGTTTACCCCGCCCGCCGTGGACGATGTCGACAGCCACCATCAGTGCCTTCACATGCTGACGACTCAGGCCACCTCACCGGTCGAGGTTCTGGCGTGTCCGGGCTGGGCAGCGAACAAGTCGCCGAGGTCGGAGTGGACCCCGCAGGTGCGGCGCTAATTTCGTAGCGTGGTCGTCCCCTGATTCGTAGTCGGCGGTGTCGTCGCTACGCCAATCTTCGACTTCTTGTTTTTGAACTGCACGACCCCCTCAAACACCCAGTCGATTTGCGCCGACGCGTTGAGCGCGGTGATGTCAGTCGATTTCCCTAATGAATGGAGAATTATCCGACAGTAGGACAACTTCCTCGGAGCCTGGCCGATTGTTGCCTGTCCGATCTGCGAACGGCCTTGTTGACCGGATTTGTCGAAACCGGCCACGAATGGGCTACTTTTCCGCAGGTTAACGATATTCGATCGAGTAGGCGCTGTCGTACTGTCGTTTTCAGTGCTGTGGCGGAACCCACAGTTACGCGATTTGCCCATCGAAATGACCGTCCGCTCAAGGGACGCTAATGACCATTACTCCGCAAATTCGACCACACCAACAAGGTGCGCAAAGAAACTACAGGAGAACAGTGATGTCGGTAAAGAAAATAGTTCTCACGGCCGTCGCGACCCTCGGAATGGTACTTTTTCTATTTCCGCTCGTAACGGGAATGTTGAACAACACCAACGGCGTCGAGAAACTGACGGGAAGCTTGAGATCGAGTATGACGCCCTCCGCGCTAGCCCAGACTCGAGCCGACATGAACACCGTGCAAGCAATTCCGACCAACTGCAAGCGCAGACGCTGCCAGCATTGCCTGGCGCCCTCGGTATGTCCCCGGATGCATTCAACGGTTACATGGGAAAGAACTTCCCGGACGTCGACAATGGCGTGCGCAGTTGAATACGATCCTGCCCAAGTTTCAGGGTCTCGTCGGCGGACTGGAGACGCAGGCTCCGAACTTCCGCAAAGCGGATGAGATCCCAACGAACTTTCTGCCGAGCACGACGGTGCCGTTCCTGTTCTTGATCCCCGGTGCGGCGCTGTTCCTCCTCGCAGGCAGCGCCCTCGTTCTCGGTCGGGAGAAGCTGGCTCGGGCAACCCACGTAGTGAGCGCCGTCATCGGAATTGTGTTCATCGTTGCGCCCCTCGTGCTGTCGGTACCGAGCAAGGCCAAAGCCGTCGATGATCTGACCACAGCGTTCGGGCCGGTGTTCACGGACCAGGGGGCGGCGGCGGCGCGGTCGGACATGGATGTCATTCAGAACATGTCCAACCAATTGCAGCAGCAGACCCTGCCGGCGCTAGCGGGTGCTCTCGACATGAATTCCACACAGTTCCAAGGTTTCATGGCGCAGAACTACCCCGACGTCGCCACCGGTGTCTCGCAGTTGAACACGATCCTTCCCCGCTTCCAAGGTCTGGTTTCCGCCATCGAGGAGAATGTCGGGAGCTTCCAGAAGGCAGCAAGTATTCCCACTGCCGGCACCGCGACGACGACATTGTCATGGTGGTTCTTCGCGCCTGGCATCATTCTGCTGGCCATCGGTGGGATCGGGATCGGGATCGCCACGCCGGCGGTCACGCGCAGGAGGGTCACCATGCAGCAGGATCGGGAGAAGAGACAGGTACTGAGCACCACATAGATAAGCATGCCGCCGTACAACTCGCCCCCTTTCGGAGAATACTTACCAAAGGGACGAGCTGTACGGCGGCTAAGGAGTGATTCCTGTGCGTATCGAACTGCGGACCTCGCCCGGCTGCCCGCACGCCGACTCTGCACGCCGACTCGTGAGTGCTTGTCTGGTCGATCTGGGCATCGATGATGTTGCGATCATCGAGATCGTCGGCCAATACGCATCACCAACAGTGTTAGTCGACGGCCTCGACGTGATGCGCCCCGAGGGTACGCACCTGTGCGACAGCGTGTGCCGGCTGGACGTTCCTACACCGCAGCGCGTTCTGGCCGCGTTACGGGCCAGTGCGAATCCGCGGACGCCGAGATCATCCCCGCCATGCTGATCGATACGCACCTGAACAATGCACAAGGCAAGTCGACCGAATCGCCCGGCGTGCAGTAGTCGAGTTGATTTCGAAGCGTCCACGCCGAGGATGGACCGGACTGGACCTCGCCGACCCGCTCCAGGCCATGCGGCCTGTGGGCGAGATCGCCGCCCGCAACGGCATGCTCAACGCCCCCCATTTCAGCCAGATCTTCCGCGCGGAGTACGGGATGACCCCCAGCGAATATCGCCGGCGCGCCCTTCGCCTCTCCCCGTGCGCCGTGCGGAAATAAACTTGACAGTTACCCCTGAACGGATGTCACTCCGCTTTCACGCCTTGCCGCGGCGAGGACGACCAAATTCCGAAGGCCACCCCAGGCCCTGAGTAGATCGTTCAATCCGATGAATTCTCGAGAGAATCGCAGATGGTTCCAGCGGCGACGCGCCGCATGGGATGAGGTCAACCGCACGCGCAAGCATCGCGACACCGAGGCGGAGCGCCTCATCGAGTTCGCCAGTATGTGGGCACCATACGGCGGTCCGGACGAGGAAGAGATCCTCGTTCACTTCGGAATGTCGCGGCTCCGGTTCATCGAACGGTTGTGGCAGGTCATACCTGATTCCCACTGCGCTCAAGGGGAGATACGCAGTTTAGCGGGCACATACCCCGCACCCCCTGCGAACGGACGATCCTCGTCTCGTTCCGTGAGTCGCTCGGCCGGTCACGTGGACGGAGCGGGCGACCGGCGATCCGACAGATCCCAGGCAGTTACGCAAACTTGAGCACGCGCCTCACAGAGGAACGAAATGTGGAACCACCGTAGTGACAACGACATTCTCGACTTTGCGCTTCTTTGGGAACCGCTCGGTGGGCCGGCTCCGAGGGATATCACCGCCGCATTCGCAATCGACATCACCGAGTACAAACGCCGACTAGCAGCAGCTGTCGAGTTCCAAGTGTCCCAACTTCGGAAAGGCGTCGCCTCCCGTGAGTTCGTCTACGGGCTGTCTGCGATATCGGCGCTTGATCGAAATCCACTGCGAGTGGGTGACATATGAGCAACAACATCGTCTAATGGCTCGTATCCGAAGCCAAGTCCGTCAAGTTACTTATCCCACGACGCACCAGCTCCCACTGCACCAATCGGTAGCTCGATTCCCCACAGATCTCACGCATTCGCACACGACAGGATCCCCGTGCCCACCTTGTTCCTCCATGCCCTCATCGCGATTTTCAGCCTCATCACAGGTCGGTCATGCATGTCGCCACGCGCGCTGATTCGACAGCTCGCGTACGCACGAGCAACCTCGTCGTGGTTGGCCGCGACGGCTTACCGAGACCCCTCACAAGACGACTCGAGGGCATCGTGGTCAGCGGTCGGCTCATCACCGACCGCGCGGTCCCGGGTCCGCAGCAAAGTGTAGCCAATCTCGCCGTCGAGCCGCGGTTCGGTTGCGACGGGATCAGAGGTGCCCAGCCGATCCGCCGGCTCGGATGCGTTCTTCGATCTTCGTGGTGATTGAGGCGAGTGGCGCGGATCGCGGCGACGATGGCAAGGTCGTTGCCGGTGGCGCCGCGGAGAGCGGGCTGGCGACGTTGCAAGGCCGGCGAGGTGTAATCGTTACGGTCGGTTCGTGAGCTCCGACGACGCCGAACCTGGTAGAGCCGCCTGGGCACCCTGCCGCGGAAACCCAAACACTCGGAGGCCGCGCCGCCAAGCGCTGTCCGACCGGCTCAGAACGCCCAGGCCGAGCACCACTGTCATCGAACCGATACGCCTCATACCCGCTCCTGCGGTACAGCTGCAATTGACGCGTTCCCCACAGCGCTCGAAGTGCCGAAGCAAGTCGTCTAGCGACGAAGGTGACGCTCAAGCACTGCAGCCACGGCAAGCGGACCTAGCGAGAAGAACGCGACACCGATTGTCATCAATCCTGTAGCTGCTAGAGGAAACATAGCTGGGCCCCTTGTGTTGGATCCTCGGCGGCGCCACGAGGCAACGTCGATGACTAATTCGACTCGTACACTGTATATTCGGCGCACTTACCGTGCTCGTTGCTGCGACCTCTCGATCAGGCGTTGACCGGTTAACCCCTCGACGACAGCGGCGATATCTTCTGGTGAGGCGCCGGGGTCGTCCGTTAACGCGTGTTTCGCCTCTGGTTGCACCGTCGACTGTGCAGTCGGTGGGGTCTTCTTTTCATTCATCGTGATGCTCCATTTTCGCAGCGTGGTCTCGGTTGCGGCGCGAATCACGGCGGACCACCTTTGTGTCTGCGGTTCGCTGCCCGATTGGAACAGATGCAGCCTGCGGGCAACGCCGCCCGCACCTCTTACCCCCGTCCAATCATCTCTCAACATGCATGAACGCGCAGCGCGAGCAGGCTCGACGGAACAGCGCGCAGGAGGCACCAGCGGCTCGCGCTTCTATGCCGATGCGAGGTTGGTGAGTTAGCTGCTCGCCTTCGGGATTTCGCTCGGTCCACAGCATCGCGAGAGGATCTCGAGAAGGTTGGAAGGGGCGAGGCGAGACTGTGCTGGGGACGTCGGCCGCGGGAACAGCGCGACTGGTAATGGCGAAGTTGATCTAGTTCGGACGCTGACCTTGATCGGCGCCACCGCAGTAGTGAACCAGCGCTCCCGGGCCTCGGGTGATGATCGCAACCACCCGAAACTGCGAGCAGCGGTAAGTGGTGCCGCCGGTGCGCGTTCAGTCCGCCATCGAGAGGATGGCGATCATGCGCAGCGCAGTGACGGTATGTGTCAGTAGCCCTTTCGCGACGAGTTTCCTCGTGAGGATGTTGCCGAGCACCGAAGGGCCTCGGCGGGTAAAGAATCCGACTGGAACCAGGCCGCCGGCTTTCATCCGCAGTTGCGAGATGTCGAGGATCTGACCCACGGTGGCCACACGACGACGGCAAATTTGTTGACGACGTCGTTGCAGATCAGAGCCTTGTTTTGTCGGAACACTATGGTCGCGGACGCGTCCGTATCGGTACTGAAGACGGCGACCGGCCGCTGGAACCGCCGGGGCGAGGTCGATCCGGTGTGGGTGCGCGGTGAGGTTCTGCTGCAACAGGGTGGCGAGGATGTTCGCGACTCCGTTGGCGGCCAACCGGGTGGGGCGGCTCCGCACCCCGACAACCAGCGCTTGGAACTGGCGATCTTGCTAGTCGCGGCGGTCCTGCAGGTGATTCGCGATCAGACCACTGCGCTGAGGCGGCACGGTGCGCCGGACTTCCTGGCCAGCCACTGACTCCCGCCTGGATCATGACTCGACTCAAAGCGCTCGGAATTCCACCCCAAGTCAGCCGTAACAGCGCCTTGATGGACCTCGCGGCGGACCTCCACGCTGCAGTACTCAGCCAGCTTCTCGGCATCAGCGTCAACGCAGCCACTCTTTGGGCAACCGAAGCCGGCAATACCCGCCCCGGCTACGCCGCAGAGGTGCTCCGAGGTCGGATCCACCGTTAATCGGACACTCCCGGACCGTCCTAGGTAGCTAGAAGCGGCGTAGCCGGGTTTTGGGGTCAAGTTTGTGGTGTGTGGGTCACGTTCGACTGCTTGATATTTCAGGCTGCGAGTTGCGCTGTGGCGGTGAGGGTATCGACGGCGGTGCGGTAGGCGGTGGCAGCTGATCGCAGGCGGCCGGGAGTGGTTGTCGGAGCGGCGAGTTCGGCCAGGCCGGTGCGCAGGACCCGATCGTGGATACAGGTGAGGAACTTCGCGGTGTCGAGTCCGAGGTCGGTGACCTGATACCGGTGGGTGCCCTCGATCCGGACGATGAGGCTGCGGGTTTTCAGCCGGCGCAGGTCGTAGGTCATCTGCCCGGCGGACACCGTGTCCGGGTCGAGTCCACGCAGCTCGCCGGTGAGGGTGCGCAGGTCCTTGTTGGTGAAGCCGTTCGGGTGCAGCCGGAAGACCAGCAGTGCGGAGAGCAGGGCGTGGCTGCGCTGGTCGG
>RRBB01000183.1:0-21702 GCA_006543605.1 Rhodococcus sp. WS4
CATCACCCGGATCCGGCCGCGGATCCGGGTGATGAGCTCGGGGTCGAGGTGGTGTCCGTCGGCGAGGACCACGAAGAGCGGCATCCAGTAGCCGCCGTCGGATTCCTCGACGCCGACGATGACTGCGTCGGCGACTTCTTCGAGTTGGTCGACGACTTCGTAGATTTCGGCGCTGCCCATGCGGACGCCGTACCGGTTCATGGTGGCGTCGGAGCGGCCGTGGACGATGACGCCGCCGCGGGTGTTGACGGTGACCCAGTCGCCGTGGCGCCACACGTCGGGGTAGGTGGAGAAGTAGGCGTCGCGGTAGCGGGCTCCGTCGGGGTCGTTCCAGAAGTACAGCGGCATGGACGGCATCGGGCGGGTGACGACGAGCTCGCCGACCTCGTCGGTGACGGGTTGTCCGTGCCCGTCCCACGCTTCGAGTGCCACGCCGAGCAACCGGGCCTGCATCTCGCCGGGGTACGACGGGAGGGTGGGTACGCCGCCGGCGAACCCGGAGACGATGTCGGTGCCGCCACTGGCGGCGGCGAGCCAGGTCGTGGGCAGGGTGTCGTGGATCCACTGGGCGGTGCCGGCGGGCAGTGGTGAGCCGGTGCTGCCGAGGCCGGTCAACTGGAGGTCGTAGGCCGCGGCGAGTCGGGTGCCGTCCTTGTGGGCGGCGGTCAGGTAGGCGGCGCTGGTGCCCAGGAAGGTCAGCTGCTCGTCGGCGGCCAGCTGCCACAGGGCTCCGGGGTGTGGCCAGCCGGGGCTGCCGTCGTAGAGCACGATCGTGGCGCCGAGGAGCAGACCGGAGACCTGGATGTTCCACATCATCCAGCTGGTGCTGGTGTACCAGGCGAAGCGGGAGGAGCGTCGAGGTCGAGGTGGAGGCCGAGGAACTTGAGGTGCTCGAGGGTGACGCCGCCGTGGCCGTGCACGATGCCCTTGGGTCGGCCGGTGGTGCCGCTCGAGTACAGCACCCACAGCTGCTGGTCGAACGGCACCGGGGTCGTCGCGAGCGGGTGGTCGCCCTGGGTGAGGGTGTCGAAGTGCTCGGTGCCGGGCGGCTGGGCTGCGCCGATGTGCGGCACCCACACGGTGGTTCGCACCGAGGGCAGCAGGCGCCGGAGTTCGTCGTTGTGGGCGGAGCGGTCGTGTTCCTTGCCGGCGTAGCGGTAGCCGTCGGCGATGAACAGCACGGTGGGTTCGAGCTGGCCGAGGCGGTCGGCGGCGCCGTCGGGTGAGTACTCCTGGGAGCAGGCAGACCAGGTGGCGCCGACGGCGGCGGTGGCGAGGAACGCGACGACGGTGGCGGTGATGTTCGGGAGGTAGCCGACGACACGGTCGCCCGGGCCGATGTTCTGGGTTCGGAGCCAGTGTGCGAGGGAGGCGACCTGGTTGCGGAGCTCGTCGCGGGTCACCTCGTGCCGGTGCCCGCCTTCGGAGACGGCGACGATCGCGGTCTTCTCGCCGGTGTGGCGCAGCGCCTGGTCGGTGTAGTTGAGTGTGGCGCCGGGGAACCACTCCGCGCCCGGCATCGCGTCGTCGGCCAGCACTCGCGTTGCCGGCCGGCGGAAGCGCACGTCGTAGAAGTCGGCGATCGCCTGCCAGAATTCCGCGAGTTCGGTGGTCGACCAGCGCCAGAGCTCCTCGTAGCCGCCGAACTCACCGCGGCCTTCGGCGGCCAGCCACCGCCCGAACGCGTTGATCTGTGTTCGGGCGGCGGCGTCCGGTGTGGGGGTCCACGCCGGCACGGGGGCGGGGTTGTTAACCGGCATTGTGGGCCCCGGTCATCATCGCGGCGACGTCCTCGGGCATGAGGAAGGACGGCGGCGGGGGCGGTCCCCAGTTGAACAGGCCTTTCACACCTTCCCAGGTGCCGGGCGTCCAGAGCGCGTCGTCGACGATGCAGTCGATGTCGGAGTAGTACTCGGAGAAGTTGCCGGCCGGGTCCTTGAGGTACCAGAAGAAGTTGGATCCGACGTGGTGGCGACCCATGCCCCAGACGTGCCGCTCGGGGTTCTCCTCGAGCATCGCCATTGCGCCGCGGCCGATTTCGTCGATGTCCTCGACCTGCCAGGAGGTGTGGTGCAGGAAGTTCACCGGGGCCTGCTGGACCAGCACGTTGTGGTGGTCGGTCGAGCAGCGCATGAACGCGGCGAGGGACGGGACGACGTCGCTGACCTTGAACCCGATGCCCTCGGTGAAGAACCGCTGGGTCGCGGCCTGGTCGGTGGACCCGATGACCACGTGACCGAGCTTGCGCGGGGCCACCGGGCCCTCGCGGACGATGCCCGGCGCCCGCACGTTGGGGCGGTCGATCCGGCCGGGCCCGTTGTACGGGGTGGGCTCGGTGCGCTGCTGCTCGATGCGCGGCGCCACCGAGATCACGGCGCGAAAGCCGGCGATCGGCTCCTCGGTGACCAGTGCGTCGGCGGTCCGCTCGACCGGCAGGTCCAGGGTGCGGAGCTGACGGGCGATGCGGTCGAGGTCATCGGGATTCTCCGCGCCGATGCCGATCTCGACGAGGCGCCTGCGGGGTGCGTGGGTGAGCGTGAACTGTTCGCCGCCGTCGGTGGTGGCGAACGCGTGTCCGCCGAGCGGTGTGAGACCGAAATCGGTGTAGTAGGCGGCGGTCTCCTCGACGTTGGGGACGCCGACGGTGATCGAGGTGAGGCGGTGCAGAGCCATGGCGGTCTGTCCTTCCCAGTTAGCTCTTAGGAGGTGGATGCGGTGGTGTACGGGGGGCCGGGCACACATCGTTGGCGGAGTGTGCCGATGCCCTCGATCCAGGTGACGACCTCCTCGCCGGGGACGAGGAACCGCTTCGGGTTCCGTCCGCCGCCCACGCCGCTGGGCGTGCCGGTGAAGATCAGGTCACCTGGCTGCAGCGGCAGGACCGCGGAGAGCCGCTCGATGAGGACCGGGATCGAGAAGATCAGGTCGCTGATGCGGGCCTTTTGGACCTGCTCCCCGTTGATGCTGCAGCCGATTTCCAGGTCTGCGGGGTCCGGCAGCTCGTCGAGGGTGACGACGACCGGGCCGATCGGCGCGAAGCCGGGGAACGACTTGCCGAGGCTGAACTGCGGTGCGGGCGCGACGAGTTGCCGGGTGCGCTCGGAGTAGTCCTGCCCGACGGTCAGGCCGGCGACGTAGTCCCACGCGTCGGCCGCGGCGACGTGGCGGGCCTCGCGGCCGATGACGACGACCAGCTCGGCCTCCCAGTCGACGGTCTCGCCCGGTAGGGCGAGGTCGCCGTACGGACCGGTGATCGAGGTGCGGAACTTGGTGAAGACCGGCGGCTCGACCGGGAAGTCGAACCCGCTCTCGGTGGCGTGCGCGCGGTAGTTCAGGCCGATCGCGAATACCTGTCCCGGCTCCGGCACCGGTGCGCCGAGTTCGGCGTCGTCGTAGGGCCGGCCGGACGGAAGCTCGGTCGATGCGGCCCAGGCGGTGAAGTCGGGCCATCGGCGGTAGATGGCGGTCGGGTCGGGCCCGAACTGGCCCCGGCTGGCCTTTTCGATGTCGACGGCACCGGTGTCGGTGACCAGGACGAGCCGTCCGGCGAGGTTGGCGATACGCATTGGGGGATTCTCCTTGTGAGATTCGGGGGTCAGCGGAGCTGGGTCGAGAGCACTTGGGACAGGGCGTCTTCGAGCGCGGCGCGCGGGTCCGCCACGCCCTCGCCCGCGCGGAATGCGACGTATCGGTCGGGGCGCACCAGGACGGCGCCGGTGGAGGAGATGCCGCGGTTCTTCAACCAGGCGCAGCGCACGTCGATGAAGTCGGAGTCGAGGACGCCGACGGTGCCGGCGACCAGCGGGAGGTCGTTCTCGGCGGCGAGTTTGTCGGCGGCCTCGACCCAGGCGTGGCCCTCCTCGCCGGCGAGGAGCAGGAACTTGCCGCCGTGGACGAGGGTGCCGAGCGGGATCCGCTCGCCGCGGCGCTCCACGAACGCGTGCGGCATCGGGTGGCCCGGCTTGGTGCTGGGCTCGTAGAGGCGGACCGGGTCGAGCGGCACGTACTCCGGGCTCCCGTCGGGCACGATGGCGGTGGAGTCGTAGCGGTAGCCGAACTCGACGTTGTGGTGGCGGAACTCCATGGTCTGGGAGCCGATCGCCCGGTTGAGGGCGTGCCGCTTGGCCGCCGACTCCGGGAGGTCGTGCCACAGCGGGGCGAGCTCGGCCCAGTTCTCCTCCGGGGTCTTCTCGGGTGAGAGGCCCAGGGCCTGGTCGATCGTGAAGTGGTTCATCGCGTTGGCGATCGCGTTGTCGATGTTGTTCTGGTCGACGGGTTTACGCTCGGCCTCGTAGGTGTCCAGCAGGCCGTCGCCGGCGCGGCCGGCCAGGACGGCGGCCAGCTTCCAGCTCAGGTTGTAGACGTCGTGGATCGCCGAGGTCAGGCCCAGGCCACCGGTCGGGGGGTGGCGGTGCGCGGCGTCGCCGGCGAAGAACACCCGGCCCTGGCGGAACTTGTCCGCGATGACGCCCTCCATCACCCACTGGCTGATTCGGTGCACCGTCGGCACCAGCTCGGGCGGAAGGCCGAGCGAGGCGCGCATCCGAGCGAGGACCTTCTCCTCCTGCATCGCGTCCGGGTCGTCGGTGGCGTACTGCATGTGGAAGACCCACTCCTCCGATGCCGGGCCCCAGTGGTCGGGGCCCATCGGGACGAGCACCCCGCTCCACGAGCCGCCGAAGTCGGGGTTGACCAGCCAGCGGATCAGCACGTCATCGTCGGTGGCCCACGGCGAGAGGTCCGCGGTCATGTGGATCGAGACCATCTTCATGATGTCCCGCGGCCCGTTCATCTACACCCCGACGAGCTTGCCGACCGTCCGGCCGCCGTCGGCAGCGATCAGGTACTGCGAGCGCACCTGGTAGGTCGCGTCGGCGTCCTTGTCCCGCACGGTCGCGGTCACACCGTCGGCGTCCTGGACCAGATCGATGAGCTCGTGGTTGAACCGGATCCCTCCCGGATTCAGCTTCTCGGCGTGCTCCTTCAGGACCGGCTCGAGCCGGATCTGCGGCAGGTTGCAGGTCCGGCAGGGACTCGCCGCCACGTAGTCCGGGTCGGTGTAGCTGCCGCCCCACGCCTCGAGCTCGCCCAGCTTGCGGCCGTAGCCGTCGTGGGCGCCGGCCAGGCCGGCGTACCAACCGTTCGCCCGCATGTTTGCCGCCGGGGTGCTGCGCTTGTAGATCTCGGGAGCCACACCCACCTCGGTGAAGATCTCCATCGCCCGCTGGTTGAGCACGTGCGCCTTCGGCAGCGTCGAGGTGGCCGGCAGACCGCTCACCAGCAGCGAGTCGACGCCGAGGTTGGACAGCGTCATCGACGCGGTGAGACCGGCGCCACCGCCGCCCACGATGAGAACGGGAACCTGGATGTCAGTCATGGAATGTCTCCTTTATCGGGACCGCCGGATGAGTGGTCGAGAGGGGTGCGACGGCCCGGCGCTGCGGCCCTGGCAGGTGTATTGCCTGGATCACAGTGTGCTCCAGATCTCATCGATGTGTCAACAGAAAATCGATTATCTATTCCCATACCGATATTCGGATGGATTCCGTAGACTGACCGCATGACCAACACTCCCGCCAAGCCCACCCGCGTCCAGGAGGTCTACGACCGCATCCGCGGCGACCTCCTCAGCGGCGAACTGGCGCCCGGGAGCAAGCTCAAGATGAACGACTTCACCGAGCAATACGGCGTGAGCCTCTCCGTCGTCCGGGAGGCCGTGATCCGACTGGCCGGCGAGGGCCTCGTCGAGGCGACACCTCAGCGCGGATTCGCCGTCTCAACACTCACGATCGACGACCTGCAGGACCTGACGCGCACCCGTGTGCTGATCGAGACCCTGGCACTCGCGGAGTCGATCAAGTACGGCGACCTGGCCTGGGAGGCTTCGGTCATCGCCACGCACCATGCGCTGGCCCACACCCCCATGATGACCCGCGAAGGGCACGTCGACCCGGCCTTCACCATCGTCCACCGCGACTTCCACCACACCCTGCTCGCCGGCTGCGGCAGCTCACGACTCGAGGCCATCGCCACCGGCCTGCGCGACTGCGCGGAGCTCTACCAGCACTGGTCCCAGGAATTCGCCCGCGACGCCACCCGCGACATCGCGGCCGAGCACAAGACCATCGCCGAACTCACCGTCGCCCGCGACGAAGCCGGCGCCACCCAGGCGCTGCGCGAGCACATCGAACGCACCACCGCCGCCCTCGTCCGCTACGCCGAGCAACTCGACGGCAGGGACGACGAGCGCGCCCTCGCCTGAGCGAAGCCCCAGCACCACCTACCGACGTAAAGCCGGCCTCCCGAGAATCCGTCGGGAGTAGATCCCCCACGGGACTGCGACCGAGCTGAGGATTCTGACATTCTAGTGAGAATCCCTTGGCGACAAGGCTTTGCGCAAATGCAGTTCAGCACAGCGTGCTCAGTGCAACGAATTTTTCGGGCACAGGATTGATCGCGGCGGTACTGCGGACGCAGAAACTGATCGTTCGCAAGCTCGATGCGACCCTCAACCCGTTAGGGCTGTCCTTCCCTCGGTACGAGGTCCTGTCGTCGGTCGACGCGGCACCGAACGGAGTCATTTCCACAGCGCTTCTGTGCCGCACCCTGGACCGGCATCCCACCACGATCACCTCCTTGATCGATGGACTCGAGCGCACCAAGTTGGTCACCCGTTCGACCAACCCCGCCGACCGACGCGAGACCCTCGTGACCATCACCGACCGTGGGCGGGCTGCGGCGTTGTCGGCCGCACATGCCGTCGACGATGCCTCGGCCGTCGACACCGACGTGCTGCGCCGTCTCAGCATCGACCTGCAAGCCCTACTTGGGGCAACTCCCCACCCGGATTCGCGGCAGAAGCCTCCACCATCGACTCACAGTGCCGAGAACGTTCGAGGGAATCGGCCGGCGTAATGAACAGCGCTGACGTCCACGACGACCGGCACGGGCAGATATCCGAGAACGGCGACGCCGGGGCCGCCCCGCGAAACGCGGTGACCATCGATGCCAGAGGTATTCGTTCGGATGACCTTCGGTATTTGCTTGCGGTCGCGCGGAGCGGTCGCCGTCGGTCGGCGGCAAAGGACCTGGGTGTCGACCACACCACCGTCTCGCGGCGCGTGAATGCACTGGAGAAGGCATTGGGAGTTCGTCTTCTGCAGCGCAGTGCGGACGGCTGGGAATTGACCGACGTCGGGCGGTCCGTCGCTGAAAGCGCCCGACTCATCGAGGAAGTCGTCCAGGAAACCGCGGATGTGGTCGCCGGCATAAGTGAGAATACGCTCCGTGGAACTATCCGCGTCACTGCCCCGGACGGGTTCGGACCGATGTTCGTGGCCCCGGCCCTGGCTAAACTTCGCATGAACCACCCCAATCTCGTTGTGGAACTCATCACCGCGACAAGGCAACTGAATCTGCAACCGGCGGGATTCGATATAGCCGTCGCCGTCGGAACCCCCATCAGCAGTCGACTTGTGTCGGAACGGTTCTGCCAATATTCGCTAGGCCTGTACGGCAGCGAACAGTATCTACGCGACTACGGTGAACCGACCTCCATTGAAGGTTGACAGCCCACCCACTGATCTTCTTCGTCGACTCCCTCCTGCAGGTGGGAGACCTCGATCTTCAGCGGCACCTGCCCGGAGTGACCGCGAAGTTCATGTCGACCAACATTTTTGCGCACGTATCGACGACGCGCGCCGGCGGGGGCATCGGCTTGCTTCCGGCTTTCATGGCCGACCAGCATCCCGATCTTCGACGGGTGATGGTCGACACGGTCGACGTCCGTCTCTCCTTCTCCATTGCGGCGCGCAGGGAAAGCCTGACCAACCCGGCCGTGCAAGCAGTCCGTCGCGTACTGCAAGAAGAGATCCTCAGCCGCCGAAACGAACTGCTCCCGCAGCCGCGCAACCCATGACTCGTGGACCCCGACGATCGGAGTGACCGGGCACCACCTCATGAGCGGTCGCATGATGAGCGCCGTGGGCGGCGTTGCAGCACCCAGACTGCCCGGTCGGTGGTGACTACTGGTGCACGGGAAGGATTCCGTCACTCGTCGGGTTCGCACCACTGGTGACTGGGCAGGAACCGTGATCGCATGGTCAGGAGAAAACCTATCGTCAACACGAAGACGGAGGCGACGATCTTCCACCATAACGGCTGATCGGACACGACGGCCCCGACAGTCCAGCAGAGGACACCGGCCAGGGTCAGGACCATCGAGATCTTGTGTGTGCCAGGGTGAGCGGACGGTCGCAATCCCCGGGCCAAGCCGTCGCCCAGTCCTCCGATGCCGATGAGGCTGAGTCCGGCGAAGTACAGCGCGGTGCTCATTGCGGATCCTCCGATCGGTGCGGCGCAGCCCATCTCTCAGGGCAACGGATCAGGCAGCACCACCCTGCCGCGCCGGCGCCCCGCCCGCCCTATCCGCCGGTGGTGAGTGCGGTGGTGTCGGATCCGACGGAAGTCGTGGTGTTCTGGGAGTCAGTCGCCGGGCTCACCGATGTCTCCCACCGTCCCCTGAAGATGTATTCGGCCGTCGGACAGCGTGTAGGTGACGCCCGCGATGGCGCAGGCACCGGCCTCGATGCGTCCGGCGATGATGCGTGAGCGCTGCGCAAGAAGTGCGCCGGTCTCCACCACGTGACGGGTCTCGAGTTCGTCTGCGGTGCAGAGCCCTTCGCGACGTCCCGTCATGACCGACGGTGCCACGCGTTCGACGACGGTGCGAATGAATCCGTCCGGCACCGCGCCGTTGTCGAGCGCGTCGAGCGTCGCCTGGACGGCGCCACAGCCGTCGTGGCCGAGCACGACAATGAGCGGAACGTTCACGATTTCGACGGCGTACTCGATCGAGCCGAGAACGGCGTCGTCGAGGACGTGGCCTGCGGTGCGCACGACGAACACGTCACCGAGACCCTGATCGAAGATGATCTCGGCGGCGACTCGCGAGTCTCCGCATCCGAACAACACGGCGGTGGGGTGCTGCCCGTCGGCGAGCGCCGCGCGGTCCGCGATCCCCTGGTTGGGATGTAGTGGGGTTCCGTTGACGAATCGCTCGTTTCCCTGCCGCAGGACCTGCCATGCGGACGCGGGGTTCATAGTGTGCGAGGAATCTGTGTGCACTGAGGCCTCATTTCGTCTCAACCTGGCTGGGTACTCGCTTTCGCTGCGCCGGCATCGGTCCGACGCTCGAACATCACCGATGAGGTCACAGGCTCAGCGCGGCGCGGTGGTCCAGTACCCACCAAGTTACCCAACTTCTTGCATCATGCAAGGCTTAGCTTCTGCAATACTTGAGCTATGCACAAACGCGGCGGTGACGACGAGTCGGTGAGCACGAGTCCCGAGGATCTGCGAGCATTCGAAGTCGCCATCCGAGATCTCGTGGGTGTGGCGCTGCGCAGCATCGAGGGAGGCGACGTCGAGGTCACGTTGCCGCAGCTGAGGCTGTTGATGGTGCTCAGCGAGGAGGGCACAGTGAGTTCGAGTCAGGCGGCGCGAGCACTGGGTGTTGCCGCATCGACGGTCACCCGCCTCGCGGATCGTCTCCTCGCCTCCGGGCACCTCAGGCGAGGCGCGGATCGATCGAATCGCAGCGTCGTCACCCTGGAATCGACGGCGCGGGGGCGCGCCGTCGTCGAGCAGGTGAATGCCAGGCGGCAAGGGGAGCTACGTCGCATCCTCGACCAACTCGACCCCACCGAGCGGTCCGATTGTGCGGCCACCTTGCGTCGCATACACGAGTGCCTCAATGGAACGCCGACACCACCCGCTCTCAGTTCGCTGCTGCGGTGAACTGCCCGCTCCCATGGTGACCGGCTCGTGCGAAAAGGTCACACGTGCGATCCGATGGCGCATCGAGCGCGACTACCGGGAACCGGAAACCGGGCTCGGACTGGACCATTACGACGAGCCCTCCCGGCTCGACAGGCACCACCACGCCACCCTGGTCACCGCCGCCCACCTCTTACCGCCCTGCGATTGACCCGATTGACTCCAAAACAGGCTGGGCAGGACTGCCCCCGCGAACGTGCAACGCGCACTTGTTCGTTGGATCGGTACCTGCCGACTGTGCCACCACACCGCCTGGCGCAGTCCTACTAGGGGAGGGCGTGGGGTACGGGTCCGATCTCGATGGTCGACGACGTTGCCGCCAGTCCGATCCGGGCCCATTCCACGGTCACCGTAAGCGACACCGGCGCGGGGATTCCGTCTATCCAGTACCGCGGCATGGTGCGGAAGTCGATTAACCGCGTCGTTCCGGTCGACAGGATCGGGGCCTGGTACGGGTCGGCCTCGCCCGTGAGATCCCCGGCACGCACGTGCGTCCGGAGGAACGACCACCGCGGCGACGGGTCCCCGGGGTCGGTCAGCGGTCGTGTTTCATAGCGGGCCCGCCGGGCCGCGTGCCCGTAGGCGGTGAGGGCAAGACGCAGTTCCACCCCTGCCGGGTAGCGAAGAAGGTCGATGAGTTCGACGGTGATCCCGAGGCCCGCAGCGAGAACGGAACGCCCGTGAACAATACCCACCCCGCGCCACGAGGGTGGGGGTGCCGCCGGCCAGCGTCTTCGCATACTCGTCATACTTCCACTGAGACAGAACCTCGACGTGAGAATCCCATCGGAGGAGAACTTTTCGCGTCCCACGGCACGCAAACGACGTTGGTATCCGTGCCGTGGTGTGCACGACAATTGTATCAAGCAACACTTGCTCCCGCGGTCTCCCTGTGTGCGCGGTAGTGTGAGTGGGCCGGAACGACAGTGCCTCTCGGCTGCGCCTGGTGGTGGCAGGGGGAGTGGCGCACTGGAGGGGACAGCACCAGCACCAGACGGTGGGTCATCCTGGGGATGTCGAACTTTGGGTTCCACCCGCTTCGGTGAGGCGGTCGGCAATCCGCCGAACTACCCGCAGCCAGGAAAGGGCACTGACCCCACCGTCTTGCGATCCTGCGAGCACGGGTCCAATTCACTCAGCGGTACGGACGCTTCTGCGCCGTGGCCTCGTTTATCAACAGGTGAATGGTGGAACACGATGACCGCGCCGCGCCGCGCACGACTTCTGAGCGCATGCGGGACTTCGCTTCCGTTGGACAACGTTTCGTGCGTGGCTCGACTGGCTGCTGTCGCACGCGTTGACCACGAGGTCACTGGGTGCTGTCACCCTGACCGCCGATTGTCGAGGATCACTGTGGCGGTGGCAGGGTAGACGGAAAAGATGTGTGTCCCCGCGGGTCTCACTCAGCCGCGTCGCACCCTGTCGCGGTCGCCGGTGCGGCGCGGCGGTCCGGACTTGTCTCCACGGTGGCGTAGTGCTCCGCCTTCGGACTCCCAGCGGTGTTGGGCGAGCAGTGCCAGCCGGCGGTCCTCGGCCTCGCGCGCACCGATCGCCAGCAGTTCGTCGGCGGTGGAGACGTCGCGCGGACTCGCCGCCGTCATGATGGTCGCATAGGCGAAGACCGGGTCGGTGTAGGGAGGGACCACCAGCAGGACCAGCCGCCCGAACTTCTCGCCGGTGATCGCCAGTGTGTTGTTCGGCTGGTCGCTGGAGTGTCGCAGGTCCACCGTGGTGCCTGCGTGGTCGATACGCGACGGTGCTGGCGCCCAGCTGTTCTCGTCGTAGATGATCCGGTCGATGTGGCCCAGCCGCCGTGAGAGGGCGGTGAGCAGTGCCGGGAGTTCATCGGTGAGGTGAGTCGATCGTGGCCACCAGGCGCCCTGTACGAATCCGCGGGACTGGGCGGGCTTGAGCCGCAATCGCAGTCCTCGACTGTGTGAGGGTGTCGTCTTCGAGGCATCCACATGCAAAGTTGGTGTGGACATCAGTGGCCTCCCGCCTGTTGATGATTGGTGAAACGGTTGTCGTGGGATTTACGGATTGGGGTTTCGTCGGCATGCTGTGGGTGCAGTGCTGGGTTATCCGCGGGTGTTGCCCTGCAGCACTGGGTCAGTGAGATGTGGGGTGTTTCGGCAGACATCCGCACCACCGGCCGGCGGGTATCGCACGAGCGGCCCGGCGGTCGCGTTGTGGGGTTTCCCGCAACGGTTCTGTGAGTGATCGCCGTGATCGTGGTCGACGGCCGCGAGGCGCAGTGGACCGTCGTCGGAGTCCACCGCCGACTTCAGGCCGGCAACTTCGTTGTGCAGTCGCTCCATCTTCCTGTCGAGTCGGTGTGCGACCTCGGCGGCCTCGGTCAACTCCTGCACCAATCGGCGGGGGACGGAGCGCTGGTACTTGTAGTAGATCTTGTGCTCGAGGCTGGCCCAGAAGTCCATGGCGATTGTCCGGATTTGCAGCTCGACGGGTACCTGGACAACTCGGTCGCTCAAGAACACCGGGATCTCGACTGCCACATGCAAACTTTTGTAGCCATTGGATTTCGGCTTCGCGATGTAGTCTTCGACCTCGAGCACGGTGACATCGGGCTGACCGCCGATCAGGTCCGCAACGCGGTAGGTGTCCGAGATGAGACCGCAGGTGATGCGGACTCCGGCGATATCGCGGATGTTCTGCCGAATGTCGGCGGGCGTGAGCGGGCAGCGCAGGCGCTGCGCTTTGGCCATGATGCTGTCGGGGGATTTCACCCGTGCCGAGACATGCTCGATCGGGCAGTGGCGATCCAGGTGCGTGAAACCCTGTCGCAGGATGTGCACTTTGGTGGTCAACGTCGAGATTGCGCATTGGTAGGGCAAACACGAACTGGGTGAATTCGGGACCGAAGAGCTCGAACTGCGTCGTCATCGGTAAGTCGGGATCGCAGATGGTGTCGACCGTCATCCCCTACCTCTGCTGTTGTGAAGCGGCTAGTATTTAACGGAAGTCTATCCGTTAAATTGGTAGAATGAAAGGTGACGAGGTGGACGAGGCAAGCGATACCCGGGGGCCGCGGCGAAATTTGCTGCCGCGCAACCGGCAACGGGAACGTGTTCTTCGGATGGTGCGTGAGCACGAAGGTGCGGTGGACGCCGTCGAACTGGCATCACAGATCGGTGTGCACGTGACGACGGTGCGGTTCCACCTGGACGCGCTGTGTGACGACGGTGCGATCACGCGCACCCGGATGAACCGGCCCGGTGCCGGCCGGCCCCGTACCGGCTATCTGGCGATCGAGGAACGCGTGGACTACCGGACTCTCGCCGAGGTCCTCGCGAGGGAGCTGGGCCAGACGGTGCAGACGCGGGCTCGCCGCGCGCAGCACGCCGGGCACGAATGGGCCGCGCGGATAGTGGCTTCCCGCAGCGCAGGCACCGGTGACGGCGGGCACACCCCGGAGTCGGAAGACGATGATGCGCTCGATCACGCGGCGGCGCGCACCACGGATGCTTTCGCGCGGATGGGGTTCGGCCCCGAGCTGATCTCGGCGCCGGGACCGCCGACACCGCCGTCGACGGGCAGCGGCGGCCCCGCGGGCGAACGGGAACGGATCATTCGCCTGCACGCCTGCCCGGTACGGGATCTGGCCCGGTCGCATCCCGAGGTGGTGTGCGGAGTGCACCGGGGGTTGCTGCAGGGTCTGCTGGACACGTCAGCGACCGAGGGAGACCGAAAGCCGCATCGACCGGACATCTCGGCTCACCTCGAGCCGTTCGTCGAACCCGAACTGTGTGTGGTCAGGCTGGTGGCGGGGTGAGTCAGGTTGCCCGAAACCCGGCGCTGCTGGTGCCGGGGTATGGGCCGGGGTGATGATGGCGATGTCGGGGGTAATTGTGGCGATCGTTCTCCGGAACGCTCTGTGACACTCTGTCTTAGTGAGTGACTCTGTGGATGATGTTCGACACTCTCGAAATCTGCGGGCTCAGGCCTTCTTTCGACGACATCTGGTGATGTGAGGCACTCGTACACGCCCGAGCCACGCCGCGCGCCACCGTTACCGGTGCGGTCGCCCGCGAATCTGCACAGTTGACCCAGCCTCCGGGCCGGCCGGCGTGTGACGACAGCGGTGATCTGGGTTCACGGGCGGGGATTGCTACGACGCCGCCTCGCCGACGCTGTACCCGGAGAGATCGGGGACGGTCCATTTCTCGCCGTGTTTCTTGAGCGGGATGGTCGCCACGACGATGTCCGGATCCAGCGGCACCGCTCCCATGATCCGCGGAACCCACCGACCGGGAGCACTCGACGGTCCCGCCATCTCGTCCCATCGAATGTCGACACCGGCATCGCGGAGTGCGTCCTGGTCGATCACAATCACCGCCAGGGGAAGATTGACGTCACCGTATACGGTGGCGAGGACGTGCTCGAGTTGCTCCGCGGTCGCGGCGTGGATGAATCCCACCTGATCGAGTGTGTGGGCGCGGGTGGACGCTTCGTATTCTCCGAACCGTGCGGCGCCTTCCCAGTCGTCGGCGAGGGCTATGTGAAAGATCTGTTCGCTCATCGTGATGTCCTTGTGGAGGATTGTCCGTGGGAATGCAGGTGTCGGGCGCCGCACCGCGCCATCGTGTCGACGGGGTTTCGTGCGCGGCCGACTCAGGCCGAGAAACGTCGGCGGCCGAAGTCGGCGGCACGCGCGGAGGTGAGCGCGCTGCGCGTGACCGCTTCCCGCTGCGCGGCTGCTTCGTACAGTTGATGCGACAGGTCTGCCAGGGCGCGGGCAGCGGCCATGTCGTCGCTGACCTCCGGGACGTCGGTATGGTGCGAATTGCGCCGTGCGAGTCCCGTTCCCACGAATGTGGCCCGGCCGTTGGTATGCAGACGGGCGCTCGCTCGTGTCTGGGCGCCGGTCTCCGCCGATTTGTGGTCGTCGATGACGATGTTCACCGACCATGTCTTCTGGTTCACGGTTGATGCACTTCCTTTCGTGTTCTGCCGTCGCGGACGCATCCGGGTCGACGCTGGTGACCCTCGGGGGGCTTGTCTGCGGCCACTGTCTGCTCTGTTCGGCGCGGATGGTGGTGGGTTTCCGGGAGATCCGTGGCCTCACGGTGCGCCCGGCGATGAGATGCCGTTCCGTCGTCGAGGTCGCCGCTGGGGGAGCGATCGGAGGGGTGGTCATCGCGGACCGGATGGTGAAGTCGGGAGGTGAGGGCATCGAGTTCGGCGGAGTCGGTGCCGGTCAGGGTGCGGTGCATCGCCCGGGCGATCCTGGTGGCGTGGACGGTGGCGTGTGCGGCGATCGGACCATGAAACATCTGCCCGACCGTGGTGGACCAGAGGGTGAGCCATCGTAGGAAGTGTCGTGCCTCGAGTCGATGCCGGGTGTGGACGCTACGGTGCACCCGCAGGGCGCTGCCCTGGTAGAGGCGGGCCACGAACAGGACGGTCTCCCAGAAGTCGCACATGATCGGCAGGTGTGATTCGAGCCCGCCCTCGCGGATCTCGGCGAACGGATCGGCGAGGAGGTCGTCGACGAGCACGCGCCCGTAGAAGCGGCGGAGCAGGTCCTCGATGTCGGCGCGAGTGGCCAGATCCGTGCGCGTAGGTTCGTCTGGTGTCAGGGAAGGCATGAGGCCACCGCCCGGAACAGCTGGAAGATCAACGCGATCAGCAGTGCGACCTTCGCCGCCTCCAGTCCGATGTACACCAGGTGCATCCTCGATCGTGGCAGGTTCTCGCCGGCGAGGATCCGGTCCGACCGTGTACCCAGGGGCGGGCGCACCACCGCGACCTGCACCACCAGCACCACCGTGACAAGCGCGAGCACCGTCAACGCGGTCGCGCCGGGTGGCGCGGCGACGCACGACGCCAACAACGCCAGGGCCAGAACCAATTCCACCGCATTGAGCGCGAAGAAGACCTTCCGGCCGATCCCGAGCCCGATGGCCAGGGTCACGCCCAGGGCCCGAAATTTGATCGGCGCCTCGAGAAACGAAATCGCCACCACCATCCCGAGCCAGAAGACCGGCAGGATCAACTGCGTGTAGCGCGCCACCTCAGTCATGGGCCACCCACCTTGCGACGCGGGTTCGGGTTCGGGTTCGACGGACGGTGCCCGGTAGGCGGGTGCAGCCGTAGTCGTCCCGCGGGGTCGGCCGGTCGCCGCCGCTCACGGACCACGACCGTGCAGCCGCAGCCGCAGCCGCAGCCGCCTCGGCTTCGGGACACCGCAGCGAACTGTATGAACGATCGGCGGTGTCACTCATCGCCGGCCCGTTTCTCGCTCGGGTTCGGAGACTGTGCCCGCGGTGACCGTGACCGACTTGGGCCGTCGGCCGACGTACGCTTCGGCGCGCATCCGCCCGACCATGTGGGGGTAGTGCAGTTCGAACGCAGGGCGCTCGGAACGGATTCGGGGCAGCTCGGTGAAGTTGTGCCGGGGCGGGGGACAACTGGTGGCCCACTCGAGCGAGTTCCCGTAACCCCAGGGGTCATCGACCGTGACCACCTGGCCGTACCGGTAGGACTTGAACACGTTCCAGACGAACGGCAACACGGACCCGCCGAGGACGAACGAGCCGATCGTCGAGACCGTGTTGAGGGTGGTGAACCCGTCCGAGGGGAGGTAATCGGCGTAGCGGCGGGGCATGCCCTCGGCGCCGAGCCAGTGTTGGACCAGGAAGGTGGTGTGGAACCCGATGAACGTGGTCCAGAAGTGCCATCTGCCGAGGCGTTCATCCATCAGCCGTCCGGTCATCTTCGGGAACCAGAAGTAGATGCCGGCGTAGGTGGCGAACACGATGGTGCCGAACAGCACGTAGTGGAAATGCGCGACGAGGAAATAGGAGTCGGTGACGTGGAAGTCCAGCGGCGGGCTCGCGAGCAACACGCCGGACAGGCCACCGAACAGAAAGGTCACCACGAAACCGAGCGAGAACAGCATCGGGGTTTCGAAGGTGAGTTGCCCTTTCCACATCGTGCCGATCCAGTTGAAGAACTTCACCCCGGTGGGCACCGCGATGAAAAAACTCATCAGCGAAAAGAACGGCAGCAGAACGGCGCCGGTGGCGAACATGTGGTGCGCCCACACCGCGGTGGACAGCGCGGCGATGGCGATGGTCGCGTAGACGAGGCCGGTGTAGCCGAAGAGCGGCTTGCGGCTGAAGACGGGGAAGATCTCCGAGACGATGCCGAAGAACGGGATCGCGACGATGTACACCTCGGGGTGACCGAAGAACCAGAACAGGTGCTGCCAGAGCAGGGCGCCGCCGGTGGCCGGATCGAACAGGTGCGCCCCGAGGTGCCGATCCACGAGCAGGCCCAACAGTGCCGCCGCCAGAATCGGGAAGGCGATCAGGACCAGGATCATGGTGATGAAGATGTTCCAGGTGAAGATCGGCATCCGGAACATCGTCATCCCCGGCGCCCGCAGGCAGATCACGGTGGTGATCATGTTGACGCCACCGAGGATGGTGCCCACCCCGGCCAACGCCAGTCCCGTGATCCACAGATCGCCGCCGAGCCCCGGCGAATGCACCGCGCTGGTCAGGGGGGAATACCCGGTCCAGCCGAAGTCCGCCGCCCCTCCCGGGGTGAGGAACCCGGACACGGTGATGATCGCGCCGAACAGGTACAACCAGTAACTGAACGCGTTCAGCCGGGGGAACGCGACGTCGGGGGCGCCGATCTGCAGCGGCAGAATGTAGTTCGCGAATCCGAAGACGATCGGCGTCGCGTACAGCAGCAACATGATGGTGCCGTGCATCGTGAACAGCTGGTTGTACTGCTCGTTGGACAGGAACTGCAGTCCGGGGACCGCGAGTTCGGTGCGGATCAGCAGCGCCATCAACCCGCCGACCATGAAGAACACGAACGAGGTGACCATGTACATCAGACCCAGCATCTTGGGGTCGGTGGTGGTGGCGGCCTGGTAGAGGAACGACCCCTTGACCCCGCGCCGTTGTGGGTACGGCCGGACGGGAACGACGTCCACGGTGAGGGGAGTCACGATGCACCGCCGCAGGGGAATGCCTCGCCGGTAGCGGCGGGGTCCGAATGCGGATAGCCACTGACCAATTCGGTGTCGGCGGCGAGCGGACCGAGCTTGCCCGCCCCTCCCGGCATCCCCAGCGCGGCACTCGCGCCGGGGAGCGGGCTGTGGAAGAACCGGGCGTTGTCGTCGGTGAACGCTTCCCACCGGGCGGGCAGATCGTCCTCGTAATAGATGGCCTCCACCGGGCAGACCGGCTCGCACGCACCGCAGTCGATGCATTCGTCGGGATGGATGTACAGCGACCGGCCGCCCTCGTAGATGCAGTCCACCGGGCATTCCTCGACGCAGGCCCGGTCCATCACATCGATGCACGGCTCTGCGATCACATAGGTCATGGCCACCTCCGGGAAGCTCACCCTTTTTTTAAGGAATCCCTTCCTCTAAAGTCATACAGTATGGCGATACGAAAGGGAACCGATGCCGAGCGCGCCGGGACGCACGCGGTGCTGGCCTCCCGCAGACGGGTCCAACTGCTGGACGCCTTGCGGGCCAGCCCGACACCGATGACCATCGCTGAACTGGCGGCGCTGTGTCAGCTGCACGTGACCACCGTCCGCTTCCACCTCGACGCGTTGACCAGCGCCGGATTGGTCTCGGCCGAACCCGAACGGAATCCGGCGCGAGGCCGTCCCCGCCAGCTCTACCGGGTGCTGCCCCCCCTCGAACCGGGCCACGCCGATTCCGGGTACCAACAGCTGGCTCGCGTGTTGGCGGCGCACTGGGCGAGCCCCGCGGACGACCCCGTGGACCGGGCGGAGGCGGCCGGACGGGCGTGGGCACTCGACGACCTCACCGACACCCCCGGGTCCCCCCGATCGATCGAGGACGCCGCAAGCACCCTCACCACCCTGTTCGCGGAGATGGGATTCGACCCCGAACTCGAGTCCACACCCGAGGAAATACGAATCCGGTTGCATGCCTGCCCGTTCGAATCGGTCGCCCGGCAGAGCCCGAACGTCGTGTGCGCACTGCATCTCGGACTGATGCGCGGCGTCCTCGACCGGCTCGGCGCACCGGAAACCGACAACCGGCTGATCCCGTGGGAAACACCCCAGACCTGCGTCGCCCACCTGACGCGACGCTAGCCCGCCCGGTATACCCGCCGCCGACCTCGATCGCACACCGGGGCGGTGTGGTCTCCGGCAGGCGCAGGTGGTGAGGCGATGTTGCTGTCCGTGGGACACGGCCGGCTCGGTCGGGAAGAACTGACAACACTGCTGAACCAGGCCGGCGTCGACGCGGTGGTCGACATTCGCCGGTATCCCGGCAGTCGCCGCAATCCCGACGTCGGCAGCGAGATGATGACGCACTGGTTCCCGAACGCCGGAATCGGCTATCGCGCGGAGCCGCGACTCGGCGGGCGCCGCCGCCTGCCGCCCGGGCAGCCGCGAGAGGACCCCTGGTGGCAGGTCGATCAGTTCGCCGCCTATGCCGCACACACCCGCACCACCGAGTTCGCCGCGGCACTGACCGAGCTGTTGGATCAGGCGGCGCGGCAGAGAACGGCGATGATGTGCAGTGAGAGCGTGTGGTGGCGGTGCCACCGCCGGCTCGTCGCCGACGTCGCAGTCCTGCGCCGCGGGGTGAGCGTCGAGCACCTCATGCACGACGGCCGGCGCACCCCGCACCTCCCGGCGGAGGGCGCCCGGGTGCGGGCCGACGGCCAGGTGGTCTGGGACCGCCCCCGGGCGAGGTCCTGATCGGCAGACACCGGTGGCCCGCACTCGCGCCGACTCCGCTCCGGCCCGGCACCGAGCCGAGACCGCAACGCGGAGCGGCAGCGCTCGGCGTGCCGCCCCGCCGAAGGAATGAAGGGCCGCGGGTCGTCCACCCGCCCGGTCAGGCGCGGACGCCGGCGAGGGCGAAGAATTCCTGGCGCGAACGAGGATCATCGCGCAACGCTCCCAACAGAGCGGAAGTGACGGTGGCCGATCCCACCGATTGCACCCCGCGCAGCGTCATGCAACTGTGCTCGGCCTCGATGACCACCCCGACACCCCGAGGATGCAGGTGTTCGTCGAGCCAGCCCGCGATCTGCTTGGTGAGCCGTTCCTGAACTTGAGGCCGACAGGCGAAATGCTCTGCCACGCGGGCGAGCTTGGACAATCCGATGATGCGTTCGCCGGGCAGATACCCGATATGGACGGTGCCGGCGAACGGCAGCAGATGATGCTCGCACACCGATCGCAGCGGGACGTTGCGGACCAGGACGAGCTCGTCGTAGTCCTCGTCGTTGGGGAAGGTGGTCAGATCGAAGGCACGGGGGGTGAACAGTTCGGCGTAGCCGTGGGCCATGCGGCGGGGCGTCTGACGCAGGCTTTCCGAGTCCAGGTCGATCCCGAGTGCTTCCAGGAACGCCGCTGCCGCCTCTTCGGCGGCAGCCAGGTCTCGTTCTGGTGCCTGATGGAGAACGTGGAGTGTCGCGGTCGACGGCATGCCGGGTTCCTTCGCAGTGGTGGTGGTGTGGCGTCCACCCGGCGAAGCGGTGGCCTCGGGCGGGTGGACGAAATGATGAGGGCGTCACCGGCGCGCGTTCCGGAGCGCCGGGACGCACGTCGGTGTCGGCTAGGCGGCACTCAGTTTCGGGGCGAGTGCGGTGCGCCGGTGCCAGGCCGGGTCGTACACGTAGGCCAACCGGCCGAGGGTGAGGGCGGCGAGCATCAGTCCGAAGTCACGCAGTGCGACGTCGTAGAAGCCGGGGTAGCTCAGTAGGTTGATCACGATTCCGGCGAGCCAGGCGGCGACGATGTAGGCCGCATAGCGTGGTTTGATCGCGACGGCGATGCCGGCGACGATTTCGATCACTCCGACGACCAGCATGGTTTGGTGCGCGCTGAACGGACTGAGGTCGACGATCCACGGCGCCAGGTAGTCCTCCCAGGTGGTGAGCACGTTCGTGAACTTGTCGATGCCCATGACGATCGGGAGCACGGTGAATCCGATCCGCAGCAACAGGAACGCGCCGTAGGCGGGGTCACTGCGAGCGCGTTGCAGGGCCGTCCCGGGTGTGGGTGCGGTCGCCGCCGAGTCGGGCGTGGGAGTAGTCATCAGAAACCCCTTTTGTAAAAATAATAGGAATCATTTTTAGAATCTTCCCTCGACACCTATTTGTCAATACTTTTTGGTGTTACAGTCGGGGTATGTCCACTCCGCGATCCGCTGCGCCGGCGGTTCTGGCGGCGTTGAGCAACCTCGATGATCCGTTGCGGCGCAGGCTGTATGACTACGTGACCGAAAGCGACGCACCGGTCTCGCGGGAGCAGGCGGCCGCCGCCGTCGACGTCGGCCGGACCCTCGCGGCCTATCACCTCGACAAGCTGGCCGATGCCGACCTGGTGACGGTCAGTTACCAGCGGCCGGCCGGCCGCGGCGGACCCGGCGCGGGCCGCCCGGCGAAGCTCTACACCCGGGCCGCGACGGAAATGATCGTCAGCGTGCCGCCCCGGGACTATGAGCTGCTCGCCCGGCTGCTCGTCTCCTCGGTCGAACAGGACACCAGCGGAACGGTGCGGGCGGCGGTGAACGAGGCCGCGCTCGACGCCGGCAAGCGGGCCGCCGCCGACACCGGGGGAGATCTCCTGGCGGCGCTCCGCGGCTGCGGATACCTGCCCCACGTCGACGACGACGGCCGCATCGACCTACGCAACTGCCCCTTCCACCATGTCGCCCGAGACCACCTGGACGTGGTGTGCGGGTTGAACTTACGCCTCGTCGAGGGCGCGATCGCCGGGAGCACCCAACACGACGCGCACGCAGAACTGGACCCGAGACCGGACCGGTGCTGTGTGGTGGTCCACCACGCAGCGTCCGCTCATGCGCACTCGCCCCCGCCC
>RRBB01000184.1:0-21701 GCA_006543605.1 Rhodococcus sp. WS4
GGTCCCGCCCGCCCCTGACGGACACGAACCGGCATGAGGCGAGGCGCCGGATCGGCTCGCGCGTCGATCGAAGGACCCGCGCAACCGACCCGGCATCACGGCGCACCGCGGACCGCGGACCGCGACGCCCCGTGCAAGCGCTGCGTGCCAGGAATCGCTCGTCGCGCATCACACCGCGAACCACCGGGACCTCATCATGACCCCCCACCCGTTGGGGGCCATGACGCTCACCGTTCGTCATCTTCCTTTTCGGTGAGACAGTGGGTCCAGCGCGGTCCGCGTCGATCAAAGCCATACCTCTGCAAGGGATTACATCCCATGGGTGTCTACCGAATCCTCTGGTGGGTGGTGACCGTGCCGCTTGGGTTGGTCGGTTTCGCGGTCGCGATCTTCACCGTCCACCCCGACGTCCTCGTGTCCGCGGCGTTCGCGGCGGCAGTGATCGGCGCAGGTGTGCCCGCGATGGTGGCGACCAGGTCCGGTACCGCCCTGCCGCGTTCGTGGCTGCCGACCGCCGCACTCAACGCCGCCACCGCGGGCGTGATCCTGATCGGCGTCGTGGGCCTGATCGCGCTGTCCGGCGCTGCGGCCGTGCCGCTGGTGCTCGTGCTGACGGTCACCGCCGAGCCGGTGGCGCGGCGGCTCCGACGCTGGCCGCCGTTGGCGCAGTTACTCACCCCACAGCCCTCTGCTTCGTGTGATCCGGACGAGACGAGCGCTCCGGGTTCCCTGCCGGCACCGCCGCCGCGCTGTGCGGAATTGTCCGGCGATGCGTTGTGCCGCAGCTGGCGCACCAGTTTCGCGGAGCTGCAGAACACCGCATCGGTCACCGACCGACTGCGACTTGCCCGGATCCGCCAGCAGTACCTCGACGAGATCGAGCGCCGCGATCCCCAGGGATTCGCGGCGTGGTTTACCACCGGCGCCCGGGCGGGCAGCGATCCATCGAAGTTTCTCACCACACGAGAGCCACCACCGACCGACCGGCAGTGACACGGTCTGCACGCCGGCAGAGCGGTGAGCCACGTGGGCGTGGATGAGACGCCCGCACGACGAAAGGCCTGACGATGAACAGATTCCCACCCCCACCGGTAGAGGTAACGGTGAGCCGGTTGCATCGCCTGTACCGCGAGCAGGGGCAAAGCCCCTGGTTGGACAACCTCACCCGACCGTATCTGCGCGATGGCACCCTCACCGAGTTCGTGGCCGCCGGGATCCGGGGGGTGACAGCCAACCCCACCATCTTCGCGCGGGCCATCGCCGGCTCCGATGCCTACGACGCACAGTTCGCGGCACTCATCGCCCAGGGACTCGCGGTCGAGGACGCGTATTGGGAGCTCGCCGCGGCCGATGTCGTCGACGCAGCCGCGGTACTGCGACCCGTCTACGACACCTCGGGCGGCACCGATGGGTTCGTCTCGATCGAGGTCGCCCCGGAACTCGCCCGTGACATCGACGCCACCATCGCCGCGGCCGGGCGACTGCACGGACGGATCGCCCGACCGAACGTGTTCGTGAAGATCCCCGCGACCGCGGAGGGAATACCGGCGATCGCGGACATGATCGGCAAGGGCGTCAGCATCAACATCACCCTGATCTTCTCCCTCGCCCGCTACGAACAGGTGATCGAGGCATACCTGCAGGGTCTGGAGGTGCTTGCGGCACGGGGCGGGGATCTGGCCGCGGTGCGCAGTGTCGCCTCGTTCTTCGTCAGCCGCGTCGACACGGAGGTCGATCGACGACTCGAGCACAGCGGCGACCCCGAGGCCCCGGCACTGCGGGGTCGGGCGGCGATCGCCCAGGCCCGCCTCGCCTACCGGATCTTCCGGGACCGCTTCACCGGCAAGCGGTGGGAGAGACTCGCCGCCCGCGGCGCCCGGGTGCAACGGCCACTGTGGGCATCGACCTCGACCAAGAACCCCGACTACCCGGACACCCGCTACGTCGACAGTCTCATCGGCCCGGACACCGTCAACACGTTGCCTGAGGCCACCATCACCGCTTTCGAGGATCACGGCACCCTCACACGCTCCATCGACACCGACCCCGCCGCCGCGGCCGCCGTCCTCGGCGAGCTCGCCGCGGTGGGCATCGACATGGACGACGTCGGCCGCACCCTCGAAGACCAGGGTGTCGCCGCCTTTCACCAGTCGTTCGCCGAGCTGCTCACCGAACTCCGTGCCAAAGCCCACCAGCTGGCACAACGATGACCTCCCCGGTCCGACCCGACCCGGCCCGGCCGGGCGCGCGATACGGACGGTGTGCGGTGAACAGGACACGGCGACCTGAGCCACAGCGCATGAGATCGGTCTTCACCCCCTTAAGCACCTCGCATCAGAGAAGGACATGACATGGCCACTGCAGAGCAGACATTCGTCATCGTGGGCGCCGGACTGGCCGGCGCGAAGGCCGCTGAGGCGCTGCGCACCGGCGGGTTCGGCGGAAGGATCGTTCTCATCGGCGACGAGACCGACCGCCCTTACGACCGACCCCCGCTGTCGAAGTCCTACCTCCAAGGCATAACCGAGCGGGAGAAGATCTACATTCATCCGGCCGGGTGGTACACCGAACACGACATCGAGTTGCGTGTGGGGACCCCGGTCACCGCCCTCGACACAGCCGAACACGAGGTGGTCATCGACGGCGTCGAGCGGCTCGGATACGACAAGGTGCTGTTGACCACCGGTTCGTCGCCCCGCCGGCTGCAGGTGCCCGGCGCCGATCTGGGCGGGGTGCACTACCTGCGCCGGGTCACCGACTGCGAAACAATGACGGCCGCGTTCGCCGCGGCGGACCGGGTGGTGATCGTCGGGGCGGGGTGGATCGGTTTGGAGACCGCGGCTGCCGCCCGAGCGGCGGGCTGCGACGTCACGGTGGTGGGGAGGTCGAGGTTGCCGTTGCTGGCGGTGCTCGGCGCCGAGGTCGCCGAAACCTACGCCGCCCTGCACCGCGACCACGGTGTGGAGTTGCGACTGAACTCCGGGGTGCGCGAGATCGCCGGTAAGGGCAACCGGGCCACCGGAATCCGCCTCACCGATGGCACCGTGGTCGAGGCGGACGCGATCGTCGTGGGGGTGGGTATCGTGCCCAACACCGCACTGGCCGAGACGGCCGGGCTGGCGGTCGACAACGGGATCGTCGTCGACGAACACCTGGTCACGACCGACCCCGACGTGTTCGCCGCCGGGGACGTCGCCAACACCTATTACCCGCTCCTGGGAACTCATCTGCGCCTCGAGCACTGGTCGGCCGCCCTCAACCAGGGGCCGGTGGCGGCGGAGAACATGATGGGCCGTGTCACCGCCTATGACCAGGTGCCCTACTTCTTCTCCGATCAGTACGACAGCGGGATGGAGTATTCCGGCTACGCCCCGCACGGTAGTTACGACTCGGTCGTGTTCCGCGGCGACGTGGCCGCCGGCGAGTTCATCGCCTTCTGGATGCGGGACGGGCGGGTGCTGGCCGGCATGAACGTCAACACCTGGGGTGTCACCGATGCGATCGAGGCGCTGGTGCGCTCCGGTGAGCGGGTCGACCCGGTGAAACTGGCCGACCCGGACGAGCTCTTGAGGTACCTGGCCGATCGGGTGCCCGGAGGTGCGCGGTGACACTCATGCCCCAGCAGCAGGCACGGACGCGCACCCCCGAGACGCCGCCCCCGTCTCGGTGGCGGTGGTGTCGACGGCCCTGCTCGAACTCGTCCGAACTTCCTGGATCCTGCGACGGTGCTTGCGGTTCGGCCGGACATGATCGATCGGGTGCGCTGTCGCCGCAACGGCGGGTGGGCGCCTCGTCCGTGCACACGCGCCGGGAGGGATTCCCGTGATCCGTTGGCTGGTCATCGCGGGCGCCTGGGTGCTGGGGGTGGCGTCGCTGCTGCTGGTCTTCTTCGTTTCGAGCGGGTGGCTGCTCGTCACGGTGATCGCGGCGGCGATCGCGATGGTCGGCACCTGGGACCTGCTGCAGCGCAGGCACAGTGTGCTGCGGAACTATCCAGTGATCGGCCACGCCCGGTTCCTGCTCGAGCGGATACGCCCCGAGATCCAGCAATACTTCATCGAACAATCCACGGACGGAACACCGTTCGACCGCGACACCCGCACCACGGTGTACGAACGCGCCAAGGGCACCAAGGACGTGGAACCGTTCGGAACCGAACGGGACGTCACCGCCACCGGATACGAGTTCGTCACCCACTCGTTGCGCGCGCATACCGCCTCCGATGACACACCCCATGTCCGGATCGGCGGTCCACAGTGCACCAGGGGGTACGACATCGCCTTGTACAACATCTCGGCGATGAGCTTCGGATCCCTGTCGGGCAACGCCATCGAGGCGCTCAACGGGGGCGCGGCACGAGGCGGGTTCGCCCACGACACCGGCGAGGGCGGTATCAGTGCTTACCACCTCGCGCATGGCGGCGACCTGATCTGGGAGATCGGATCCGGCTACTTCGGCTGCCGCGACCCCGATGGGCACTTCGATCCCGGCGAGTTCGCCGCCAAGGCCACCCTTGCACAGGTGAAATGCATCTCCATCAAGCTCTCCCAGGGCGCGAAACCAGGGCTCGGCGGCGTACTGCCCGCCGCGAAAGTCAGCCCCGAGATCGCCCGAACCCGGGGGGTGCCGGTCGGGCAGACCGTGATCTCGCCGCCCTCCCACAGCGCGTTCAACACCCCGCTCGAGCTCATCGACTTCATCACCACACTTCGTGCACTGTCCGGCGGAAAGCCCATCGGCTTCAAACTCTGCGTCGGTTCCCGCACGGAATTCCTCGCCATCTGCAAGGCCATGATCGAGACCGGCATCACCCCGGACTTCATCATCGTCGACGGCTCCGAGGGCGGAACCGGGGCTGCCCCACTCGAATTCGAGGACCACGTCGGGATGCCACTCACCGAGGGCCTGATGCTGGTGCACAACGCGCTGGTGGGCACCGGACTGCGGGACCGGATCAAGATCGGCGCCTCCGGCAAGATCGCCAACGGAATCGACATCATCAAACGCCTGATCCAGGGAGCGGACTTCACCCTCGCCGCCCGCGCGATGATGTTCGCGGTCGGCTGCATCCAGGCCCAACGCTGCCACACCAACCGATGCCCCGTCGGTGTCACACCCAAGACGCCCGCCGGGCCCGCGCACTGAATGTTCCGGACAAGACCACCCGGGTATACAACCTCCAGAGATCCACCGTCGCGAGCGCCCAACAAATCCTGGCACCGATGGGGCTGGACGACTTCTGCGACCTCGATCCGTCGATGCTCAACCGGCGCATCCAGGGGCACCGCACGATGACCTACGCGGACCTACACGAGTGGCTGCAGCCAGGTGACCTGCTCACGGAGGACCCTCCGACGAGTTGGCTCCGCGACTGGACGAACGCCGACTCGTCAAGGTTTTGACGGCATCGCCGGGTCCGTGGTGTTCGCCCAAGTCCCGCCGAGGCCGGCTACTTCGCTACACCTACCGCAGAACCTGCGCCCACGAGCGCGACGTCACCGATGTCCGGGATCCGCCTGCGCCAGCTCCTCGCCCGGCGCCTACCGACTCTCACCGCAACTTCTTCACCGACTGATGGGAGCCGGGATCGATGTGCGGCCGACCGATCACGGCCCCGGGCGGGTCGACGAACGGACGCGACGTCACCGATCCTGGGGAGGGTCGTCCCAGATGGGTAACTCGAGGGTGGGTCCGAGGCGCAGCAGTTCGTCGCGGTGCATCGCACTCAGGCGTGCCAGGATCAGCTGCCCGCTGTCGGTCACCGTCACCCGTACCGCCCGCGCGTCGGACGGGTGCGGCGCGCGCTCCACGAGTCCCTGCTTCTGAGCCCGGTCGACCAGCTCCACCACGCTGTGATGACGCAGCTGCAGGCGGTCGGCCAGTTCTCGCATGGTGGCCCATTCGCGGCCGGGAAATCCCTTGAGTGCGAGCAGCAACTGGTAGTGCTGCGGGGTGAGGCCATGGTCACGGACCGTGTCCTCACTGAAGCGCAGATAGCGGCGGATGCCGAACCGGAAACGTGCCAGTGCCTCGAAATCCCGCTTCGTCAACGGCTCCGACTCCACCTGCTCCTCTGCAGTCACGGCACCTCGCCCCTTCAGTCGTCAGAACCGCCGCACTATATATCGTCATACGATACACCGGTATGCTCTGATGGTCATCACGCCTCAACGGGGCATCGCCCGAAATCGGGCGACGAGCCCTTGGAGACAGCCCCGACGTCGATGCCACGGCGACGAGTGCGTAACGCCCCGCCGTGCGATCGGACGGCGACTCGGCAATGTCGAAAAGTATCGCCGATTGGCGGTCGTGATTCCGGCGCAGACGATTTCCGATTCCCCCGGAAGGACGCCCCATGAACTCATCATGTATCAGCACCGGCACTGCCGCGTACAGCGGAGCGATGAGCACGGGTCGAAGATTCCGCAACGAAAGCATCGCGCACTCGTTCGGGTGCAACTGCGGCACGGATCGCGGAGGGTCGAAAAGGGTCGTCGGAACGTTGTGAACCGTCGACTCGTCCCCGCAATAGGGTCTGGAACCTCTGTTCTGCGAGGGTCGTTCACCCGCGGAGCCACAGGGGCCGGCGGGCACGTGTAGCCTTGGGGGTGCCGAGGGCCCGAACATGCGCGGTCAAGCCATGTCGTCCTCGGCGCCCGACCCGGCCCGATGTCACGGGGCCGAGAACTGGAGCGCCGCCATGGCGTCGAACGCGACCTATGTGTCGAACCCTGAACGGGCACTGGAATCAACGCCGTCCTGCACGGCATGTCCGCACAGCCCGGATTCTCACGATGCGCTCGGTATTCGGTTTTGCGCCGCGACCTCGGACCGAAACCTCGGTCGAAAGTGCATCTGCGCCGGCGAACAGGCGACTGGACAGCACTACTCCCGGTACTGAACGAGAAGTTCAGCTCGAAAAGCCCACCCAGGCATATCCCCCCGATTATTCTCGGCGAGTACGCAACCGCTGTTCGCGCGGTGCGGGACCGGCACCCGTGTGGCGACATCACCGACCGTCAATCGGCGACCGTCGCCAGAAAAGGGGGTGGCGGCGGTACGACCACCTTTTTTGGCGCGCAATCACCTTCGCGTCCGGCAGCGGCCGGGTATCCCCGCGGTGCCGGATGTCGACCGTGATTTTCGTGGAGTTCGCGCATACGGATCGAGCGACGCGACCGGATATGTGCGCGACCGGATATGTGGTTGAGCGCGAACGTCTTCGCACGCGAAGAAGATCCACTACCGAACCGCCGGCGAGGGGCAGTCAACCGGGTGGACGATGCCGTGCCTTTTCGTGCTGCACCCAGGCGAAACTTTTTTATCGTGATACGATATAAAAAGTGGTCGTCCCGGCACCAAGACCTCGCCGGGGGAGTCCGGGAGGTGCGCTGTGCTCAGCGAGGATGAACGAAATGCTTTGTGCGAGATCGAACAACGGCTTCTCGCAAGCAGCCCGACGCTGGTCTGGGTGTTTCACGGCGTCACACCGCGCCCACCATACGATCGCAGTGTGCGGACCCGACTGAGAGTGCTGGTGCTCGCGGTGACGTTCGGTGTGTTTGCACTGCTGGGTCCCCGCGTTTTCAACGAAGCCGAGATCACCGTCCGGAAGAGTGCACCGACGCCACGAACAACACGGGCGGTGCCCACGATCAACCGTCTGACCGACGGTGGGGACCCCGGTTCTGCGAGCGTGATTCCGGTCAACACCGACACCGTCCGGATCCTCGATCCATCAACGACGTTCGGCGCTGTGCTCATACCCTGGCCGCCCCGCGGGGTGCCGGCACCGCAATGATTGCCGGACTCGGAAATCCCACGCGTCGCGCAGGTTTGGGCGCCTCGACGAATCGAGGCGCTGCTCCGAGCAGCTAAAGCGGGGACGTGACGCTATTCATCGATTGGCAGCAAGCCCGGGTATCGGTAGAGGCCACGGGCGGATAGGAGAACACCATGATTCTCTATGCGGTGGCCGTCTTGGTCGGTCTCGGCCTGCTCGGCCTGAGCTCGAGCATTCGCGTCGTCAAACAGTTCGAACGCGGCGTCGTGTTTCGTTTCGGGCGCGTCCAGTCCGCCGTCCGCGGGCCGGGCCTGATGTTGCTGATCCCCATCGCCGACCGGCTCGAGAAGGTGAACATGCAGATCATCACGATGCCGGTGCCGGCCCAGGACGGCATCACCCGCGACAACGTGACCGTCCGGGTGGATGCGGTCGTCTATTTCAACGTCGCCGATCCGGTGCGGGTGGCAGTGGACGTGCAGGACTACGTAGCCGCGATCGGTCAGGTCGCACAGACGTCGCTGCGCTCGATCATCGGCAAGAGCGAACTCGACGACCTGCTGTCCAACCGGGAGGGCCTCAACCAGGGCTTGGAGCTGATGATCGACAGCCCCGCGCTGGGTTGGGGTGTGCAGATCGACCGGGTGGAGATCAAGGATGTGGTCCTACCCGATTCGATGAAGCGGTCGATGTCGCGCCAGGCCGAGGCCGAACGTGAACGGCGGGCCCGCATCATCACCGCCGACGGCGAGCTGCAAGCCTCGGCGAAACTGGCCCAGGCCGCCGAGGCCATGACGGAGCATCCCGCCGCCCTACAACTGCGGCTTCTGCAAACCGTCGTGGAAGTCGCGGCCGAGAAGAACTCGACGCTGGTGCTGCCGTTCCCGGTCGAGTTGCTCCGATTTCTGGAGCGAGCGACACCGCAGACCGCCCATGTTCCTTCGCGAACAGCCGAACCTAAAACCACAACCAGTCCTGCCAACGTGAACGACGAACCGTCGACCCGGCACACACAACACGCGCCCGTCGACGTCCGCGGATTCGCCCTCGAGCAATCACGATTAGGATAGGGCCAATAGACCCTTCAGGGTCCAGAGCAGTCACCGCCGGTTCCGTTCGGGGGTCCTGGGCAGCAGGCGGTGTCAGGAGCGTGTTTCACCCCGACACCACGGTGACCTCTGTTGCGGCGGGACTCGCGGTAGGGGACAGGACCGTCACCCTGTGCCGTCCGGTTCCAGGATGTCGTCCTGCGCGCCTTGGGGTCTGCTGCCCGCACTGACCTGCGACCGACCCGCCACTGCGGCGGACCACTGAGCGTCCCGACCACAGAGGACGGCACGGCTCGAGGTGCGGGCCGGAGGTTCATGGATGCGATGAGTATTCAGGCCGTCCTCTGGCGATGTCAGAACTGATTCGAGATCCACTCGCGCAAGACCACGGCTTGGTTGTGCTCGAGGTCCTTCGCCGAATACAGCAGCACCACAGTCCCGTTACGCGCTGCCTCGACGATCGGGTGGGCGGCAGTGCGATTGGTGTCAAGTTCCTGAAGGTAGCGTGTGCGGAACTCCGGAAAGCGATCCGCCTGGTGGCCGAACCAGGTCCGCAGTTCCGTGCTGGGTGCCACCTCCTTGATCCAGGCGTCGCAGTCGAGTTCCGCTTTCGCGATGCCCCGTGGCCAGAGTCGATCTACCAAGAAGGTTGGCGATGTCTTCTTGGTGCCGCGAGCGTCATAGGCTCGCACCAACTCGATCGGGCCCATAGATCGATCATGACACGAAAGGACGTTGCCCACAACGAATGACAAGTCCGCAGTGCACTGTGGCGGTGAAGACCGCGGACATCACGCTGATGGGCACACTGCTGAAGCTGCCTGAGTCGATCCACAAGGCGAAGGAGGGGTATCGCGGCCGCACATCATGCGGCGCCCCCGGCGCGCGAGAGGGTCCGAACCGGGTTTTCCGATCCGACGATCGAACCGCTGAGCTAGCCTGTGGACAATCCGAGACGAGCTCCCCCGAGAACGTAGTAGACGAGGTTGGAGTCGATAGCCATGTCTGACCCTATGAACAACGCCGGCCCGGGTGCCGTAGCGCTACCGCCGGTCCCCGAAGGCGCTGTGATGGTCACGTTGAAGATTCGCCGTTTCAGCCCCGAGGACCCGGGCAGGGCCGGTTGGGCGAGCTTCGAGGTTCCGTGCCTGCCCACCGATCGGTTGCTCAACCTGCTCACCTACGTCAAGGGGTATCTCGACGGGACCCTGACCTTCCGCCGCTCGTGCGCGCACGGCGTGTGCGGATCGGATGCAATGGTCATCAACGGAGTCAACCGGCTCGCGTGCAAGGTGCTCATGCGCGACATGCTGCACAAGGACGGTAAGAACACCACCGTCACGATCGCACCCCTCAAGGGACTCCCGGTCGAGAAGGATCTCGTCGTCGACATGGAGCCGTTCCTCTCGGCGTACCGTCAGATCAAACCGTTCCTGATGACATCGGGTCAGGAGCCCACCCGCGAGCGCATCCAGTCCCAGGCCGATCGTGTCCGGTACGACGACACCACCAAATGCATCCTGTGCGCGTGCTGCACCGAGTCGTGCCCGGTGTATTGGGCGGATGGTAGCTATTTCGGGCCGGCCGCCATCGTCAACGCCCACCGCTTCATTTTCGACAGCCGCGACGAAGGGGCCGGGGAGCGGATGGACATTCTCAACGGCGTCGACGGCGTCTGGCGTTGCCGCACCACGTTCAATTGCACCGACGCGTGTCCGCGCGGAATCAAGGTGACGCAAGCGATCACCGAAGTCAAACGCGCGTTGCTGTTCAACCGCAAGGCAGTAGTGCGGTAGCCGCACGAGTTCTGCACCACCGCCAGGCCTTTAGCGGGGTTCTCGAGGCCCTGGAGTGTCGGGGAACGAAATGGCGTCACCCTGCTGCTCCCGGTGTCGCCGACCGACCCACTGTTGCTGTTGGGTGAGTCCCGCGAGCATCCGATGCACGTGGGCGGCCCGGCACTGTTCACACCGGGGGGCGACGGCGGCGGAGGTGCGGGAGCTGTTCGAGACCGCCCCGACCGCTGATCAGGTGCCGACGCTGTTTCCGCAGGCGGGCCCGCGGTGCGGTGCCCCGCTCGGCCAAGGTTGGGAGGGTGGTCTCCGAGCAGGAAGTGGACCGAGGCCACCACTCCCGTGCTGGCCGGCGGTCGCTGCCCCGGTGGGCATGGCGAGCCGTTCAGGTGACGAGGAGCTGTCGCAGCACGTATTGCAGTATCCCGCCGTGCCGGAAGTATCCTGCCTCCGCGGGGGTATCGATCCGCACGGTGGCCGGGAATTCCTGTACTTGACCATGGTGGTCGGCTCGGACGGTGACCTCGGTGGGGAAGTCCGCGCCCGGGTCGCCGCCTTCGAGTCCGGTGATCGAGTATTCCTCTTCACCGGTCAGCCCCAGGCTTTCGCGGGTGCGACCGGGCGGGAACTGCAGGGGCAGCACCCCCATGCCGATCAGGTTGGAGCGGTGGATGCGTTCGAACGACGTCGCGAGGACCGCTTTGACCCCGAGCAGCAGTGTTCCCTTGGCCGCCCAGTCGCGTGAGGACCCGGATCCGTATTCGGCGCCGGCGAGGATGATCAGCGCAGTGCCCTCGGCGGCGTAGGCGTTCGCGGCGTCGAAGATGCTCATCTCCTCCCCGCGGGGGAGGTGGCGGGTGACGCCGCCCTCCGTGCCCGGGGCCAGCAGATTCCGCAGCCGGATGTTGGCGAAGGTGCCGCGGATCATCACCTCGTGGTTGCCGCGACGGGATCCGTAGGAGTTGAAATCGCTTGGTTCGACGCCATGCTCGCGCAGGTAGATACCGGCCGGGCTGTCGCGGCGGATCGTGCCCGCGGGTGAGATGTGGTCGGTGGTCACCGAATCCCCCAACATCACCAGCACCCGGGCGCCGGTGATGTCGGAGAGCGGTTGTGGTTCGGGCTGTATGCCGTCGAAGTACGGTGGCCGCCGCACATAGGTGGAGTCCTCGTGCCATTCGAATATCTCGCCGGAGGCGACATCGAGACCGCGCCAGTTGTCGTCACCGGCAAAGACATTCGAGTACCCGTCGGTGAACATCTGTGACTGCAGGCATTCGTCGATGACTGCCTTGACCTCCTCGGTGCTCGGCCAGATGTCACGCAAGTACACCGGCTGCCCGTCCGACCCGGTCCCGATCGGATCGTGCAGCACATCGGCGAGCATGGTCCCGGCGAGTGCGTAGGTGATGACCAGCGGCGGGGAGGTGAGGAAGTTCATCTTGCACTCGGCGTGGATGCGGCCCTCGAAGTTGCGGTTCCCGGACAGCACCGCGCAGGCGGTCAGATCGTGTCCGGTGACCGCGTCGCTGACCTGGGGGATCAGCGGACCGGAGTTACCGATGCAGGTGGTACAGCCGTAGCCGACGAGTCCGAAGCCGAGCTGTTCCAGATAGGGGGTCAGCCCGGCCCGTTCGTAGTAGTCGGTGACCACGCGCGATCCCGGGGCCAGCGACGTCTTCACCCACGGTTTGCGGGTCAGGCCCGCCTGCACGGCCTTCTTCGCCAGCAGGCCCGCGCCGATCATCACCGACGGGTTCGAGGTGTTGGTGCACGAGGTGATCGCGGCGATGACCACGTGCCCGTGATCGACACTGTGCACCTCGCCGTCGAGGACCACCTCCACCGGGTCGGAGGGCCATTCATGGCTCTTCCCGCACCGGCACGGTGCCGCCGGCCCATCCGATGCGCGGTCGTGGTCGACCGCGATCGGGTCGCTGGCGGGGAATGACTCGTCGGATGCCTCGTCGAGGCCGGCTTCCAGCGCAGTCGGCAATGGTTGGTCCGCCAGCAAGGACCCGACGGTGTGCGGCGCGCTGGCCAGCGGGATGCGGTCCTGGGGTCGTTTCGGGCCCGCGATGGAGGGCTCGACGGTGGCGAGGTCGAGCTCGACGGTTTGGCTGTAAACGGGTTCTTGCTCGGGGTCGTGCCACATTCCTTGGTCTTTGGCATAGGCCTCGACGAGTCGGATCTGCTGCTCGGGTCGCCCGGTCAGGCGCAGATAGTTGAGGGTCTCGGCGTCGATGGGGAAGATGGCGCAGGTCGAACCGTATTCGGGGCTCATGTTTCCCAGGGTCGCCCGGTTGGCCAACGGGACGTTGGCGACACCTGGGCCGTAGAACTCCACGAATTTGCCGACGACACCGGTCTTGCGGAGCAATTCGGCGATGGTGAGGACGAGGTCGGTGGCGGTGGTGCCCTCGGGTAGGGCGCCGGTGAGTTTGAGCCCGAGGACCTGCGGCAGGAGCATGCTCATCGGCTGGCCGAGCATGGCCGCCTCCGCCTCGATCCCGCCGACTCCCCAACCGAGCACGCCGAGGCCGTTGATCATCGGGGTGTGCGAGTCGGTGCCCACGAGAGTGTCCGGGTAGGCGAGGGGGCCGTCCGGTGTGTCCCGTGTGAACACCACGCGGGCCAGGTATTCGAGGTTGACCTGATGGCAGATGCCGGTATCGGGTGGCACGACCAGAAAATCTTCGAAGGCATGCTGCGCCCACCGCAACAGTTGGTAGCGCTCCTTGTTGCGGGAGAACTCGAGGTCGGCGTTGACCCGGTAGGCGTCGGGCCGGCCGAAGACGTCCGCGATCACCGAGTGATCGATGACCAATTCGGTGGGAATGAGCGGGTTGATCTTTCGTGGGTCGCCGCCCAGCGCCGTCATCGCGTCCCGCATCGCCACCAGGTCGACCACACACGGCACGCCGGTGAAGTCCTGCATCAGCACCCGGGCGGGGGTGTATTGGATCTCGGTGTGGCCGGGATTGCGCGGTGACCAGGAGGCCAGGGCCGAGACCTGTCCGGCGGTGACCAGGCGGCCGTCCTCGTTGCGGAGCAGATTCTCTAACAGCACCTTCATACTGTAGGGAAGCTGCACGTCGGTCTCGATCGCATCCAGTCGGTAGATGCCGTACGTCTGGTCTGCGACCGTCAGTGTGGAGCGCGCGCCGAAACTGTTGCCGCTCACGGTTCGGGCTCCCCGGTAGTGGTGTGGCCACGATGGTTCATCGCGTTCAGGGCCAGCGTGGAGTGCGCGAACGCACCACCGGCCCGCATTTCCGCCGCGACCCAGATGGCTTCCATGATTTCCTCCGGCTCGGCGCCCGTGCGGCGGGCCAGTTTGGTGTGCCCGGTGATGCAGTACGGGCACTGCGTCACATGGGCGACCGCGACCGCGATGAGCTGTTTCGTCTTCTCCGGCAGCGCACCGTCGGCGAAGACGGCGCGACTGAAATTCTCGAAGGCGTCGTGAATCCCGGGTGCGAGCGCCTTGCGACGTTCCGAAATCTCCGGCGTGGTGGGCTGATACAGCGACTCGGGCATACAGCTGTCCTCCTGTTTCAGCGTTGCCAGCCGTAGCACAGACACCGCAGCAGCAGCGCGGACCTTGCCTGCCACCATAACCCGTCCGCATCAAATTGCCAGGGCCGAACGTCCCCACCTCCACGACCGATCCGATGCCCAACGGTGCAGACGCAGTGGGGCGATCTGCAGGACAGTGTGGAACGATTAATCATCGGCCCGATTCGCTTGCCGCATTGCGCGGCGCGATGGTGTCGGAGGACAATATTGGATGCGTGCGTTCCGATCTGAGCGACGGGTCCACCCCGCGTCGTGAGCGGTACGGTGAAGATCACGGACCGCCCGGGCGTAGGAGATGAAAATGTGCGCTGCCAAGGTTGCCTCGTCGGTGATGCAAGTGGCCGAGCTGGATCGGTCGGTGAAGTACTACTGCGACGTCTTCACCTGCCGTGTCGCTGTGCGCGAGCCCGATGCAGCACTCCTTCTGACGCCGGACAACTTTCAGATCTACATGTATGCGAAGAAGGGGGCATCGACCCGTCGCGGGGTAAGCGTCATCGGCGTGCACTACGTCATGTGGGCCGCCGACACCGAGGACGAGTTGGAGCGGATCACCGAGCGACTACACGCATATGACGCGACCACGTACACGCAGACGGTCGGCGGGGTGACGTTCGTGGATGGCTGCGACCCGGACGGTATCCGTGTCATCGTCGCCTACCCGGGCCCCGAGCAGCTACCGCGGGAGCTGATCGCGCAACGATTCCGCGGGTGACCATAGGCGGTGGTGCATCCGCCGCGCCGGCAAGGAGGGCGAAGTTGATCGAGAGCGGCCGCGCCGCAGTCTGGCTATTTCAGACGACGAATTACGCAAAGCGGATCCCAGGCGCCGATGTTGTGACCGCTCGAGGACACGGTCGAGTACAAGACGAGGTCATCGACCCTTTATGAGGTACCGTGCACTGTTCGGTCAATTCCGCCGGACGATGCCCGATCGGCGTACCCTGACGCCGGCGTGGATCAGCACCTACTAGTCGCGGATTTCGCCAATCACGGGGTGCCATTTGCTGATGAGAACCTTTGATACGAGGTTTGCCTGAGCGAATGGATCGTGCGTGAACAGACGTGTGACGGTGTCTTCGTCGGCAGCGTCGACGATGAACTGGACGCCGGTATGGTCGGCGAGGGGACCCGATGACACCACTACTTTGCGGCGGACCAATTCGGCGAGCCACGCATGGTGGTCGGTTCGGTGATCATCACGACCGGAGGATGTTTCGGGGCTGTAGGTGTATTCGACGACGAACACGGGCATGCTCTTCTCGGTCTCTCGTAAGCCGATCTATTCAGTGTGCAACCCCGCTCGATTCAATACCAGTCCTACTCGCGCGATTCGCTATGACGGTTCATCAGGAGTGGGGGTCAGGTGCGCCAGGCAGAGCGACGGCTCGACGAACGGCTCGAGCCGATCGGCCGCGAGCGGTGCCCGCACCTCGGCCAGCGCCCCGCGGATCAAGCCCAGGTGCAGCGAACACACCACGTCCCGGTGCCGCTCGGCTACCTCCCGGAACGGGCAGTGCCGCAACGGGATCACCGGTCGAGTGAGGTTCTCCACCACACCCGGGGCGAAGCCGGACTCGGCCAGCACCGTCGACAACCGGCGGACCCCGTCGGCGGCGTCCACCCGCTGCGACGGGGCCGGCCGCTCCGCCAGGTAGCGACCCCACGCCTCCCCGGTCGTCTCGGCAGCCCGGCCGGGCTCCGGCAGAGTGTCGGCGATAAGGCCGGTCAGCATCTCCGCCAGCAACCGATAACTGCGCCGGCCGGTGGACGCATCCGAGGTGGTAGCGGCATAGACCATCCGGGGCCGACCCGGCCGGCGGCGGTCCTCGGCGCGACGCTCGGCCAGGCCCGCGTCGACCAATCCGTCCAGATGGAACCGGGCCGTATTCGGATGCAGGTCGACCCGTTCGGCGATGTCCTGTACGCCCATCGGTTCCGCCGCGGCGCACAGCAGGTCCAGCACCCGGTTCCGGGTCTCGCCGAGCGCGGTCGGCAGCGTGGGGTCGGTCAACGTCTGCTCGCTCATACTGCCTATTTTAGCCGAGTCTATTGTGAAAACCATCCGTATCGACGAAGGAACCAACGAAGGAAAGATCGTCCGATCACACCAGGTCAACGACATCTAGTGATTTTAGTCACACGCATCTCCCCTTTCGTCGGTCAGCGAGTTTGCACTATCATAATAGTAAATATTAGTTGTTGTTTGAGGTAGTGCAAGCTTGCTCTCCTCGCGCAGAGAGAGGACCTCGTCGTGGGCGCACCATTCGACATCACCGACACCATCATCGGCTCCGGTGTTCGGGCCGGCTCGGGCATTCGAGATGACGCTCACCGTCTGCTCCGCGAGTATCGAGCGAAAGCCGCACTGGTGACCGAGTTGGCACTCGATGGCCCACTGTCGGCGAAGTCGTACGCCGGGGTGAATCTCCCCACCACTCGCCGTCGACGGCAGCCGGTCGCCAGCGACCCGCCGTGGGGCCGTGGCGTGGTCGAGGCACTGCCGTCTGGTTCGGCACTGCTCGTGGTCATCCGGGGACCGAACCGCGGTGAGTGGTTCCTGCTCGATCAGACGGTCACCACGATCGGTCGCCACAGCGACAGCGACATCTACCTCGACGACACGACCGTCGGCCGTCGCCACGCCCAGATCCGGTGCGACAACGACACATTTCGGATGACCGATGTCGGCAGCCTCAATGGCACCTACCGCAACGGGGTGCCGGTCGACACTGCACTGCTCGCCGACGGTGACGAGATCAAGATCGGAAAATTCCGGCTCGCGTTCCTCATCACACAGCCTTCAGCGGCAACAGATCAATGACCCTGACGGAGTGAGTGATACGGCTTTCCCCGTCGCCGTGATCGCCCCGCAAGCTGTGTCGTGGTGTCCTCGACCAGCATGAGGCACCGGAAGCCGATAGCCGACTCATTCCGGGGAACTGCTCACACTCGCGCTGCCCGACCAGCGGCCCGGAGTTTTCGGTGCAGGTGGTGTAGCCGTAGCCGACGAGTCCATGGCGCCAGCTGCCTGTATGCAACCGGGCGCGCCCAAGCGTTCCGCGAGCGTGGGTCTCAACCCGCGAGCCACAGACGCCGCCGTGCCACGGCCTTCATCTTCTGCACGATCTCCGGCCGGAGCGGAGTCGGGGGGGTCGGGTGCAGCTGCGCGTTCAGACAGCGGAAGATCTCGCAGGTATCCATACCGAAGACAGCGACGATCTCCTCCGCCGGGCCGCCGCCATGCGGGAACCAGCGAAGCGCGAAGGGCATCATCCGATTCACCTTTGCCGTGTTTCCGGTCATCGTATTTCCTTTCCCTCACCGTTACCTGGCCCGAGTCGACGGCGGACGTCCCTATTCCGGTGGGTCTTCGCAATGGACTCCGGCGACGTCGTCGAGAATTGATAGTTGCGTCACCAGTTCGCTCATGTTCGTGGTTCCATACAGTTCGAGTTCGACTTCGACGCTGCTGGTGAGTGGCAGCGCCGTGTCCAGATCCTCGCGCAGGCGGGTGAGGACGCCGCCGTTGTCGGTATCGGGGTGTCGGGTGGTAAAACCCTGAACGGCGAGCCCGTGCTCGGTGCAGGCCGAGATGATGCGCCGGAGTGCGCCGGTGCCGTCGGTGTACCGCACTCGTAGGAGGTGCTGGCTGGACTTACCGAGCCGGGTGGAACGGACGACGACCGGATACGCGAAGGCGATGACGAAGTGGCAGCCGGTGACGAACACCGCCGGAAGGATCAGCCCGGCACCGGATGCGGTCCCGATCGCGGCGGTGAGCCAGATCGACGCCGCGGTGGTCAGTCCGCGGACCTTGTTGCGGCGGACGAAGACCAGTCCGGCGCCGATGAAGCCGATTCCGGAGACGATTTGGCCGGCCACCCGCGAGGGGTCGAGTGTGACCAGGCCTTCGGCGAGCACGTCGCTGAACCCGTACTTGCTGACGATCATGAACAATGCGGCGCCGAGACCGACGAGGGTGTGGGTACGCATCCCGGCGGACTTCTGCCGCAGTTGCCGCTCCATACCCACCGCCGTGGACAGCACCACGGCCACCGACAACACCGCCAACATCTGCCACCAGGACGGGTACGAGGTCACTAACATCGCGCGAATATTCCTTTGACGATAAGACAATAAGAACGGCCGCGACCGTCACGCTGGAACATGCGGTCCCGCAAGCGTGCCGGTGCCGGTGTTGTTGAAGGTCGGGTCTATTCTGCTTCTGGATGGGGCGACGAACTTGCCGCTACCAACGGTGGGTTGGAAGGTCCGAAGCCGGAAAGGTTGTTGGCCTCGAGGCACTCTCGCAACGTGGGCGTCATGTCGCGGCGACTCGGAGCGGTGCGCCACACCTGCGTCTCGAATGGGAAGATCGACTCCCGCCGTCGACGTTCGAGGTCCCTGACAGGTGTCATGGCGGGCGAGACCCGTGGCGGCGAGCCCGGTGTCGGTGTGGTCGGTGTCCTGGAGGGGCGACGGCGTGCGACAACCTCGAGTAAGGCGACGGCGCCGATCGCGGCGGTGACCGCCACGGTGATCCCCCAGCGCTGGAGGTCCTCCGGCGATGCCGCGACGGCCGCGTGGAGCGAGGTGGCGAACAGCGCACCGGCGGCCGCGACCGATACGAGTGTGGACCGCCGGTCTCGGGCGGAGGCGAGCGTGTGGGGCAGCAGACTGCTTTCAGCGCTGTCACACAGCTTCCCGAGTTGGGTATGCAGGAACGCGATCTCGTCGGCGGTGCGGTGCACCAGCGTTGATCGAAGGTGTGTCGCTTCGATCCGCGCCGGGAGCGGGTGCGCACCGGCGGGGTGTGTTTGCAGAAGCCGTGTCTCGATCATCCGTGTGCGGGCCGCCGCGATGTCGCCGAGGCCCGCGAGGGCGCGGCGTTCGTTCAGTTGGCGGCGGTTGCGCAGGAGCGACAGTACGCGTCGGTGGTCCGCCGAGTGCTGTGCGCGGAGGGCGACCCAGCCGATGATGCCGTAGAGCATCTCACGGGTGCCCCGATCGAGATGGCCGGGACCGGTGGCGGGTGCACCGAGGTCGACGGCGAGGGCTCGGGCGTCCTCGCGAATCGCGATCCCTGATCCGAGACGTGACGCCCTGTCGATCAGGGGGACCCGGTGCCACCGCATGAGTCCACGGTAGGAGTGGGACGCGGTCCCTGCGCTGGGTGTGGTGCCCGGTTCATCGACTAGTTGCCGAACCGTTTCGACCCCGTCGGTGTGGACTTCGATGATCAGGCCCTCGAGGGTGTCCCGCCCGGTCCAATTGGGGCCGTGCATTGTCAGGCTGCGCAGCGGCCGGTAGACCTCGGATCTAGGCAGTCGGGTGTTCAGCCGCGGGAATATATCGATCGGGCTCGCCTCGGTCGTCAGCCCGAAGGGACGAAGAAATGCTTCGATGGCGGCCCAGAATTCGGGGCTACCGCCGCCGCGGAGCGGGTCATTGTGTCGGTCGATCAGGCTGCCGGTGCGGTCGGGGGTGAGTTCCTCGCAGGCCAGCACCAGTCCGTTGCCGGGTACCTCCCACAGTGACAGGCACGTTGCTGGGGGACCGACGTAGCGGCGTTGCGGGCCGGCAGGTGCGCGCTGTCCATCGAGTGCGAGGCCGAAGGTGACCGGGGGACTGCTGCGATCGACGATGTGCCGGAACGCCAGCAACTGTGCGTGCGGTCCATCGTCTCCGGTGGCGGAGGGGGTGCTGATGCGGGCCGGCAAGAAGGGCTCGACCTCGTCGACCGCGGGTACCGGGACCGGGTCCGCGCTTTCGGCGATATCCAACGGCAGCAGGATGACCCGCAACATTGCCCGGCGGCTCCTCGACGACAGCGAGGTCGGGTCCGGCTGGCGGGTGACGAGTCCAGGACGTTTCATTTTTTGTTCCATCAATTCTCGACGCATCCGGCCCTCCTGTGCCGACCCATGTCGGCACAGGAGACGGTCATCTCGGATGTCGTTGTGTGCGTGCCCTTGTCTCGCTCACCCTGAACTTCTTTGGGAAACACGCCCGTCCCGGCCACGGAGGGGCCGGGACGGGCGTGCCAGAGGCCGGAAGTTGGCCCCCCGATCAGGTGGTCACACGCGGGGCGGACCGATACAACTGCGGTGTGCTTCCATCGAACTCGGCAGGGTTCTGTGAGCCGCTTTCACCGATGTAGATAAATGGAAGAGAGTGCAGTCGCTGATATTTCCACGCTCCGAGCCGTTCTCTCTTCCGAAGCTGCTACGTCTGATGTGGGCGCGGGTCAGGGCTGTTGGCCGAGTTCCCGGGGCAACAACATCGATCCTCAGGAAGCGAAGAGGGCGGCAGAATGCGGTGTTGACACCAGTCGCGGGTCAGCTCTTCCGCTTTCGGATGAGTTGAGTGGACTCGAGCGCCTTCTCTCGCTTCTCCGCCCGGCGCTCCTTGAGGGCCCGTGCGGACTGTTTCGAACTTTTGACAGCGGACTTGTCAGCCATTGTCGGTCCTTTCCGAATCGGCAACCGCGAACTGACCTCGACCATACCCAACAAAAGAAATAAGTCCAGTTCAGCGACCGAAACAAGGCGGCTCGATGATGCGCGGTTGGTGACGACCGGGTTGATGCGCCGGCGTGCTGTTCCCCGATCCAAGATTCTCCCCTACCCCAGCTGTGCCCGGTGCGGTCGTCGTGCCGTTGTCTGTCGGGAGTTCCCGAGGTGCAAGGCGCGCAGGAAATTTCACCGACTTGCGTATTTCTTGCCGATGGCTATGGTGCAGGGCAGCATTAGTGGCATCTAGTTGGAGGACTGAAATGTGAGCGCAGCTACCGATCGTCAGTGGGCGGTTCGTGACGCTGTTCTGCGTTGGCTTCTCGCGAAGACAACGGAGGGTTATCGCAGCCCGATTCTGGACGCGGATGCCATCGGAGCAGAGGTCGGGTGGGTGGCTTCGCCGCTCACCCGCGACGAAGTGGTCGACGCCTCGATGTTTCTGTTCAAGGAGAACTATGTGACAGGCGTACCGGTGATGGGTATCGGGATTCCACGACCCATGCTGACTGTCGCCGGACGTCGGGTGGCCAAGGCAGGCAAACCGCTGCGGTACAAGGTCGACGCTCACGAGGCGAAGGTGCGCCGGCGTCTGGCGGCTCCGCTGGCAGAGACATCCGCGACGACGACGGCGGCAGTGAAGTGAAAGAGAGAATGGCTCGACCGGTCACTCGACGATGAGTACGTGAGCACGGGGTTGAGCGCGAAACCTGTGCGGTCCGCGCCGTCGTCGGCGCAGACCACGCCTGCACCGACGAGGTTACCCAGTCCGGTCGCGCCGCGAGGTATGTGTCGGGAGGGTCCGCGTCCGCGCACTTCGTCGCGAAGGTCCGACCCATCGGTCGATGTTTCCTTAGTGGTCTGATTCGTTAATTCGTCGGGGGTTGTTGCCAGGCGGTCGGGTCGGCGAGGTAGAGCCCGCAGGCGCAGTCGAGGGCGTCCTCGGGGGTGCCTGCGAAGTCGCCGCTGGGCAGGATCGAGT
>RRBB01000185.1:0-21548 GCA_006543605.1 Rhodococcus sp. WS4
TATAAGAGACAGCTTATAGCCCCCATCCCACCAGCCCTGGCCCCCTGATGGAAGAACCGGCCGTGGTCGGATCCGGTGAAGCCCACTACGCGTCTCCGGACACGAGACCTCCTCAAGGCGGGCACCAGGTGCTAGCCCGACGCCAACCGGAGAGGGTTGACGTCGACGGATCTTCGAACGTCACAGGAGGTATTGTGCGATGAAGTTCACGGTGTACTATCCGATCGCTCACCACGACTCAGGACCTGACCTGGTCAGCCGAGCCGGAATAACGCGTGTGGCCACCGCGATCGAGGAACTCGGATACGACGCGATTGCCTTCAGCGAGCATCCCGCCCCATCGAGGGAGTGGCTGCAGAACGGCGGCCATCAATCGCTGGACCCGCCCGCGGCGCTCGCGTTCTGCGCGGCCGTAACCAGCAGGGTTCGTCTCATGACCTACCTGCTGGTGCTCCCGTACCATAACCCGTTCGTCGCGGCCAAGGCGATAAGCACCGTCGACAGATTCTCCGACGGTCGAGTCACCTGCGTTGTCGGCACCGGTTACCTGAGGTCGGAGTTCGAAGCACTGGGAGTCGATATGGGGCAGCGCAACGAACTGTTCGACCAGACGCTCGAGGTCATGAGGGAAGCCTGGAAAGGGGAATCCGTAGCCTACGCGGGCACGGGCATCCGAGCTCGAGAGGTGGTGTCGCTTCCCGGGCCAGCACAGCAGGGCGGGCCTCCGATCTACGTCGGCGGTAATGGAGCCCGCTCGCGCCAGCGCGCTGCGCTTTACGACGGCTGGAGCCCGCTGATGCTCGGCGCAGAAAGCACAAAGCGCACTCGCACTGCGGATTTGGCGAGCATCGATCAACTCGCCGAGGCCATCGCCGAAGTGCGTGCGCTGGCTCGGAAACTGCGAGGGCCGGACGCCTCCACGTACGTACAGGTGCTGACCCCGCAATCCTCGATGCGCGAGGTCACCGAGGCTGAGCATCGCGAGCACTTGTACGCCCTGGCCGAAGCGGGAGTTGACGACTTCATAGTGAGGCCACCGGGTCACAACGTTCCGTCCGCGGTCTCACACCTTGAACGCTACGCGAAAGCATTCATCAGCGACTGAAGGGGGCGTCGTGCGAACGCAGTGATGCGAAGCTCCTTCAGGACAGTCATCGTCCCTTTCTCGGAGGAGGTCATGTCAGGCTTTTGAGATCGCCGAACTCAACGACAAGCGTTGGATTGTGACCGTGATGAACAATTTCTATCAGCTGGGTTCCAGACGCGGAACGTCCGCCGTCGGGTAGTGCTCGCCCTCGTACCTGAATAGGTCAGAGTTGAGCGACTCGAGCAGGATTTCCTGACAGCCAGCACATTCGAAGCGGCATCGACCGCCGTCGATTCCGTCCTGATCGTGAGCCCCGCACCGACGACTTCTCGTCCGCGCACAACACGATCGCCCGCTCGGGCGGGTTCAGATCCAGACCGACGACGTCGACGAGTTTGTCCTCGACTCGTGGATCGTTCGACAGCTTGAATGTCTCGACCCGGTGCGGCTTGAGTCCGCGAGCGAACCACACGCGCTGGACGGTGTCCTTCGAGACCCCGACCACCTCGGCCATCGTCCGGCAACTCCAATGAGTCTCGCCTTTCGGGCGGTAGTTCTGCGTCAAGTCCACAATCTCATCGATCTTCGCCTGCGGGATCGAGGGCTTGCGACCACGACCCTTGTGCACCTCGCCCAACCGCGCCATGCCGTCCTCGGCGAACCGCAACCACTAGATTGCTCGCGCACTGCGAGTCACCTGCGCGAAGCATGATCCGGACCGAGATGACTTTATCCGGGCCCGGCTTTCTCCACCTCTCCCCCAGCAGAAGGGGAGAGAGCTCAGCTAGCCGGCGGACTGTGGTTTCAATCGGCACTACGAGGTCTGGACCGGAGCGGAACACTTGCTGGTTCGTTCGAGCGAGTCGTTGCCGTTGATCATCGGGCGGACTGCATGCTGGGCTGCTTGGACAGGCCTCCGAGTGACGCGAGTCCGATTGCGGCGGCAGTGATGACGAAGAATGCTGGCGCGAGGGCATTTCCGGACTGTTCGATCAGCCAGACGCATACGTAGGGGGCAGTTCCGCCGCCTATTATGGTGCCGAGATTGATCGCGGTGGCGACGCCGGTGTAGCGATTCTGCTTGGCGAACAGCTGTGGCAGCAAGGTGTATGCCCCGACCTGGGCTCCCACTGTGTTGATCACGATCGCGAGATAGGCAAGGCCAGCGATCAGCAACCCGTGATCCATGGCCATCATTGCTGGATAGGCAACGATCAGGTATCCAGCGAAGCTAGAGGCCATCACCCGCCCTGCGCCGAACCGATCTGCAAGCAATCCTCCGAAGGGCATCAGTGCCGCGGAAATCGCAATCACGATCATAGCCACCCAGTAGACATGCCCTTTTTCATAACCAGACTGGTTGATTAGGTGAATGCTCAGGTAGGACAGGCCGATATATCCGGTCCCTTGTGTGGCGATCGCGATTCCGGTGGCCTTGAGCAGTACCAGAGGCTCGTTAACTACGACCGCTGCGATCGGAAACCTTGCGCGCCGCTCGTGTTGCACAGGATCGTGGGTCTCTGCAGCTCTGGATCGCACCCACAGGCAAAACAGGGTCAGAGGCACAGCCATCAAGAATGGAATGCGCCAGCCCCAGGACTGCATCTGGGCGTCGTTGGTGGTGACGAGCAGTATGCCGACAACGGCCGCGGCGAGGGCGAATCCTCCGTTGCCGCCCATTGGGGCGAACGCTCCGTACTTGGCCTTCTCCCGCTCGGGCGCCGCTTCGGAGATCAGAGTGGCAGCGCCGCCGAGCTCACCGCCGGCCGAGAATCCCTGTAGCAGCCGGATGACAAGCAACAGGGCGGCCGCAAGCGCACCGATTTGCTCGTAGGTCGGCAGGAAGCCCATTGCAGCACTGCCGAAGCCCATGAGCACCAGCGTAAGAATAAGAGATACTTTGCGGCCATATCGGTCCCCGATATATCCGAAGAACAGACCTCCGAGTGGGCGCACCACGTAGCCGACGCCGAATACGGCCAACGCAGAGAGCAGGCCGACAACCGGATCGGCGTTCGGGAAGAACAGGGGGGCGATGATGATCGCGAGGAACCCGTACACGCTGAACTCGTAGTACTCGATGAGGGTTCCGACTCCGCCCGCGATGGCGGCCTTGCGCACCCAGCGACGTTCGTCATCAGTCACGGTGGTGTGAGTGGTGCTCTCAAACTGGCACTGCTTCTCCCCTTTTATGATCAGGCAGCGCTCACGTCGACGAGTGCGACGGGAGTCACAGTGGACAATCTTGACAGCCGAACGACCGTTTGACAACACCGAGCTCTTGGATTTCAAGTCAATCCTAGCCCCACCGTGAGTTCACGCTGCCCTGGGACATACGACATGAAGGATGCGCTTCCGCACAAGGTGGTGACATTGGACACATCACCGACCGACCGTTAGAATCACGGCAGTCAACTATCCCGCAAGGTGCCCGAACCAGGCACCACGAGTCCTCTGAACTCGGGGCAGCGTCCTACCTGCGGGTGCAAGAAGGGGACGAGCTGATGACCACCACCACAACCGAAGCTCCGAGGTGTCAGCCATGTTTGTAGCGCTACAGCAGGTTAAGCAGGTGCACCACTCGGTCAAAGTGATGAGGGGGCCACGTAGACACCGCCCAGTATTTACACGTAAGGCCCGACGGCAGCGACTCTTAGAGACTTTGCGGTCCCTTCCTTCTAGCCCAGTACCACTGAGGTGATAGCGAAATGAGACGACCAAAACCCAACGAGACCGCGATTCTGAACCTCGCATGCCGGTGGGCACCATACGGCAGCGTCCCAGCCAGCGAAATATGGGTAACGTTCGGGATGAGCCCTGATCGTTTCTACACAATCCTCACGCGAATACTAGGCACGCTGGATGCGCACGAACTCGCACCGGAGCAACGTCAATCCCTCGAACACCTCGCAATGCGTCGGTCGAACAGGCAAACGCACGGCTGTCGAGAGTCGAGCAGATCAAGCACTACGAACTCTTTGGATGAGGAATGGCTTCCCGATGGTGCCGAACTGACGCCGACGATGAAGTTCAAACGCCGGTCGATCGTGACTAAGTTCGACGAAGTCATCGAGAAGCTCTACAGCTAAGACACCCCTCATCGGGCACACAAGGCGCGGTCGTCGGGAACACTCCCCCGAACGACCGCACCGCGTGCGGCAAAACACTCGACTTCGCCACCATGCTCGTTAAAGCCCCGGCCGAACCGATGATGCGCCCGGCACACCGACATCCCGACGACGTTGCTCCCCGAGACCAACTGACGCCACCGGCGGCGACCGCCGCCCCACGGAGGAACCGCCATGGATTTCATCGAATCCGATGAGCACGTCGCGATCCGCGAGGCGGTCGCCGCCATCACCACCAAGTTCGGTCCCGACTACTACACCCGCCACGCCTTGGCCCACGAACCGACCACGGATCTCTGGAAGGCGCTGGGACACAGCTGCACCGTCGGTCATCGACTCGAGGCTCGTCGACGGCGAGGTCAACACAGGGGATCCCACACTCGCCGCCTTCGCGGAGCTGTCGGAACGCCGGTGATCGGGGTGCAAGCGGCGATCATGGGGCAGGACGGCGGACTCCTGCCCGCGGGGGACGAGGGAGAGATCGTCTACCGAAGCCCGCACACGATGACCGAATACCTGGACAACCCCGAGGCCACCGCCGAGTCCTTCGCCCACGGATGGTTCAATTCCGGCGACATCGGACGATTCGATGAGGACGGCATCCTCTGGTTCAGCGACCGGTTCAAGGACATCATCAAGACCGGCGGCGAGAACGTCTCCTCCCTCGAAGTGGGGCGCGCCATCTATCAGGCCGATCCGCGCATCGCGGAGGCAACTGTCGTCGGGCTCCCCCACCACCGATGGAGCGAGGCGATCACCGCGGGCGTGGTGCCGGCATCGGGGGCAACGGTCGACCCCGCGACGCTGATCGGCAAGATCAAACGGTTGATCGATCCGGACAAGACCCCGAAGTCGGTCATCGTGGTCGATGCGCTCCCCCGAACCTCGACTGGCAAGATCCAGAAGAACGTGGTTCGGGACAGGTTTGCCGAGCACTATGAGAGAAGGTGATAGGACGATGGTGGAGAGTAGTGGGATGATCGAGGACAGAATCGAGCCGGTACGCACACGGGACCCGGCGCGCCGTTACAGGATCTTGGTCGCCGCGGCGGACCTGGTGGCGCGCAATGGCTTCAATTCCGTGTCGATGGCCGAGATCGGTGCCGCGTCCGGGATCACCGGTTCGGCGATCTACCGGCACTTCGACAGCAAGTCCGCCGTCCTCGTCGAACTCTTCGACAGCGCGATCGACCGCCTCCTCGAGGACGCCGAGCGCACCCTGGATAGCGGTATCGGACTCGAGCAGACTCTGCGTGATCTGGTCGCAGGACAGATCGAATTCGTCGTGGGAAAACGCGAGGTCGCGCAGGTCTACCACAACGAAATCCACAACCTCCCCGAAGCCGACCGCCGGCGCCTGCGTCGAAAGCAGCGGCTCTACATTGAGGAGTGGGTACACCTGGTCGACGAACTGCGCTCGGACCTCGACGACGGGGAAGCCCGGGCGGTCGTGCACGCCGCGATCGGCGCGATCCGATCCAGCTTGTTCCACAGTGTCGGACTGCCGATCGACCGCCTCCGGCAGATCCTTGCCGATTCGGCACTCGCGGTCCTCGCCGTGAATTCGACGACGACCTAGCGCCACAGCGAGCCCTGCGGCGGGTGACGGGACGACCGCTGCTGGCTCCGCCGAATCGGACCGCCGCCGCTGTCTCCGACTCGACATCGTCTACCGCCGTGCGCTTCCGAACGAAACATGCCGCACCGCGGATGACGCCAAGAGGCCCCACGAGATCGGCAATCGAACCGGTCACCACGAGCCAGGTCGCCGGGGACGCGTCGTGCAGCGCAATAATCATTGGCCCGACCGTCGCCACTACCAGTGGAAATGTGGAAGTGCAGATCCCGAAACTGCGGTCGGGGTCGTTCTTCCCGAGCCTGCTCGAACGCCGCCGCCGGATCGATCAGGATCATGGAAGCCTACGTCCAGGGCATCTCGACCCGTAACGTCGCCGACCCGGTTGCTGCGCTCGGGGTGGAGGCGGGGATCTCCAAGTCGCAGGTCTCACGGATCTGCGGAGGGCTGGACACCGAGATTGCCCGTTTCCGCGACCGGACGTTGACCCACACCACGTTCCCGTACATTTTCCTCGATGCGACGTACTGCAAGGCCCGAATCGGGGCGCACGTGGTCTCCCATGCCCTCGTCGTGGCCACCAGCGTCTCGATCGACGGCACCCGAGAAGCGCTCGGCACCGCGGTCGGCGACAGCGAATCGTTCGACTTCTGGCGGGAGTACCTGACCGGGTTGCGGGCGCGGGGGTTGTCGGGGTGCACTTTGGTGATCTCCGATGCACATGCCGGGTTGAAAGCGGCTGTGGCGCAGCAATTCACCGGAGCGTCATGGCAACGCAGGCGCTCACCGACCTCGGCCGCCCCAACCCCTGGCTACGGACCGACCACCAACTCACCTTCCCCTAACCTGCGGACGTTGCTCCAACTCTGGAACCTCTGAACTACCGCATTCAGTACTCGCTGTGACCAGCGAGAAGACACACCGCCACGTCAGGTCACCGAGGTCGCCGCGGACTTCCTCCGTGGGCACTGCTGGGTCAAACAGGCACTGCTGGATCAAACACAGGTCTAACCCAGGTCTAACCCCGTTGCCCGCGCCGAGGCCACGAGCCGGGATCGTACCTCCGGGTAGCGGGCTGAAAGGTTCATCATCTCGGCGTCCAGATGCGTGAGTTCGGAAAGTCCTTCACACTGATGATCGCCTGATCGACCGCGGCGACCTACCGACGACATTTCGCCGAGCGTTCGAATGACCTGCGGCCGCTGCGCGTCGTCCATGACCGCAGTATACGTTCACTCAGTGAACGCTCTCCGGCACTACGTTCAAACCGCGAGCACTGTGCCGGGAACCCTTGAAATGCATGAAGCGACCCCTTTTAGTGGAGCAAAGCTCGTCGCGCAGGGTTGTCCATCAGGTGGACGATGTGATGCGGAAGACGGTATCGCCGGTACGGCGGCCAGGAGAAAGGATGCACATGGGATCGAGAGTGTTCGACACCCCGGAAGAAGCAGTCGCGGACGTGTCCGACGGCGCGTCGATCGCCGTGGGCGGGTTCGGCCTGTGCGGAATCCCCGACTCGCTGATCCGCGCGCTCGCCGACTCCGGTGTCGGGAATCTCGAGGTCTTCTCCAACAATTGCGGTGTGGACGACCACGGGCTCGGAATTCTGCTGGGTGCCCGCCAGATTCGGCGTGTCACCGCGTCGTATGTCGGCGAGAACAAGGAATTCGCGCGTCAGTACCTCTCCGGTGAGCTCGAGGTGGAGCTGACCCCGCAGGGCACGCTGGCCGAACGCCTCCGGGCGGGTGGTGCGGGCATCCCCGCGTTCTTCACCCCCGCCGGTGTGGGAAGTCCCGTCGCCGACGGCGGACTGCCGTGGCGGTACGCCGCCGACGGTTCCGTCGCGCTCGCGTCGCCCCCGAAGGAGACCCGCGTGTTCGGCGACAAGCGCTACGTTCTCGAACTCGGCATCACCGCCGACTTCGCCCTGGTCCACGCACTGCGGGGCGACACCGCCGGCAACCTGGTATTCGACAAGTCGGCCCTGAACTTCAACCCCCTCGCGGCGATGGCCGGGAAGGTGACCATCGCGCAGGTCGAGGAACTCGTCCCCGCAGGCACCATCGATCCCGCCCAGGTGCATCTGCCGGGAGTCTTCGTTCAACGCATCGTCGAGACCGGCCCCCAGAACAAGCGGATCGAGAAGCGGACAGTCAGCAGCACGGAAGGAGCCACTCGATGACCGGCACCAACGGATGGACACGTGAGCAGATGGCCGCTCGCGCGGCCGCGGAGATGGTCGACGGCGAATACGTCAACCTCGGCATCGGACTGCCGACGCTCATTCCCGGATACCTCGGCACCGACGTCACCGTGACCCTGCATTCGGAGAACGGGATCCTCGGCACCGGCCCCTACCCCACCGATGAGAACGTCGACCCCGACCTGATCAACGCCGGCAAGGAAACGGTCACCGTCAATGCCGGTGCCGCATTCTTCGACTCCGCGCTGTCGTTCGGCATGATCCGCGGCGGCCACATCGACACCGCCGTCCTCGGTGGCATGCAGGTCTCCCGCACCGGCGACCTCGCCAACTGGATGGTCCCCGGGAAGATGGTCAAGGGCATGGGTGGCGCGATGGACCTCGTGCACGGCGCGAGCCGCGTCATCGTTCTGATGGAACACACCGACCGGGACGGCAACCCGAAGATCATCGACGCCTGCACCCTGCCGCTGACCGGCCAGGGCGTCGTCAACCGCATCATCACCAACCTCGCCGTCATCGACGTGGTCGGCGACGGCACCCTCGCTCTCCGTGAGGTCGCTCCCGGCGTCACCGTCGACGAGGTCGTCGCCGCCACCGGAACCCCCCTCGAGATCCGCGAATCCGCGCTCGTCTGAGCAATATTCGTCACGACACCAAGGACAATCCCATGACTTCTCGCACCAGGTCCGTCATCGTCGCCGGAGCCCGGACCCCCGTCTGCCGGCTGACGGGTTCGCTCGCGTCACTCTCCGGATCCGATCTCGGTGGCATCGCCATCAAGGGTGCCCTCGACAAGGCCGGGGTGGCACCCGAACTGGTGGAGTACGTGATCATGGGGCAGGTCCTCACTGCCGGCGCCGGTCAGATCCCGGCCCGGCAGGCCGCGGTCAACGCGGGCATCCCGATGTCGGTGCCCGCCTTGACCGTCAACAAGGTGTGCCTGTCGGGTCTCGACGCCATCGCGCTCGCCGACCAGCTGATCCGCGCCGGCGAATTCGATGTCGTCGTCGCCGGTGGGCAGGAGTCGATGTCCCAGGCGCCGCACCTTCTCCCGAACTCGCGGAGCGGTTTCAAGTACGGCGACACCACCCTCGTCGACCACCTCGCCTACGACGGCCTGTACGACATCTTCACCGAGCAGGCGATGGGTGCGCTCACCGAGGACCGGAACGCGAACACCGACAAGATCGGTCGCGAAGAGCAGGACGCCTTCGCCGCCGCCTCACATCAGCGCGCCGCGGCCGCGTGGAAGAACGGACTCTTCGACGACGAGGTCGTACCCGTCACCATCCCGCAGCGCCGGGGAGAGCCGCTCGTCGTCACCGAGGACGAGGGCATCCGCGCCGACACCACGGCCGAGTCGCTGTCGAAGCTGCGGCCCGCGTTCAGCAAGAACGGCACCGTCACCGCGGGTTCCGCGTCGCAGATCTCCGACGGCGCGGCCGCCGTCGTGGTGATGAGCAAGGCCAAGGCCGAGGAGCTGGGGCTCGAATGGCTCGCCGAGATCGGTGCCCACGGCGTCGTCGCCGGACCGGACTCGACGCTCCAGCAGCAGCCCGCCAATGCCATCGACAAGGCATGTACCCGTGAGGGACTCGACCCCTCGGCGCTCGATCTCGTCGAGATCAACGAGGCCTTCGCCGCCGTCGGCATCGAGTCGACCCGGCAACTCGGAGTCGACCCGTCGAAGGTCAACGTGAACGGCGGCGCCATCGCCATCGGGCACCCGCTCGGCATGTCGGGGGCACGGGTCGTGCTGCACCTCGCGCTCGAGCTGAAACGACGCGGTGGTGGAACCGGCGCCGCCGCTCTGTGCGGCGGCGGCGGGCAGGGCGACGCCCTGATTCTCCACGTCCCGGGCGAGTGACCATCAGTCACGCACAGTAGGTTTCGCGTCACCGGGTCATGATCGGCCCGATGCGAGTGCGGCGACGGCCGGCGCGAACATGGTGGACTTGATCGCGCCGAGCGTGCCGGCGTCCTCCCCCGCGAGCGGCACGAAGCGACGATTTCGGTAGGCGCCCAAGTCTAGGTGGCGCCGTTGCATTGCCCGTGTACCAATACGATTCCTCACGTCACCCTCCAATCCGCCTGGAAACACTGGATATGGTGCGCGCGGTGGGCGTTTGCGGCACTCCTCATAACTCAGGCCGGAGCTGAAGCCGTAGAAGCCCGACTGAATATCGTCGGAAGTGGGTGGTTCCCCGCAGAGGGTTCCACAGCGGAGGTAGTTCGGTGCAATGGACAGTAGGCGTTGGGATTGGTGCGCCATGCTCGGGGCTTCTTGTCCGCATAGGAGCCGCGCAGCCCGATATTCGGCGTGGGCAGGCGTTGCTGACCATCGAGTACGGCCCGCACCAAAGTGTTTGTCGGAAGATCGAGCACGGTGCAGTGCGGTGTCACTGGCGTTCGGCAACACGCGGCGGTGTTTCAGCCGAGTGCAGGGCCTGTCCCGTCCATCGAGGGGCGGTGAGTGTGCTGGAGTTCGGTGTTGTGCGGCGGGCCTCGGCGAGTTTGTCTTCGAGGATGATGATGCGGGGTCGCCTCGCGCGTGTGTGTACGACCGCATACCCACCCCCCCCATCCGCCACACCGTAGTTGGGGCACGCGGATCGAGTGCGGTGCCCTGGACGATCAGTTCGGGCTCGGACGGCGAGGTGGAGCTGGTATCGGGAGTAGCGGCGATGGCCGCCCTCTGAGCGTCCGGGGCGAGTGAGAAGCTTCGCGGCGTCGAGGCCGCGGAGGAAGGTTTGTCAACCGAGGAACTCGGCGGCAGGGCCCATGCTGTAGGTCGGGTAGTCCTCATCGATCGAAATTCCCGGCCGGGCTGTGGTCGAGTGAATATTCCTGAATGGGATAACACCTTTCACACGGACAGGGCCCCGGCGCCGTGAGGCACCGAGGGCCGGAGCGGGTTCCACTTTCCTTATTCGCTGCACTTTTCCGGTTGTCGGGCTCTTCCTGCTGCCCTACCGCCAGCGGAGGTGCCGACACGACAGCCAACGGGAAACGCTGACCGATAGCCGGTTCGGTCCTGTTGCAATGGCGCAGAATTGTTTCCGGTCGAGGCAGGGGTTACCTCGAATACACACGCCGTCACCGCGTCCGGACGCGATGACGGCCAGGCTCCCCGATGCCGGCCACGTCGATCGACCTTTGCATCGGAAGGCAGTCCTTGTGAATGTGAACATCGTCCCGCTCATCTTCCTGCCGATGGGGGGCGGGATCAATGCGCGACCTACCCCGAAAGACTTCGTCAGCAGGTTTCTGCCAGTCACCACACGTCGTGGTCGCGGTTCTGATTGACGGCCATGCCGGCAGGCTCATCGCTGCCCGGGGCGAATTTCCGCGCCCGGCTCGAGACGGCGCAACACTTCGTGATGGAGGCGGCCCGCCAGTGCAACGAGGATAGGCGTTCGGCGTACCCCTCGACGTCAACACCCGGCACCATCGCGATCTCCTGAACTTCGTCGAAGCGCTCAACGAAATCCCTGAACCACGGGACCTGGTTATCGCCGACCGCTTCGGTGCGCGGGCCGTCGCTTCGAGTACTGGCATCGACTGGCCTCGTCTGATCCCGACCCGGAATAAAGGACGGAACGCCTCATGATCGATCCGACACGTCCCGTCAACCCGGACGCGGTCCGGGGCCATCGTTGCATAGCCCTATTCGTCCCAACCTGCACTAACCGGCGGGGCAGTCCAAAACCGCACTCTGCAGAGCAAAAGTAGGTTGAACATGGGTATTTTTCGCGCGAGATGCTGCGAAAATGCTTCTTACAGCACCAACCCGGCTACGCCGACGCGGCCTTGAGGACCTCGCCGATCGGAGTTCCCGCCGCGCCGGCTTCGGGGAATCGATGCCCGAGGCCTGCCCTGCAACGCCGCGGCAGTTGTGGCAGTCACCTTCCGCCACGACACCGGCGCACGCTTCACCGCCGCCAGGCTCTTCTTCGTTCGAGCATCGATCAGTTCCGACGGCGAGCTGGGAAACCCGCTGCGCCTCACCATCGACGGGACCGTCGACGTCGGGCGACTCTACGACCTGTTCGTCGAGGGTCTCGGGCAACAGGGCTACCAGCGGAAGCTGGAAACCACTTTCGTTGGGTCGAAGGTGCACGACACCTACACCAAGTTCCTCACCGTCGCCCAAAGCACCCTCAGCATCGGCAGGAAGGGCGAGAGCGATAAGGCGCTGGCCCTCTTAGCCCGCATCCAGGCCGGGCAGCAAGAAGCCACGATTGATGACCTATACAAGAAGCTGGTCTTCGAGCAGCCCTCCACGTTTGATACGGCCAAGCAGGCACTCGATCACTTCTCGGAGCTGTCCAACAGTTACGAGACGATGCAGCGCGCGTACGACCAGGTAGAGGTGCTCTCCGACATTCAGGAGCGCCACGACCGGTACCAGCGCGCGATTGCCAACGCCTCCGACATCGTTACTCTGCGGCACAAGGATTCGGGGGACACTCCGTGGGTGCTGTGGCAGAGCAGCGTCGGTGACGCCGAGTACGGAGCCGCCCTGAACGCGGCCGAACAGGACCTCGAGGAGGCCGAAGACGCCTGCCGACGGACCGCAACAGCATTTGACGCGGCAGACCGCAAGGTCGACGAGTTGAAGAACGCAATCCGCACCGAGGGCGGGGAACGTCTCGACCACATCACAGCGGAACTCAAGAACTGGAGCGAGACACTCGAGCACCGGGCACGCAAGGAAGCCCAGTTCCAAGCCCGCATCGCCCATCTCGACGACGTCGTAGCTCCGGCCAACGCGAGAGACATGTCATCGCTACAGCTCCGAGCACGCGCTTTCATGGACAGACACACAGAACAACTGGAGGCTGTCACCGCGGCAGCTCGCAAGGCCGACGCCCGTCACGCCGACGCACAGCGCGCACACAAATCCGTATCCGACGAATTGGACGATCTCCGTACCCGTCCGGACTCGAAAATTCCAGCCTACCTCCACCAACGGCGCACCGAGTTGGCCGAGTTGTGCGGTATCACCGATCCGCGCCGCGATCTTCCGTTCATCGGAGAACTGATCGATCTGCACGCCGACGACGAACGCTGGCGCACCGCTGCCGAAGCCGAGATGGGCGGCATCGGCCGCCACATCCTCTACAACGAGAACATCCGGGCACAGTTCGTCCGGAACGCCGACCGCCTATCCAAGGGCGTGCGGTTACGGTCAGAAGCGGTCCCCTTCAACGCGTCCACCCCGACAACGATCCCCGATCCCTCCACCCTCGCGGGGAAGGTCCAGTACAAGCCCGGCAGCCCCTTCATCGGTTGGCTCGAAGGATTCATCAACACCACGTTCACCCATGAATGCGTCGACACTGCCGACGCGCTGCTCATCGACGACGGGCGCAAACGCATCACCGCCCACGGGCAGACCCGGCAAGGACGGTCCGGTGCCCACGGTGCGCCGCTACCCAAGGACTACGTCCTCGGATTCAGCAACGCCGAACGCATCGCCGAACTGGAAACGGAGGTCGAACGCCTCACCGACGAGGTACACGCAGCCCACCAACGGGCGGAACAGCTGCACAGTCAGCGCTCGACGATGGTCGATCACCGCGTCACATGGGAAGCGGTGCTCGATTTGAACTGGGCCGAGATCGACACCGGATCCGCCCGCGACGCCATCGACGCGTTGGAGCAGGAACGCGACGCAATCCTGGCTGCCAGCGAAAGAATCGCCGAGTTGAAACGACAGCAGAAACAGGCAGAGGAGGACCGCGACACCGCCAGCGAGGCCAAAGCCGTGGCACGCAACCAGCGCAAGGACCTCAATGCCTCCATCGCCGCCCTCGAGCCGCTGGCCGAACGCTACGCCAGCACCCACGCCGCACTGGTGATCACTGGTTCGGTCACCGTGACCGACGCGCAGCAAAGTCTGCTCGACAAAATGCTGGGACTGTCCTACACCGGTGACGCCCACACCCTGCAGGAAGCGTTCGGGAAGGTCTTTGAAAGCATCACCGACCGGTTAGCCGACGCCACTGACGAAACCTTTAATGCACGCCGAGCACTGGAGGACATGTTCAAACGGTTCAAAGCGGAATGGGACAACTACGAGTGGGGCACCGACATCGCGTCCTACCCGAACTACTACAACCACTACCGCCGGCTCGTCGACTCCGACGTCATCCGTCATCGAGACGACTTCCTCGGGGAGGTCAACAAGTGGACCGGAATGGAGTTGGGGTTGCTCAGTAGCGAGTTCGAGACCGAGAGGCGGCGCATCATCGACCGGCTGCACGACGTGAACGCGATCTTGGAAAGAATCCCGTTCGGGCGCGACGGCGACCGCCTCCGCATCGACCCCGCCGAACGCGAAACCCCGACGTCGCGCCACTTCTGGTCCAGCCTGCAGCAATTCATCGAAACATCCAGCAGTGCAACACCCATGACGCTCGACGTGGCCAAGGCGCGTTATCACACCATTACTCAGTTCATCCGGCAGATCATGCCTGCCGACCAACTACCTCGCGGCGAGTCCTCCCAGCGAGAGGAAATCCTCGATGTGCGCCGCCACATCAGCATCAAAGCCCAGAAAGTCGACCCCGCCGACCCCGACAACATCAAGGGCACCTACGCCGAATTCGACGCCAAGTCCGGTGGCGAGATGCAGGAGATGGTGGCGTTCATCGTCGGTGCGGCGCTGCGATACCAGCTCGGAGACGAACAGAACTCCCGCCCGACCTTCGCCCCGATCATCCTCGACGAGGCGTTCATCAAGGCTGACTCCCAGTTCGCCTCTCGGGCCGTGCAGGCCTGGATCACCCTGGGGTTCCAGCTCATTGCCGGATCGGTTGTCGACAAGGTCTCCGCGATCTCCCGCAAGGTCGATCGGGTCATCCTCATCAACAAGGACACGGAGGGCTACTCCACGGCATCAGCATTCATCGCAGACGCACCGGTGCCGACATCATGAAAGACCCTGCCGCCGTCGTCACCGACCTCACCAAGGCGCTCGCTAAGCACTGGGCGGCCTGGGTTGTCGACGAGCCAGCAGGATGGCCACGGTCCTACCCGATCGGCACATCCGCCCGCGGCGACCTCGAGACCAACTACGCCACCACCCACCGGCCGGTCATGCAGGCCTGGGACCAGTGGGGTGCTCAGCACGTCCACCTCTCGTGCAGTCTCCGCTATGCGCGCCGCCGTGTAGGCCGGCTTCTCCTGAACATCCCCACACATCTCGACATCTCCGACCTCGACACGGCCGCCGCTCTCGCCGCCGAAAACTGGTCCATCACGATCGCCCGCGCCCGCCGTCGCCGCCAAATCCTTTCCGACACCCTCGACCTCGAGCTACAGCCACGCCTTCTTCAACAGACAGTTGCCCTCGCCGACACCGACTTCACGCTGCTCTGTCGCACCGTCGACTGGTTCCACCACCACGACGCCACCGGCCTCACTACCCGGCAGGTCCCGATCCCCGGTCTAGACGCAAAGTGGCTCGACAAGCACACCGCGCTGGTCCTGGCCCTCCTCGACCGGGACAGCCTCGACCTGATCGACCGGCCCCAGCGCATCGACCTGACCTATTTGGACCAGAACTGGCGTGCTCGCGGAAACCGGATGCGCGACAGCCTCGCCACCGACGACACCAACGCCACCGTCGCCTACCCACCCGACATCATCGTTATCACCGAAAACAAGGACAGCGCACTGTTCTTCCCTACCCTCCCGAGAGGGATCGCCGTCGAGGGCGGCGGATGGGCGATCACCCACCGAATCACCCGCCACACCTGGTTCCAGCATTGCCCACGTATCGTCTACTGGGGAGACATCGACGCCCACGGCTACGAAATCCTCAACAAACTCCGCAGCGAACACAGCTCGGTCGATTCGATACTCATGGGCCCACAAACATACGACGAATACCACCAATTCGGTGTACGCACTGATCGGCGCGGAAACCCGGCATATCTATCAGCCAAGTGAACACATCGTCGGAGAGCTGACTCGGATCCTCCAGGTCCGCGAGCAGCGCCTCCTGGCCGCGCTCGTCGTACGGTGACGGCAGATCGATCCCTGCCTTGATGGCATCGCGCACAATCTCAGTACAGATCGCCCGCCAACGGCCCTGCCCCCACCAGTGCCGGGTGTACTCGGTCGAGCCTCCGATCGTCAGAAACCGCATCGTGGCTCCGCCGCCCAGGATCTGCGCGTCAATCTCCCGCCACGCATCCAGTCGCGAGCCGACGGTCTCTTGGACCTGGGCCCATCCGTCGCCGAACAAATCGGCGATCACTCGACCGTCCGGCAGCGTCCAGGTGGAGTCGGTCAGCACGACCCGTATGCCGTCCCAGTCGATCCCGTCGATTGGGTCGATGTGGGGACGGATTGCCGCGGTGACCGCGATGTTGACCCGGGCCATCAGAACGTCGTCGGCCAGGTGCCACGCTTCGACGGCGGTGTCGTTGCGCCAACACCACGCGGCGATCCCCAACACAACAGCGTCCGGTACACAGTCAGGGAGAACGTCGCTGGCCAGCATCCCTACGACCGCGGTCATAAAGGTCACCAACTCGTCCGACGTCGTCACATCGGCGATTACCTGTTCGGCCGTGACGTCGCGTTCCACGGCCGCTACCGCGAAGATCCACTCGGCGTACTTGCCCATCATGAAGTCCGGAAGCGACACCACAGCGCTGTCCGAAAGCGCTATTCGGGTGGCATCGAGCAATCCCCACTCACCGGCACGCTGGGTCACCGCACGCTGTTGCTGGTCGATGTCTCCCGCGAGGTCGATGACCTCGTCGTCATCGAGCATGCTGAACAGTTCCGACGATTCTTCGTCTCCGAAACCGTCGAACGATTGCAACAGCAATGCGCCCTGTTGGGGCTGGTACTCCACATCGATTGCCATACATGTTCGACGCATCCGCGTTGCCAGGATCGGCCCGATATCCGGGACGAACTCACCCCACGGCTCGTCCTCGTCCGTCGACCACCCCGCCCACCGCAGGGCATCCAACAGTTCGTGCAGACGCTCCCAATGCTCCGACCATTGCAACTGCGTGGGTTCCTCCGTTGACCGGCTCGCCGCGCTGAGCCGGTTCAGCAACCATTCCGCCGCCTCGGGGTCGTCGACGGTAATGATCAATGGATCCGGACGCACCTGCGCCGGTTCGTAGCCCACCATCCATGTCAGGCTCGTCACGCCGATGTCCCGTCCGGCAAACACTCCCTCGAGTCGTTCCCCCACCTTCCTCAGCGCCGTATTACGGTCAGCGGTTCTCCGGGCGGAGGCAACCCGGTCAGCTTCAGCTTGCCGGCCCGCCTCGTCCAGACGCCGCACCTGCTCCGCGGTGCCCCACATCCGGCGCCGACCCTCAGAGTGACTTGCCACTTCCCCGCCGGCTTCGAGCCTTTCCAGTACAGACATCACCCGCGGAACCTGGCAGCCCAACTCCGCGGCGATCTGCGCCGGAGCGACCAGATCCGCCGCCTTCGCGTGCCGCTGCAGACACCACAGCACCTGGCCCTCGTCAGACCACAAACGATCCGCGTCGATCTCCGCGGCTTCCGCCGCCGTCACATGCGCCCGGCACGCCGGCGCGAAACGCTCCAACGGCCTCGAATACCGCACCGGGGCCTGACAGGAGCCACCCGCATTTGTCGCACGTCCACACAAGGGCCGATTCTTCACACCCGCCGATGCTACTTTCTGCGACCCCCTATCCTGCCCCGACGTCGGTGAACGGCAACGTTGCCTGCGCTCGTCTGGGCTCGTCTGGGCTCGTCTGGGCTCAACCGGACGCCCCTCGGTTCGGCGCCAGCAACCGTGATCCTGGTTCCCCCGCCCTATCGACCACAACGTAGAGAGATGAGTTTCTGGACCCAACAATGTGGTGAGCGGATGGGTCATCTGGATACCCTCGGGATTCAGCCGGTCCGCCTTTTGGCCGATCGGGTTCTCGCACCGGCGCCCGATGCCGTAGCTGGGGGGGGACGGACATGTCGTCCCTACACTCCCTGCGTTGCCGTTCGCGTGAATGACACTCGCCGAGGATGACTCTCGGGTACTCGCGATCATCCGAGCTCTGGTCTCATTCAAGGTCCGCGACTCTGACACCCTGCTGCGCTGCTGTCTCCCAGGCGCTGCGCTCATGACTCCACACCGCCGACTGCCGGGCAGTGGGGAGCGAGCCGAGGATGCGGTTGTAGCAGCGGCCCGCCGCAGCCAGCGCGCTCTCGAGGTCGTGCAGGTCCGCGGTCAGTGGACTGTTGCGGGCGGCCTTGCCCCACTGCGTCGCCCACGCCGGGCCCGGGCTCACCAGTGTCGCCGGCAGTGCGGGCAGTCCGCGGACGCGCCGTTCCCGTTCGACCGCGTCGACGGTGGAGGCCAGATCGATGGGCAGGAACATGCTGATCAGCAGCAGGTCCACCAGATCACGGAATCGTCCCGACGCCGCCCCCGCCGCGCCGTGCACCTCATAGAGTGCGCAGATCTTGTCCGCGATCTGATCCGCCAGCGGATACAGCGGGACGCTGGTCTCGGGCGGGAAGTCGTCGGTGTCGACCAGCCGCGGGATCGGGCGGCGTTCGATCTCTCCGACGAGGGTGCGGCGGCTGCCGACGACATCGAGGGAGAAGCTGTCGTACGTCTTGCCGCCGAGGGCGGCGGTGACGGTGACCGTGACCCCCTTGTCGTGGCTGAGCGCGGTGGATGGGCCGACCTCGAAACGGAAGTGGTCGAGGTGGTGGTCGCGGACCGCGCGGCGCAGCTCGTCGACCGAATCCGGAAGGTCGGTCGCGGTAAGGAGGTCGATGTCCTTGCTGTAGCGGGCCTGCGGCAGGCGCACCATCATTCCGATGCCGCCCTTGAGGATCCACCCGTCCGGGTCGGCGTCGAAGACGCGGGTGAGGAAGCGGGCGATGACGAAGCGGCGGCGCACCAGGGCGATGTTCTGGCCGTGGTCGTGGGCGTACCGGTTGAGGCGGTCGGTGATACTGGCCCGCACCGCCTGCGGGGACCGCGGCGCCGGGCTCACCGGTCGGCCGTCTTCGCCGACCGGCGGGACGGGGCGGGCTGGTCGGATCCGGTCTTGCTGGTGCCGTCCGCGCCCTGGTGGGCGGGTCCGGCCGCCCCGGGGTCGGCGTCGGTGGTTTCACTGCCGCTCGCAGTTGCGGTGGACTGCCCGAGGGCGGCGGCGAGCGACCGCAGCAGCGCGTCCCGCGCCTGCGGTGACTCGGTCACCGCCTTCATCAGGGCGGCGACGCTCAGCTGCCCGGCATCCGGTGCGGCCCCAGTAGCGGCAGTGTCGGTGGTGGTGGTGTTCTTGCGGGCGAGGTCCGCGACCGCCAGCGTGGTGGCCGGCACCCCCGCCTGCGAGATCAGCACCTCCAGGAAACCCTGCCCGTCCAGGGCCCGGTGCCCGTACTCGAAGGCATACGGGGACAGCACCGCCACCACCTCCTCCACCGTGGCCAGGCCTCGGGTGAGGGCGTCGCGGACCACCGACGCCAGATGCCCGGCATCGGTACCCGCGGCAGCCAGATCGGCGATGGTGCGGGCCGGGGTGGTCACCGGCAGCCCGTCGACGAGCTGCCAATCCTCCCGCGACAGCACACCCCGATGCACGATCACCCCGGGCAGCGACAGCCGAATCCGCCGGATCGCGGTCAGCTCCACCACATCGGCATCCAGATCCCCCAGCCCGTGCAGGCCGGCTGCGGTGCGATGCGAGAGCACCCCGGTCGGGACCAGCTGATCGAGCCGCTCCCACACCACCACATCCGGGTCCAGCGCCAGCCACGCCACCCGCTCCTCCAGATGAACATCCTCCGGCATCCGCGCCAGCCTGTACAGCCCGTGATGCAGCCGCTCGAGCACCCCCGAGTCGACCATCCGCTTGAGCTGCTGCACCGACACCGAGGTCACGGCCCGCGCCTGCCGGCTGGTCACCACACCCCACTGCTCAGCAGCCAGCGCCACGACCTGCGCAGCACGACTATCCGACCTCATGGCACGATAATACACACTTTCGCGCATATCGATGGCAAGCCCTGTAACTATCGTGCCAAGGTAGTTAGGTCGGCGACGATGCCGACCCACGCCGGATGGCGCGGCAGAGCGGGCGCAGTACCAACTGCGCGGGCACCTGTCCGACGGGCCGACAGACAGGCATTCACACACTTGCCGTCAGCGCTGGTGGGAACCGAGGGGTCCACCAGACACGGCGAATGTTAATCCTCAACCCCCACCCGCCCACACACCGACAGAGCCAATTCCCCTGACAACAAACGACAATGAGACAACCCGGCGGCCACCGAACCGAACCGACGGAGCACGATTCACGCCCGCTTGGGATCGAGCGGCAGCCGCCCGGTTGCATCGTGCCACCGAACCCCTCCTATCCTGGCGAGTCCGAACACGCAGAGCATGAGGACGCAACAGCCATGGCCACCGACTACACGCCCCCAGAGTCACCGAATCCGACGAGACGGACACCTCCCTCGAACAGCTGACCGCCAGCCGGAAAGACACCCAGTCCCCCGTCGTCGACGTCGAAGACACCGACACCGCCGAATCCTTCGAACTGCCCGGCGCCGACCTGTCCGGCGAAGAACTCACCGTCCGCGTCCTCCCCAAGCAGGCGGACGAATTCACCTGCACGAGTTGCTTCCTGGTCCATCACCGCAGTCGGCTCGCCGACTCCGCGCAGCTGATCTGCCGGGACTGTACCTAACCGAACACCGGAACCCCTGGGTGCCTCGGATGCCTCCGGGTGAGTCCCGGGGGCGGGGAGAACCGACACGATCAGAGCTTCGTCGCCGTCAATACTCACGATCGTGAACACCGAGGTTCCCTCAGCATGAACCTTGACCGTGTCGCCGACATTCAAACCCGCGCGGGTTCCCGGATTCTCGGTCATAAGACATGACTAACCCGTCCGGTTTCGGGGTGCAAGCCGCCGATACTTGCCGGGTTCGATTCGATCTTGCTCCGACTGCCGCATCGGGGCGCGCCAAGCGCTGTGCCGATAGCCGATCGGCTACATGCAGCAGGGTCACTATCACCTGCCCTGGTGGATCGCTACTGTGCCAGGTGTGAGGGAACCAGTGCTGGATCGGCACGTCGACGTTGCACAGCTGTGGCAACTGGCCAGTGACGCGGCCCGGAAGGGCGAGAAGTGGGGGCAGCGCAAGAAGTCGGTGAGCGACGCCATGGAGACCTACTACGCCCAGCTGCGACGTGACAGACGCGGCGCGAAACGGTGGGTCGCCGAGGTCGTTGATCTCCTGGGATATTTCGACCTGGCCGCGGACTGGCGCGCAATTGAGAAAGGCCTGCAAATACTCGACCAAGCTGACGGTGACGTCACCGGTGCCGGTGCTGAGCTACAGCGGCTGGAGGTCGTGCCGGCTTCCTCGACGAAGAACTCTCTCTTCAAGAGCTCCTAGCGGGAGTTTCCTAGATAGCTGTGGCTTCGGTGCGATTAGCGCTGGTGGGAGCTGGTTTTGGTGTGGTCGGGGTGTATTACCTAAGTCGGTGGCGGCCGGTCATCGGGTGGGTGCGTAGCGGTC
>RRBB01000186.1:0-21481 GCA_006543605.1 Rhodococcus sp. WS4
GCCCACCGATACCCAACGCCGAGCGTTCGACCTCCTCGGCACCACCATCCCTCTGAACCTGCAGTAGACAGAACCCACCCACCCCAAAACCAACAAACCCCCTGGTCAACAGGGGGTTTGCTCGTCAGAGGAGCCGCAACTTCGGGTTAGCCAAGGGTCGCTACGAACAACAGGAAGGACCGAGCCGCGGCACCGACAGGTGGCCGGTCGCCAGCGACATTGCTTCATGCCGTTACCAAAGCTATTACCGGGCGATTCGCCGAGCAGATCGACCGGATGTATCGCCGGAGCTGAACCGTGCCGACTCGAGCCCGAGTCGCGCCGATCTACGCCGAGAGCGCCCCCGGCAGGTTCGCGTTCAGGATCTCGATGAGGTCTGCCTTGCGAATCTTGCCGTGCACTCCCGTGACGATATCCACGACCTGGGACACCGCGAAATCTCCTGCGGCCGAAAGATACGCGTATGCGTAGGCAGGGTGCATTCCGGCATTGACCAGCAATTCGACTGCCTGTCGGACACATTCGCGCATTGCTTCCGCCAGGTCGGTGTGCAACCCCACCGGGATGATGAACTCGGAGTTCTCTGCCCAGAGACGACGTGGCGCGACCAGTTTCTCCCGTGGAATCACATCGAATCGCAGCGTTGCCCGAAGCGGAGCCTCGAAGGCCGTCAACGCGACCTCTCCGTCACCCTGCGCATAGTGCGGGTCCCCGACGTATGCCAGCGCGCCGTCCACTTGGGCGGGAAGATGCAGAGTCGATCCCGGCCCCAGGAGCGAGACATCGAGATTGCCGCCGTGAGGACCTGGAGGAACGGAGTGCGCGCGCACTTCACCCCCGACTGCGACACCCATCGTCCCCAGGAAGGGACGCAACGGAAAACGCACCATCCGTTCAGATCGCGGTGCGGCAGGCAGGGTGCCCCGTCCTGCTTCGTCCACCCGCGCAAGAAGCGACACCGGGCCGGTGTCACCCGTCGCCGGAAATTCGTCCGGCAGTGCGCCACGGCCGTGCCGGTTCGAGACGATCCCGTAGTCGGCCCGCAGGTCGAGTTGCTCGACGGTGATCGACACGATGTCTCCGGGGCGAACTCCTCGGACGTGAATCGGGCCGGTGACGACGTGGGGGCCGTGGCGGGACGGATCGTGATCCACGTCGGCAGCTACCGCGATCGCATCGTGCAGGACGTGCGCGGGCTCGATTCCTCGACTCGTGAAGAAGTCCAGGGGATCTCGCCCCTGGTCCTCGAGGATGCCCTCATGGCTGACGGTGTCGATGACCAATCGGGCGCCGGGATCGACGGTGATCACGGCGTCGTCTGCAGCGCAGGGAATCTCACCCCACAGGACGGTCTCCGGTGTCGAGGGGAGATGTCCGTCGGCGAGGTCCAGGGCGGAGGATGCGGGCATCGGCTGTGATGGTGACATCTCAGGGCACTTCGGAACCGGTGATCAGCACTGCCACGTCCTCGGGTGTCAGCGCGGCCGGTGTGCCGTCGGCAACCATCTTCGCGAAGCCGCCGTCGTCGGCCATGATCGTGATCGTGTACAGGCGCCGGCTTGCCGACGTGTTGACGATCCGGTGCTCCGAGCCCGGCTGCAGCACAAGGATGTCGCCCGGACCGAGTTCGGCGACGTGGCAGTCGCTGTGCGCTGATGCCTGCCCGGACAGCACGATGAAGATTTCCGCCGAATCCTCGTGCGAGTTGACGGGCTGCGAACCTCCCGGATCCCAGATCTCGAGGAAAACGCTGGCACTGGAGCCGTCGCGGGGGCAGGCGAGGGTGCAGAGTCGAACAGTGTCCGCGGGGGCGATGAGGGATGCGGGGAGTTCGGTGATCTTGCGGATGACGGGAGGTGCTCCGGTCATGGCGCTTCCTTTCGTGGTGATCGAGTGTGTTCGTCTGCAGCGCAGCGCAGCGCAGTCGGATTCAGGATGACGAGGTGAGCAGCGTGACCGGGCCGTGGTCGTGACGACAGACCGATCGGCCGAGCAGGTCGGTCGACGGCTGCGAAGAGGTGTTTCCGGCGAGCAGAGCCCTGGCGGCGGCTGCCACCTCACCCACTGCGGCGGCAGGGATGTCCGAGGTGAGGTTGTGGGCGGCCAGAACCCGAGACACGTTCAGCTCGGCGAGCCGAGCCGTCGATCGAGCGAACTGCTCGACATCGGCATCGTCTCCGTGTAGCCAGTGCGCGGCGCCGAGCACGGTATCGCCGGAGAAGAGGATTCCGGTGTCCTCCTCGAACAGGCAGAGGACGTCCGGCGCGTGCCCGGCAGTGTGGAGGACCCGTAGACGGCGGCCACCGAGGTCGATCAGTTCGCCGTCCGCGAGTGGCAGCGTCGGCTGGACGGCGGGCACCCGCCAGGCCGTGAGGTCCGGAAGTGCGCGCATTCTTCCGAGCCGGGGGAGGACGAAGAAGTGATGATCGTCGAGAGCGCGATACTGCGCGTAGTCACCGATCACCGTGCGGAAGGCGGACGCGTACTGCTCGAGGAACGACGGGTCGGCGTCGACGTGCGCGCAGTGCGAGTCGGGCGCGAACGCGGCGGGATGCGCGCCGAAACCGGCAAGTGCAATTCCGCTGGTGGCCAGGTCGGCGTGCCCGCCGCGATGATCGATGTGATGGTGGGACGCGATCACGAGTACGGGCAACGAGGTGAGTTGTCGGACTACATCCGAGATCGGCGCGATCCCCATCCCGGAGTCGAACAGCGCCGCGCTGGTGTCGCCGACAACGAGGTAGGAGTTGACATGGCCGGGCTCGCTGATGAGATGGATGCGGTCGGCGAGCTCGCGTATGTGGAACCATGTGTCGGCATGGGCGCAGAAGTAGGGTCGTGAAGTCATCGATATCGCCTTCCGAGGTCGAGCCCCTACAGAATGTTGATGTGAGTAACAATTTGTACTCTAGGGGTGACGTGTTTCGCGGTTGTAACGATCACGAACAGACTGCGTGCAGAGGGAGCGATCATGGTGAAGGTGTCTGAGGACGCGCACGGTGAGGAGAAGGCGGACGTGCGGTTGGGTGCCGCTATTCGGGCGCGTCGCAAGGAGCTCGGCCGCACCCTCGTTCAGATAGCCACGGAGACAGGGCTTTCGCACCCGTTTCTCAGCCAGATCGAGCGGGGTCGTGCCCGGCCCTCGATGCGCTCGCTGTTCCTGATCGCGGAATCGTTGGGCACCACGCAGCAGGCTCTGCTCGCTCAGGCGTATCCGATTCCCGTCGACGGTCGGGTTGTGCGCGCGAACCGGAAGATCGACGGCGCGGGTCCGGGGATGCACGAGGCGCGTCTGGTCGATCACGATCCCGGGTCCGCCGATGTGACCGAAATGGTGATTTCGACATCCGACTGGGGGAGCTTCTTCTCGCATGCGCGACGTGAGCTGGTGTACGTGGTGTCCGGCCGGATCGAGGTCGAGTTGTCGGTCGACGGCTCCGGCGATCACCCCAGCTCGTCGGAGTTCCATGAGCTCGGTCCGCGCGACAGCATCGCCTATCCGGCAGGAACCCAGCACCGTCACCGGCGTATCGGCCCGGAGCCGGCGATCGTACTTCTGGTGCACTCGGGATCCGAGTCCTGATCGGCGCCGACAGCGCGCCGCAATTTAACATCACCGTCACCGTCGAAATGTTCATCTCATCAACATTCTGTCTATGCTCACGAAGGTGACGACTAACCCGACCGACATCGCCCCTGAACTGCGCGACGCATTTGTGCGTTACGAACGAGCCCTGATGCGCAACGACGTTGCCGAGCTGGACGCATTGTTCGCAGACAGCCCGGAAACCATTCGCAGCGACCGTGGCACCACGCTGGTGGGACACGTCGCCATTGGCGCCTTCCGTGCCGGGCGATCGGGAGCGCCACTGCGCGAGTTGCTTCGGGTGCACACCCGCGCGATCGGTGACGGCGCCGCCGTCCTGGTCGCCGAGAGCCGCCGCGCAGACGGCGGCCTTGCCGTACAGACCCAGGTGTGGGAGCGAGGTCCCGACGGCCGGTGGGTTGTCAGCACCGCGCATGTCTCGGGAGATCCCGCACCCGCTACCGGTGAGAGCGACGAGACGGGTGATCCGGCCATCTGGCGTATCCCACCCTCGAACTCTCCACTCGCCGTCGGAGCGCCGGAGGGCGACCTCGCCCATGCCCGAATCGCGGTGAAGGATCTCTTCGCAGTCGAGGGATACCCGATCGGTGCCGGAAACCCCACCTGGTTGCGGTCGGCGGCGCCGGAGTCCGAGAACGCGGGCGCGGTGTCGGCACTGCTTGCCGCGGGGGGCGACGTCGTAGGAATCGCGCAGACAGACGAGTTCGCCTTCTCTCTCGCCGGCACCAATCCACACTGGGGAACTCCGCCCAATCCAGCTGCCCCCGACCGAATTACCGGTGGCTCCACCAGCGGGCCCGCAGTGGCGGTCGCCGCAGGATTCGCCGACGTCGGACTGGGAACCGACACGGCGGGATCGATCCGGGTTCCCGCCTCGTACTGCGGCCTCTACGGATTGCGCACCACTCATGGCGCGGTGACGCGTGCGGGACTGCTGGGTCTGGCACCGAGCTTCGACACGGTCGGGGTCCTGACCCGCGATGCAGACATGCTCGCGCGGTCAGCACGTGCGCTGCTTCCCCGGCAGGCCGAGCACGCGATCACCGACATCGTGTTCGCTCCCGAGCTGATCGCGCTGGCAGAACCGGAGGTTCAGCGGGCCTTTGCCGCGGCACTCTTCGCGTTGACCGTCCGCGATGCACCATCCGGACGTGAGCTGCCCGCCCCGACGCCCTGTTCCCTGCAATTCCCGGAAGGCGCCGACCTCGACAGCGTCTTCACAGCATTTCGAACGGTCCAGCAGGCCGAGGCCTGGCGACTGCACGGCGAGTTCGCCTCTCACCACCCGGAGGCGCTCGGCTCCGAGACAGCGGCTCGGCTACAGGCCGGTGCACGAGTGACCGCCGAGGCCGAGGCACGTGCGTGCGCGCTGCTCGATCGCACCAGGGAACTGCTGCGAGGCGCGCTACCGCCGGGACGGCTCCTCGCACTGCCGTCGACATCTTCGCCTGCACCCCTGCGGGGTTCGAACCCGGAATCGGTGGAGCGGACCCGCGCCGCGACGCTCAGGCTCACGTGCCTGGCGTCGTTGGCGGGGCTTCCCGCACTGTCGATTCCCAGTGCACTCGTCGGGACCCTCCCGGTGGGTATCTGTTTGATCGCCGGGGCCGACGAGGACCGAAGCCTTGTGCGTTTCGCGGCCGGGGAGGGCGGTCCGTCATGACCACACGCAGGAACACCTGGGCTGTCGAGATTAACCATGTCGACCTGCGCCGACCTGTCACGTCGGAGCGTCCGATCCGGATCGCGGCGCAACCGCAGCACATCACCCTCGACATCCGGCGGACGGCGTTGCTGGTGATCGACATGCAGAACGACTTCTGCCATCCCGATGGATGGCTCGCGGGGATCGGCGTCGACATCGCCGGCGCCCGCAGACCGATCCAGGTTCTCGAGCAGTTGCTGCCTTACGCCCGGACATCGGAAATCCCGGTGGTGTGGGTGAATTGGGGAAACCGCCCCGACCGGGCGAACATCCCGCCGGGTGTGCTTCACGTCTATGACCCCGCGGGCGCCGGGACCGGTATCGGGACCCCGTCCAACGCTGCGAATTCTCCCGTTCTGCAGGCCGGCAGTTGGTCGTCCTCGATCGTCGACGAACTCGCACCTGGTCCCGGCGATGTGCTCGTCGACAAGTATCGGATGAGCGGATTCACCGATACGCCCCTCGACTCGATTCTGCGGAACCTCCGCGTCGACACGGTGCTGTTCGCCGGTGTGAACGCCGATCAGTGCGTGCTTGCGACATTGATGGACGCCGCGAACCTCGGGTACGACGTGGTCATGCTGTCCGATGCCGCCGGAACCACATCTCCGCAATTCTGTATGGACGCAACGATATATAACGTTCGGCAGTGCTTCGGTTTCACGGCGACGTCGTCCGATCTGATCGCTGCCCTCGACTCGCTCTGACGATCCGGGGGTGCGGCGGGCGACTCGGCCGCACCCCCGGATGCTCAGAGTTCCAGGACCAGTCGCGGACTGGCTGCCCGTGACACGCAGATCATCATCGATTCGCCTTCGGAGCGTTCCTCAGGGGTGAGAATCGAGTCACGGTGATCGATTTCGCCGCTGACGACATCGACCTCGCAGGTCCCGCAGGTTCCTTCGCGGCACGACGACAGGACCATCACGTCGTGGGCCAGTGCGACATCGAGAATCGACCGGTCCGGCGGAACGGTCAGGGTCTTTCCGGAGATGGCCAGGTGCACATCGAACGGTTCGCTGCGCAAGGGGATTCCGGCATCGCGCGGGACGAACCGCTCGTGGAAGACATCTACCGCAGCCATGGGATCGCACACCTGTTCGACATCGGCGAGCAGCGCCTCCGGGCCGCAGCAGTACACGGCGGTACCCGGTGCGCAGTCGCCGACCGCCGACCGCAGATCGATTCGGCCCCCGGTTGAGTCGTGGATGCGGACTCGACTCGGATACCGCTCGGACAACTCGTCCGCGTATGCCATGCGGGACGCTCCGCGCCCGGTGTAGACGAGCCGCCACGGCCGGCCGGATGCCTGAGCGGCGGCCACGAGCGCAAGCATCGGCGTGATGCCGATGCCGCCCGCTACGAAGACGTACGAACTCGCCCTGACCAGAGGAAAGTGGTTGCGGGGTAGATGGATTGCCGTCCTTACGCCCGGAACGAGCGTCTCGTGCACCAGGATCGAGCCGCCCCGGCCGTGGTCCTCGCGCAACACCGCGATCCGGAATCGCCCGGACGGCTCCGGTAGCCCACACAGGGAGTACTGACGAATGGTGTCGTCGTCGAGAATGACGTCGATATGAGCGCCGGCCCCCCACCGAGGAACCTCGCGCCCCGATGATTCGAGGGTGATCTCGGCAATGTCGTCGGTGACAGAGCGGCGACCGACGACGGTGACGTCGATTCGGGTTTCGGATTCGTTCACAATCACTCCAGGGTAATGGTGCCCGCCGAGCGGTTCGGACCCAGCCATGAGACCGTGGTTTCTCTGGTGGCGCTCGTCATGAAGCGACGATGGCGCGGAACGGCCGGCCCACCAGTTCAACTGCCGGAGAGTGTAATGCATGCGCGCCCTGGCGAACAGGTGCGAACCGGGAAGGTTCGATCTGCCCGGCGTAGGCCGGGGCGGTAGCCAAGTTTTACACAATTACCCGTTCGGTTAACCCGCATGCAACAGACCGCCGCGCATACTTGAGATGTTGATGTCATCAACATTCACGAAGAAGGCCCGCCCGCGGGTCCCCAGCCACGTCACGTCCGAACGTCACGAACCGCTACATCGTTTTACAGGAGGTAGTCGATGTCCCCGATGAGCGACGCTCCCCCCGCACTGGGGGCGCAAGTGCTCGGATTCGAGCGCACGAACCTGGTCTATTCGAACGGCACCCGTGCCCTCGACGATGTCGACCTGGTTGTCCGCTCCGGCGAGTTCGTCAGTGTGGTCGGGCCTTCGGGTTGCGGAAAGTCGACCCTGCTGCGGATCGCGTCCGGACTGGAGAAGGTCAGTACCGGGTACGCCCAAGTCGGGGCCAACCGAATCGGGTACGTATTCCAGGATCCGACGCTACTTCCGTGGCGCAGCGTCCGGGACAATGTCGCGCTCCTCGCGGAGTTGGACAGAGTTCCGAAGGCCGTGCGCTACCAACGCGCGGACGAGGCGATCGAGCTGGTGGGTCTGTCAGGGTTCGAGGATCACCTGCCACACATGCTCTCCGGCGGTATGAGAATGCGTACCTCGGTCGCACGATCGTTGACGCTCGATCCTGAACTGTTCCTCTTCGATGAGCCTTTCGGTGCTCTCGACGAGATCACCAGGCAGAGGCTCAATGACGAGACGTCCCGACTGTTCGCCGACAGGCGGTTCGCCGGGTTGTTCGTCACGCATTCGGTGGCCGAGGCGGTGTTCCTGTCGACTCGCGTGGTGATCATGTCCGGCCGACCTGGGCGCGTCGTCGACGACGTCGCCATCCCGTTCGACTTTCCGCGCGATCCTTCCATCCGCTTCACCGCCGAGTTCACGGCGTTGGCGGAACAGATCTCCGATGCGCTGCGGGGGGCACACTCATGAGCACGGTCAAATCTGCCGCGTCGGCGGACCACGTCACCGAGCAGGCGCAGGGGCAGCCCGGATCCGATTCGCCGCCGCCCGTCCAGGGTCCTGCACCTGCGGCTGTTGCCCCGGTCGCGCCGCGGGAGCGTCGGTCGTTGAGGCCGATCGTCGGCCCGCTCGCCGTGCTGGCACTGATCATCGGCGCCTGGTATGCGGTGTCGTACCTCATGCTCGATCCGTCCCGCCGGTTCCTGATGCCGCCCCCGCACACGGTGGTCACCGATGGTCTGCTGGGCCCGAGCGCGGGCGCGATGTGGGATGCGCTGGGCCGGACCAGTGTGGTCGCGCTCACCGGACTGGCGATTGCGGCGGTCATCGGAATCGCGTGGGCGGTCCTCATGTCACAGGCCGAGTGGGCAGAGACGTCGCTGTTCCCTTATGCTGTTGTACTGCAATGTATTCCGATACTCGCATTGGTCCCACTGATCGGGTTCTGGTTCGGCTTCGGATTCGTCTCGCGCGTGTTCGTCTGTGTCCTCATCGCACTGTTTCCGATCGTGTCCAACACCCTGTTCGGTCTGAAATCCGTCGACGCGGGTCATCGTGAACTGTTTGCACTGCACAGGACCCGCCGACTGACCAGACTCGTCAAGCTCGAGTTCCCGGCCGCGCTGCCGGCGATCTTCGCCGGCATCCGAATCTCCGCGGGTCTGGCCGTGGTGGGCGCCATCGTCGGCGACTTCTTCTTCAAGCAGGGCTCGCCCGGAATCGGAATCCTGATCGACAACTACCGTTCGCGGCTCCAGTCACCGGAGTTGTTCGCCGCGATCGTGCTGGCCTCCGGGCTCGGTGTCGCCGTGTTCGCCTTCTTCGGCTGGCTCTCCCATCGTGCGGTCGGTAAGTGGCACAACGCGAGCAAGCGCTGACCGACCGCAGTCTCTGCCCTTCCCTCACACTTCGAACCTCTCACTCACCTCAGGAGCCTTATGCCGCCCTCGACAACGTCCCGCCAACCTCGTCGCGCCGGCACGGCCCGCCGTACCACGGTCGCGGTGGCCGCAGTAGCGGGTGTGTTGAGCGCCTGTTCCAGCGGCACCGAGACCTCGAGTTCGGGGTACCAAGGCGAGATCGGCGCAGTGGATCTATCCGGTGTGTGTCCGAAGACGGTCGTCGTACAGACCGACTGGAATCCGGAGGCCGAACACGGTTTCCTGTACGAACTCCTCGGGCCTGATCCGAAGATCGATACCAACGCGAAGAAGGCGTCCGGTCCACTCTTCGCGTCCGGCGAGTACACGGGTGTGGACATCGAGATCCGTGCGGGTGGTCCTGCCATCGGATTCCAGTCCGTGACTTCGCAGATGTACCAGGACCCGTCGATCATGTTGGGCTTCGTCGACACCGATCAGGCGATCCAAGGGGCAGCGAGCAATCCGACCACCGCGGTGGTCACCCCTCTGGAGATCAACCCGATGATCGTGATGTGGGATCCGGGCAAGTATCCGCACGTCGCAGCGATCAGCGATCTGAAGGCGACGGACGCAACGGTGCTCTACTTCGAGGGTTCGGCGTACATGGACTACCTCACGGGATCGGGAGTGCTGTCGCCGGATCAGGTGGACGGAAGCTACGACGGATCGCCGGCGAACTTCGTGACCGCGGGTGGAAGCAAGGCGCAGCAGGGCTTTGCGAGTTCGGAGCCGTACGTCTACGAGAACGAAGTCGAAGGCTGGATGAAGCCGGTCAAGTTCCAGTTGGTGAACGATGCAGGCTTCCCGACGTACAAGTCCGCGCTGTCCGTGCGCAGTGCCGACCTCGAACAGAACTCGGCGTGCCTGAAGGAACTGGTGCCGGTTGTCCAACAAGCGCAGAACGACTTCTTCGCCTCGCCGGGTCGGGCGAACGGCATCGTGCTCGACGCAGTCGAGGCGTACAGCACCGGGTGGGTGTACGACAAGGGCAACGCCGACTACGCAACCCAGACCATGAAGGAGCTCGGACTCGTGGGTAACGGAAGCAATTCCACCATGGGCGATTTCGACATGGAGCGGGTTCAGCGGATGATCGACATCACGCGGCCGATCTACTCGTCGCAGGGTGTGTCGATCCCCGATGCCCTCACGCCCGAATCGTTGGTGACAAATGAGTTCATCGAACCGTCAATCGGATTCACAGGTTGATCGGCGATGTCGGTCGAGAACGTGATGATGGCAGCTCCCGGCGCGGACACGACAGCGGGACGCCCCGAGTTCGATGATCACGACGTGGATGCGCTCATCGACGATCTGGTCCGGATACTGGGGCCGCGCGGTGTCAGCACTCAGGAGCGGGCGTTGGCGCGGGCCTCGCGGGACGGTTCGGGTATGAGCCCGATCCTGACCGCTCTTCAACCGCTCGGGCGTCCGGACGTGGTGTGCTACCCGAAGTCCGCCGAGCAGGTGCCCGCCGTCGTCCGGGCCGCGGTCCGGCACGGCGTCCCGGTCACCACGCGCGGCAAGGGCACAGGGAACTACGGTCAGGTGGTTCCGCGATTCGGTGGCCTGGTCATGGACATGACGTCGTTGACGGCGATCGTCGAGGTCGGCGACGGAGTGCTCACGGCGGAGGCAGGTGCACGGATGATCAGTCTCGAGCAAAGCGCGTGGGACAGTGGGCAACAGCTCTGGATGTACCCGTCGACCGCGCAGTCGACTCTCGGTGGATTCCTGGCCGGTGGATCGGCGGGCACCGGATCGATCGTGCACGGACGCAATCACATGGGCTTCGTGGCATCCCTCGACGTGGTGTTCGGGCACGCGGACGCGGAGATCGTGCACCTCGACGGTGCCGACGCGCAGCCGATGGTGCACACATACGGGGTCGCCGGGATCATCGTGCGGGCGGGCGTTCGCCTCGAGCCACTGCAGGACTGGAGGAGCGTGTACGCGAGCTTCCCCAGCCATGCGGAATCGTTCGCCGTGGCACTGGCGCTCGGCCACCTCGATCCCCAGCCCCGATTGTGTTCGGCGGACACCGCGATCGTGTCCAACGCTCTCCCGGCGGACGACGCCATCGTCCGTGATCGGTCCAGTCTGCGCGGGATCTTCGACGTTTCGACGGTGGACGAGGTGATTGCGCTGGTCGAGGCCGGTGGCGGGCGAGTGGAGAGCGTCCGAGAGGGCCTGCAGCACACGATGCGGCTCAGCACGTTGTCCTACAACCATCCGACGTGGTGGCTGCAGAAGGCGGATCCCGGCAGGTACTTCCACATGGAGGTTCAAGGTGATGCCCTGGTCCATCGCCTGCGCGAAGTGGAAGATGTCTACGAAGGAGGAATGTTGCATCTCGAGGTCGGCTACGGGCAGATGGCCGGAATGCTCAACGGGGTCTACCGTGACCCCGAACAGGTCATGGCTGGGATTCCCCGGTTGGAGGCGTTGGGTGTCAGCGTGCACTCCCCACATCAATCCTACGTCGATCGAGACGCGGATCGAATCAAGACCGTTGCGGTGCAGACGGACCCACAGGGACTACTCAATCCGGGCAGGTGGCTTTCATGACGACCGCTACGCGTCGATATGCGGACCTGACGACCGCCGAAGTGACGCACGCGCTCTCGCGTGATTCGGTGCTCGTCCTCCCCACCGGGGCGATCGAGCCGCACGGACCGCACCTGCCCCTGAGTACCGATCTGGTCATGGCCGAGGCGGTCAGCAGTGAGGTCGTGGATCGGGCAGCCGCACTCGGTCACGATGTGTGGTTGATGCCGGCTCTCGGCTACACCAAATCCGATGAGCACGCCAACTTCCCCGGAACGATGTGGTTGGAGGCGGAGACCGTGCTGCGCACCGTGGTAGATCTGGGACGGTCCATCGCAGCGACGCCGTCCCGCCGCCTGCTGTTCGTGAACTGCCACGGTGGGAACTCCGCTCTCCTCGAGGTGGCCTGCCGGGAACTGCGCCGCCGATTCGACTTGCAAACCTTTCTGTATGCAGGTGGCCCACGGCCGGGTCCGACGGAGAAGGGCTTCGGGATCCATGCGGGATGCGCAGAGACCTCCATGATGTTGTATCTGCGACCGGATCTCGTCGATATGACCCGAGCCGCGAGCGCGGTGCCCGACGCCATCACCGAGAACACGTACGTCGGCTTCGGAAAGCCGGTGCGATTCGGATGGTTATCGGACGACTTCTCCGAGTCCGGTGTGATCGGGGACCCGACCGGCGCGACGGCCGACGAAGGCAAGCTCCTGTTCGAAGAGACGGTGTCGACAGTCGTCGCAGCGATCGCGGAGGTGGAGACCTTCGACCCGGGCAGGGTAGGCCGGTGAACGCAGGCTCCGACTTCGGTCGGGATTGCGATCCCGACGAGTTCCTCACGATCGATCCGTTGCGTCGGCTCTCGATGTGGTTGCCGGAACCGAACCCCGGGTCACCACCGCTGATGGCTCTGGGTACCATCGGGCCGGACGGCTACCCACGTTCGAGGCACGTGTTGCTCAGTGAATGCGGGGAGCGGGGAATCTACTTCCACACCGACGCGCGCTCGGCGAAAGTGACCGAGTTGGCGAACGACCCGCGTGCAACGGTGGCGGTCGCCTGGCCGTCCGCCGCCCGTCAGGTGGTGGCTCATGGCGATGTGATGCGGGCTTCGGCTGACGAAGAACTGTCGGTCTATCGGCGTCGCGGACGCTACCTTCAGTTGCTGGCCTGGCTCAACACCGAGGAACTGGCGCAGTTTCCGACAGCCGAGCGCCGGGCGCAGTGGGCCGAGTTCGATCGGGCCCATGATCGACTCGACCCGCCGCCCGACTGGGCGGGATTCGTTCTGCGCCCGCGCGAAATAGCGTTCTGGCGTGGCGATCCGGACGGACCGTCCCAACGGATCAGGTATCGGCGGGCCGGACCCGTGGAAGATCCGGAAACGAAAGCCGAGTGGGAGGTTGCGGTGTTGCCCGGATGAGCGAGGCCCTGGTACTGAAAAACGCACTCCTGCTTCCGGTAGCAGGTGAGCGCGCGTGGATGCACGGATGGATGGCCGTGGACTCCGAAGGGATGATCACCGGTATCGGAGAAGCTGGCCCACCTCCGGAGATGGCGGTCGATGCCGAGGTCCTCGATGTGGGCGGCGCAATCGTCGCGCCCGGTTTCGTCTCCGCGCACAGCCACATCTACACCTGCGGGATGCGCGGCGTCGCCGCCAACAGCACCCTCTACCCGTGGGTCACCAGAAACACCGAGATGCTGCTTGCAGCCGAAGCGGAGGATCTGTACTGGCTGACGGTGGCCGGTTCGCTGGATTTTCTGTCGAACGGGGTGACATCGACATACAACTTCACCCAGAGCCGAGTGCTGGCGCTGTTCGACAACGGGACCTCGAGCTTGAAGACTGCGGCCATCCGCCCCGTCGAGTTCGTCACCCGACAGGTCGACGGCACCCGCGACGCCGGAATTCGCTTCGTGACGAGCGTGCGTATCGACGACGAGCAGCTCCCAGAGGACGAGGCACTCTCGTCCTTCGGCAACGTGATGGCCCACATGACGGATACCGTGCCCACCGCGCTCAACCTCGGTGGGTCGGTGTACGGCGCCGTGCAGTGGTCGGCCTCTCCGGCGACCGCCGAGCGGGAACGCGCGATGATGACGCAGCACAGTGTCACCAATCAGGCACACTTCGTCGAGACGGCAGAGCAACTTGACATTCAACAAGCCAAGTTCGCGTGGTACGACGACGCCGGCGTGCTCGGCCCGGACTTCACCTTCGGGCATTTCGTTCATCCCACCGAGCGCATGGTCGAACGTGCCATCCGCACCGATTGCGCGATGGTATGGCAGCCGATGTCCAACGGCCGCTTGGGTTCCGGGATCGCCGATGTGCCCCGGTTGCTCCGAGCCGGGATGCGAGTGGGGATCGGTCTCGATGACCAATCGTGTACCGACGTGTCCGATCCGTTCGAGAACATGCGAACCGGGCTGTACACCCAGCGGGCCACGCACAGCGATGCGGCAGTGCTGACGCCGGAAGACATGCTGCGCCTGCACACCCTCGACTCGGCCGCATCGATCGGCGTGGCGGATCGGGTCGGCTCGCTCGAAGTGGGGAAGTACGCCGATTTCGTGATCGTCCATCCCTTCGAACCGGATACCGGTCCCGTATGGGATCCGGTGGCGACATACGTACTGGCGTGCTCGCTGCGGAATCTTGCAGCGGTGTACGTCGGCGGCCGGTGTGTGTCGGTCAGGGGCAAGTCGACCAATTCTCTTGCAGATCAATCGAAAGACGAGATGCATCAGCGGATGGTGAAGGTTGCCGGCGTGGGCGGCTTCGTGCCGGTGGTGCCGTAGCGGCAGCCGGCGTCGGCATCCGCTCGTCAGTGGAGGTGACCGTCGAAGGCGGTGAGTGCTCTCGCACGATGGCACAAGTGAGTGCACGCTCGGGCGCCGACTGCGCGCGACGTGCGGTCGTGATCAGCGTGAACCGGATCGGCCCGGGTGCCGGAAGGCCCTGCACCGGAACCACGTCGAGAGGCAGCGGGCTCTCACTGTGAACGATGAACCCGAGACCGGCCACGGCGGCTGCCCGGCTGCTGCGCTTCTCCTTCGAGGACCGAATAGCCAAGAAGAGCCTGGCATCCCGACGGCCGATGGCCGCGGTCCTGTTCAGCGGAAGTCAGGTCAGCCCGGTCGTGTTGCCGTTGATGTTCTTTCACCTGATCCAACTGATCGTCTGTGCCTTTCTCGCGCAGCGCTTCGCCCGGCTTCCGGGCGACGATGCCGTCGAGGCGACTGATCGGGTGTCCACTGCGCCCGTGTGACGGGCGCCAGTCGTCTCATCCAGTGTGAACTGATTGCCGGACCTGCGTGGCGGCAACCAGACGCCCACGTCGAAGGACATACCGATCGGCAGATGCGTTCGCGATGGCGTCTTCGAGGTCGGTCGCCCGGATCGCGAGCAGGTCCGCCTGCGCGCCCACCTCCGCACCCGCCGTCGGCAGCGACATCACCTCCCGTGCCCCCGTACTGACAGCGTGATACGCCTCGGTCGTGGTCAGGTGTCCTGCCGTGACGAGAAGCATCGCGGTCTCCAGTGCGTCACTACGCCCGAGCGGATTGAACGGATCACGCACGTTGTCCGCTCCCGCGGCAAGGCGTGCACCGGCGTCGAGCAGCGCCCGAACGGCTGTGAGTCCTCGCGGCGTGGACACGGCATGGTCCCAACCCTGGAGATAGAGATTGGTGATCGGAAGGGCTACGACGCCAACTCTGCTCGCCACCACCTCCGCGATGACTCGGGCCCGCACGTCGCGTTCCACGGTGCCGAGGCTGACACAGTGCCCGGCGGTCACCGGCATGGATTCGGGCCATTCCCGAACGGAGGTGGCAAGCTCTTCGAGTGTCAAGATGGCGGGGTCGAGTTGTTCGTCGATGTGGATATCGACCCCGACTTGCCGACGCTCGGCCACTCGCAGGAGTCTCTGGAGGTCCGCACTCGGTTGTGGTGTGTGGTGTGGGGATCCGCCGACGAAGTCCACGCCCAGGTCGAGTGCGGCATCGATGACGTCGCCAGGCAGGTCGTACGGCGCCATGGCGACGAGTTGAACGTCCATCACGGACGAGAGTTCCTCGTACCTTCGTCAATGCCCGCACACCGCGCAGCGGATCGGGCCCTGGGAGAAGGTCGATGTGTGAGCGGACCGCTGTCGTTCCGTTGGCGAGCAGGGCTTGTGCGGCCTGACGCGCCCGTTCGGCAATGCTCTCGGACGTGATATCGGCGCTGTACTCGTGCCACGAGGCAATCGCCGATGCCAGGTCGCCCATGGGAGGACGAATCGCACTCCAGGACAGCGCCTTGTCGAGATGCGCATGTGGTTCGGCCCCCGACTCGAGGAGTAGGTAGCCGTCGAGATCGAGTTCGTCGGTACCGACCGAAGTGTCCTGGGAGTCGGTGATCGCCGCTACCCGTCCTCCTGCGATCGCGACGTCAACGCGACGCCCCTGCGCCGTGCGCGCACCCCGCAGGGCTTTCACCCGGCGTCCGTCAGCGGTGGGGAGGCGGGTGTCCGAGTCGGTAGCCACGACCGACAACATAGCCACATCGTGTTTCGCAAAGATGTCGCCGTATTGCGGGTCGTCACCACGGAGTGGGAACCACAGTCGCCGAACCGGTCGTTGTGAGGCGGCGCGGTCGCGGTTGGCCAAGCGCCGTCAGAGGTGCTGGAGCGGATTCTCCCGCATCCGTTGGTGCGTACCAACCAGCTGCCGGTCGGTCAGGTTCCGACTCCCGTAGCGGAGATACCGCTCCCCCCCACGAACGGCATCAGGTACAGCGCGAACTGCATCGCGATCCGCGGGTCGGGCACCCGCCGGAAGGGCAGCGCCGGGTCGACGAGGACGAGGGCGGAAACCGTGTCGGGGTGGGCGGCCGCCTCGAACAGCGAGATCATGCCGCCCATCGAGTTGCCCATCAGGATCACCGGGCCACCGACGACGTTGTGAAGGAATCGGTGGAGCAACTGCGCGTTGGCGTGTACGTCCGTCCGACGTCCGCTCGCCGGGCTGGGCCCGAAACCGGGCAGGTCGAACGTCATACCCGGTGTGCTTCGCCAACGCCGGTGCGACACCGACCCAGTTGAGGTGTGATCCGCCGAGACCGTGCACCATGACCACCGGAGTCGAGCCCCGGCGTCGGGGTCGCCGTACTCGACCCAGTGGACGGGGCCGTCGAGGTCGACGGTGTTGCCGGATCCGCCCCACGACTGCACGAACGTCTGACCGGCCGGTGCACCGACTCGTCTCGGATCCCGCATGCGTCCATCCCTTCGTCGCCTCGCGTGCCCTGCGAGGCGGGTGCCGGTCAGTCTACGACCGCCCTCTTTCCACTCACGCCGGTTCTTCCACTCACGCCGATTCGAAGATTGCATGTAACTGATCGGTCGCAGATCGAGTCGCACGCAGCTCCCTTTTGCTCGGCTGTCGCAGGAGGTTTCGAGCGCTCTCGTTAACGCACTTGTCACATCACCGACCCCGGAAGACACATTACGAGCGGAATAGTGACCACAGAGCACCACAGATTGCATGTAATCCACCATCAGAGGACACCACACCATGGCAATCCTGAACCGGAAAAGCGCCTCGATCCCCGGATCCGACGTTCATCCCGTCGACCGTGTGCTTCCGCTCCCGAGGCTGGGACTCTTCGGACTGCAACACCTACTCGTGATGTACGCGAGCACCGTCACCGTCCCGGTAGTCGTCGCCGCCGGACTCGGTCTACCCCAGCAGGACCTGATCTACCTCGTCGCCGCCGACCTGATGCTGTGTGGACTGGGCACGTTGCTGCAGTCCCTCGGGATCTGGAACGTCGGCGTCAAACTGCCGATGGTGATCGGCGCGTCCTACACCGGAATCGCACCGATGCTCGTCATCGGGCAGGGCAGCGACATCCAGACGATGTACGGCGCGATCCTCGTCGCCGGTCTGTTCACCATTGCCGTGGCCCCGCTGGTGTCCAGACTCATGAGGTACTTCCCGCCGGTCGTGATCGGCACGGCGATCGTTCTCATCGGCATCCAGCTCGTTCCGGCCGGCGGCAAGATGATCGTCGGTTCCAAGCCCGACGCCCCCGACTTCGCGAGCGTGTCCTTCCTGCTCCTCGCCCTGGCGACGGCCACCGCGATTGTGGTCTGTTACCGATTCCTGCCCCGCGCAGTACGCCCGGTGTCGGTACTGCTCGGCATCGTCGTCGGGGTTGCGGTCGCGGCTGTCGCCGGAATGGTGGACACGTCGCCGCTCGGCACCGGAGCGCTCGTGGCCGTGCCCGACCTGATGCACTTCGGCGTTCCCCGGTTCGACCTGGTGGCCTGCCTGTCGCTGGTGTTGATCCAGATCATCCTCATCGTCGAACTGGCCGGACAGGTCACGGCAGCCGGCGAAGTGGTGGGCAAGCCGGTGCCCGACGCCGACCTCGCGAAGGCCGTTCGCGCGGACGGCGTGATCAACGCGGTGGGCGGTGGGCTCGTCCAGTCGTTCATGTACGTGACCTTTGCCCAGAACGTCGGAATCCTTTCCATCACCAAGGTTTTCAGTCGGTTCGTGACCGCCGCGGCCGGCGTCCTCCTCCTCGCGCTGAGCTTCTTTCCCGTCATGGGCCAGGCGGTAGCGATGGTGCCGCGACCGGTACTCGGAGCTGCCGCGGTCATCATGTTCGGCACCATCATCGTGGTCGGGATGCAGATTCTCGCCAAGGTGGACTTCTCCCAGACCTCCAATCTCGTGATCGTCGCCGCCGGACTCGGAATCGGATTGCTGCCCACCACGATCAACGGCTTCTACGGCCAGGTACCCGGCCAGCTCCGGCCGATCCTCGGCAGCGGAGTCGCCGCCGGACTGTTCGCCGCGGTCCTGCTCAACCTCCTGTTCCATCACGTGCCGGAGCGCAGGAAGCGGGGGGCCGACACCACTGGCTGATCGCACCGTTACGCACCGACTTCCCCACCACGAGCAGGAGCCTGAGCACATGACCGTCACCCACACTCTGAACGAACTCGCCAAGGAATCCCGGATGGGCGGCCTCGGGACGGAGACCACCGACCGTCAGATTCGCCGAATCGACCTCTCCGACTTCGACGCCCGCCGATCCGACATCACCGACCAGCTGTGGGCCGCCGCGGTCGACGTCGGCTTCTTCCAGGTCTACAACCACGGCATCGACCTCGCCGACGTCCGCGGGGCCTTCGCGATGTCCGAGCGATTCTTCGCCCTCGATCCGGCGGTGAAGGCGCAGTACCCGCTGAAGAAGGGCGTCAACTCCGGGTGGGAGAGCAAGACCCAGGTGCGCCCGTCCATCGGCGTCCCGGACGAGAAGGAGTCGTACCAGATCACCCGGCCCCACATGGGCGATCTGTGGCCCACCGAGGAGGAATTGGCCGGCTTCCGCGACACGGTGCTCGGCTTCGAGGCGCAGTGCTGGGCGGTGGCGATGCGATTGCTGTCCTGCTTCGCCGACAAACTGGGGTTCGAGCGCGACTTCTTCGCCCAGGCTCACGACCCGTCGGTGGACAGCTACCAGAGCACCCTGCGGATGCTGCACTATTTCGCCATCCCGGAGCACCTCCGCAGCGACCTCGGCCTGTGGCGCGCGGGCGCCCACACCGACTTCGACTGCCTCACGCTGCTGTTCCAGCAGGAAGGCCAGGGCGGGCTGCAGGTGTTGCCGGGCAAGGAGATGGAGACCGAGGAGTGGACCCCGATCGAGCCGTCCGAGGATGTCATCACCTGCAACATCGGTGACATGCTGATGCGGTGGAGTGACGACCGGTTGCCGTCCAACTTCCACCGCGTCAAGAATCCGGGGCCGGACGGTGACCACGGCGCCCGCTACAGCCTCGCGTTCTTCGCCCAGGCCAACCGCGACGTCGTCATTTCCGGGCCGGCGGGGAAGTATCCCGACATCACCGCCGAGGACTACCTGTACCAGCGCGTCAATGCCAACTTCGCGAATGAGAAGTAGCGTGAGCGCATGCAGCTCCGCCCTGTGAGGCTTCGATGACGTCGACCACCGACCCGACCGCCGTGTCGATCGCGGACCGCGCGTACTCGGAGCTGCACAGCGACATCCTCGACGGGCGCCTTCCACCGGGGACGCCCCTGAGCGTCCCCGCCCTGGCCGGGCGTCTCGGGATCAGCCGGAGCCCGGTCCGCGAGGCCGTGCAGCGGCTGATCCACGAGGGTCTCGCCACCCACGTCCTCAACCGTGGAGCCGAGGTGGTGCGGGTGGACCCGGCGGAACTGCTCGACATCTACCGGGTGAAGGCGCCGCTCGAAGGCCTCGCCGCCCGGTTGGCCACCACTCGGATGACCGGCACCGACGTCGACGCACTCCGGGCCCAGCTGGACGAGCAGGACGCCACCCTGGCCAGCGGCGCCGGGGCGTCCGAATTCATCCGGCTCGACATGGAGTTCCACCGCCGCATTCGGATTGCCGCCGGAAGCGACACACTCACCCGGACCCTCGCGCAATTCGACAGCAGGACGCACCTGGCCGTCCCGAACCTCTGGAGCGATGACGCCGCCGCCGCACTGTCGGTCGCCGAGCACCACGACATTTTCCGGGGGCTCTCGGCAGGCGATCCCGACGGTGCCCAACGCGCTGCGGTCACCCACGCCACGTGCGTGCGCGTCCGGCTGTCCCGCCTCCACGGTGTCCCGCTGGACGGGCTGTGACATCGGAGGTGTCCTGCTCGCCGCGGACGGGGGCTCGCGAGACGGTATACCCAAGACCCTCCTTGTCGGCGCCGACAGGGAACCGGCCTGACGTGGTCCTTGGCACCGCCCGGGCCAGCGCTGTTCCCCGAACTATCCGCGAGCGCGGAAGCCATCCCTGACGCTCATCGTGCCCCCACCATCCCGTAGCCGACCGCGGCGGCAGCCAGACCGCGGAGCCGGGCGATGCGACAGCTCACACACCCCGGGTTGTCATAGCCGGTCAATGCCCGGCCGGTAGATCTGCGTTCCAGCGTCGCTGATCGGGACCTTGCTGCATCCAATGGCTTCGACAACCCCAACGCCCTACCGCCACTAGGCCACCGGTTCGGGAGGCAAACTTCGGCGCCACCGAACGCCGCGACTCCTGATCGACCAATGGGGTGACACTGCACGTCTACGCTGCGGTACAACGACTCCCGACTTCAGTCGATCTTGCGACGGCCTGCCGAGAGAGGGAAGCCCATACGCTTGGGAGTGGAGAAGAGCACCGAGCGGTCTTGGATCTCCGATGAGGGCAACCATGCCGCAAGCCGAGTTTCCATCTCGAGGAGTGCTTCCAGCGTATGCAGCCCCGGCGCTGCTCCCGCTGCCCCGCACCGGGATACGGGGCGAGTCGCTTCGCTCCCCGCCAGGGAGCCGCTGCGCGGCTCGCAGGGGGTCCATTCCCGTTGCCGTCGATCGAGTCGCTTCGCTCCTCTGGGTTTCCGAAAATTAGGCGCTCACCTGCGAATTCGATCGGTGCTTCGAGCGGCGTTCCCGACTGGGAAAGAGGCCGAGGAGGCGCGTGTGCCGGACTCGCGGCCCACGCGCCTACCCCTCACCGTCATACCCAGAGCCTACCACCCATCCACACCACCCACAAAACACACGAAAGACCATGTACACCCAAATATGTTGTAAAACAACATCTTACGTACATTACTAGATCAACGTTGTGCGTTATTAACGAAACCTACTTCTTACCAAGAGGTTTCCCAAATATACTGGGAATCAACAATTTTCAAAATCACCTCAAAACGGGCGCAACCGACACTCACGCCCGGCCCCGCGACACCCCACACCCCCGGCGCCGGCGCCGGGGGTGTGGGGTGTCGCGGGGC
>RRBB01000187.1:0-20876 GCA_006543605.1 Rhodococcus sp. WS4
CCGCAGAGCGAGAACAGGACTGAACGATCCGATCCTCGATGAGGCAACCTGCCACACCTGGAGGAGAATGTGCCTTCAGGATATCGCCGCCTGGCAAGCAAATGAGACCACGATAGAGCATCGGGGGGCAACACACGGGCTTCGACGATGCTGGGCAGCCGACGAGGGCCGCTGGCCACGGCATCTCCACAAGATGATCACGTCGTCGCCGAGGGCGAGGGTTCTGGGGGAACGGCCTGATCCGAGCGACCACCGACGTACCACCCAAGCCGCTTGACGACTTACAGCCCGGATGTCTAGCTGGCGTAGAGGCCGTTGGCACCGTCCCGACGTCGTTATCGAGTAGTTCGGCTACTCACGCGTCGGACGATCTGCGATGTTAGCGTTGACAGTAGAGACCCCTTACGGTTGCTCGCCAACGTGCCTCAGCCAACGTGCGTGGAGTAGAGATGCCCGATCCAAGCGCTACGTCGACCCCTATCGCTCCGCCGAACGACGTCTCAAACGCGCAACTCGTCCGGTGGGCTTTCGACCGCATCAACGCCCAGGACGTCGAGAGCCTGCGCAATTTCTTCTGGGCTGCTGACTCCACCGTGCACTTCCCGACCGGGACATGTCACGGGAGCGCCGAGCTGGCCGCCTACTTCGACCAGGTCTTCGCCGCGGTCACCGACTTCGCCTTCGAGATGGTTTCGATCGCCGAGTCCGGCAACGACGTGTTGGTCCACTGGCACCTGACCGGACGGCACGTTGGCACCTTTATCGGCATCGCCGCCACCGGGCGGCGAATCGACTTCGAGGGATTCGACCACTTCGTCATTGAGGACGGGAAGGTCGTCACCAACACGGTGCGCTACGACCAAATGGAGTTCGCCCGCCAGGTCAAGCTGCTACCGCCCGACGGATCGATTGCAGATCGGGCGTTGAAGGCCGCCTTCAACGCCAAAACGCGTGTAGTGAGCGTCGCTCACCGTCGCTAGCCGAGAACCATCGCGCAATCCCACGGCGAGTGGCGGGCCGGTGGCCGATCGCCATCGTGATGTGACACGCCCATTCTCAGAATCGGTCCAATGGACCGGCAATAACCGCCGCGGATGCCATCGTCCAGATCCTTGAGCAGCGAATCCAGATTAAGGCACTGCCCAAACGTCGGCGCCCGGTAGCAACGTCGTGGGGCCGCCCCACCCCCCGGCGCCGCGGACAAGGCGCCCCCTTCCACGCCCACGGCTGACATTCTCGGCATACCCGGTCGCCCCGAGCCACACGATCGGTCCTTCCCGGCGCGTGCGACGCACCTGAACCTGAACTCGCAAGGTCTGTATCGCCCCGATTTCGGCGGAGACTCGGTTCCGGCCTCAGCGAGGACGTGTCTCACGGTAGTCGGCCGCCGTGTGATTCGACCAGTAGGTGGCCTCGTGCTCGGCAGCAGTGACGTGGTCGATCTCGCCATGGATTCGCGGTGATTGAACCAGTCGAGGTACTCGGCGACCGCCCACTCGACGTCTCCAACACCTCGCCAACATCACGCGGTCGCCCGCTCGCACCGCCCCCCGTGTGGGCGCCTCACGGGATCGCGAATGCACTCGGCCTTGAACAACGAGTTGAACGCCTTCGCCATCGCATTGCCATACGATCTCCTTTGAAACCAACAGAGACACTGCGTCACACTCATCGAGGCGCTCGGTGTACCGCACCGCTCGATACTGGGCGCCGCGGACGCTGGGGGGCACGGCCCTGCACGAAGCGCTAGGCGGACAGCAAGAGGGAGATGCAACATGACCTCGTCCACCGAGAGCGGCCGGCCACCCACGACACCAGGCTCGACATCCAGGACGTCACCGATGACGCGTATCGCTTTCAACTGGTCGTCCGAGATCTTCTCGACGCCGACGGTTTTGGCGAACATCTCCGTCATCAGCGCGCCGAAGGCATCGAGTTCAGCCGACGCCGACGCGTCGGCGAACATGAACGCCCGAACCAGCGCCTCATATCGCGGTCGGTCCTTCTCCAGCACTTCCGTGTTCTTGCGGAGAACGAACAGAATCCGCTCGGAGGGCGTGTCCCCGGGAATCACGACGTCCTCGAAGCGGGCGCACATTCCCTCGAACACCATGAGGAGCCCCATGGCCAGCACGTGGTTCTTCGAGGGGAAATACCGATACACGGTGCCGAGTGCGACGCCGGCCCGATCTGCGATCGCCCGCATCTGCACGGCGTCGTAACCACCCTCGGAAGCGAGCTCCATGGCCGCCGCGACGATGCGCTGATAACGCTCCCGCTGCGGCGCCTTCGCTGCCCGTGAGGGGAGTTGGCCGTGCCGCAGCAACGACAACTGCCCGTCGCGGCCCGCGGTCAACGGCTCTTCAGCAGTGCTCATGGGGTCAGCCCAGCGAGTCACCCGTGGCGTCGGCGGTGGCGGCTGCCCGGAGCGCGGCTACTCGAGGAGACCAGCCAGCGCATGTGGGACATGTCCGACTTCCTCATCAACACCGCCGATATCACCAATCTGCTCGTCAGCGCGCTTCCCGACCGACAATGCGACCACCATGCGTGACCACATCGTGAAGACCATCGACGTGATCGACGCCGAACGAAACTCCGAGTCCGCCTCAGACGCAAACGTTCCGATGCAGCTGATCGACTCGAGCGTGAGCGCCCATTACAGGGCCCACATTCACCCGATCGGTTCGGCGGCGTCTACACGTCCCCGAAGGTCACAACACACTGAGGATGTCGTCGACCCGCTGCTTCGCATCACCGAACAGCATCTGGCTGTTGTCGCGGAAGAACAGGGGGTTCTGCACCCCCGCGTAGCCGGCGGCCATCGAACGCTTGAACACGATGACATCCTTGGCATTCCACACCTCGAGCACCGGCATCCCGGCGATCGGTGACGACGGGTCCTCGGCCGCGGACGGATTGACGGTGTCGTTCGCGCCGATGACAAGAACCACGTCGGTCTCGGAGAAGTCGTCGTTGATCTCGTCCATCTCCAGGACGATGTCGTAGGGCACCTTCGCCTCGGCCAGCAGTACGTTCATATGACCGGGTAGGCGCCCCGCGACCGGGTGGATGCCGAAGCGCACGTCGATACCCCTCGCCCGCAACTTCGCGGTGAGATCGGCGACCGGGTACTGCGCCTGCGCGACCGCCATGCCGTAGCCCGGGGTGATCACGACCGACTTCGCGCCGGCGAGCAGCTCCGCCACGGCGTCCGCCAGGATCTCGCGGTGCTCGCCGTAGTCGACGTCGTCCGCCGGTCCGGCCACCACGCCGAACCCGCCGGCGATCACCGAGATGAAGGAGCGATTCATCGCCTTGCACATGATGTAGGACAGGTAGGCGCCGGAGGAGCCGACCAGTGCGCCGACGATGATCAACAGGTTGTTGTTGAGCAGGAACCCGGATGCCGCTGCCGCCCAACCGGAGTAGCTGTTGAGCATCGAGACGACGACCGGCATGTCGCCGCCGCCGATGGACGCGACCAGGTGCCAGCCCAGGGCGAGCGCGAGGATCGTGACCACGATCAGAAGCCACAGCTGCGGGTCGATGACGAACCACACGGTCAGGGCCGCGAAGACCACGAGCGCGCCGAGGTTGATCACATTCTTGCCCGGCAGCACCAGCGGCGCCGACTTGATCCTCGCCGAAAGCTTGAGATAGGCGACGATCGAGCCCGTGAAGGTGACCGCGCCGATGAACACGCCGATGAACACCTCGGCACTGTGGATGCCGAGCAGTCCGGCGGCATCGAGCACCGCCGACTCGTGGCCGCCGGGATGGTTCTCGACGTGCAGGTAGCCGTTCCAGCCGACGAGCACGGCGGCCAGGCCGACGAAACTGTGCAACAGCGCGATCAGCTCCGGCATGCCCGTCATCTCGACCTTGCGGGCCAACGTGATGCCGATGGTGGCGCCGAGGATGACCGCGACCACGAGCAGGACGGCACCGAGGCCGTCGACACCGCCGTCGAATGCCAGCGCGGTGGTCGCGACCAGAGCGACCGCCATGCCGAGGATGCCGAAATAGTTGCCGAGCTTGGCGGACTCGTGGCGAGCGAGCCCCGCGAGCGTGAGCACGAAGAGGAGGGCGGCGACGAGGAAGGCCGCCACGGATGCAGAAGGTATGTCCATGCCGGTCAGCTCCTGGAGAACATGGCGAGCATGCGACGCGTGACCGCGAACCCGCCGAAGATGTTGATGCAGGCCAACAGGACTGCTACGAACGAGATCACCGTGATCGCGGTGTCGCCCTTGCCGATCTGCAGCAGAGCGCCGACGACGATGATCCCGGAGATCGCATTGGTCACCGACATGAGCGGGGTGTGCAACGCGTGGTGCACGTGCCCGATCACGTAGTAGCCGATCACGATCGCCAGCGCGAACACAGTCAGGTTCAGCTGGAGCTGCGCGGGTGCGACGCCGATCAGCAGGAACAGGACCGCAGCCACCGCCCCGACGACGCAGAGCCGCTTGCCCGGGCTCATCGGCTCCTTCGGTTCGGCGGCGGGGACAGTTGCCACGGCGGGCGTGCGGGGTGCGGCCGAAACCTGCACGGGCGGTGGCGGCCAGGTCGACTCGCCGTCCCGCACGACGGTGATGCCACGCTGCACGACGTCATCGAAGTCGAGGACGAGCTCCCCGTCCTTGCCGGGCGTGAGCAGCTTGAGCAGGTTGACGATGTTGGTGCCATACAACTGTGACGCCTGGGCGGCGAGCCGGCCTGCCAAATCGGTGTAGCCGAGGATTCGGACGCCGTTGTCGCTGACGATGCGCTCATCGGTCTTCGTCAATGCGGCGTTGCCGCCGTTGGCCGCAGCCATGTCGACGATCACCGAGCCGTTGCGCATGGCGGCGATGGTCTCCTCGGTGATCAGCTTCGGGGCGGGGCGACCCGGGATCAGCGCGGTGGTGATGACGATGTCGGCCGCACGCGCCTCCTCGTCGTACATCGCCGCGGTGGCGATCTCCTGCTCGGCGGTCATCTCCTTGGCGTAACCGTCGGCGCTGACCTCGGCCTCGAAGTCGATCTCGACGAACTCCGCGCCCATCGACGCGACCTGCTCGGCCACTTCCGGGCGCACGTCGAAAGCACGCACGATCGCGCCCATGGCGGACGCCGCACCGATCGCGGCGAGTCCGGCGACGCCCGCTCCGACAACGAAGACCCGAGCGGGCGGGATCTTGCCGGCCGCGGTGACCTGCCCGGTGAACATCCGGCCGAACTCGTGGGCGGCCTCCACCACCGCACGGTAGCCCGCGACGTTCGCCATCGAGGACAGCACGTCCATCGACTGTGCGCGTGAGATCCGCGGCACGGCGTCCATCGACAGCGCCGTGATCGGGCGCTGCGCCAGGTCCGCGACGATTCCGTCGTCGAGCCGCGGGTTGAGCATCGCGATCAGCGTGGCTCCCGGCTGCAACCGGTCCCGCTGCGCGAGCGTCGGTGGGTTCAGCCCGATGACCACGTCGGCCGTGAGCGGATCCCTCAGCTCGGCGCCCGCCTCGGCGTACGCGCCGTCGGTGAAGCCGGCAGGTTCGCCGGCGCCGGGCTCGACCACCACCTGGTAACCGAGCTTCTGCAGCGCGGCGACGGTCGTCGGCGTTGCCGCAACCCGAGTCTCCCCGGCACGCGCCTCCTTCAGCACTCCGACAATCATCGCGTCTCCTCCACCGTGAGGTCGACGAGGCCGGCGAGCGCGGCGCGGTGTCCGCCCGCGGTGCCGAACGCGACCTGGTCTGCCTTCGCCTTCTTCAGGTACAGGTGCGTCGGGTGTTCCCACGTCAAGCGGTGCTCGAGCTCCTGGAAGCGCATCAGGTGTTCTCCTTCAGTGCGTTGAGGCCTGCGTCGAGCAGCAGGTGGACCGATTCGCCGATCCCGTCGAAGCCGCCGCCGACGGTCTGGCCATGGAGGTGGCGGTAGTTGATGCCCTCCGTGATCGCGGCGAGCTTGAAGGCCGCGAGGCCGAGGTAGAAGCCGAACCCGGAGAGGTCGCGGTCGCTGCCGCGCGAGTACCGCTCGATCACCGCGCGCTCGTCGAGGAACCCGGGCGCAGTCGACACATTGCCCGCCGAGTCGCTGCCGGCGTCTGGATCGAGTCGGAAGTAGACGAGCATCAACGCCAGATCTGTCAGCGGGTCACCGAGCGTGGCCATCTCCCAGTCGAGGACGGCGGCCACCTGATCGGAGTTGTCTACCAGGACGTTGTCGAGCCGGAAGTCGCCGTGCACGATGCCCGCAGCGGACTCGTTCGGCACCGACTCCGCGAGTCTGCGATAGAGCTCGTCGGCGGCGGGCAGGTCACGGGTGTAGGACGCGTCGAGCTGCTTCTTCCAGCGGGCGACCTGGCGGCCGAGGAAGCCCTGCGGGCGCCCGAAGTCACCGAGCCCGACCGACGTCGGCTCGACTGCGTGCAGCGCGGCGAGCGTGTCCACGAGACGTTCGGAGATCGTGCGAGTCCGCTCGGTGCCGAGCAGTTCGAGTTCGGACGCGGTGCGGTACGGCGTACCGGCGCATCGCTCCATGACATAGAAGTCCGCGCCCAGCACCGCAGGATCGGTGCACAACGCGAAGGTCCGTGGGACCGGTACCCCGGTGTTCTGGAGCGCCGACATGACCCGGTACTCGCGGTTCATGTCGTGGGCGGTCGCGAGCACGTGACCGAGCGGTGGCCGACGGACGATCCATTCCTGCCGGCCGTCGGTCACGATGTAGGTCAGATTGGACCTGCCGCCGGCGATCAGGGTCGCTTGCAGCTCGCTGCCGGAGCCCGGGATCTCGGACGCGAACCACGCGCCGAGGACGTCGAGATCGAGGCCGAGGGGCGTTTGTGCGGTTGCCATCACGGCACCACGACCGCGAGCATGTCGACGACGCAGGCCGGCTTGTCGCTGCCGTCCCGTTCCATCGTCACCCGGGTGGCGACCTGGTAGCCCAGCTTGTTCGGCGTGACCGAGGTCAGCTCCACGCCCGCCCGGACGCGGGAGCCGACCGGCACCGGCGAGGGGAAGCGGAGCTTGTCGGCGCCGTAGTTGACGCTCATCGTGACGCCCTCGACCTTGTACACCTGCCAGGTGAGCATCGGCACCAGGCTCAGCGTGAGGAAGCCGTGGGCGACGGTCGATCCGAACGGCCCCTCGGCCGCCTTCGCCGGGTCGACGTGGATCCATTGGTGGTCGCCCGTCGCCGCCGCGAAGGCGTCGATCTGGTCCTGGTTGACCGTGTGCCACTCGGAGTGACCGAGGTGCGTGCCCACGGCCTTCTCGAGGTCGGCGATGCCGTCGAAGACCCTCATGACTTCGGTCCGCCCGCGAGGTAAAGCACCTGACCGGACACGAAGCCGGCGCCCTCGCTGGCGAAGAACGAGACCGCGTGCGCGACGTCGGCAGGCTGGCCGGCGCGCCCGACCGGGATCTCCTTGACCAAGAAGGCCCTGAAGTCGTCGAACGGCACGCCCATCCGCTCCGCGGTGGCCTTGGTCATCTCGGTCTCGATGAACCCTGGCGCAATGGCGTTCGCGGTCACGCCGAACTTGCCGAGCTCGATGGCCACCGTCTTGGTGAAGCCCTGGATCCCGGCTTTCGCCGCGGCGTAGTTGGCCTGGCCCCGGTTACCGAGCGCGGAGGTGCTCGACAGGTTGACCACGCGACCCCAGTTCGCCTTGGTCATGTAATTCTGCACGGCACGGGTCATGAGGAAAGTGCCACGCAGGTGGACGTTCATCACCGCGTCCCAGTCGGTGGTGGTCATCTTGAAGAGTAGGTTGTCGCGGAGGATGCCGGCGTTGTTGACCAGGACGGTCGGTTCGCCCAGCTCGTCGGCGACTCTCGTGACCGCGGCCTGCACCGCCGCCTCGTCGGCGATGTCGACGCCGACCGCAAGTGCCCGGCCCCCGGCCGTCTCGATCTCCGCCACAACTGATTTACAGGCTGTCTCGTCGAGGTCGAGGACGGCAACGGCGAGGCCGTCTGCGGCGAGGCGCTTCGCGACACCGGCTCCGATGCCGCGGGCGGCTCCGGTCACGATGGCGGTCCGAGTCGTGGTGGGTGTGGTCATGCGGTGACTCCTGTGGGGTGGGAATTGAGGCCTGGCACCAGTTCGGCCAGGGCGGCGCGCGTCGACGCGTGGTCGATGTGCAGCAAGGATTGGAGGCCGGCTGCCCGCGCACCGACCACGTTGGGCTCGGCGTCGTCGATGAAGAGCACCCGGTCGGCGGGTACGCCGAGTTTGTCGACGGCCAGTTCGTAGATGGCGGCGTGGGGTTTGCGAAGTCCCACCTCGCAGGAGATCACGACCGGATCGAACAGTTCGTCGATTCGTGCGCGTGGGTAGGTGTTGCCCCAACTGTTGGAGAGAAGGCCGACCTCGAGACCGGTTTCGCGCAGGTCTTCGACCAGTTCGAACATTGCCGAGTCGGCCTGCACGCCGGCGAAGAGCCGGCTGAGCATCCCGTCCGGCGTGGCTACGCGCCCGTCGGTGGTCTGCAACTCTGCCGCGAGCAACGTCTCGAAAGCCGCGACCGGGAGCGCACCGGTCTCCAGCCGATGGACCGGCGTACCGTCTGCGGCATCACGGGACATCCAGGCGCGCAACGTACGTGAGAACGACTCGGGCTCGATTCCGTCCGCTGCCAGCCAGCCGGTGATCGAGTGCTTTACCGGACTGGTGAGCACGCCGCCGTAGTCGAAGAGGACCGCATCGATTTCTCGCACCGGCTCACTCACCCATGCTCTGGAGGCTGACGCCGCCATCGACGACGACGGTTTGTCCGGTGACCCATGCGGCATCGTCAGAGAGCAGGAAGGAGACGACGCTGCCGATGTCCTCCGGTACGCCGAGCCGCTTGAGAGGGTACGCCGCGGTGACCGCGTCTTCGCGGCCCTCGTACAGCTTCGTGGCGAACCGCGTCTTCACGACCGCCGGAGCGACCCCGTTGATCCGGATGTCCGGGCCGAGTTCGACTGCCATCAACTCGGTGAGCGAGTTCAGCATGGCTTTGCTGGCGCCGTAGAACCCGATCCCGGGCGCCGTACGAATACTGGAGAGCGACGACACGTTGACGATCGCGCCGCCGTTGTCCTTCATCCAGGCCTTGTGCACCTGCTGGACCCAGGAGACCGCGGCGATGCAGTTGACCTCGACGATCTTGCGAGCAGCCGCCAGGTCGAGGTCGACGAGCGAACCGTAGACGGGGTTGATCCCGGTGTTGTTGACCAGGAAGTCGATGCTGCCGAAGGTCTCGACCGCCTGCCGCACCGCGTCGCCCTGGTGATCCGCGTCGTCGGCGCGGCCCGCGACGGCGAGCGCGACATCCGGACCGCCGAGGTGGGTCACGGCCTCGTCCAGGGCCTCTTTCTTTCGCGCCGTGATGACGACGCGGGCGCCGTCGGCGACCAGCCGCTCGGCGATGGCGAGGCCGATACCGCGGCTCGCTCCGGTGACGATCGCGGTCTTACCCTCGAAACGGTTGTTCATGTCAGTTCCTCTTACTTCAGACGTTCGATGACCATGGCCATGCCCATACCGTTACCGGCACACATGGATTCGACGCCGAAGCGCTTGTCGTGCCACTGCATGGAATTGATGAGCGTGGTGGCAATGCGGGCTCCGGTCCTGCCGAACGGGTGGCCGACGGCGATTGCGCGCGGCCGGGTTCACACGTACACGAAGCGGAAGTCGCCGATTGAGGTGTCGGCAGTTACTCCGGCGATGTGGAAGGCGGCGATCCCGTCGCGCTCGCCCTGGACGAAGCGGAGCTCGCCGCCGTCGAGCGCGATCCGGTCACCATCGGCGTCCACGCCGAGGACGGCTGCCCATGTCTTCGCCAGCGCAGCGGGCTCGCGGGCGGTCACCGTCGCTCCGGTCACGCGGCCCGGACCGAGCTCGGCCGGTGCCGTTGCGATCCATTTCGGGCCGGCCCAGCGCCACGACTCCGGCAACTTCATCGAGTCGATCGCCACGATCGCGCCCGGCACGTCGCCGGGATGGAGATGAATGTCGGTGTCGCCGTCGCGTTCCAGGTCGTAGACGGTGCGCAAGCCGAGCTGGTCGATTCGTGTGCGGGCGGCGGCGATGTCGTCGACCTGGAACATGACCATGTAGGCGCCGTCACCGCCGAGCCGATCGAGATGGCGGCCGGCCGCGGTCCCCTCCTCGAACGGCGCGATCACCTCGACGAACGTGTCACCGAGCGGCATGACTGCGTTGCGGACTCCGAACTGTTCGACCTCGGGATCGTTGAACGGGTCACCGAGTGGGAGCTGAGCCCGCAGCGCCTTGACGGCAGATTCGCGGTCACGTGCAACAAGTACGGCTTGACGGATTCGAGGCAGGGGGGAAGTGGTCATCATCGTACTATAGCAAGCGCTCTCTATCACGGGAAGGGCTTGTCGTCCCCGCATCCGCCGCGACCGGGTCCCGACGAGGCCGAGGTCCGCGGGCTCAACCCGTCGGGATCGGCACGTCAGCGCCCGATGGCGTGAAATCCGGAGCACTGCAACATGTCTCCGGCGCGAACCGACTCCTTCGCAGGCGCCTGAAGAAGCTGCGAAGGAGTCGGTTGGCGAGGAGACGTCGCCCTGCGGCCGCGAGCCGTGGGACAGACGGTGGATGCGTTGTCAGCCGGTGATCGCCGGGGTGGCGAACCAGAACCCGAGGATCAGACACGTCACCAGCACGATCCATCCCTCGAACGCGATCCGTACCGGCAGCGGCGCATGTCGCAGCTCCATGAAGTCCAGCATCACGAACCGGACTTTCACGGCAGCGATCAGGAAAATGCCGACGACAGCGATGGTCGGACTGAAGGCATCCTTCGACAACAGCCACGTGGAGGCGCAGGTAGCTGCCATCAACAGTGCCCAGACTGCTGTCGCCCGCTGACGCATCACCAACATGGCCCTACCCCGGCAGTAGATACAGTAAGGGGAACAGCACGATCCATAGCAGGTCCACGAGGTGCCAGTAGGACGCTACACATTCGGTCTCCTTGATGTTGACTTTCTTTCGGCGCCCCTTGATCCAGAGATACGTGAGCAAGCCGATTCCGACCAGCACGTGCACGAGGTGCATGCCGGTCAGCGTGAAGTACCACATGTAGAAGGCATCCGTGGCCGGCGTGATCCCAGCCACGAACTTCTCTGAGTACTCCGTCGACTTGGACACCACGAACGCGCATCCCGTCAGCACCCCACCGAGCAGGAACCGGGGCGACCTCGCGAGCTCGCCCCGCTTGGCCGCCTGCACGGCCAGCGCGACCAACCAGGAGCTGGTCAGCAGTATCAGGGTGTCGAGGCCGCCGAGGTTGTAGTTCAGCGTGGCGCTCGAAGCCTCGAACAGGCCCGGTGCTGTGAGCCGGTCTTTCATGAAGCTCATGAAGAGTATGGCGAAGATAGCCGAATCGGCTCCGATGAAGACCCAGACGCCATCCACTCCGGGAAGGCGCCTGGGCTTCGTCGGGCGGTCAGCGGTGCTGACCGCCTCGCTACGGCGAGGCATCTCGCTACGGCGAGACGCTACCCGATCGGACGTCATGACCGGACGGAGACCTGTGCTGCGGCGGCGTCCTCGGCCTCGAGCCTGTCGATGGCCTTGATGATGAAATACGACACGAGCGAGATCCAGATGAACCAGGTGCCGTACGCGATCCAGAAACTAAGCACGCCGTCGAAGGCGAGCGGACCGGTGTTCACGTAGGGGATCGCGAGGACCAGGAAGAACGCGGCCACGGTAACCCAACCCCACCAGTTCACGGCCGCGGGGACGAGCTTGTTCTCGCGCCGGTCCCGCATGAACACGATGGTGACGGCGATGATCTGCAACGAGGTGACGAAGTACGCCAGGTCGACGCTAGACCAACCCATCCAGTAGAGCAGATGTGCCGTACCGGGGTCGATGTTGTGGATCTCATGGGCGGCGCCAATCCACAACACCAAGGCGAGCAAGGGCGGTGCAAAGGTGATCGTGGCACCCAGGCGCTCGATCTGCGACCACATACCACCTGCGCCTTCGATGCGCTCCATGACCTTAGCGACCGCCACGCTCCACATGATGTAACAGGCCGCGAACGTCATGAGGAGCGAAAGGCCGATCATAATCCGCAGCCGGTTGTCGGCGTAGTTCTGCCACACGGCCTCCGGGTCGGCGCTCGCCGGGAAAGGTGGGAGGTTGCCGGCCAGCACGCCGAACAACAGGACAAACGCTGCCACGAACACCGGCCCCATCCAAGCGAGGAACTTCCAGGACTTGAAGTCCGTGGGGTTCGGGGCGTAGGGGGACAAGTCTCCCCCTACCAGTGCCGTGACCGCACTACGGTCGGCTCCAGTTGTTGTCATAAGAGTGACTCCTAACTCATTGGATAGCAAAGGTAATCGCTGTCATAGCGAATGATGGAGAATGACCGCGACGGTTGGCACGGCGCGGCGTTCGCGCGGCAGGAAGTGGACGAGCCTGGACAGCGTGATCATCGCCGCGGCCGGTGGCGCGGCGAGCCAGAAGTCGCGCAGGGCTCGCGAACGGCGGCGCCGAGTGGGACATCCGAATATGCCGCCATGCGGGTCAGTGCGCGTGCGGCTCGTCCCACCTTCGACCAGCCGTTTTCGACGCCGATCCCACCGTGATTCGGATTACAGTGCGGCCGTCAGGCAGTGACGTACGGCGAGCTCCTGTTGTCCTTGGCCCAGCGCAGTTCGTCCTCGGACCACGGCTCCGGCGGGACCATTCCGTCGATCCGCCACGTCTCGAACGGCGGGCTCGGCGTGGAACTCCACCTCGTACCCCCGGTCCGCGATGTACGGCTTCAGCACATTGTCCATCTGCTCGAAGTACCGCCGGAGGGTCTCCTCGGGCGTAATGCCCAACTTGGCGGCGGACGTCTCGACCGTACGGGCGATGTGGACGACCTCGATCTGGACGAACTGGTCGCGCGACTCCCCGCCGACGAAAAACGACTCGGCCTTGATCTCGTGGAAGATCACCGAGGTGTAGAACTTCGGCAGCACGAAGCCGAAGTTCTCCTGCGAGAAGTCAGACGAGTAGAGGTCGACGATCTTCTCGGCCATATCGGCCTATTCTTCAAAGGTGTAGGCGTTCTCCGGGGTGAACAACTGCCACAGCGGCATTGGTGTGCTCCTTCTATCAGGCGGGCGGAAAAGTGTGCAAAACCACATTGCGCTCTGGGCTCGAGCATGCCCGCTGGGCCTGCTGCGGCACACGCGGGTATATACCTAGGTAGGTACCTGTTGAGAGGCCCATCGTCGCCACGGCCGCGAGGCGGTGCTGGTGCTGCTGTGCTGGAGCAACGGGTCATGGTCCGCCGAGAACGACGACGGGACGGGTGCGGCGGCTCGGTATTTAGTACTGCAACGACAGTTTGCGACCGGGACCGTTGTGGTAATTGATCCAATGTGCAGTCAGAGGTGCTGGAGTGGTCAGCGGGGTTCACCGCGTTCTGGGCGATCGAGGAGTGCTTCCGAACCACCAAGAACGAGACCGGACTCGACCACTACCAGATGCGTGGGTACCCGGCCTGGTACCGGCACATCACTTTGTCGATGGCCGCGGCTGCCTTCCTGACGATCCTGTGCCGCGGCGCTCAAAAGGGGGATCTCCAGTCGGTGCCCGAGATCTAATACCTCTGACAGTCAACGAGATACGGCGATTGTTTGGGCCGCGCCGCCTGTCCGGTCGAACACGCCCTCGTGCATGTCTGGCACTGGTCGAACTGGCGCCGCGCCAGCCAGGCCGGCGCGCGCGCCAGCCACTACAAACATCGACATCACAAACTGTCGTTGCAGTATTAAGTGCGTGCGCTCGTCGCGCCCCCGATGCCGGTGCCATTTCAGCGGGCGGTCACGCGAGCAGCTAGCGGGTGTCGTTGATCGATGCGAATCGCTGTGCTGCGACCCAGTTCACGATCTGCGCACGGGACGTGAAGCCCAACTTGGTCAGGATGTTTTCTACATGTCCTTCGGCTGTACGCGGCGAAATGAAGAGCCGTGAGGCGATCTCACCGTTTGTCAATCCGTCCGTCACCAGTTCGGCAACCTCACGCTGGCGCCGGGTAAGCTCGCTGGGGTCTGGCTCCGCTTCGGAGCGACCTGCGCCGGCCCGTTGCCGCTCGCGGAGGGGTTCGCCCAAGGCGAATGCCACCGCAGCGTTTCCGTCTAGGCCGTGTCCACGCTTGAAGGCACTGTCGAACGCGTCGTCGCCGATGGCCTTTCTTGCGGTAGCCTCGAATTGTCGGCGCCGAGCCTGGAGTTGGATTGATCCGAATAACGGCGCACCGATAGTCTGCCAGAGCGTGTCGGCGCCGCCCAGAATCACTGCTGCGCGTTTGCAATCGCCCTTCGCGACGGTGACCCAACCAAGGAAGTCCAAAGCCATCGCACGCCAAAAGATGTCGTGGATGGGCCGCCGGACTCTCAGTGCATCAAGCAGAAGTGTCTCTGCTTCCGTTAGGCGGCCACTCAGTAGGTCGAGGAAGGCGCGGACACATTTCGCATACGAGAGGAGCCAGCGTTCGCCGGCTACGTCGCACAGCCGCTCGAGTTCGTCGACCACGGCCGAGCCCTTGTCCAACTCGCCCAGCAGCAAGTACGTGATGGCCAGTGGAATGCGAAGTGAATTGGGGTAGTCCTGGGGTACGTTGACGGCGGAGTAGCGTTCCAGGGCTTCGACGAATAGCGGAATCCCGGCTGCGAGCTCGCCACTGAAGTTGCCCTGCATTCCGAGCAAGTGCGTCGCGTAGGCGCGAGCGGCATCGTCGTCGAGTTCGACGGCAAGCCGATGGGCTTCCGCGAGAAGCGCTGCTTGGGCTTCCGTATCCCCTTGGAGGATTGTGATGTAACCGCAGGTCGCTAAGGCCCAGGCGCGCTCGTGGCTGGGCGTCTTGTCTGCTTGAAGGGCCCGTTCGATCCAGTGGCGACCCTCAGTCATGAATCCGAGAGCGAGCCACATGAACCAAGGAAGACCAGCCATGCGAAGGGCGACGCCGATCTCGCCTGGCTCCGTGAGGGAGTATTCGAGTGCGCCACGCAGATTCGCGTGCTCGTCCTGAAGAACACTCGCCCAGTCCTCCTGTAGTGGGCCGAACCATTCGGTGGCGGCTTGCTCCACCAGCTGGAGGCACCAGTCCCTATGGCGGCGGCGAAACACCGGTTCGGATCCGCTCTCACGTAACCGAGCCTGCCCGTACTCTCGAATGGTCTCGAGCATGCGGAAACGGACGCGTCCCCCATGCTCCTCGCGCACGAAGATTGACTTTTCGGTCAACTCGGCAACCGTGTCGAGAATGGTCTCGGGGGGAATTTGTTCGTCCGCACAGACGGCTTCGAGGGCACTGAGTCCGAAGCCGTTTGCGAAGACTGCGGCACGCGCCCACAATTCCTGCTCGCGCACGGCACAGAGGTCGTAGCTCCAGTCGATTAGTGCCTTTAAGGTCTGGTGCCGTTTCGGTGCACTCCTGCTCCCCGAAAGAAGTAACTCGAACCTGCTGTCGAGCCGATTTGCAAGGTCCGAGACATCCAGCACGCGCAGTCGGACGGCGGCCAGCTCGATCGCGAGCGGGATGCCTTCCAGCCTGTGACAGAGGCGAATGACTGCCGCTTCATTGGCAGGACTGATGGTGAAGCCGGGCACTGCCGACGAGGCTCGGTCGGCGAACAGAGAAACTGCCGGAAAGCCGGTAGCCATGCCAGGTGTGTGCGGAGCTCTCGGGTCTGGGACTGGGAGAGGTGGGACAAGATAGATGTGCTCGCCGGTGATCCGGAGGGCTTGCCGGCTGGTAGCGAGGATCTTCAGTTCCGGTGCCATCTTGAGCAGAAGCTCAGCGAGGTCAGCGACAGCCTGCAGCAAGTGCTCACAATTGTCGATGATCAGGAGCATCTGCCGACCGCGTAGATGGTCCGCCAGGACGGTTGTGGGAGGCCTCGTGGACTGCTCCAGCAACTCGAGTGCGTTCACCACGGTGTGTGGCAACAGGGCCGCATCCTTCAAGGCTGCCAGTTCGACCAGGCAGACCCCGTCGGGGAAGGCGCGGCGGACGTCGCTTGCCACCCGCAGCGCTAGCCGCGTCTTCCCGACGCCGCCTACGCCGGCGAGAGTCACCAGCCGCGCAGTCGATAGGAGTGTCCGTACCTCAGCAGCCTCCGTCCGGCGGCCGACGAAACTGGTCAGCTCCGCTGGAACACCGGACGGTCCATTCCCAGACCGTACTGCCATGACACACTCCACTCGCACCACCTGAGCAACGACCAGGTGCCGGACACGTTACCCCCGGGTTATCGCGTCGACAACGCGGCTCACTGAAGTGGCAGACCAGTCTGACGTGGCCTCCACAGTCCCCGCCATGTGCGATCAGCTCCTCTGCGTGTAGCGGTGAGGGCAGGTTGCGCTTGTCGTGAAGAGCCAGCGTAGGCCGTTCGACCGAAGATCACCACGGCGTGCCCCGCAGGCCGCGCCGAGCTCGAGGCCCGGCCGCACCGCGTGCCACTAGGCACCGACGATGCGCAGGGCGATTTCGGCGTCGTGGTTGGCGATGCCTTCCGGGCTCCACTGGCCCTCGCCCCGATACCAGCGGGCGATGTCGATGCCGAGGGAGAGCAATGCCGTGGCCGCGAAACCATCCCTGGGATCGCCGCGGCTATCCGGTGGCCGATTCGAACAGCCGCCGCAGCACGTCAGGGATCGGCACCGGGCGCCTGGTGTCACGGTCGACATAGACGTGCACCCACCGGCCCCGCGCGGCGACCGCCGCCGTCTCGGGGAGCCCGGCAGGAAAGAGCCCGAGGTCATAGGTGACGCTGGTGCGGCCCAGCCTGGCGACACGGATTCCCACCTCCAGGGCCTGCGGGAACTGCAGCTGCTCGAAATACCGGCATCCGGACTCGGCGACGACGCCTACGGCCGGAGCCGCGACCGGGTTGAGGCCGGAGTGCTCGATGATCCAGCCGTTGATCGCCGCATCGAAGAGCTGGTAATACACGGCATTGTTCAGGTGACCGTACATGTCGTTGTCGGACCACCGTGTGGTAGCCGCACGGCGCACCGTGAAATCTTTCACGGTAGGACTTTCGCGTACATCGACTGCCTCAGCGCTCATCTGCATTTCTCCGGTCATGTCGGTCCGCAAGAGTTGCGGACGGGTGGGGGAATCAAAGTGTGTTGCGTAGAAAGCGATTGAACAGCGATCTTCCAAAGCCTTGTCACCAAGGATCTCCATCAAGTGTCAGGTCAAGGACGAGGTCGCCAAGGACTGGGAGACCCTACTCGCCGCGGCGGTCATCGAGAACGTCGGCCGCCGCGACTTCGACGTCATCGATGAGGCAAAGGCCGTCGAACTCCTGATCTGCGAGTGCGGAACCGCCGAGAAGGCCGCCGTGAAACTCGCGAAGTCCAAGGCTGGATCTCCCAGCGACGCGCCCTGCTACAACTTACCCACGAACTCCACACCGCCCTTACGTAGCGGCGAACTCGCCATTCGCACCGCCCGCTCGCTCGCGCAATCCCACCAGAGGAGAAAGTTTAGGCCTGGAACTCCGAGCGCGAGCGTAACATCAAGGTGTTGAACCAGATTCGTCTCCCACTGACAGCGGCCGTAAGCCGGCGGAACGAGTGCCGGTGACCGCCGCGAAGGTCACCCGCAGCTTCCGGCGCCTCGACGCCGACCCTGCAATTCTCGCGAAAGCACTGATCGAGTACCTAGACGACGAGGGCCTTCGCTCCCCCCTTGCCGCACTGAGCAACCGGACCTGACCAAGCCTGCGGCGAATCACCGAAGCCGGCCGCCGCGCGATGACCGCTCAGTGGCAGCGACCTGATTCCTGGTGCGTGCCGGGTCACGCATAGGGGTCTGCGAGCCCGACGTACCGAATGTCGAGGTATTCGTCGATTCCTTCGAAGCCGCCCTCGCGGCCGAGACCCGACTGTTTGACCCCGCCGAAGGGTGCGGCCGGGTTGGACACGACGCCGACGTTGATTCCCAGCATCCCGGATTCGAGTTCCTCGCTCATGCGGAGGGTGCGCGCGGTATCGCGGGTGTAAACGTAGGCGACGAGTCCGTATTCGGTGTCGTTGGCGACCTGGACGGCGTGCTCCTCGTCCTGGAAGGTCGTGATCGGGGCCACGGGTCCGAAGACCTCTTCGCGGAGGATGCGCGCATCGGTTGTGACGCCGGTCAGCACCGTCGGGGAGTAGAAGTAGCCGTCGCCCGGCACCGGCCGACCGCCGGTGACGATCGCGGCGCCGTGTGCGACGGCGTCCTGGACCAGGTCGTGAACCTTGGCCCGGGACTCCTCGTCGATCAGCGGGCCGAGCTGGGAATCCGCCTCGATACCGGGTCCGACGACCAGGCGTGCCATCTTGTCGGCGAGCTTGGTCGCGAACTCCTCCGCGACGGACTCGTGCACGATGAACCGATTCGCCGCCGTGCAGGCCTCCCCCATGTTGCGCAGCTTGGCGACCATGGCGCCGTCGACAGCTGCGTCGATGTCGGCGTCGGCGAACACGAGGAAGGGCGCGTTGCCGCCGAGCTCCATGGAGGTCCGCAGCACCTGCTCCGCCGAGTCCGCGAGCAGCCGCCGACCGACCTCGGTCGATCCGGTGAACGAGAGCTTTCGCAGCCGGGGATCGGCGATGAGCGGGCCGGTGACCGCTCCGGCGCGCGAGGTAGGAATGACGTTCAGCACGCCGGCCGGCAGCCCGACCCCTTCGAGGACCTGCGCGAACAGCAGGGTGGTCAGGGGCGTGAGCGTGGCGGGCTTGACGACCATCGTGCAGCCCGCGGCGATCGCGGGAGCGATCTTGCGGGTCGCCATGGCCAACGGGAAGTTCCACGGGGTGATGAACAGGCAGGGGCCCACGGGACGCTTGTGGACCAGCAGCCGGGTCTTCCCGTCCGGTGCCGCCGAGTATCGGCCCGACACGCGGACGGCCTCCTCGGAGAACCACCGGAGGAACTCGGCGCCGTAGGTCACCTCGCCGCGCGCCTCGGCGAGCGGTTTGCCCATTTCCAGGGTCATCAGCATCGCGAAGTCGTCCGATCGGGCGATCACGGCGTCGAACGCTGCGCGCAGTAGTTCGGCGCGCTCGCGGGGAGCTGTTCGTGACCAGGCCTTCTGAGCGGTGGCCGCGGCGTCGAGGGCGGCGGCTCCGTCGGCGATAGTGGCGTCGGCCACGACGGCGAGTTCTCGACCGGTCGCCGGATCGTGCACCGGGAAGGTGTTCCCCGTCTCGGACGGGCGCCACCGCCCTCCGATGTACAGTCCGGTCGGGACCGATTCGAGTAGCGCCTGCTGGGAGGTCTGGGTGCTGGTCAAGGCTTCCTCACTTCTCGTCGAAGATGATGACTTGCCGGATGGCGTTGCCGTCGGCGAGTTGGTCCATGGCGGAGTTGATGCCCGACAGCGCGATCCGGGACGAGATCAGCTTCTCGACCGGGAGTTTTCCGTCGCGCCACAGCTGCGCAAAGACTGGAATGTCGCGGGACGGTACCGCGGAGCCGAGGTAGCTGCCGATGATGGTCCGCGCGCCGGCCACCAGAGCGAGCGGCGAGATCGACGACCGGGCGTCCGGGGCCGGGAGGCCGACGGTGACGGTGGTGCCGCCGGGGGCGGTGGCGGCGAGGGCGGTCTCGAAGGCGCGTGGGTGCCCTGCCGCCTCGATGACTATGGGCGCCTGGATGTTCAGCTCGGTGACATCTTGGGGGGTGTAGGTCGCGGACGCACCCAACTTTGTTGCCTGGGTGAGCTTGTCGGGATTGGAGTCGACGCCGATCACCTCGCCCTCCCCGAGGGATAGCGCGGTGATCAGCGCCGCCATGCCGACACCACCGAGCCCGACGACCATGACCGCTTGGCCCGGGGTCGGGCGGCCGGCGTTGATGACCGCGCCGCCACCGGTGAGGACGGCGCACCCGAGTACGGCGGCGATGTCGGGTGGGACGTCGTCTCCGACGGGTACGACCGAATGCTGGTCGACGACAGCGTGCGTGGCGAAACCGGAGACGCCGAGGTGATGTTTGATGTCAGTGTCGTCGCGGTGCAGGCGGATACCGCCGCCGAGGAGGGTGCCCGCGTTGTTCGCTGCGCTGCCTGGGGAGCAGGGCAGTTTGCCGTCGGTTCGGCATTCGGCGCAATTGTTGCAGCGCGGCAGGAAGGCCATGACGACGCGCTGCCCGACGACCAAATCGGATACACCGTCGCCGAGCTGTTCGACCCGGCCTGCCGCCTCGTGGCCGAGCAGCATGGGGATCGGCCGCGGACGGTTGCCGTCGACGACGGACAGGTCGGAGTGGCAAATTCCGGCCGCTTCGATCCGGACGAGGACCTCGCCGGGTCCCGGCGGATCGAGTTCGAGCTCGGTGATCGAGATCGGTGTGGAGTCCGCGTACGGCCGTGGCCGGCCGCTCGCCTCGAGAACGGCTCCGCGAATCTTCATAGTGCGTGTGTTTCCCTTCTACGGCGTCTCACAGCACTGGCTGCGGACCGCTCTAACGGCAACGCGGATGTCCGCAATGAACGGGACTATTCGGCGACGACTGATTTTGGACGGTGCAGCCGGTGGCGTTGGATCTTCCCCGATCCGGTGCGTGGAATCTCTGGTAGGGCAATGAAATTCAGCGGGGACTTTGAAGTAGGACGACGCCGCCGCACAGCGACTCCGCAGATCGCCCTCATCAATGCCGGTGTCATGTGCTGCGACGATAAACGCGATGGGAACCTCTCCGAGCGCGTTGTGCGGAGCCGCGACGCGCTCAGGCACCTGCAGGTACGTCGGGAGAGCATGATTTCGTCACGGGACGAGGTCGGCTGCTGAGCTCTGCGCGTCGCGAAGCGCGATGACACTCATGGCGGAGAACTCGAGCGACCAAAGATTGCCGT
>RRBB01000188.1:0-20733 GCA_006543605.1 Rhodococcus sp. WS4
CGGTGACCGCGGGCCGGTTGTCCGGGGCCGGGAAGATCGGCCTACGGGTCGGGAAGGTGCTGGGAAAATACAAGGTGGGCAAACACTTCCACCTCGACATCGCCGACACCTCGCTGACGGTGACCCGGGACCGGGAGCGGATCGACGCCGAGGCCGCCCTCGACGGGATCTACACCCTGCGCACCACCGCCAGCGCCGACGAACTCGGCACCGCCGCCGTGATCGACGCCTACAAGAACCTCTCCCGCGTCGAACGCGACTTCCGGTCCCTCAAGGCCATCGACATCGACCTGCGCCCGATCCACCACCGCCTCACCGACCGGGTCAAGGCGCACGTGCTGATCTGCATGCTCGCCGCCTACCTCACCTGGCACCTGCGCCAGGCGTGGGCGCCGCTGACCTACACCGACGAACACCCGCCGCACCGGGACGATCCCGTCGCCCCGGCGGCCCGCTCGGCCGCCGCCAACAGCAAGGCGGCCCGCAAGACCACCACCGACGGTGACCTGCCGGCCCGCTCCTACCAGGCCCTGATGGGCCACCTGGCCACCCTGACCCGCAACGACCTGCGCTACGGCGACGACGGACCGATCGTGGCGACCCTCGCCATCCCCACGCCCACCCAACGACGCGCCTTCGAACTCCTCGACACCACCATCCCCCTGACCGTCAGGTAGCCAGAACAACCACAACCGAAACCAACGAACCCCCAGCTCAACCGGGGGTTCGTCCGTCCTCAAAGCCGTAACTTCGGTTTAGGTATTCGGGTCGGTAGAGGGTGGCGCCGACGACGAGAGCGGTTACCTCGACACCGGGGGACGGGCAGGGCGCAGGTATCGGACATTGCGGGTGCACGCGGTCAGTTCGGAGAGGGCCTGGTGTAGCTGCCCGGTCACATCCCACACATCGGGGACGAGGTTTCGGCAGGCGATGATGCCGACATCGAGGTGCCGGCCGTAGGACATGGCGGCGATGGTGATGCCGCCGGCCACGTCGCTGACGGCGGAGACGGGATAGTTCCCGGTCACCTCGATGCCCGCGGCATACAGCGGCTGAGCAGGGCCGGCGGCGTGGGAGATGATCAGGTCGACCGGTGGCGTGGGCATGGTCAGCGCCCGCAGCGGTGTGCGCGAGATCAGACCGCGCAGCGCCCGCGGCAGCGCGGCGCCGAAGTCGCGGACGAGGGTGGCGGGTGCGGCGCGGAAACGTTGGGGTGCCGCCGTGAGCGAGGTGTGCACCTTTTGCAGGCGGCGTGCCGGGTCGGCTTCGGTGATCGGAAGGGCGATGGGCAGGAGGGAGAGCTGATGGCCGGCGGCCGCGAACTGTGCGTCGGTGTGCCCCGCGATCGGCATGGCCGCGGCAAGCGCCGTGTCGGGCAGGGCATCGTGGTCGATGAGCCAGCGACGCAGCACGGTGGTGCACAGCGCCGTCACCACATCTTCGACGGTGAACCCCAACGCGGTCCTGACCGACTCGATCTCGCCGAGCGGCAACGAGGTGAACGCGAAGCGTCGGCGCGCGGTGACGGGGGCGTTGAACGGGGTGTCGGGTGGTGTCGGTGCCCCGGCCGTCGGCTCGTCAGCGGACCACCGCCGCACGCCCGGGGTCAGCCTCCGGGCGAGTGTGCCCAGAAGGTTCGCGCCGGGGCCGGTGAGGGCGCGGGCGAGCTCGGGCAGGTGCGGCGCCAGCCGGAGCGAGGACCACATCAGTCGCGCGGGCAACAGTGCGAGATGCCAGGCACTGTTGCCGAGCATCCCCAGGGCGCCGGCCGCCTGGTACTGCTCGTCGCTGAGCCGGTGCGGCACCGTGCGGGGTCGCGGGCTGGTGTCCATCAGCACCGCGAGGGCCTGCGCCGCGGTCAGACCGTCAATCACCGCGGGATGCACCTTGGTGTAGATCGCCTGCCGGCCACCGGTGAGCCCGTTCACCAGATAGCACTCCCACAGGGGCCGGTCGCGGCTCAGTGGGCGTGCCGCCAGACCGGAAATCTGCTCGGCGAGCTGTTCGTCGGTGCCGGGACCGGTCAGGGCGACCTCCCGGACGTGATAGCCGAGGTCGAGGAACTCGGAGTCCACCCAGTAGGGCCGGTCGAGTCCGAGGGGTACCTCCTGTAGCCGCCACCGCAGTGGCCCCACCAGGTGTAATCGGCCGTCTGCGAGCGTCCGGAGGTCCTGCACCGTGAGCCTGCCGCCCGGCGTGGTGGGGCGGAGGACACTCAGGACCCCGACATGGGTGGAGGTGGTGGATGTCTCGGCGTCGAGGAACTGCGCATCGAGTGAACTGAGCTGGTGCATAAGGTTTTACCTGGATTGGGTGAGCCGACTTGCTGGGCGAGCCCGCAAGGCGTCACCACAACGCTACGCCGCGGCGCGTCCCCGTGGTGCCCCTGGTAATCGTTTACCGAATTCTCGGTGAGCTTCGATCGAAACCATTTCGAATTGGTGCACACCGAGTTTCGATTCGCGGCCGCCGGTGCGGTCGCAAGCGGGCAGTAGCGAGCGTTCGTGCGGACATCGTGGCGTCTCGGTGAAGAAGAACGGCGCCATGTTGCCGAAGCACCTTCGTGAAGCCGACCAGCTTGCCGACGCCGGCGGTTATGGAGTATCCGCGCGCGGCGTCCGAAGGGCGCCGAGATGTCGGATCGTCTTGTTCCTGAGCTGTCGGTTGTTTTTGGGTTCCCGCGCCGACTTCTGGTCTTCGATCTGCCGGATCAGCTCACGCTTCGCTGCGCCGAGAGCCTGAACCAGGTGCGGATCGGTGGCGGCTGCCACTAATGGCGGAAGGCCGGGGAGCGTCGTGCGTAACGTGACTCGCTGTTCCTTGCCGCCCCGGTCTTTGACCGAGACTTCCACGTCCACATCGCTGGGGTCCCAACGCCCCAGGTGCGGCGCGAGCGCCGACAACACCTCCAGCACGTGCGGGCGGTCCTGCTCTTTGAAGCCCGCGCCCATGTGGAGCGTGTGCTCGTCGAGGACGTCTCGTCGCTGGTTGTCGGTTGTACTCACCGTGGCCTCGTCTCTGGAGTCTTACCTCGACGGTAGACCTTTCCGCGGATAGTTGTTCGAGGTCGTGCAGCGCGATGTGCGACCGGAGCAAACCGCAAATCGATTTCGCGTGTGGCCGATCCGAGCGATCCGGCTCCTCACCCACGCATTCTCCAAAAAGCTAGCCACCTCATGCTGATGATCACGAAGTTGATCTTGTATGGACACTGATACTGATCGGAACGGTGTACCGGCCTGTTCGCCTGGTGGTTGTCGTACCCGGTGCGCTTCTCCGTGGGTTATGTGGGTGATCCGCTCGGCGCCGACGAGGCGACTCATCGACATCCGACCGCCGCGGCGGTCCCGGTGCCCGAGATGCGTTTCGATGCCGGCCGCACGGCTCAGCGTGCAGGCGGGGGTGCAGATCCCGGTCCGGCCGGTGCCCGGGGGTGCTGCGGCAGTCCGGAGGCGGTGTTGGCGGGGCGGGTGCGGCGAGGTAGGAGCCTTGCGCCTGGTCGCAGCCGTGGCGATCTTGAAGCCGTCGAACATCGGGTACCGGGTCAGGTACCCGAGCGGTCCGTGTCCGGTGCCGAGGTGATCGAGCAGCAATTCGACACCCAATTCGTGCAGCGCGGTGTCGGTGAGGATGGCGGCGATCTGTTCGGCGAACCGGGGATCTGCGCACCGACGTGCTTCGGCAGTGGGTTCATCCGGCAGCGGCGTTGCCCGGGTCCCAGGTATGGGTCGTGCGGGTGTCGGCATTGAACCCCTCGATCCGGCGCCGCAGGTTGGATTCGGTGTGGCCGATGGCTTGGGCAGCGAAGGGTTCGAGGAGTCGGCCGAGGGCCTTTCCGGTCAGTCCGCTGGGCAGTTCGTAGCTGAAGTCCACGGTCAGTTGGGTCTCGCAGAGGCCGGTGGCGGTGAAGCACCAGATCGAGGTGTTCTCGAAGCCGTCGATCGAGTCGAGCGCGATCAGTCGGTTTCTTTCCCAGGCCGTGATCGTGAGGATCGAGTGGAGGGTTTTGAAGCCGACCTGCATGGCGGCGTCGAAGGTGGCGCCGAGGCCGTGGTCGAGGGTGCCCGTCGGGTCGAATCGCGAGATGCCGAACACCCAGGTGGGGACGTTGCGGTAGTTGCCGATGAAGTCGAACGCGACTTCGATCGGCACGGTGGCGACTGCGGTGTGGTGAGTGTGCATCATTTGTTCGCCTTTCGGTGTTGTTGCACCGAAACCGGGTTCGCGACACGACCCGCGGATCGACTGTTCGATCATTCGGCCGTCTCCTGAACGCCTCGTCCGGGCGCAGCACAACAAGGGAGCGTGGTCGACCGGATCGGTACATCCAACGTCAGCGACCAGTTCGCCACATAGTCCACATAGTGTGGGCCCGCCCGAAACCGCTGCCCAGCCGTCGCTGTGGCACGCTCCGGGCGGCATCGCCCCGCGCTCCATATCATCGGCCGACCCATGCTCTGAGCCAGCCCAACACCGCTCCGCACCGCGTGGCAAACTTGTCAACATCAAACATACTCGAGGTATGTTATAAGCGCAATAAAGGGCTAGTGGTTTTAATTCGCCTGAGTCGCGGACTGCTCACGAGGTGATCCACAGATGGATCCAGGGGCACCATGTGGGAACCTGATGTGTCGCGCGGTTGTGGCGTGGGTGATCTTGCGACGACGACAAAGAGGACACCGGCTCGGAAGCGGAGCACACCGAGCTCGTTGGAGCCTGCAGCGTGGCTGCTGTTCAGCGCTGGTGGCGTGGCCGCGGCCCTGCCGATTCCCGTGCTGCTGGTTGTGTTCGGCGTCGCGATCCCGCTCGGCTGGTTGGCCGCGCCCGACCACTCCCACCTGCTCTCGGTGCTGCATGATCCGGTCACACTGTTGGTGCTCTTCGGGCTCTGTGCTTTGGCATTGTTCCACTGGGCGTAAAGATTCCGCTTCGCGCTGTATCACGGCTTGCGCCTCGAGCGGGCCGGTGGGGGATCGTGGTGCTGTGTTGCGGCGGCGCGGTGGTGAGGTCGGTCGTGGCTGCGTATGTGCTCATCAGCGCATGGTGACGGTTCGGGGCCGATCCAGTTACCACGGGAGTCGCACACGCCGCGCGGATAGCGATCGGTCGGCGAAGGTCTGTGCGCGGCTCTGCGGATAGGCGGTTGCGGCGCTCTCACCCAACCGCTCCCAGTCAAATCGGCGCCGCTGAGCGTAGGGGAGGGAGGAGCACCCGGATCTCGGTCGCGTCCAAGGCCCCTCGGGCTCGCGAAACCGCGACTCGGGGGTCATCCGCATATGCACGAGCATGTCCGAACCGTGAATCAGACGTGCGCAGTGGCTCCAACCTGGCACCAGCAGCGCGGTACAGCTCCACTTCGCGCACACCCTCGCGGAGCCGCGCCGACTCGAGGCCGCTTACCGACTGGAGCGTGCAGTCCATCTCGCTTGACGCGAACCAGATTGCCTCGTACCTGTGTGGTCGCGTCGCCGCGTCGGCGAGCTCGGCTCGGAGCCCGTGGAGGAGGTTCCGTTCGCCGAGGACCTGGCGGACGGTGTACTCGGTGAGGTTCACAGCAAGAGCGTCCTGGACCAGCTGGGGGATGCAATCGCCGGCGAGCCGGGTGTGTGTCTCGATGATCCGAGGCCCCTTCTCGGTCAGCACCAACTCGGTGTGGGTCGGGCCGAAGCCGATCTCCAAAGCCGACAGCACCGAGCGGACGTAGGCGCCGATCGCTGCCAGTTGGTCGGCGCTCACCTGGGCTGGCAGCACGTGGCCTACCTCGACGTGGGCAAACGGGTCGGAGTACTTCTGGGTGACGCACACGATTTCGTGAACGCCTCCGTCGGAAAATGCCTCCACGCTGACTTGCGACCCGATGTGCAGCCGTTCGACCAGCACGCCTCCGCTGGTCCACTCGCCGGTGGTGCCGGCTGCATCGAAGGCCGTCGCCAAATCGGCCTCGGTTTCTATCCGGCGGATTCCTATACTCCCTGCGCCGACGGCGGGCTTGGCGATGCACGGGAATCCATGGATCCGTGCAAACTCGCGCAGCTCGGCTACGGACCGGACGACGGCGTGCGGTGTGTCGTCTATGCCGAGCGCGGACAGTCGCTCCCGCATGCTTGGCTTGTGGTGCACCCAGTGAATGGTTTGCTTGGTGTGCATGGGAAGGCCGAGTCCCTCAGCGATCACGGCTGCCCGATCCTGATCCCGTTCGGCGAACGTAGCGATCTTGGTGATGGGGTCGAGGCGATGGACCGCTAACGCAATCGCCAGCCACTCCTGGTCGCTCGCCTCCGCCCGTAGACCCAATACACGCTGATGTAAATGTTGCTCACGCAGTTTCGGCACGATGGCGAGCTGGCAGACGACCGACGTCCGCACATCGGTGCCCAAGGACCGCAACAGCCCTGGCATGGTCATGCCGCCACCGACGACAAGCACGTGATCTGACATCGTTTGCCTCATTTCGGAGCCGCTTTGTGAATGTCTTTGCCCCGAGACGCAGTTGATATCGTGGCGAAGCCAACGGTGGCCGCGGCAACGACGCTTGCCAGCACAAGCCAGCCGGTCGTGGGCAGCGCGAGTACCACACCGGTCATGAGTACCGGCCCAACGATTCGCTGGAGGCCGGAGCCGCTGTTGAATGCGCTGAGGTACTCGCTACGGCGAGCATCCGGAGCCAGTTCGAAAGACACCTGCCACGCCGCGATGCTATGTAGGTTCTCACCAAGGGTGAGTAATGCAACTGCCACCGCGCAGAGGGCAATTGCCGTTGATCCGGTGCTTCGTTCAGCGGTGAGACAGCAGAAACAGGCGGCGACGAGGGCGCCGGCGGCGACGAACAACGTCGAGTTCGTCGCGGTCGTCAGCCGCCGGACGCGGCCGAACCCCAGTTGCATCGCCACCGTGAGCCCGGTGTTCAGTGCGAGCATCAGTGAGACCCACAGTGGCGAGGCCCCTAGTCGCAAGACCATCCATAGTGGCAGCAGTACAAACAGGACGGAGTCGTGTAGCAGCAACAGACCGTTGAGCCCGGCCAGGCTGAGAAACGCCGGGTTGCGCAATGCTGGTCTCGCGCTTCCGCAGTCGTTCTCCCGCTGTTGGGCTGGTGGCGTTGCAATGTGTCGAAGCGAGTACACGACCCACGCAAGTATGAGAAACGATGTCCCGTTTATCGCGAGGAGGACCGCCACCAGCGGCTGCGAGTGCGTCGTCAATGCGGCGCCCGCGACGAGAGTCCCGGCGCCGAGTGCCACGTTGCGCGCGGCCCTGATCGAGGACATCACCCGGATTCGTGCATCACCCGCGAACAACTGCGCTACCAGCGATTGTTGTAGTGGCGGCGTGGCCGCCTCCAATGCCATCAACGGAAGCGTCAACAATAGGAAGGTGACGTACTGGGTGGCCAGGGCATAGGCGACGAATCCGACTCCGCGCATCGCGAGTGCAATGCAGTAAACCCTGATCAGCCCGAACCGGTCCGCCAGTCGTCCCACGAGGATGGGACTGAAGACACCGAGGACAGCGCCGGCCGACATTGCGGCGACGACCGAGTTGGCGGTGAAACCGACGATCGTGACGAAGTAGAGGATCGTGGCGGCCGCGCTGATTCCGGTGCCGAATGAGTCCACGGCAGCGCCCGCGACCAGGCGCTGCATGCTTCTCGGCTGCGAACGTACCGGAGTCATCGGCTCACTTGCGATGTCGGGAAGGCTCATGAGTTTCCCGTAGCGCCATTGCGAAGCGCCGCACGATCGACCTTGGCTCGTCTGTCCAACGGGAGTCGCGTGACTACGAGGATCTTGTCCGGCAACTGGGCTGGGGCGAGCGTGTCGAGCAGCGCCATCCGAATAGCGCGCAGTGACAGCGCGTCCGAACCTGCGGATACACCGCAGTACAACACGATCCAGCCGCCCTGCTGCACCACCGCGGCTGCGGCGTCGACCGTCGGAACAAGCAGCGCCGCTGCCTCGATGGCCGGCAACGAGACCTTGACGCCGCGGCGCTTGACGACGTGGTCCAGTCGGCCTTCCACGACGACGCTGCCATCGGGCGCGAGTGAGGCGAGATCTCCGGTGCGCAATCGACGTCGGCCCGCCGCATCACGCTCGAATCGGGTCGACCCGGTGACGGGCGTGAGGTAACCCAGCGCGAGGTCCTCACTGACTATACAAAGCTCCTGCGCATCGTCGAGGTCATCGACCGGCACGAGTTCGACCGCGGTACCCGGTATCGGTGTGCCGACCGGCACGATCGCGGTGTGCACCTGGGCGCCCACCGGCAGCACATGGCGAAGTTTGATCACGGTGGACTCGGTGGGCCCATACAGGTTGATGACGACGGGGTAGGGGGCGTGTGTTCGCCAACGTCTCAGCAGTGGCTGCGGAAAGGGTTCGCCGGACACCAGGAGTCGTCGCAGGCGCTCGGTCGCCGAACGGACCGTTGTCGGGTCGGCTCGGTCCATCGCCGTAACCAACCGGGCCAGCATCGACGGAAGGAGGCACACCATTGTGGGCTGACGCTCGGCGAGCCACGTCAGCAACGTCGTCCCGCCGGTGAGCGCGGCAGCTGGAGTCACAGTGATCGTCGCGCCGGCGACCAGAGCGCCAAGTGTTTCCTTGAACGAGAAGTCGAACCACGGATCAGCAGTGTTGGACACTACATCGCTCGGGTCGAGGGCCAGTTCTGCCTGCTGCCACTGTAGATAGCGAGCCAGCCCACTGCGCGAGCCGACGACGACTTTCGGTTCACCCGACGTGCCCGAGGTGGTCAGCAGGTATCCGCAGCCTTCCGGCGTGTCGGGGAGGGTGGCCGGATCGATCATGGAATCTGGGGTGACCGGTACGAACGGGCGTTCGGCCAGAATGCATCCCACCATCTCGGTGAGAGACTCCATGCCCCGGGGTTTGCTGATCAGAACTGGGCCCGTGCCAGAGGTGAGTTTCGCGGCGAGTTCCCGCGATTTCGTGAGCAACTCACCATAGGTCAGCACGGCATGTCCCTGCACGATTGCTGGGTGCATCGGGTTCGTCCCGCACAATCCGGACTCGATCACGCGACGCAGTGGGACGTCGATCGAGCCGGCGGCGGCGTCAGTGGAAGGTGATCGCATCGCTCTACCCGGTGGGATGGTCGGTGACGAGGATGCGCACGCCGGCAGAATCAGAGTCGCAATCAAACCGCAGCACCGTCCCGCCCCGTCGTATCAGCACATCACCTCCCTGCATCGGAAGGCGTGTGCAGGCACCGTTTCCGCGGGCCTGACGCAACAGCGCAACCCTGGATCCGTCGCCATCGCCGTAAGCGAGCGTCACCTCGGCGGGCAGCAGGGCGTCCGCCGCCGAGGCACCGAGTTCGGCCAAGGCGTCTGCGATGACGCCGAGGTCCAATCCGGCGGCCAACGTGGTTCGGTATTCGCCGAGGCGTCGATTCAGATGGTCGAGATAGCTGGCGAACTCACGCGGAGTTGGGGCCAGATAAAGATCTCTGAGTTCGACCGGCAATCCCGTGGATACCGAAAGTTCGGAAACGATCGAGGCGGCGAGCAACGAGTTCCCGTCGAGGTCGAAGAAGAAATCGTCATCGGGCCGGACAGAAGCCCCGTCGAGTAGCCGACTCCACAAAGCTGCGATTGAAACGGCTTCCATAAGTGGTTCCTTTCAGCGGAACGCCCAAGATGAATTGCTCGATGAGACAATCGTTTCGGAGGGGTGATTCCCCCGATGGACAGGAACATCATGGGGGCCGGACACGCTTGGAGTAAATCCACCCTTGGTGTGGAGTATCGGACCCCTTGCCCGGCTGATGTGGCTTGGCGTCCCGCACCTTGCACGTCAGTCGCGTTCGGGAATTGCGCCTGGTACCCCGGTGACGCATCGATCGGCCGCAGTTGGGCATGAAGGTTCCGCGGCCGAACGGAGGGCCGTGGATGGTCACTTTGCACCCAAGGGTGTCTATCGGTGACGGGGAGAGCCACCCATGATTCTTCCCAGGCCGTCGAGGAGTCGGTCTCGAGATGAGGACGAACGACCTGACCACAATCGAACTCGCCGAGTGTGTCTCTGTCGAAACCGGGTTCGAGCTGTTGGTCGGTCGATCCTTATCGGTGGTATTTCCAGCGGGCACGACGAGTGGATCGGGGCAAGCTACATGAAGAACCCAATGCGAACCTTCCGCGGCGTGCAGCTGGCCGACCTTCCGCAGCTTGAAAAGTTCACGGAGCAGGAACGGCACGAAATGCGCGTCGTCGCGAACCTATTGCCTTTCAAAGTAAACAACTATGTTCTCGATGAGTTGATCGATTGGTCGTCGGCTCCCGACGACCCAATCTTTCGGATGACCTTTCCGGCCCGAGAGATGGTGCCTCCGCGTATATACGACTTGGTGTCGGACGCGCTCTCGAACGGCGTTGACCGAAAGCAGCTGCAAGCCACCGCGCAGAAAGGCCGCCAAGATCTCAACCCGCATCCGTCGGGTCAGCGTGAGCACAATGTGCCGCTGCTCGACGGCGAGCCGGTTCCTGGGCTCCAGCACAAGTACCGACAAACGCTTCTGGTATTTCCATCCCAGGGTCAGACGTGTCACTCGTACTGCTCGTACTGCTTTCGTTGGGCGCAATTCGTCGGAGATGCGGACCTGAAGTTCGCAGCACCGGGTCCCGGTCAGATGATCGATTACCTCCGTGGCCACCGGGAGGTCACCGATGTGCTGCTCACCGGCGGCGATCCGCTGATCATGTCGACTCCGGTCCTGGCCCGGTGGGTCACGCCGTTGTTAGCGCCTGATCTGGAGCACGTGACGAACATCCGCCTCGGCACCAAGGCTTTGGTGCAGTGGCCGTACCGCGTCACGTCCGGACCTGACGCCGACGAGCTGCTGCGGCTGATCGAGGCGTGCGCTACCGCGGGAAAGAGCGTCGCGATCATGCTGCACGTCTCGCACCCACGCGAGCTCGAGAGCGAGGCGGCAGCGGCCGCCGTCGCAAGGCTGCGTTCAGCGGGGGCCATTGTCCGAGCGCAGGCGCCGATTATTCGCCACGTGAACGACTCACCGCAGGCGTGGGCAACGATGTGGCGGCACATGGTGCGGCTCGGCATTCAGCCCTACTACACCTTCGTCGAGCGCGACACCGGCGCGAGCTCGTTCTTCGAGGTTCCGCTAGCCCGTGCGCTGACCATTTTCCAGCAGGCGCAGCGTGCTGTTTCCGGGCTGGCTCGCACTGCTCGTGGCCCGGTCATGTCAGCGACCCCCGGCAAGATCGCTATCGATGGCGAGACGGTCGTGAACGGCGAGCGGTTGTTCGTACTGCGTCTGTTGCAGGCACGTGATGAAGCGCTGGCCGGGACGCTGTTCTTCGCCGGACACAGCGAGAGCGCTGTCTGGATCGACCAATTGACCCCTGCTCTGTCCACGTCATGGCCGTGGGAATCATCTCGCGATCGCACCCAAACCGAACCCTTTGAAGGAGTTAGTCGATGACCACAGACTCGGTCACCCAGGGCATCGTCCACAGTGCCAACGGAAGACTGCCGGAACTGGCATTCGAGAACAGGCCCTCGGGCGCGAAACTCGGAATCTTCGATCTGCCGAAGATCGAGGCTTCCGTGGCGCCATTCACGCTGGCACACATCCGTGTGCCCGCGGGCGTCACCACCGCCGAGGATCACCATGAGGTGCGAGAGATTTGGCTCGTCCAGTCCGGATCGGGGATTCTGACCCTGGACGGCGTCCAGTCGAGGGTGCGGGCCGGTGACACGTTGTACTACGAGAGCTATCGACGCCACCAACTGCACAACGACGGCGGCGGTCCGATCGAGATCGTTTCGATCTGGTGGCGTCCGTGAACGCCAGGCCAAGCCTGAGCGTGATGTTCTTCGCCGGTTCGGTGCCGGCGGACCGCACTGACCGCTACCGCTTGGTTCACGACGCCGCGGCGGCGGCCGACCGTCTCGGCTACGAGGCGATCTGGTTGCCCGAACGTCATTTCGACGCCTTCGGTGGGCTCTTCCCGAATCCGTCCGTTCTGGCCGCCGCACTTGCGGGCACAACGACGCGGTGTCACCTGCGCGCCGGGAGCGTCGTTGCACCGTTGCATGATCCGATACGGATCGCCGAGGAATGGTCGGTGGTGGACAATCTGTCCGGTGGTGGCCGCATCGGTCTGTCGATCGGTTCCGGATGGAATACAAACGACTTCGTATTGGCGCCCGACCGGTACGAGACCAGGGCGGCCGATTCGCGGGCCTCCATAGCCGAGCTTCGCGCGCTGTGGGCCGGAAGGCGGGTCGCACGGCGCAACGGCTCGGGCCGAACGGTCGAGGTGGCTATCCAACCGCTACCGCTTTCCAGTGAGCTGCCACTGTGGTTGACCGCCTCCGGAAATCCTGACACGTTCACTGCGGCAGGGCGATTGGGAACCAATCTGCTGACGCATCTGCTGGGCCAGGACCTGGGCGGGCTGGCGGGCAAGATCAAACTTTACCGTGACGCGCGAGCGACGGCCGGCCACGACCCCGGCTCTGGCCGGGTCACCCTGATGCTGCACACGCTGGCAACGGCGGACGACGCGCAGGCGTGGACGGCAGCGCGCGCACCGTTGCGGTCGTACCTGCGATCGGCGCTGGAGTTGGAGCTGCGTGCGTCGGCTGGTGGTGGCCGGGTGAGCGGCGGCAGAAGAATTGCGGTACCCGCGCTGTCCGAGGCGGTTGTGGAGGAGTTGCTCGACGAACGCACGCGCCGCTTCTTCGACGACGCCAGCTTGCTGGGCGCCGTGCCCAAGTGCCTGGCCATGCTCGAGGCGGTCACCGCCGCCGGAGTGGACGAGGTTGCCTGCCTGATCGACTTCGGTCCTTCGAGGCAGCTCGTTCTGGACAGCCTGAATCGTCTTGCCACGCTTGCCCGTCCCGAAGTCGAGGGAGCAGTCAATGTTGGAACACCTTGATCTGGTTGGTATCGGTGCAGGTCCGTCCAATCTCAGCGTCGCAGCGCTTTCCGCGCCGGTCGACCGGCTGCGGTGCAAGTTCTTGGACCGGCAACCGACACAGCGCTGGTACCCCGGGCTGATGCTGTCCGCCGCGGTGCTGCAGGTTTCGCACCTGAAAGACCTCGTGACCTTGGTCGATCCGACGAGCCGGTACACCTTCCTGAACTTCCTCGCGCGCACGGGTCGGCTCCACCGCTTCGCCAGTTTGCATACCCCGCTGATCGCTCGCCGAGAATACGAGAGCTATCTCCGCTGGGTCAGTGACCAATTGGATGAGGTGCAGTTCGGGTGTGCGGTCGAGGAAGTGACATTCGACGGGCAGGCGTTCAGGGTGGAATCCACCCGAGGTGCGTATGCGGCACAACACCTGTCGATCGGGGTCGGTCCGCGGCCGTACGTGCCGGCGGTCGCCACAGGCAAGCTCGGTGAGGATGTGTTCCATTCATCTGACTTCGGCTACCACACCGATTCGCTCGCCGGCCGCGACGTCGTGGTAGTCGGTGGCGGGCAGAGCGGCGCCGAGGTGGTGGAACACCTTCTTCAGCTTTCTGGCCGGGATGCAGTCGGCTCACTCACCTGGGCGAGCAGGCGGATCGGGTTCCAGCCGCTCGACGAGTCGCCGTTCACCAACGAGTGGTTCCACCCGGACTATGTTCGGTATTTCCACGGCCTGTCGCAGAGCCGTCGTAGCCAGTTGCTCGACGCCCAACAGCTCGCCAGCGACGGCATTTCGAAGGGGCTGCTGGAATCGATCTACCGCAGGCTGTATCACAACGATTTCGTCGATTCGGACCGCATTCGGACCACCCTGCTGCCTGGCCGTGAAGTGACCGGACTCAGCCGTGGGCCGGGTGGCAGGGGCTGGCGGATGAGCCTGACGCACATCGATACCGGCGAAATCGATTCGGTCGGTGCCGACATCGTGGTCCTCGCCACCGGGTACCACTTCCCCCTTCCCGAGTTCCTCCATACCCTCGGGGGTCGTATCGCCCGTACCACGTGCGGCCTGCCACAGCTTGCAGCGGACTACTCGGTTTCATGGGCAGGCCCAGCCGGAAACAAGATGTTCTTCCTCAACGCCGGAAAGCTCAGTCACGGCATCGCGGATCCCAATCTCAGCCTCGCCTCGTGGCGTGCGGCCACTGTGTTGAACACGATCACCGAGATCCCGGTATATCCCGACCTGCGTAGCTCGACGTGTTCGTGGGACGTCGCGGATCGGCCTGCCGCCCATTCGCCGGTGGATGCCGGCGTCGACCTGCTCACGGAAAGTAGCCAATGATGACCCAGCACCTCATCGTGCCGAGCAACCCCACGCCGAACGGTGACCTGCACATCGGGCACATCGCTGGACCGTACATCGGTGTGGACGCACTACGTCGTGCCGCCATCGCCCGGGGTGAAGACGCGGCCGTTCTGCTCGGCACCGCGTGGCAGCAGACGCACGTGTTGCTGGCCGCCCGCCGGCAGGGCCGCGATGTGCTTGCCGTCGCAAGCGAGTTCGCCGCCCAGATCGAGGAGTCTTTCGCCGCGGCCGATATCGGGTACGACGTGATGCTTCGACACGAGGACATGCCGTCGATCGAGCAGATGACCCGGCGCGCATGGTCGATGCTGCGTGAGCTCGGCATGATCGTGGTGCGGGATTCCGTCGCACACTATTGCTCGCCGTGCCAGGCATGGCGTTTCCAGGGACTCGTTGCCGGTCGCTGCCCGCGTTGCGGGTCGCCAGACGCGTACGGCATCGACTGTGAACACTGTGGTCTGTACCACGACGACGCCGAACTGCTCGACGCGGTGTGCACCGTGTGCGAGGAGCCGACAGAACTTCGGCCCCTACGCCGTGCGTTTCTCGAGCTGGAACCACAGCGTGCCTGGATCGAGCAGTACCTGGGCAGCATCACGCTCGGCGACCCGGTCCGCGAATACGCCGAGTCCGTGTTGTCGGAGGCGCTGCCGTCCGTGGCCGTCACGGTCCTCGGCGGACCGGGTATACCGGCCTTGGACGAGGAGTTGCCAGGTCAGCGCATTTACCCGGCGTTCGAGTTGGCACCCCGCTATGTCGTCATGACTGCGCGACACCGCGCTGGTAGCCCCTGTGAACCCGGACGTACGAGGACCAGCATGCTGTTCGGTGTCGACAACGCGTTCGAGCGAGTGTTCCTTTTCCCCGCAGTGCTGCGGGGGTTGACCGAAACGCGCGCTCCCTTTCCGGACGTCATGCACTTGACCTACTTCTATTTGCTGGACGGGGCCAAATTCTCCACCTCCCGCCGCCACATAGTCGACGTCGCAGAACTCGTCGGAGTGGCGGGCGCCGATGCGGCCCGCCTGTACCTCGCTGCGAACCGGCCCGAGCGCTCGCCGACCAACTTCACCCGATCGGCATTCGAGGAGTCGGCAGAGGTCTCCGCGGTACGTCGGCTGCGAGCGTGGGCGGATACCGGCGAGCTTCCACCTGGCGGCGAGGCCATTTCCGGTGACCCCTTCCTCGCGCTCGAGCGCGCGGCCTCCGAACTTGCCGATGCGCTGCGGCCCGAGCGCTTGTCCTGCCAGAACGCGGCGCGGGCGGTGCTCACCCTGACCGGGTTGGCCGGAGCGTCCCACGGTGACAGGTTCCGAGACGCGGTCCTGAACGTCTTGGTCAATGGGGCAGTGCTTGTCCCAGACACCGCGGCCCGGTTGGCCAGCGCCTTCGCGGTGCCGCGAAGACGCTTCGATGGTGCCGCACAGCGCACGAGTGGAGGCCGGGGATGAGCGATCCCGTCAGGTGCGCGCTGATCGGCTGTGGTCCGATGGGCGCCGCCGCTGCCCGCGAGTTGGTGCTTTCCTGGTCCCGCAGTGCGGCGCCGTTGCGGCTGACTCTGGTCGACCGCGACCCGAGACGGCTGGATGCGCTCGCAGCGGCCCTACCGGCATCGGCCGCCGTTGTGGTCGAATCGCACCACGGCGACGCGGCGCACCATCGCACCCGGCAACTACTCGCGGAGCAAACGGTATTGGCCACCGCCCTGTCGTGGGGCGATGCGGCACCGGTGCTCGATCTCACGCTGGAGCACGGCCTCCGGCTGGTGGGTATCGGCCGCCCACCAGCAGATCCACGAACAGAACTGGCTGGTCGAGCTTCGGTAGCCGGTGCTTCGATCGTTGTCGGCGCCGGTCTCGAGCCCGGGTTGACCGAAATCCTCGCGCGGCGATTGGCACATGACCTCGATGTGGGCGGAACCGTTCACTCATACTGTGGCGGGGTCCCACGGTCGCCGCGACCGCCAATGCACCACGTGTCCTGGTACGGCACGCGAATGACGATCGACGCGCGGCCGACCTACCAGTTTCGTGACGGCGTGCTTCGCCAGGTCGAGCGATTCAGCGGGGTCGAACTGGTCGAAGTCCCCGGCCTCGGCGCGCTGGAAGCTTTCCACGATGGTCTGTCGCCCTACGTCGGCGCCGATGCCGTGCTCGGCTCGCTGGCCGAGTACACGGCCAAAACGCTGCGGTGGCGGGGCTATGCGGACCGTGTCCGGCTACTCGCAGAGATTGGCCTGCTAGAGGAGCTGCCGGTCCAGACCATCGACGGCCCGGTCCGCCCCCGCGCGCTGCTCGACGCCGTACTCGCTCCGCACATTGCCGCTCAGTACGGGGACACCGACGTCACCGTGTTGGCCGTCCAGTCGAGCGGTAGTTCGGGTGGAACGCCCACGATCAGGTCGACCGTGACTATCGCCGAGACCGACCCCGTCACCGGCGTCACCGGTATGGGACGACTGACCGGGGCGGTGCACGCCGCCGCGATTCGGGCTGCGTGCGGCCTGGGGGCCGGTGTTCACTACGCCCACGAAGTCCTGGTCGACGGGAAGGCGGATGCACTTCTCGAGCGATTCCTCGCGACGGGGATATCGGTGACAGAACACTCAGACGCGTGGCTGACCCGATCGCAGCCGGGACAGGGCGTCACGGAGTACACCGATGAGTGAATCCGCCGGATCGCTTGCCGCGAAGTGGCCGCCCGGAAGCGTGAGATGGGTATGAGAGGCCGAGGTGGCCGCCGACCACCGACGGACTTCGGCGGCGTCGACCACCACATCGTCGATGTAGCTCAGTGCTGTGACCGGCGCAGACACGCGACCGCCATCCCACGAGTAGCGTGCGCTGAGCTCGAAATCGGCGCGCAGCAACGGAATCAGCATGTCCTGAACGGACTGGTCGAGTGCGTGCGCGCCCCACGACTGGACCGTGGCCAGCAATTCGGCATCGGTCTGGTGGGTGAGTTCTCCTGCAATTCCAGCGCACTGCGGAGCCTGCCGTGCGGACACCACCAACTCGACGTCGATCGCGTCGTCGGCGAGCAGTCGGGCGGCCTCGAACGCCACCGTCGCCCCGATGCTGTGACCGAAAAGGACAACGTGGGGTTGTTGGAGGGTGAGAACCCTGCCTGCCACGTCCGCCGCGGCTTCGGCGAGCGACGTCGCAAGCGGTTCGTTCATGCGCTCTTCATGGCCCGGCCGCGACAACGGCACCACGCGAGCCCCGTCCACAGTGCGCGGCCACCTGCGAAAGAACGACCGGCCGGCACCGGACGGCGGCACGCACACCACCACTGACATGCATACTCCGAACGACGACAAGGGGACTAGCAATATGGTACGTCGAACGATCATCTTCATGGGCACTCGGCGAGTGCCACTGGAAGTGCAGGCGGCACTGCTCTCCGCACACGCCGCCGGGTATCGGGTTGCCCTGGTCACAGGGTCGGTCCCGCCGCTGTGCAAGAACCTGGTCGACGATGTCGAAATCGTCGACATCTTCGACCGTCCAGCAGCCCTGCGGGCAGCCATGACACTCGCGACCCGCAGCGGGGCCGAAGGCGTCGTGTCCTGGACGGATATCGGTGTCGAGTTGGCCGCCGCGTTGGCAGAGCGATGCGGCTGGCCGGGTCCTGGCACCGAGGCAGCGCACCGGGCTCGCAACAAACACTCGATGAGGGCCGCGATGGCCGATCAGCCGCAGTTCATTCCACGATTTCGACATGTTCGTTCGCTGTCGGACCTGCAGGCGGCGTGCGCGGAGATCGGCACACCTGCGGTGCTCAAGCCGGCGGGTGGCAGTGGCAGCAGGTCCATACTGCAGGTCGAGGACGGCGCTGACCTCGCTGCGTTGTACGCGCACGCCTCCCGGCTGACCGCAACGGACATTTCTCCGTTGTTTGCCGACTACGACGGCGAGTTCGTCTACGAGGAGCGTTTGGGGGGCACGGAGCACAGTGTCGAGGGCTTGGTCAGTGACGGGCAAGTGCATATCGCGGGGATCACGGACAAATGGGTGACCGAGCCGTACTACGTCGAGTACGAACAGGTGCACCCCACCGCTCTGCCGGCAGCCACGCAGCGCCGCGTGCACGAACTCACTGAAGCCGTCGTCAAGGCGATCGGCCTGAGCTGGTGTGCGTTCCATCTCGAATGTCGCGTCCTTCCCGACGGGAGTGTCAAGTTGCTCGAGATCGCCGCCCGGCCGGGCGGTGGTTACATCACCTCCCACCTGATTCCGTTCGCCACCGGAATTCCCTTCCACGAAAACCTGGTTCGAGTGGCAACCGGACAACAGCCCGACATGATTCCCACGCGGAATCGGTACGCGGGCAGCCGCGGCGTACTCAGCCCGGCGCGCGGCCGCTTCGGCGGCTTCGACGGTCTGGCCGAGGTTCTCAACATCTTTGGAATCGAGCACTTCGTCTTCGAGCGTGAAATTGGTGGGAATATCGTGCTCCCGCCCGGTGACGCACTGAGCGCCGTGCTCGGTTACGCGATCGCCCGATCGGTCGGCTACGACGATGTCCGCGCTGTTCTGCGGCGCGCGGTGGAGCTGTCCCGGCCGCGAGTGGAGACCTAGATGCGCGCCAACGGATTACCACCGGTGGAGCGGATCGAGCTCGGTGCCGGCTTGACTGGGCGGGTGGTCGCCGCGATCGACCTGCTCGTGCAGGAGGGTTTGGCAGCGCTGAACGGGGAGGCAGCGTGGACCTCGCCTGAATGGTGGCGCTTTGTGGAGGCCGATCCCGACCACGAATCGCTGTACCTGGCCATCGACGGCGCGGACAGCCGACCGGTCGCCGTAGCACCGGCATTGATCATTCGGGACACACGAGGCCTGCTGTTCTACAACGGTCCGCGGATCATTGGTGATCTGTCCGCGATCGGCTCGGTCTCCCATCTCGCGCCGGACGAACAGGCAGCGCTGCCCTGGTTGACCGCTGGGGTCGAGGCGGCGCGGCCGGCGCTTTACCCGTCGCTGACAGTCGGCACATTCGGATCGAATCTCGGACTGCGGCCCTTCGCGCCCGGTCGCGCGACGCTCCCCGTTTCAGTTGTCGTCCCGGCGCTGGCCAGACTGGCGGAGGTGGTCGCCGAACTCCTAGGCTGCCGAAGCCATGTACTGCTGTACCTCGATCGGGAGGAGGACGCGGCTTTGGCGTCGGACGCCGTCGCCGCCGGACTCCGCCGTTCGGTGTTCGGCGGTGAAGGAGTCCTCGACGTGCCAGACGGCGACTTCGACGACTACCTCTCGATACTGCCCAGTTCGCGGCGGAGGACCATCCGTCGCGAAATCCGGGCATACGCCGAGTTCGGTGCCCGAACCGAAGTCGACTACGGCCCGGGGGCGCTCACCGACGACCATGTCCGATTGCGGTCGGCCTTGCGGGAGAAATATGGTCACACGGCCGGACAAACTTGGGCGCGTATGGAATTCGACACCCTCCGCGACACCGTCGGCGAGCGGCTCGTCGTGTTCAGTGCACGCGGGACCGAACAGGTCCTGGGATACTTGATGGCCTTCCGGTTCGGCGATGTGCTGTATACCCGTGCTGCCGGCTTCGACTACGAGGCGTCTGCAGGTGCATACTGCTACTTCAACGTCGTCTACTACGACGTCATCAAATGGGCCCAGCGCAATGGCGTGCGCCGAATCCACTACGGACTCGGAACCACGGCTGCGAAGGTCTGGCGTGGATGTACGCTGCGGCCGCGCTGGGCCTACTTCGGCCTCGGGCCTGGCGCTGCGCCAGGCGCGGGCGAAATGATCGCAATCCAGAATGCAACAGCATCTCGGTTGCTTGCCGGTCTCGGGGCCGAGTTGGAGGAAGGGAGCACGGCAGGCGCGAAGGCGGAATGAGACACACCCCGCCGATGCCGCACCCCAGGATCTCGCTCAAGCCGTGATCTGCGAATGGATCGCCATAGCCGAAAAACCGCGACACCGCGCTGGAACTCGCAAAGTTTCGCCCATACCTGAATATGCCGAGGTGCTGCGAGATCGAAGTGCGCGAGGCCCAACCGATCCCCGGGAGGCGTACGTGCGCAATTGTTCATGTACACACTCATGTGGGACTGAATTGCGATCTGCCGGGCAACCTTGAGCGCCAGGATTATTGCAAGGTTGCCACTCTTGTGTCCGGTGTCGACAAACCGGTGATGACTTTCCTTCCGCCTCGGAGCGACGTCCAGAGTGACGACAAGCTGTTGTTCAGCCCGGATGGTCACGAGGCGGAGGCACTGAGCGCGACCGCCAGCCGCGGATCTGGAACCGCACTCTGGGCATTGAGGGACGGGTCGGACGACGAGAGGCTGATTGCCCGCCGGGGCCGTGGTTGTTCCGCTCTGGGGTTCGGTGTGGTGAGTCAGGTACTCGGCGCGAGTGGGGCGTTTCCGAATCCGCAGCGCAGCGCTGCGTGCGTTGCGTTGGTCGGCAGGTGGGGTTCTGCGGTGGGGGAG
>RRBB01000189.1:0-20729 GCA_006543605.1 Rhodococcus sp. WS4
TCGAGATCGTCTCGTGCGAGAGTTCGGTGCCGAGCGTCGACTCCAGGTGAAATCCGATGTCACGCACGGTCATGCCGCCGGCGTACAGGGAGATGATCATCTCGTCGAGGCCGCCGAGGCGGCGTTGCCCCTTCGGGACCAGTGCCGGGGCGAAGGTCGACGCCCGGTCCCGTGGCACGTCCAGTGGGACGTCCCCGACCTCGGTGGCCACCGTCTTCGGGGATGTGCCGTTGCGGGCGTTGCCGACCTCCCCGGAAGATCGCTCGCCCCGCTGGTAGCCCAGGTGCGAGGTCAACTCGGCGTCGAGGCCCCGCTCGAGTACCGCCTTGACCAGCTCCGGCAGGAACCCGCCCTCACCGGTCAAAGCGACGCCACGTTTGCCCGCCCGCGCCATCAACGTGTCGAGGAACTCCTCGTCGATCAGCTCCTCGCGCAGCCGTCGAGCCGGACCACGGACGGCGTCGGATCCGTCTTGATCGTCGACCTGAGAATCGTCATTCGTGGGATCTGCCAGAACAAACATGCGAACTCCTCTCTCACCCTCTCGGGTAAGGATTCACCGCAACTGCCGTACACAGACCATCTGACACGCCCGCGGGAACCTGCGGATCCCGGCGCTGGCGGCCGCGCTGCTGGTGCTCTCGTCGATCCTGGTCGGCGGGATCTATCCGGCTTTGATCGAGCAGTTCTCGGTGCGCCCGAACGCCGCGGACCGGGAGAGCCCGTACATCGAGCGCAATATCGCCGCGACCCGGCAGGCCTACGGCATCGGCGGCGACCGGGTGCAGTACCGGGACTATCCGGGGATCGGCACCCGCCCGCCCCGGGATCTGCCGGCCGATGTCAGCACCCTCGCCCACGCCCGGCTGCTGGACCCGAGCGTGCTCTCGCGTACCTTCACCCAGCAGCAGCAGCTGAAGAACTTCTACGGTTTCCCCGAGCACCTGGACCTGGACCGCTACATCATCGACGGACAGCTCACCGATTACATCGTCGCGGTCCGGGAGCTGTCCCCGAACAGCCTGAGCGGCAACCAGACCCAGTGGATCAACCGGCACACCGTATACACCCACGGCAACGGGTTCGTCGCCGCTCCGGCGAACCGGGTCAATGCCGCGGTGCGGGACGCGGCCGGGCAGAGTGCGAGCAGTGACAGCGGCTACCCGGTCTACGCGGTCAGCGACATCGCCTCCCAGGCCGCCGGCGGCCAGGTGATCGCGGTCGAGCAGCCGCGCATCTACTTCGGGGAGGTGATCGGGCACTCGGATCCCGATTACGTCATCGTCGGCGTCCGGGACGGCGAGGCACCGCGCGAATACGATACCGACACCTCGCAGTACACCTACACCGGCACCGGTGGGGTGCCGGTCGGCAGCTGGGTCAACCGGCTGGCGTTCGCCGCCCGGTACGCCGAACGCAACATCCTGTTCTCCGGCGCGATCGGCCCCGAGTCGAAGATTCTCTTCCACCGCGACCCGGCCGCCCGGGTCGAACACGTCGCGCCGTGGCTGACCGTCGACGCAAACCCGTATCCGGCGGTGGTGGGCGGGCGGATCCTGTGGGTCGTCGACGCCTACACCACCGCCGCCCATTACCCGTACTCCCAGCCCGGCGCGCTGCGGGAACCGGTGACCACCGGCACCGGTGCCGTTCAGCACCCGCCGCAGGTGTCGTACGCCCGGAATTCGGTGAAGGCCACCGTCGACGCCTACGACGGCACCGTCACCCTCTACCAGATCGATGAGGACGACCCGGTCCTGACGGCGTGGATGAGCGTGTTCCCCGGCACCGTACAGCCGCCGGAGACGATCACTGACGAGTTGCGTGCGCACTTCCGGTACCCGGAGGACCTGTTCCGGCTCCAGCGCGACCGGCTCGCGAAATACCACGTGAACGACCCGCGGGAGTTCTTCACCACCAACGCGTTCTGGTCGGTGCCCAGCGACCCGACCACCGACAGCGGTGGGCAACAACCGCCGTACTACATTCTGGTCGGCGACCCCGAGACCGCGGGGCCGTCGTTCCGCCTGGCCAGCGCCATGGTCGGGTTCAACCGGGAGTTCCTCTCCGCCTATCTGTCGGTGCGCTCGGACCCGGACGGCTACGGCACCATCGAAATCCTGCGGTTACCGACGGACACCCAGACCCAGGGCCCGCAGCAAACCCAGAACTCGATGATCTCCGACACCCGCGTCGCCTCGGAGCGCACCCTGCTCGAGCGCTCGAACCGGATCCACTACGGCAACCTGCTGACCCTGCCGATCGGCGACGGCGGCTTTCTGTATGTCGAACCGTTGTTCACCGAACGGCTGAGCACCACCGCCGGGGGGTCTACGTTCCCTCAGCTGTCCCGGGTGCTGGTCAGCTACCGCGAACCCGGCACCGGCGGGGTGCGGATCGGCTACGCCCCCACCCTCGCCGAGGCCCTCGACCAGGTCTTCGGCGCCGGCACCGGCGCCGTCGCCACCGCACCCGGCGGTGACGCCACCACCACGCCACCACCCACCGGCGGGCAACCGCCGGCGCCGCCTTCGCCGGGCAGCCCGCCCGCCCCGCCGCCCGTGGCGTCGGATGAGTTGACATCCGCGGTCCTCGAACTCAACGCCGCCCTGGCCAATCTGCGCGAGGCGCAACACACCGGCGACTTCACCACCTACGGCGCGGCCTTGGACCGCCTGCAACAGGCCATCGACACCTACCTGGCCGCGGGCGGCACCCCGCACTGACCCGTCCCCCCGGAGCGGGGACCCATAGCGTTTGGGTACCTGTTGAGTGTAGAAGGCCGGCAGAGCGCGGTCGTACCGGGAAGGTGAGGTCGGCGTGATGTCTGATGTGCGTTTTCGAAATGAGGACCGCCGTCGGCGTTGGCGGCGTTGGGTGCCGCTCCGCCCGTGCATGCCCATTGGAGTTCGCCGAGCGAAGAGGTGCATCACCATGGCCCGAAACAACGGCAACAGGCCGGTAGGTGGCCCGGAGTTGACGATCGGCGTCCGGGTGCTGGTCCGAAGGAACCCCGAGGCCGACGTCACCGGTGAGATCGTCGAGGACTACGCGGCTCTGACCGACCCCGGCGGCAGTGGGCACGAGTGGGCGCCGGTGCATCAGTGGGCGATCGGGCTCGACGACGGGCGACTGATCTTCGCAGACACGGAGGACCTGACCATCGATCCGAGTTCCCACCGCTCTGTCCAGGACTCGGACCGGGCCCGGACCCGAACGCGGATCCGGCAGTGCGCACACCCGGCAGACACAGGGGAGAGTGATCGCCGGCAGCCGGCGTCACCCCACCGCGGATGCGTTCCTCGGACGGCCTCGCACGGCCGAGGTTCGGCGATGAGGTCTCGGCCTGCCCGGCGCGGAGGTGTGGCCGGCGGTCTGACTAGAGCGTTGGGGCGAGCACCGGCCGCAGGTGCTCGGCGATCCGGACCGCGGGCGACTGCCCCCGCCGACGGGTGGCCTTGTTTCTGGCGAGCAGCGCGCGTTTGGCCAGGTTCACCCCGGCGATGTGGTCGCGGTTGCCGCCGACCCGGCAGCGTGGGCACCACGCGGTGTGGTAGCCGCCGGGGCGGGAGGGTGGTCGTCGCAGCCCGGACACAATGCCGAGGAGCCTCGGGCGGGCACCGAGACCACCGTGATCCCGACAGCTGCGGCGGTGAGCGCGGCGACCGCTTGACGGCGGGCGGATTGCGCGGCCCGGTTGTTGTTGACCCGTCCGTGTCCGCGGGTCTCGAGGGTGGTGAGATCCTCGACCGCGATCACCTGCGCGCCCCCGCGCGGCGTAGTCGGTGACCTGGCGGCAGAAGTGGAAGGCCGGTTCCCGGTTGATCGTCCCCCTCTTGGCGCCCACCGCGGCACGGTGGCTGTCGAGGACGGCGATCTTCGCCACCTGGTTTCGCTCGGGGAGTCCGGCGCCAACTGATTGCCCCCACCCGCCGCACCGGCGGAGAACCGGCCAGCCCGTTGCGGGTGTACTCGCGCAGCGTCCGGGTCTCGACAAGGTGTTGTTGGCGCACACCTCAGCCGATCACGACCGAGTCACCCTGAACGGAGACGCTCCGTGGGGCGAGCGGAGCGAACGCCGGACCGGTGTGCACAGAGCCGTCGAGATTGAACTTGCTGCCATGGCACGGGCAATTGATGGTGCCGTTGGAGACGTCGGAGACGGTGCACCCCGCGTGCGTGCATGTCGACGAGAATCCACGGAAGTCACCGCCGCTGGGCTGTGTGACGACAACATCGCCGAGCACCGCGCCGCCACCGACGGGAACGTCGCCGGTCGGCACGGTTGCGCTCGCGGGCTTCACAGCTGGGCCGGCGCTGGCGCCGGGCGCAGCTGACGCGCGAGTTCTGCTGACCAGCGCGCTACCAGCGGCCAAAGCGGCTGCTGCAGCGCCGATACCGACGACAACCGTACGGCGGGGAAGCGCTATCTGGTCGCCCCGCGGGCTCTGCTCCTGGTTGAGTTCGTCGGACTGCATGGCAGTAGCTCCTCGTCTGGGCTGGGTCGACACGGGACCGCTCAATGCGGCTCGCTCATTGGTTATAACGAGGGATTGGGACGACTGGTTCAATCGCGCGACGCCGGGCAGGCTGTGTCCGACTCGGCGGATGCCTGAGAACCCTTCACCGTTCGCGGTCGTTCGCCCTGCGGGCGGCATGGGCAACGGGATGGGCCCCTCTACACGTGTGATGAGGCACTGCCTCGGTCCAAGATCGGGCATCACCGGACTTCCTCGTCTGGTGCCGTCGATGCGGTCGTTCCGCCCGGTGTGAAGGGCGGATCCTCATTCGGGAATTGCGTTGGCTGCCTTGGGGCCGGTGGATCGTTGAGCTCGTAGTGATCGGTCAGCGATCCAATCTCCCGGGGGAACGCCCGGGAATCTCCCCTCGAGACGATCGATGACCTGTTCGATGTGGAGCAGCTCCCCGTCGTTCGGCATGAGAGATCCTTCGCCGGGGTGAGCGGTGGGGTCAACGACCGGATCGACCCCCTTCTCCGGTCCGGGCGTTATCGTGGGAGCCGCCGGGACGAGAGACCACCCGGCCGACAAGGACGGCCGCCCGTGCCCGCGCTCACCTACCGAGCTGGATCAGAACACCCGGGGACCACAACGGATCCCGTGGTGGTGAAAATGTGTGACGAACGACCATCGCAGGAGCGAAACGTCGACGATGATCACCTGACGCCGGCTGACCACACCGAATAGCCGGGTGGCCGAGAGGGTGCGAATGTTCGTCCTGGTCCGTCACGCGGCACCGGGCTGGGGGCATGTTGTTTGCCGGGGGTGTCAGTTGATGCGGCGGACGTCGATAGTCGGCTCGGGCTCGTCTCCGGCGGCGCAGGCGAGGAGCGCGGTCGACTGGACCGGGGATGTGCATTCGTGGCCCTGGGGCGGCAGTGTCGGTACCCGTCCCTCGTGCTGCACGCTCGTGCCGGCGGACACTGGATCTTGACCCAATCGCGAGGCTTCACTCTTCCCCAAGGAGCACCGATGACTGACACCGCCGTCGACGCCGCAGCAGCTCTCCACGTGACCGAGTACTGGGTGGTCGAAGTGGACCGCCACGACGGGGCATGTTGCACTTTCGGACCGTTCACCGCTGACGCGGCCTGGGCCAGAATGGAACACCGGACCGCGCCCACGAGGTTCGCCGCCGTAGTAGGGAAGCGGTGAGCATCAAGGACGACGACGACATCGTCCGCATTCCGGAGCGCGCGGATGGAGAGAACGCGTCCGGGGAGGGGAGGGGCCACGAAAGTGACGCTGTGTCACGTGCGCCAGGAATGCAGGCCATGACCCCGCGCCCACTGTTCGCAGTAGTCGTGCCGAGGAGCCGTGTTCGGGTGCCCATCCGCGGCCGTCCGCGCGACTTCGGGCGAGGAGCCAGCGCGCGGTGACCTCTGCGATGCGCTCCCACGCCCACTCGACGATCACCAGCACTCCGGCCGCGGCTAGCGCCCGTTCGACCCGATCCAACGCCGCGTCGACGTTGACAGGTGGTGCAACGCCAGATGGGAGACGATGGCGTCTTCCGCAGCTGACGGCTGGTTTACTTTGAGCGGGCACCTGCCGACACGCCCGACCTTCCGGTGCTTGTGGGTCGATGCCGGCGCGTCAGGCGGCTGCGCGTATCCGCTGGCTGGTCCGCAGCCGATTTCCAACCGCGCTGGCGCAGGCGGAAGCGCGACGCGACCATTGCGCAGCGAGCCGGCGTTGCCGCGCAGCCGCCGCGACGTCGTCCGATGCCCGGCGTGGTACGGATGCTCGGCGGGAGGCGGATGCCCAGCGCGGCGCGAGTGCTCAGCCGGGGTCACGCTTGGGTAATCCTGTCAAAAGATTCTGGTTGCCGCAGAGGCGGTGACCACCCGCCCTCGTCTGTACCCGTTGCCGCTCGTCGCTTTGCCGTATGGATCCTTTGCGGGCGCCCGTGTTCGGGTGTTGGACACAGCGAGCGACGCGACATGCGGTCGTGGTCGTGAGGGTCGATTCGGGCGTGCGGGCGCCCGACAGGCTCGAGGGGGTGGGTGGGGAAGCGTCCGCCAATCCTGATGGTGTCAGACGTGCTGACACGTGTGGTACAGTGGTGCCATGATGTCAGAGAAGCTGACAACCGTCTCGGCGGGGCTGCCACGACCGGATGCGAATCTCGGCTACCTGTTCCGGCTCGCGAACCAGCGCTTCCGGGCGCTGCTGGACGAAGCGCTGGAGGACCTCGACATGTCGGCGCAGGAGTACGGGATCCTCAGCGTTTTCGAGACCCGTTCGGAGCTGTCTACCTCCGAGCTCGCGCGCATCTCGCAGGTCACGCGGCAAACGATGCACACATCGATCCTCGCTCTCGAGGCCGCCGGGTTGCTCGAGCGCCGAGCGAGGAACCCGAGGGTCGTGCTGGTGCGCCCGACCAAGCGTGGTCGCAGATGCCTGGAATTGGCAACCAGCCGAGTGCGGACGGCGGAGCGCGCCGCGCTCGTTGGTCTCAGCCACCAGGACGAGCAGACAGTGCGTGCGTGGCTGGCCGATCTGGCTGCAATGGCTCCACGCCGTGGCGGCACACCACGTCTACGAAAGGACGCGCCATGACTCGACAGCCCTCCGGGCCTCAGAGCGTCGAGCAGCGCATGGTCACTGCCGAGCGCGAGCTGTTCGCCGGCCTCGGTACCGACGTCGATGAGTTCTTCATCGAGCTCGGGCAAAGTGGGCGACGCGTGCGGGTGCTCTCACACGGGCGTGGCCCCGCAGTGGTGCTACTGCATGGCGTGTCGCTCAGTGCCGCCGTGTGGGCGCCGTTGTTCACCAAGCTTCCTCAGTTCCGCCTCCTTGCCGTCGATCTTCCGGGGCACGGCTTGTCGGATCCGATGGCTTTCGGACGTGGGAAGGTGCGGGAGCACGCCAGCCGGTTGATCGACGACATCCTGGACGCGCTGGGGCTCGACGAGGTCCCGGTGATCGGCCACTCGTTGGGCGGCATGTTCGCCTTGTGGCACGTGGCGGCCGGCTCCCGGCGAATCTCTGCGCTGGTCGCGATCGGAATGCCCGCGGTCGCGCTCGCGGGCGTGCGGGTACGCATGCCGCTCTCGCTGATGACCGTCCCGGGGCTGGGGTCGGCGTTCCTTCGATCACCCAGTCCGCGTCCGGTGTATCGACGCCTGCTCGCTCGAGGCCTCGGCCCCGCGGAGGTAGCGGCCGCACCCGACGCGCTGATCGAGGCACTTCGCTTGTCCGCACGCCGCCGCGCAAACGCGCGGACTGTTGCGTCGCTGATGCACGCGATCGACCGGTTCCGACGGCCACGAGCCGAGAGCGTATTGACAGGCACAGAGCTCGCCGCGATCCGGATACCGACGATCTTCGTCCTGGGATCCGACGACCCGTACCTGTCCGTCGACCTTGCGCGGCTGTCGATCCAGAGGATTCCGGGCGCGACGATCCATGAAGTGCCCGCGGGACACGCGCCCTGGCTCGTCGACCCCCACAGTGCCGCGCTGCTGGCAACCGACTTGTTCGCGCGTCGGTCCGACAACGCGCTCAACGCCTCGGGAGTCGCTGACACCGGCGGCGCCGCGAAGTCCGCGCCGATCGGCGAGCGTGAGCTCCCCTAGGAATCGCGCCTGAGCAGTGGGAACCCGGTCGACTGAATTGCGGCGACTATGACACGCGCGACGCCGTTGGGGCGCCGCCTCAAGGTTGTCGAGCAAAGCCCGCCGGCGCGTCTGTCTGCCTGGAGCTATATTCGTGGGGGGCAACCGCGCTCCGCGTGGCAGCCGGAAGTGCGCCGACGAATTGCGGGCAGTAGCCGCCGCCCGCTGCACGAACGATGAACGATGCGTCGGCGAGGTCGAACGCACCGTCACGCGCATGCTTACTCCAGGTCCTGCGGTCATCCTCGATACCGTTATCTGCGCACACGCCTGTCTCACCAAAGAGGTGTCCCCGGCAAGCGTCTTAGTCGGAGTGCCTTGCTGCACGATCTATTCCATCGCCGTGCACCTGGGGTATGGGTGGCCGTAGTCAACAAGCATTTCCGCAGCATCTTCAGTGAAACCACTGACTAGCGCACTTTTTGCTCTGCAGTGTTGGAGTTCGAGGGGAATCACGCCATCCGCCAGCAAGGGGTTGTCAGCACCGCCAGTCGACCGGCTCGGAACGGATACGTGCATGTCGTTGCGGTCGATCGGGATCGTCTGTTGCGCCATTGAGGTAGACCACCAGCCTGCAGTCCGCCCGATGGAGGCCGTGCTCGGACTCATGTCAGGGGTGCATCGGAGAGGGTTGCGGAGTTCAGGATTTTCGATGCCCGTTCTGCGAGAGGGAGGTCGACGAATTCACCTCCGGGTAGCCGGACTGCGGCACCGCCGGCGTTCTCGATCGCTCATTTGCGTGAGGGCCAGGCCTAGACCCAGACGATCAGCGTCTTGTAGCCTGTGAGGGTGCGTCGATGCGGATCGAGCTGAGGTCGGTGTTGGTGGGGCACTGTCACGTTGATTGAAAGATATAGCGGCGCCGTTGGTTTGGAGCACATGGCTGTGTAACCCCGTTTGGGGTTGTTCACGTTTCAGGCGGCAACACCGCTCGCGGTGACTTCCCGCCAGACCGCGAATCGGTCGGCCATCTCGGTGCGCCACTCGGGCGCGGTCAGTCGGTGCCGGCGGGGCCGGAAATGCGGTGAGATCGAGCTGAACGCGGACAGGAATCGTTGCGCGTGCGCGACCGATTTGAAGCGTTTCATCGCCCGCTCCCGCTGTCGGGTCGGCTGATGGGAATTCTCGGCCCGGTTGTTCAAGTACTTGGATCTGCGATGCTCGACCGAGGCCAGCGAATCGCGGTGGGCGATGCTGTAGCTGGTCAGCTTGTCGGTAACGATCACCCGAGGCACATATTGCATTCCCTTGAGCAGCTTTCGGAAGAATCGTTTGGCGGCGTTGCCGTTTCGGCGCGACTGGATCAGCACGTCGAGCACGGTGCCGTGCTGGTCGACCGCGCGCCACAGGTAGTGCTGGGTGCCGTTGATGCGGATGAAGACCTCGTCCGTGCCACTTGTCATCAGGCCGCGCCCGCCGTCGGCGCAGCTGGTTGGCGTATGTCTGCCCGAACTTGGCGCACCACCGCCGGATCGTCTCGTAGCTGACGAGGACACCGCGTTCGAGCATCATCTCCTCGACTTCACGGAAGCTGAGCGGGAACCGGAAGTACAACCACACGCAGTGGTTGATGATCTCCACTGGGTAGCGGTGGCCCTTGTACGACGGCATTGCTGTGGTCACGCCGCCGATCCTCCCAGTTCGCCAAACTCGCCAACGTGATGCGATGTAGGAGCGGGGCCTCCCGCTCCTCGTGGTTCCCGGCGAATGCTGGGGGTCTCAAAGGTTTCATCACGACGGAGGAGGCCCCTTATGTACAAGTATGACGGAAATCAGGTCGTCGGGATCGATCTGCACCGGCAGCGGTCGGTGATCGTCCGCCAGACCGACGCCGGTGAGCAACTGTCGGCGGTGCGGATCGTCAACGACCCGGTGGCGTTGGGCTTGCAGATCGAGAAGGCCGGCCCGAACCCGGAAGTGGTGCTCGAGGCCACCTACGGCTGGTACTGGGCCGTCGACGCCCTGCAGGCCGCCGGTGCGACCGTGCACCTGGCACACCCGTTGGGTGTCAAAGGATTCCGATACCGCAGGGTCAAGAACGACTTGTTGACCGAACTATCGGGCCGGTCTTTTGGAAGGTGCGTGCGGGGTTCGACTGGGCTCGCTAGGTTCGCTTCTCATGACCGACGACGGGGATGTGCCGCGGGAGTTGTCCGGGCTGGTGGTGCCGCTGCTGGGGTCGCTCGAGGCGACAGGAGATCTGTTCGAGCCGTGTCGGCTCGTTGACGGCGATGGCGCGGTGGTCGTGCCGGTCGCGGCGTTCTTCGCCGAGTTGGGGGCATGCGGGCGTCCGGCGACGACGCAGCGTTCGTATGGGATGGATCTGTTGCGCTGGTTCCGCTTCTTGTGGGTGCTCGGGGTGGGCTGGGATCAGGCGACTCGGATCGAGGCACGTGATTTTTGCCGCTGGTTGCAGGTCGCGGTCAAGCCGCACCGTCGGCATTGGCGTTATCCCGACGGCGATGCCCCGCAGTCGGGTGGGCAGCGGACCGCATCGGGGTCGAATGCGGTGACCGGCAAGGCTGTTCGCGGTGACCGGTACGAGGCGGCGACGGTTGCGCACTGTGAGAGCGTGTTGCGTGGCTTCTACGACTTCCATCTGGAGGCGTGCACTGGGCCGATGGTCAATCCGTTCCCATTGTCTCGGCAGCGCCGCGCAGGTCGGACTCATGCGCACCACAACCCGATGGATCCGTTCGCAGGGCAACGCAGCGGCCGGTATCGGCCGAAGGTCGTGACGCGGGCGCCGCGCTGCATCCCGGACGCCCGGTTCGACGAGCTGTTCGCACAGCTGGGTTCGCACCGTGACCGGGCACTGGTCGCGTTCTGGGTCTCGACCGGGGCGCGGGCCTCGGAGTTGTTGGGCGCCACGGTCGCCGATGTCGACCCGGGACAACAGTTGATCACCGTGATCCGGAAGGGAACTCGGGTGTTGCAACCGTTGCCCGCCGCACCGGATGCGTTCGTGTGGCTTCGGCTGTATCAGGCGCAGCTGGCCGGTCTGGTGCCGGCCGGCAGGGACGAGCCGTTGTGGTGGACGCTGCGGCGCCCGTTCCGGGCGCTGCGCTACGACGCGGCACGGGCGATGTTCACCCGCGCCAACGCTGCGCTGGGGTCGAACTGGTCGCTGCACGATCTTCGCCACACCGCCGCATATCGGATGGCTCGCGACCCGCAGATGCCGCTGACCGACGTGCAGTGGGTGATGGGCCACGCCAACCTGTCCACCACACAGCGTTATCTGAATCCGGTGACCGAGGACGTGATCGCCGGCCTGCTGGCCTTCCATGCCCGACAACGCGATGGCGACCCGGCCGCGCCGCCGGCGACGGAATACCGCGCCGAGAGTCTGCAGATCCTGTTCGGCGAGGACGAGTCGTGACCAACGCCGACTCACAGGTGCTGTTGACCGGAGCCACCGATACCGCGCCTGCGGCGACCGGCCCGGCGAATCCGACCGGGGCGCAACTGCTCGCGTCGTTCCCGCCCCGTCCGGTCACCGCGTCGTGGCCGGCAACCGAGGCGAGCCGAGCCGAGGTACTCGGCCGGGTCCTGTCCGCGCCGTGGGCATTGGACAACCCGAACAGTCAGCAGACTCGGCGACTGGGGATCCTGGCGGTGCTGCGTTGGCTGCAGACCCGGTCCGGGGACAGCTGGCAGCAGCGGTGGCGGGCCAGCGGCGCGGAAGACCAGCCGGACTGGCGGGAGCTGGTCACGCCCGACGTCGATCGCGCGAAGCCGCTGCCGCACCTGAGCCCCGGGCTGCTGGTGCTGATCTGCGCCGATGTGATCCGGCCCAGCCAGCAGTGGCTGCTGCGCTTCGCGCCGGCGCGCCGCAACCTCGCCGCCGAGATGGCCCGCACCCGGGACCCGGATGCCTTCGCCGCACTCGCCCAGTCGTGCACGGATGGCCGGGTCGGATTGCAGAGCGGACAGCAGGCACTGACCCGGATCGCGGTCATTCTGGCCGCCAAGGGCGGCCAGATCGACGCGGTGCGCGTCGGCGACTGCGTCGAGCTTCTCGAGGTCGCCGCCCGCATGCGCGCCACCTCCGAGGTCCACGCCCACAGCCCGCTGTTCTACCAGTTGCTGCGCGCGCGCGGTGTCCTGAGCGAAGATGCGCCCGCCGCGATCGAGATGTTCTCCGGCCGCGGGCAGCCGAGCTGTGAGCAGCTGATCGACCGCTACCGGATCGACTGCCGGCCGGTGCGGGACGTGCTGGTCGACTCCCTGCGCGAACGTCAGCCGTCGGTGGACTTCTCCTCGCTGCAACGACTGGCCTACCTGCTCGGCAAACTGTTCTGGGCCGATCTGCAGGCCCACCACCCGGGCATCGACTCGCTCACGCTGCCTCGCGACGTTGCCGCGGCCTGGAAGCAACGCGTGCTCACCCGCACCCGCACCAGAACCACTCCCGACGGTGACCGGGTCGCCGTCGCCTCGCCGCGACTGGACGGGCGCAGCGTGCTCACCGCCGTGCGCGCCTTCTACCTCGACATCGCCGAGTGGGCCGACGAGGACCCGGCCCGGTGGGGGCCATGGGCGGTGCGCTGCCCGGTCAGCGCCAGCGACGTCTCCCACAAGAAGGATCGGTCGAGGCGCAAGTCCCGCATGGACGCCCGCACCCGCGAACGGCTCCCGGTGCTGCCGGCGCTGGTCTCCTGGGTGGCGGCCGAACGCGCCGGCACCGCCGAGTTGCTCGCCGCCGCCGAACGCGCCGAGCCCGGTGAGTTGTTCACCGCCGCCGGGATGACCCTGCGCCGGTCGCAGATGAAGACCGAAACCACCGGGCGAATCTGGGCCGAAGACCCCGACAGCGGACCACGCCGCGACCTCAGTTTCGAAGAACACCGCGGGTTCTGGACCTGGGCCGTGGTGGAAGTATTGCGCCACACCGGAATTAGAATTGAGGAACTGACCGAACTGTCCCACCACAGCCTGATCCAATACCGGCTGCCGGCCACCGGTGAGCTGATTCCGTTGCTGCAGATCACCCCGTCGAAGACCGACACCGAGAGGCTTCTGGTGATCTCACCCGACCTCGCCGACGTGCTGTCCGCGATCATTGCCAGGATCCGCGCCGGTCAGCCACACGTGCCGCTGGTGGTCTCCTACGACAAGAACGAACGTGTCTACAACCCACCCATGCCGCTGCTGTTCCAATGGCGTCGACGACTCGAGAACCGTGCGGTGTCGGAGAGGGCGCTACGTAAATACCTCGACCATGCGCTGACCGCGATCGGCGTCAAAGACGCCAGTGACCGTCCGCTGCGCTACACCTTCCACGACTTCCGCCGACTGTTCATCACCGACGCGATCACACACGGGATGCCGCCGCACATCGCCCAACTCGTCGCCGGACACCGCGACATCAACACCACCATGGGATACAAGGCCGTCTACCCCGAAGAGGTGATCAACGGTCATCGAGCGTTCATCGCCCGCCGCCGCGCGCTGCGCCCCAGCGAGGAATACCGCACCCCGACCGATGAGGAATGGGCGCAGTTCGTCGGCCACTTCGAACGACGCAAGGTCGCCGTCGGCGACTGCGGCCGCTCCTACGACACCCCCTGCATCCACTTCCCTGGAAGGTCCAGCCGTGTTGCACGATGACGTGTTGTAATGCGCCGCATGGAATCGCGTGCTGATCTGCTTGGCGAGGAGTGGTTGTTGTACTGGACCTCTCGTGACGTGCCGGTGCCGCAGGGGTTCCTGCCGCAGCTCGATGCATGGAACACAATCGACAGCCGCGAGCGAGCCCTGAGCATCGAGCCGGGCACACCGATCCTGATTGATCCAACCGGCCGGGTCGACCCGCGGCTGGCCTACTTCTTGCGCCGGTCGCGATTCGCGTTTCTGGCGGAAGAGACCAAGCACGCCTATGCCAAGGACTACCGGCTGTTCTTTAGCTTCCTGCACCAGCGTGAGAAGCATTGGGACCAAGCCGATCACGAGGACATCGACGACTACGAGTCATGGCGACGCCGGTCGGAAGACAACCCGCGCCGCATCGGAGGCAGTAAGTGGGCGCGGGAGTTGGCCGCGTTCAAGCTGCTCTACGGATGGGCCCTGGAGGTCGGGCACATCGCCCGTTCCCCGGTGCTGACGACCACGGTGCGCCGCCGCGACGGCACGGTGCTGGAGGTGGCGAACAACGGGCCCAAGGATGTGCGGGTATCGAATGTGAAATGGCTGACGCCGCGCACCTATCGGCTGTGGCGCGACATCGGGCTGCGAGGCTACGACGCGGCCGGGCTGCCGCAACAGGGTTGGCGGGGTCGCAACGACGGCCGGAACGCGGCCTTCGCGGACCTGCTGTTCGACAGCGGACTGCGGCTGCGGGAGGGGGGCTCCTTGTTGGCACCGGAGGTGCCGCACGCGCTGGAAGACCAGGTCTACTACGAGGGGACGGTGGCCGCGGCGATCGCCAAACGGCGGGAGCGCATGTTCTATGTGTCGGCCGCGGCGTTGGCGGGTGTGACCACATACATGGCGACGACACGGCGGGCGGCGATCCGGCGGGCACAACGGCAGGGCCGGTACCACCGGTTTCCCGGGATGCGGATCGTCACCCGGATCTCGCTCAGCAGGGACTGCCGGGTCGAGTGGGAAGACCGGCTCGGCCGGCGTGGTGACGACGCGATCCGGCTGATCGGCGAGCGAGGGCGGAGGCTGCTGTTCATCGAGGGCACGTCGGGACCGGAGCCGCTGGCGCTGTGGTTGACCGAAGGCGGAATGCCGATGGACTACCGCTCGTGGGAGGCGGTATTCCGTTCGGCGAACCAGCGATGCGCTCAGTTCGGTAAGCCCATCATCACGACTCCGCATGTCTGCCGGCACTCGTTCGCCTTGAAGATGCTGGTGACCCTGCATCGGGCGCTGGACCAGCGGTTCGGGTTGAGCCGCGAGGAACGCGACGATCTCCGCAAGGTCTACGGTGACGCGTTCGCACTGGTCAAAGACCTATTGGGGCACAGGAGCGAGCAGACGACCCGGGAAACGTATCTGGAACCGCTGAACGGGATTCGCTTGGCCACGATGCTGGACGGCAGCGAGGACCTGGACGCGGTCCTGGCCCGAGTCGCCGCATCGAGCCGACGGGTCATGGACGTCGGCGAGGACGAACAGTGACCGCACGCCGTCATCAGCGCCGGGCCGCGCTGCCTGGCGCAGGCTACACCCGGCCCTCGTCGCTGGACCCGGCCGGCCTGATCGTGACGGTGTTCGGCGAAAGCAGCGGAGTGGAGGGCACTTTCGACTTCACCACGCTGCCCGGCAGCATCGAGCTTCGCCGCGCGTTCGCCGCGGCGCTGGATCGCAAGTCCGGACCCGCTGGGACCTGGTGCTCCGGGGAGACCTGCAGGAACGGGTACTGGGCACTGCGTGCGTTCCTGGAATACCTGGGCACTCGCGACGACGCGCCCTCCTCGACGGCCGAGATCAGCCCGGCAATCTGGGCTGCGTGGCGATTGTCGTTGCCGAACAACCACACTGCCCGCAACCGGCTGGCCCTGCTGCGGACGGTCCTTCCGCTGGTTCAGGGACTTCCGGCCGACACGCTGACCGCGATCGACCGGCGGATCCCGCAGAGCCCGCACCCGACGGAGATCGCCTACTCCTACGACCGGTTCGAACAGATCCGGTCCCAGGCGGCGGCCACCTTCAATACCGCGTTGGTCCGGATTCGCGGCAACCGCGAGCATCTTCGCCGCTGGTATGCCGGTGAATACGCCTCGGGCAGCACGGATTGGGTGATTGGCGAGGCGCTGGACGCGATTCTGCGCACCGGGGACGTCCCCCGCTACGGAGGTCGTGCGGACGTGTTGCATCGGCACGCCCGCGTGCTGGGCGGCCGCGGCGCTGACAAGACCTGGGCCAGGTTGTTTTTGACTGGTCCCGAGGCGTTCGCGCTCGCGGTGCTGCTGGTGGCCAGCGAGGGCTGGAACCGCAGCGTGCTGCACCGGATGCATGTGCCCGGCCATGACCCGGCCGTCGGCGACGACGAGTTCGACATCCAGCTGGTGGAGATCCACAAGCGGCGCCGGCCGGTCAGGCTGCGCTACACCAGCAACAACCTCGTCGACACCGGCCCCGACAGTCCCGGACGACTCATGCGCCACGCGATCGAGGCGACCGAACTCGCCCGCCAGACCCTCGAATTGCTCGGACGCCCAACCGACCAGCTGCTGGTCAGTCGCCGCACCGGCACCCCCGACGACCCGTTCTGCCTCGGCATTCCCGGCCCCAGCGTCGTCGCCCGATGGTCCATCGACGCCGGACTGTCCACCCCGGAGGGGACACCGCTGCGGGTCAGCCTGCGCCGGATCCGCCGCACCGTTCAGGTGCTCATCCGCAAACAGCCTGCGCAGAACACCGAGGAAACCCACGATTCGGTCTACATGCTGCGCGATCCCGCGTCCCGGGCCGAGGCCCAGCAGACGATCGCCCAGGGCCTCACCGATGCACTCGACCACGCACACACCGTGGTGAAGATGCGCATCATGCTCGGCGACAACGCCAACGAACTGATCGAACTGTCCGATGATCCCGACCTGGCCCGAGCCATCCAGCGCGGCGACATGGACACCGCGACCACCGCGTGCGCGGACTTCTTCGACAGCCCGTTCACCGACGAACCCGGCCAGCCCTGCACCGCCTCGTTTCTGTGGTGCCTGCGCTGCGAGAACGCCATCGTCACCCGGCGGCACCTGCCGCGCCTGGTCTATCTGCACCGCGGGCTGAACGAACTACGGGGAACGGTCGACCAGGCCGTGTGGGATCAGGACTGGCGCGGACACTTCCACCGCCTGCACCTGCTGCTCGCCGAACACACCACCACCACGGAGCAGGCGGTCGCGCTGCGCGCGATCAGCGACACCGACCGAACGCTGATCGACCGACTTCTGCATCGGAGGCTCGATACGTGACGACATCACACGCCGGCGTCGGCCAGGCCGACGAGACCTGGCACGTTCGGCCCGAAGACCCGTTCGCCACCGCCGGCCGACTCCCCGGGGGCGCCGACCCGGACCGGGTGTCGCGGTTCGGCGACCGGCGCTGGAACTACACCGTGCTGAGCCACCGCCGCACCGAGAGCAGCAAGACGGTGAACTGGGCCGCCTTTCCTGAGACACTGCGCGAATCGTTCCGCCGAGCAGGGTGGGCCCTGGTGAACCTGCCCACCCCCGCCGCTCTGCTGCATCGAGCCGCTACCGCCCGCGTCGAATGGCCGGCGCCGGGCACGATGGCGCAGGTGTTCCTCGGCTGGCGGCGCTTCGCCACCTGGCTCACCGACCACAGTGTCACCAGCCTTCACGAGGTGGACCACGACCTGCTCGCCGACTACGCCGCCCACATCGGCCGACGCGGCTGCTCCATCGCCATCGCGCAGGACGACCTCAACGCGGTCACACTGTTGTGGGGTTTCGCCCCACACCTGCCGATCACGGACCGAATCCCTATGCCCGCCTGGGAAAAAGAAGGTCTCAAGCACTACCTTGCCACCGACACGACACCGAACGAGAACACCACCGCGGCCATCCATCCGGCGGTGATGTCACCGCTGCTGATCTGGTCCTTGCGTTTCCTCGACTTCGCCGACGACATCATCGCCGCCTGGCGCGAACACCAGCGACTCCTCGCCCGCATCCGGGAACACCCCAACCCCGGCGCCACCGCGGCGCTGCGCGCATTCCTGGACAAGTGGATCGCCGAGCATGGTGAACTGCCCGGCGGGATCGCCCGCGGACGGCGCGGTGTCGCCGCCCAATACCTCGCCGGAATGTTCGACACCAGCGACCGTCACGTCAAATACGAGGCAACCAAATACCGCGAGAACAACGTCCCCGTTGGCCTCGACGCACCACTGTCTTCGCCGGTGAACGGCATGATCCACGGACAACAATGGAAGTCGCACATCGACTTTCACGACGCCCCGCTTCTCATGACCCGCCTGGCGACAGCCGCGATGATCGTGATCCTCTACCTCAGCGGTGTCCGCCCAGGTGAAGCTCTCGAACTCCAGGTCGGCTGCTGTCCCGACCCGATCGACGACGGCACCGGCAGCATCCGTTACCAGCTCCACGGCCTGTTCTTCAAGGGAGCCCGCACCCCCGACGGCACACCCGCCCGCGGCGGCGTCCCCCGCGAACTTCCCTGGACCGTGATCCCTCCGGTCGCCGAAGCCGTCCGAGTTCTCGAACGCATCGTCGACGGGCCCTTGCTGTTTCCCACGAACCCACCGTGGATCACCGGCACCTGCGGCCGCCGCCAGCGCACCGGCGACGCGATGACGACACTGGCCGCCAACGCCCGCATCGCATCGTTCATCGCCTGGGTCAACGACTACGTCGCCAGCAACGGCCTGAACGACGAGCGCATCCCCGATGACCCCGACGGCGACATCGTCGTCAAACGCCTCCGGCGGACCATCGGCTGGCACATCGGCCGCCTTCCCGGCGGCCGCATCGCCCTGGCACTGCAATACGGGCATCTACGAACATCCGTCGTCGGCGAGGGCTACTCCGGACGAGCCCGCCAGGGCCTGCGACGGGTGCTCGACATCGAAACCGCCCGAGCCATGGCCGACTACCTCGAAACCGTCGCCGAGGACCTGAAGGACGGACAGGGCGTCTCCGGCCCCGCAGCCGAACGCATGATCCAGGCCGCGCGCGACGCCCGAACCCGATTCCAAGGGAAGTTCCTCACTCCTCGGCAGGCCGAAGCCCTGCTCGAGGAGCCCGAGTTCCACATTTACGACAACCCGAACGCCTTCCTCACCTGCAACCACGACCCCTCCAAGGCCCTCTGCCATCCCGAGCGGACTCCACGAGCCACCAGCCGGGTCCTGCCGCCAGCCATCGACCGTTGCGACCCCGCCTGCGCCAACATCGCTCGCACCGACACCCACATCGACAACCTCAGATCCGAGATCGCCGAGTTGGCCGATCAGGCTGCCAGCTCACTCACCCCGGTCCCGCTGAAAGAACGACTGAAACAGCGCATCACAGCCCTCCAGAAACTCGTTGACCGGCACGAACGCACCAAGACCGCCACCATCGAGGAGCCGAAACAGCCATGACCGATCAGGAAGAACGCGACGCCATCCTCGCCGCCATGGACCGCCTCCTCGCTGGCACACCGCTGCGTTCGTCCGGCAACCTGGACATCATCAGTCTCGCCGAGGAGGCAGGGCTGAAGCGGAACAAGCTGACCCACAAGCACACCGACCTCAAGGAGCGGTTCTACGCCGAACGTCGAGCCCGCGACGGCGTCACGGCCCGCGAATCCAAGCTGCACAGCGAAATTGCGCAGCTGAGGTCGCGCATCGACCAACTCCGCGAAGAGCGCGACAACTACCGCACTGCGAACGAGGTCTTCGCCCGCGCACTGCACGCCCTCACGATCGAGAATGACAACCTTCGACGGCACACCACCCGGGCGCGCGCAGCGCACATCGCAGCCATCCACCCCGGCCAGCAACGCCCGACCAATTAACGGCCAACACCCCACTACTCACCGCATCCGGCACCGCCATGACTTGCACAGCCACGCAACGCCATCACCGGCAACACGGCAAATTTCCGGGGAAATCCACGAGCACAGCTGCCTGCGCTGTCCGCTCCTGCGCCCGGACCCCGCCGCCAGGCCCCGCCTCGAGCAGATCCGTGACAACCTCCTCGCCCGAATCGCGGAGGCCGAATCCCGCCGCTGGTTCGGCGAGGCCGAGGGCCTGAAGGTCAGCCTCGCCGGCGCCCGCGCCAAGCTCGCCGAGATGGACCAGATCGCCGCCCGCCGCCACAGCGCCGTCACGTTGGGCATTCCCAGCTTCGCCGACTCCGCCGGCCGCACCATCACGAACTCACCCCGCTACCAGAACCATCCCTGACCTCGCCGAACCCGCCGACCCACCTTCAAATTGCAAGATCATTTGTTAGTTCGGAGAAGACGTCCGCGACGCCGGTGACCTGGCGGATCTGCTGCGTATGCACCGACTCCCCGAAGCCTGGATCGCCCCGCCCGCCACACGCGAGTTGCGGGAACTGGTGCGCTACAGGGCGAAGCTCGTCGCGCTGCGCTCCGGACTCAAGGCGCAGGTGCACTCCGTGCTCGCCAAGGCGGGAGTCCTGATCCCGGTGTCGGACCTGTTCGGTGTCACCGGTCGCCAGAAGCTGGCACGGGTGCCGCTCGGTGACGCGTACGCGCGGCGGGTGATCTCGCTGCTCGAGCTGATCGACGACCTCGACGCGCACGAGGCGCGGTTCACCGCCCGGATCGCCACCGAGCTACATAACGACCGCGGGTATACAGCGATCCAGGCGCTGCCCGGCATCGGGCCCACCCTGGCCGCGGTGTTCGTCGCCGAGATCGGGGACGTGCACCGGTTCACCGATCCCGCTCACCTGTGCTCCTGGGCCGGCCTGACGCCCAAGCACCGCGAGTCCGACACCGTCGTGCGCCGCGGGCACATCACACCCTCTGTGTCAACCTGGTGATGAAATCAGGCCGCTTCGGCGGTGTCGAGGTGTCGTTGCGCGCCGGCGTGTAGAGCCAGGTCGTAGGGCGTGCCGCTGTGCCAGCAGCGCCAGAT
>RRBB01000018.1:0-88663 GCA_006543605.1 Rhodococcus sp. WS4
GAGTTCTTCACCGGAAAAGTGCCTCTCGAACTGGCCGAATCTGGACCTTCAGTAGCCCACATTCTCCCAGGTCAAAGGCACTTTTCCGCTATCCGACACGCGCTAAGCTCATGAGCCATCAAGGTATGGCAATCGGTAAGGACTGTCCGATCGCCCCCAACGGGCCGACAGAGCGCTACGAAATCGGGAATGTTCGGTAGTCCTCTAGCTTCGGCCGGGCGCAGCATGTGCGCCGCCCGGCACGATTCCGGCTCGAATTCCGATCGCGCCGGCCTCGCCTCGATTGGCGACCTCGAGCTTCTCTAGCACGCTCGCGACGTGAAACTTGATGGCGCTCTGGCTGATCCCGAGTTCTTCAGCGATAGCGCGGTTCCGCTTGCCCACGGCAAGATGGGCGAGAACTTCGAGTGCACGGGGATTCAGTGTGGACAGGAGGTGCTCGTCCGGCCGGGCCGCGGGCGGGTCGAGGGGGACGGTGAGTGTGACACGACTCCCCCACCCCGTGATCGATTCGACGGCGATTCGCCCGCGCAAGGTGTGCAGGCGGCCGGACAGTTGCCGTGTGAGGGCGTTGCGGTCGATGGTGCCAGGCCCCTGGTCGCGAACCTCGATCAGGACGTTGTCGCCGTCGCAGTCCCACGCGATCCGCAGCCGGGTCAGCACCGGCTGCGCACCGAACGCGAGCACGATGGCCCGGACCATCGCCCGCGCGGCGTGCGCGACCTCACCCGGAAGTGGTCGACCGTCGCGGGTGGGTCGACGTAGTCGACGTCGCGGTACCGCAACAGTGGCCGCAATGGAGGTTGCGACGACCCCGAACACGGCCGCGACCTGATCGGGGTCGGGTGCGTCGGGCTGGGACGGCCGCGGACATAATTGTCGGGCTTGCCGCGACGGACATCGAGCTCGGCCAGCCTGGCGGAGAGCCGGGCGAACGCCGCGGTATCGTCGAACGAACCCTGTACGAGGTGGATACGCTCAGCCAGCGACTCCCACACCAAGGGGTCGAACGGTGTGCGCGCGTACGCGGTCACCGACTCGCGGAGCTGGGTTTCGGCGTCTGCGGTCTCCCGGGCAAAACCGACGAGATCGAAGTCCGGTGGCAGCTGGCCGGAGTGTGCGAGGTCGTAGATGGCCGGGAGCAATTTCTTGCAAGAGAGATCACCGGTGATCCCGAAGATCACCATCGACGCCGGCTCCGCGACCTGGCCGGTGTTGCCGATCAACGCCGCGCCGACAACGCCGCCCGAGCCGTCTGCCAGCGGATCCTCTCCTGCACTTCAGACACGGTCACTTTTGTTGCACTCCGTCTTTTGCTCACCACATGCGCACTCAGACAATGCGTCGGATACCAGTGTCGAAGGCGCGGCGAGGTAATGCACTCGGCCGAGCGGCCAGTGACAGCTGCCCGTCCGGTCAGGTGAGGTCGCCCCGAATCCCCCCGTACGACAAACTCAACGCGGACATCATCGCCGAACACGGCATCCGCTACCCCCGACTGCGGCGTCTCCGGCGGCGTGTGGGGCCGACAGAACGGGTACGCGCTGATGGCCGGCGGCGACACCGCCGACGTGGATCGGTTGATGCCGGTCTTCGACGCGCTGCGGCCCGACGGTGACCGTGAGGACTCCTTCGTCCACGCCGGCCCGGTCGGCGCCGGCTACTACGCGAAGATGGTGCACAACGGCATCGAATACGGACTGATGCAGGCCTACGCCGAGGGCTACGAACTGCTCGCGGCGGAAGAGTCCATCGTCGACGTACCTGCCGTGCTGCGCGCGTGGTCCCGAGGCACCGTGGTCCGCTCGTGGTTGCTCGACCTCTTGGTGCAGGCCCTGTCCGACGATCCCCAAATCGCGTCGATCTCCGGTTACACCGAGGATTCCGGTGAAGGCCGCTGGACCGTCGAAGAGGCCATCGCCCACGAGGTCCCCGCACCGGTTATCTCCGCCGCACTGTTCGCGCGGTTCGCCTCCCGCCAGGACGACTCCCCCGCAATGAATGCCGTCTCGGCATTGCGCAACCAGTTCGGTGGGCACGCCGTCCGACCGGCCGAAACCGCCGGGATCGGCTGAACCGTGACGGCTGGCAACAGACGGTGTCCCTGCTGAACTGATACCGCACAAGCGACGTCGAACCACATTCCGCGAGCCGTAGTGGTCCCGCCATCGCGTCTGCACCGCATCTCCGACCTCGGGAGCACCCAGACAGGAATCGACCTCGAGCAACATCGCCGACGCTCCGGTACCTCGGAATGTTCGTCAGGCGGTCCGATCTCGCCCGGACTCGGTTTCCCGCTGTGTGGTGTTGTGTTCGTGGATGAGTCGGAGGGCGGTCTCCCGGTCACGGCGGTCGAGAGCGTCGACGAGATCGGCGTGCAGTTGCTGACGTTCGGCGATGTATTCCGACAGAGGCCTGTCGCCGACGGGTTCGACTGACACGGTGTGGGATTCGATCAGATCGAGCAGGCTCAGGTAGATCGACTTCAGGATGGCGTTGGGGCTCACGCGGGCGATCGCGGCGTGTAGTTCCCAGTTGGCTCGGACGAATCCCGTCGAATCGCCTGCGTCGGCGGATTGCCGCATGACGTCGAGAGCGGTGCGCATGCGAGCGATGTCGACGGCGGAACTGTGATCGAGTGCGTCTTCGATGAGCAGCGGGTCCAGGGTGTCTCGGATGCGGACGGCGTCGGCGACGTCACCTTCCGCGGCGTCGAGGGAGAGGATGGAGTTCCCGAGACGCGCGATGGGGGTGGGTGAAGCCGCGAACAGTCCCCCACCTGGTCCCGATCGGACGGTGATCACGCCGCGCGACTGCAGGATGCGCAGGGCTTCGTTGAAGGTACCCTTCGCGACTCCGCATCGTTCTTGCAGTTCCTTCTTGGTGCCGAGCCGCGCGCCCTGCTGTGCCCGCTCCGCGAGCTGGCCGATTGCCAGCGCGGCCTGCTCGGTGCGACTGAGCGATGCGTCCATCATCATCCGCTGCGCGAGATCGGTCATCGTCTCCTCGTTTCGTCGTACCCGGCCCCGCGTTGGTCATGACACCTTCGTCGCCGAGACGGGCCCAGTCGACCATTTTACTGCATTAAGCATGCTCGATAGTTATTGATGGGGCCGAGACCCTTGACATGGGAGGTGGGTCACAGCATTCTGTACCTATTGAACATGCTCAATAGGGCTGAATTAATTTTCCCTACTGCACTCGAATCGAGGAAGAGCAAAGAACATGCAGGACAACCTCCACGACGTGGTGATCGTCGGCGCCGGACCCGTAGGACTGGCGCTGGGGCGGATGCTCGGACTCCGCGGTCACGACGTGATGATTCTCGAGCGCTGGCCAGAGCCGTACCCACTGCCGCGCGCCGTTCATTTCGACGACGAGATCGGCCGCGTGTTCCAGTCGATGGGCCTGACCGACGAGGTCAAGGCGATCTCCGAGGCCGTGCCCGACTGCTATGAGTGGCGCAATGCCGCCGATGAGGCGCTGGTGCGGCTCGACTGGTCCGGAACCGGCCCCAGCGGCTGGCCGACGGCGTCCTTTTTCTCCCAGCCGCAACTCGAGCAGGTCCTCGCCGACGCGGTCGAGGCCATGCCGAACGTCACCCTGCTGCGTGGCGCCGAGGTGGTCGGTATCGATGAGGGCGCGGACGACGTCGTCGTGACGTTCACCAGCACCGTTGTCAAGCACCGGCACGCCCGCGCACGGTTCGTGATCGGGTGCGACGGTGCCAACAGCTTCGTGCGCGAACGTATGGGCGCGACGATGCACGATCAGGGATTCTTCTTCGACTGGCTGATCGTCGATACGATCCCGCGGGACAACCGCCAGTGGTCGCCGCTGAACTGGCAATTGTGCGATCCCGCCCGGCCCACGACAGTTGTGTCGGGTGGTCCGGGACGCCGCAGGTGGGAGTTCATGCGGTTGCCCGGCGAGACGCGGGAGGAGCTCAATACCCCGGAGAAGGCGTGGGAGTTGTTGCAGGCGTGGGGCCGGACTCCGGAGAACAGTGAGCTCGAACGGCACGCTGTCTACACCTTCGCCGCCCGCTGGGCGGACCGGTGGAACCACGGCCGATTGGCCATCGCCGGTGATGCCGCGCACCAGATGCCACCTTTCGCGGGCCAAGGCATGTGCTCGGGCATGCGAGATGCAGCGAACCTGTCCTGGAAACTCGACCGGACGCTGCGCGGCGAGTCCGATGTCGCGCTGCTGGACTCCTACACCACCGAACGCAGCACCCACCTCGAGCACGCGATCGCGATGTCGGTCGAATTGGGCCAGGTCATCTGCGTCCTCGACGAGGACAAAGCCACCGAACGCGACGCCCGAATGATCGCCGGCGGCGCCGACCCGGCGAAAGTCCTACCGGTCACCGCGCTGCCGGTTCTCGGCAAGGGGGTGATCTCCCCCGCCGAGGAACGAACCGCTCTCGCAGGGACCCTCGCGCCGCAGTTCCCGGTGCAAGCGAACGGGCGGCGGGACCTGCTCGACGAGGTCACCGGTTACGGCGCAGTCCTGCTGGTACGCAACGAGGGTTCGACCGCTCGGGTGGCTTCGTCACTACAGTCGCTGCTCGACGACACCGGAGTCCGGATGATCACCATCAGTGAGACCGGCGATCCGGATCTACGCGATGTCACCGGCCAATGGTCCCGCTGGTTCGACGACAACGGCGTCAACTCGGCCCTGATTCGCCCGGACCACTACCTCTTCGGCGCCGGAATCGACAGCGACACCGTGCCGACCATGCTGGCCGAATACCGTGACCGACTCCGCATCACCGCCCACACAGCCGCCCGTACCCCCTCGACAACCAGCCCTGCCTAACCATTAACACACTAGGAGAATAGTTTTCATGCGTATCGCCAATATCGACAACCGTGCCGCCCCCGTCATCGGAGAGGCGGGTGCCGAAAGAGCCCTGGATCTGGCCACCGCATCCCGTGGCCGGTTCGGCCCCGAATTGCCCGCCGTGTACGACGCCTGGAACGACGTCACGGCGTGGGCGGCCGAACAGAACTTCTCGGCCCTCGCCGACGACAGCTTCCCGATCGACCGGGCCCTCCTCGGAGCGCCGTCACCCACCCCACGACAGGTGTTCGCCGTCGGCCTGAACTACCACGCCCACGCCGCCGAATCCGGCTTCGAATCACCCACCCACCTGCCGCCGGTGTTCACCAAATACGTTTCCAGTTTCACCGGCCCCGACACCGAAGTGACCATCCCGGCCGGCGGCAACGTCGACTGGGAAGTTGAACTCGTCGCCGTCATCGGCCGCGAAACCAGCAACATCGACGACGCCGACGCCTGGTCGCACGTCGCCGGACTCACCGCAGGACAGGACATCTCCGAGCGGGTGTCCCAGCTCCGCGGCCCCGCACCGCAATTCGGGCTCGGCAAATCCTTCCCCGGCTTCTCCCCGCAAGGCCCCTGGCTGGTCACCCCTGACGAATTCGCCGACCCCGAGGACCTCGAACTCGGCTGCACCGTCGACGGCGAAGAAGTGCAGAAGGGCCGCACCAAGGATTTGATCTTCCCCGTCGCCGCGCTGATCGCCGCCCTCTCCCACACCGTCACCCTCTACCCGGGCGACGTCATCTTCACCGGCACCCCGTCCGGCGTCGGCGTCGGCCGCGACCCGCAACGATTCCTGCAGCCCGGCGAGAAACTCGACAGCTGGATCGAGGGCATCGGACAACTGCACCAGAGTTTCGTCGCCGACCCTGGCGCGAAGTAGAGGAGCACGCCATGGCATTGCACGGACTGGGCAAGGTCACCATCGGGGTACCCAACGTCGACGACACCATCGCCTACTACACCGATTTCGGACTCGACCACCGAGGCACCGGGGTGTTCGCCACCGTCAACGGCGGCGAACAACTCGAGATCGTCCACGCGCGCACCCGCCGACTGGTCGAATTGACCGTCGCCGCCGACGACCCCGACGACATCGCCGCCACCACTGCCCGCCTGCACCGACTCGGTCTCGCACCCGAGCACGACGGCACCTCCGTCCGCACCGTCGAGCCGGTCACCGGCACGATCGTGCGCGTGCAGGTCCGGCCTCGGATCGTGATCGACCCCGCGGTCCCCGCCACCCTCTACAACGGGCCGGGCCGCGTCGACCGCTGGGGGCGGGCCCCGTTCCTCACCCGCGTCGAGCCGGTCCGCCCCCGCAAACTCGGACACGCGGTCATCGGGTCCACCGACCTCGAGACCACGATGAGGTTATTCACCGACGGACTCGGATTCAAGGTCAGCGACTACATGGGCGACAAGGCCGCATTCCTGCGCTGCTCCGTCGAGCACCACAACGTGCTCGTCATGGCCGCACCGGTGAACTTCATGCACCACACCAGCTGGCAGGTCGACGACATCGACGAGGTCGGCCGCGGCGCACACGCGATGCTCGACGGCCACCCGGAACGGCACATCTGGGGCCTCGGCCGGCACTACGCCGGGGCGAACTTCTTCTGGTACCTCAAGGACCCGGCCGGGAACTTCTCCGAGTACTACTCCGACATGGACACCGTCCCCGAAGACGAACTCTGGAACCCGGAAGTTCTCCACGGACTCCAAGGCCTCTACGCATGGGGACCACCGCCGCCCCCCGTCCTTCCTCGAACCCGACGACCTTGCCGCCCTCATGACCGGAGCACACTCCACCCAAGGGTGACTCCCGCCCGTGCCGGGGTTGCGCTCACAAGCGAATTCCCCCGGCACGGCCCCGGCACACCACCACCATCGAGCCCCAGCCAGATCCGAGAGAAACTCCCATGACCCGCGTAGCGATCTCGGTCCCACGGTTCCGCCGACACACCGATACCTGGGACTGGCGACTGCAGGCGAGCTGCCGCTCCATGGACCCTACTTGTTCTTCGCCACCGAGGACGAGCCGAAGGGACCGCGCATCCGGCGGGAACGGGAAGCCAAGCGCATCTTCCATCGGTGCCCGGTGATCGACCCATGCCGGACCTACGCCCTCGACAGCCGCGAACGCTACGGCGTCTGGGGCGGAACCTCCGAACGCGAACGGAATCTTGCAGATCCGACACCATCGCACACCACCGCCCTGCGCACCGGATAAGGAACCCCGCATGCCACTCGCTCACGTCGTCACTTTCACCTTCTCCCCCGACCTTCCTGCCGGCACCCTCAGCACCCTCGCCGACAGGCTCGACGAGCTGTCGGCCGCCTGTCCCGGCATCGAGTCCTACCGGCACGGACCCGACCAGGGGGACCGTCCCGGGAACGCCGACTACGCCGTCAGCGCGATATTCGAGAACGAGGACGCTTTCACCGCCTACCTGAACTTCCCCGACCACCGGCGCATCGTCACCGAACTCATCGGACCCCACCTGGTGGGCAAGAGCTCCGTCCAATTCCCCATCCCACTCGGATGATTCGAGACCGGTTCTTCGCCGGCACACCACGCACCGTCGACCTCTGACCGAAGTACGCGCGCTCGGTGCGGGCGCCGCTGCGCACCCGATGTCGATCGAAATCAGCTGTGTTCGAGGGTAATCCGCGAATCTCGAAGAAGCATGATCACCGGCGTAGGCCTGCGTCTTGCATCTGATGAGTCAACGGGGCTTTACTCGAGGCAGCGCGTCCGTGATTGACGTCTCGACCGCCACATGGGGCGGCTCGTCGCTGCAAAAAAGTTTCCGTCCACATCGGACGATGATGGAAGCGAAGTACAACCTCTTCCACTTTCAATTTATAGCGCACAGGGGGTCTTGCGGCAAGGCCCGGGTCGTGCCGCAGAATCGTCGGATCGAAGCGGGAACCGACGAAGTGGGAGTAGACGAATTGCGTGTGTTGTTGTCGACGTACGGGTCGCGCGGTGACGTCGAACCACTGGTGGGTCTGGCGGTGGCGTTGCGGGAACTCGGCGCCGAGGTGCGGGTGTGCGCCCCACCGGACGAGGATTTCGCGCAGCGGCTCGCCGGGGTCGGCGTGCCGATGGTGCCCTTCGGCCAGTCGGCGCGCGCGCTGACCACCGCGGCGGCGCCGTCGTCGACGGACCTGCCCCGGCGAGCATCCGAATTGATCGCCAGCCAGTTCGCCGCGATCACCGCCGCGGCCGAGGGATGTGAGGCGCTGGTGGCGACCGGCGTGATGCCTGCCGCGGCCGGCGCACGGTCGGTGGCCGAGAAGCTCGGCATCCACTACGTGTACGCGACGTTCCAGCAGCTCACGCTGCCGTCGCCGTACCACCCGCCACTGGCGTATCCAGGCAGGCCGTTCCCGCCGGAGGTGACCGACAACCGGGCGCTGTGGGACCTGGACTCCCAGAGCATCGACGCGCTGTTCGGCGAGGCGCTCGACACTCACCGGGCATCGATCGGCCTGCCCCCGGTGGACAACGTCCGCGACTACGTCATCGGCGAGCAGCCGTGGCTGGCGACGGACCCGGTCCTGGACCCGTGGCAGAAGCCGGCGGACCTCGACGTCGTGCAGACCGGCGCGTGGATCCTGCCCGACGAACGCCCGCTCCCGGACGAACTGGTGGCGTTCCTGGACGCCGGCACCCCACCGGTGTTCGTGGGCTTCGGCAGCATGCCCATGCGCGCATCGACGGACACCGCCCAGGTGGCCATCGAGGCGATCCGCGCGGCGGGCCACCGCGCGGTTGTCTCCCGAGGCTGGGCCGACCTGGCCCTGATCGACGACCGGGACGACTGCTTCGTCGTCGGCGAGGTCAACCAGCAGGCACTGTTCGCCCGAGTGGCGGCCGTCGTGCACCACGGAGGCGCGGGCACCACGACGACGGCCACCCGGGCCGGCGCGCCGCAGGTGGTCATACCCCAGGCGGTGGACCAGCCGTATTGGGCCGGCCGGGTGGCCGAGCTGGGCATCGGCACCGCGCACGACGGTCCGACTCCGACCTTCGAGTCCCTGTCGGCCGCACTCAGGGCGACGCTGACCGCCGAGACCCGCGCACGAGCGACCGCCGTCGCTGCCGCGATCCGCACCGACGGGGCGACGGTGGCCGCGAAGCTGCTGCTCGACTCGACCAGCCGAGAATCTGGATCCACCACCACGAACCTCAGATCGGAGCTGTTGCCGTGAGCCCCCTGACCACCAGCGTGTTCGATCTTCCCGACCACCTCGCGCCCAAGGCTGACCCGACACTGATCGCCGGCGACGAGCGGCATTTTTTCGCGATCGCGGACGGCCTCGAAAAGTCGATAGCCGACCTGTCGAACCGCATCGATGCCGAGCGCAAGGCACCCCGCCGCCTGGGCCAGGAGGCGCTGGAGCGGGACATGATGGTCCACCAGCTGACCGCGGAACTCCGCGCCCTGCGTCGCTTCGGCTTGGACCTGTGCCTCGGCCACATCGTCACCGCAGAGAACCCCGAGCCCGTGTACGTCGGACGTCTCGGCCTCATGGACAGCGCGGGCAATCAGCTGCTGGTCGACTGGCGATCCTCCGCGGCCGAGCCGTTCTTCGGGGCGACCCACGCCAACCCGATGGGACTGACGCGCCGTCGCCGGTACCGCTGGACCGGCGGGCGGGTCGGCGACTACTGGGACGAGGTGTTCACGTCGGACGGGTTCGAGGGGAACGCCGCGCTCGACGACCAGTCCGCCTTCATCGCCAGCCTGGGCAGCAACCGGTCGGCGCGGATGCGGGACGTGCTCGGCACCATCCAGGCCGATCAGGACGCCATCATCCGCGCGGGATCCAGCGGCGCCCTCGTCGTCGACGGCGGCCCGGGCACAGGCAAGACGGTCGTCGCGCTGCACCGCGCCGCGTACCTGCTCTATTCCGACCCTCGACTCCGTCACGGCGTGCTGTTCGTCGGCCCGCACGAGCCCTACCTGTCCTACGTCGCCGATGTCCTGCCCAGCCTCGGCGAGGAGGGCGTGCAGCTCTGCACCCTGCGGGACCTCGTGGCCGAGGGTTCCACCGCGAAGATCGAGTCCGACCCGGACGTGGCTCGCCTGAAGTCGTCCGCGGATCTGGTGAAGGCGATCGAAGCGGCCGTCAAGTTCTACGAGGAGCCACCCGCCAAGGGGATGACGGTGGCGACCGACTGGGCCGACATCTGGCTGAGCCCCGACGACTGGGCCGAGGCGTTCGAAGCACCGGAACCCGGTACTCCGCACAACGAAGCGCGTGAGCAGATCTGGGAGCTGCTGCTCACGATCCTGATGGACAAGTACGACGGTGATGTTCCGGCAGCCCAACTCCGGAAGTCGTTGCTGCAGAACGACGAATTGCGCACGATCCTCGACAACGCGTGGACGATGATCGAAGCTGCCGACCTCGTCGCCGACCTGTGGTCGGTGCCCGCCTACCTCCGCAAGTGCGCGCCCTGGCTCAGCCCAAACGAAGTCCGGAAACTGCAGCGTGCGGATGCCCAGAACTGGACTGTGTCCGACCTGCCGCTCGTGGACGCGGCACGGCAGCGGCTCGGAGACCCGGAGGCGTCCCGTCGTCAACGGCGGTACAACGCGTCCGTCGCGGCCGAACGCGCGCGTATGAGCAGTGTCGTCGACGACCTGATCGCGGCCGACGATTCCGAGTTGCTGGTGATGTCGATGCTGCGTGGCCAGGACCTTCAGGAGACCCTGGTCGACGAGTCCGCCCTGCCGAGCGTCGACCCGGACCTGCTCGCCGGGCCGTTCGCGCACATCGTGGTGGACGAGGCTCAGGAACTCACGGACGCAGAGTGGCAGATGCTGCTACTCCGTTGCCCGTCCCGGAGTTTCACCATCGTCGGGGATCGCGCCCAGGCACGGCACGGATTCACGGAGTCATGGAAGGAACGGCTCGGGCGGATCGGGTTCGACCGGATCGATCTGGCCGCCCTGAGCGTCAACTACCGGACACCGGAAGAAATCATGACGGAAGCGGAGCCGGTCATCCTGGCCGCACTCCCGGACGCCAACGTGCCGACCTCCATCCGCCGCAGCGGCATCCCCGTCGTACACGGATCTGCGTCGGACCTATACTCGATCCTCGACACCTGGGTCGAATCGAACTCCGACGGAACCGCCTGTGTCATCGGGGATCCGACGTTCCAGCCGACGTCCCGCATCCGGTCGTCGACCCCGGAACTGTCGAAGGGCCTCGAGTTCGACTTCGTCGTCCTCGTCGATCCGGCGTCGTTCGGCGACGGCATCGAAGGAGCCGTCGACCGTTATGTCGCGATGACCCGCGCGACCCGGCAACTCGTCATCCTCACGTAAGGGAGCGCGCACGTCGGGTGGGCGCGCGACATCCGGCACATCACACCGAATCGACCGGACGCGCGGCGCCCCAGGCGTACCGTTGTGACGGTGCGCTATGAGGTAGTCGAGGCAGACACCGCGACCGCACTGGGCAGCGGTGACGTTCCGGTGCTGGCGACCCCACGACTGATTGCGTGGATGGAAGCGGCTACCGTCGTCTGCGCTGCACCGTTCATCGGGGCGGGCCAGACGACGGTCGGAACGGCCATACGAATCGAGCACCGCGTCCCGACGCCCGTCGGTGCCGGCGTCGAGATCGCCGCAGAGCCGCCGGCCGCCGCTGTCGGCCACCGGCTCACCTTCGCGGTGCGGGCTGTCGACAGCTCGGGGACCGTTGTCGCGGCGGGCGAGATCGACCGGGCGATCGTGAATCGTGACCGGTTCCTCGGTTCGATCGCACCCAGCGAAGCGGAGCGCTGACCGAACCCTCCGGGTGCTGACCGAGACGCGGTCGCGGGGTTCCAGAGGTTGACGACCACCAACGCCGTTCGACGGCGACTCCCACTGTGTACCTTTGGAATCGCCGACGATGGGAAGTGCTTGCCCGAAGATCGGGCGCCCGTACCGGCCGGCCGGGAACACAGCTCGTGCGGCGATTCCTGCCGGGTGATCGACCTCGGGAACCCCGCGGTGATGATGCTCGCCCTGCTCGGCACGGCAGTGTTCATGGGCATCGCCTTAGGTCCGATCGCTGCGCTGTTCACCGAACTGTTCAGCGCCGAGGTGCGGTACAGCGGTGCGTCGCTCGGTTATCAGATCGGCTCGGTTCTCGGCGGCGGGATCGCCCCGACAGTGGCCGCCGCGCTGTACGCGAACTGGGGTTCGTCGACGCCGATCGCCCCGTACCTGACCGCGGTCACCCTGCCCGGGCGATCGGCCCCCACTGCCGTCGCCCGGCGAACGAATCCAGACCCGCCTATTGTGCCGCGAACTACCAGGTCAGCGGTGGCAGACCATACGAAACGATCGTGAACTTCTGAACAACACCAAGACGGCGCGGGCCCGGAATGGTTACGCTCTGCATGCTTTTTCATATCGGTTGCAGTACAAACTGAATGGGGATCGGCATGACGAAGACCAGCACGGCTCGACCCGGACACAAGCGCCTCACCCGCCTGGCGGCGGTCGCCGGCATCTCGGTGCTCGCGATGGTGATGGGTAATGGCACCGCCTCGGCCGGTGTCGACAATTCCAGCTCGGTCATCGACGCGGACGGCAACCGTATCGAGGTCCTGCAGGGCGACACGCAGTATCAGGTCGTTCCGCCGCTCGACGGTGTTCCGACCAGCGTCGAGTTCTTCCACAATGGGTATGCCGCGGTGAACATCAGCGGCCCCGACGCGGCGGAGTTCGAGGGGACACAGCTCACGGTGGGTTACCAGATCGGCTACCCGGTCGCGTTGGCCGGTGCCACCATCGTCCTCAATTCGCCCGGCCTCGGGTTCGCGATCGGGTCAGAGAACGGAATCAACCTGGGACTCGTCCCCGACTTCACGCTGGACCTGAACGCAGGAACCAACGCGGAGCTGGCAGGTGACATCATCCCGTCGCAGGAGCTGGACATCGACCTCGAGCCGGGCGGTATCACCACGGTCCCGTTGCTCGAGGGCCAGGAGTTCGACGGACCCGAGGCGTTGGTGCGAATGCAGGGCGTCCACGGTTCCATCTCCGGAGCGATCGGACCTGTCACCATCCGGCCGTACGCGATGGCCGTGACGGAGAACGGTGACACCGTCATGACCTACGGTGTGCCGCAAAAGCTCAACTGAGCGGGAACACCGAACGGGTTTCGGTGGAGGTCGCCGGGCCGATGTCCGGCGACCTCCAGGCGGAGACGCCGGTTCCTCATCCGAACGTGAAATTGTTATCGGCTCGGGAGCGATCGCGGTAGCCCGAATGAGGCAAGCATGCTGCTGTCGAATCGGGTGAAGGCGCAGATGCGGTCACCGGTGAGTGTGAGCACGAACAGGCCGGATCCGTGGCGGATGCCGGTGGTGGCACGCAGATAGGCACCGAACGCCGGCTGCCCGTTGGCCCTGGTCGGGACGAGATCGACCCTCCTGCCCGAGCTGAAGATGCTCGCGAAGAGACGGGCCACGACAGCTCGGCCTTGATATTCGAGCGGAATCGGCGGCATCGATACGAATATGTCGTCGGTGAGCAAGGCGACCAGTCCGCCCAGATCCCCGGACTCGTAGGCTCGGACTCGTAGGCTCGGACGAACTTCTCCACACGCGTGCGCTCGGAGGATGAGTCGGGAACGGGAGCCGGGTCGCGCTCGGCGGGTCGGTGACTCCCTGCGGCTCCGCAGGCCGGCGCGGGCCCGTTTGAGAGCGCTGTTGACCGATTCCACGGTCGAGTCGAGCATCCCGGCCACCTCGTTCGCATGAAATCCGAGGACGTCACGCAGAACGAGGACGGCCAGTTGCCGAGGCGGCAGGGTCTGTAGAGCGGTGACGAAAGCCAGGCAGATAGATTCGCTTCGCTCGTAGCAGGCCTCGAGGCCGATCGCCCCCGTGAGAAGGGCGTCGGGAAATGGCTCGAGCCAGACGACTTCACCGAGCCGGGTCGGCTCGGGCGGCTCAACCTTGGACATGTTCCACTCCTTGGCGGCGCGTCGGCTCGCGGAGCGCCGCGCGTTGAGGCACCGGTTGGTGGCAATCCGGTAGAGCCAGGTGCGCAATGAGGCGCCGAAGCCTTGCCAGGCGGCCAACAGCGTGTCCTGCAGGACGTCCTCGGCGTCGTGGAAGGATCCGAGCATCCGGTAGCAGTGCACCAGCAGCTCTCGGCGGTACGGCTCGGTCAGCTCTCGGAATGCCTCGCCGTCCCCGGATCGCGCCCGTGCGATCAGCTCCGTTGTCACCGGCTCCACCTTCTCCCGCAATTTTGTCGCATACCCATACCTGATATCGACACCGGCCGAGCGGTGAACTGGGCGGCCGGCCGGCGCCCACTTTCCCGATGCCGCCGTGTCTACATGAGTGATCCGACACACAGGCGAGGGAGAACCGCAATCGGAAAGATCATCATGAGCGAGTTCGCCTCGCTCGACGGAGTCGTACAGGACCCGGACGGTAGCGAAGGATCCGGAGCCGGCGGGTGGGTCGGCCATCTCGCGGATCGCGAAGAGCTCTACGCGGTCAAGCTCGGCGAGGCGTTGCATTCCGAGGCCCTGCTGTTGGGCCGGCGCAGCTACGAGTTCTTCGCCGCGCGGTGGCAGCCCCGGCGTGGCGCCTTGGCCGACAGATTGAACACCTTGCCCAAGTACGTCGCCTCCTCGACCCTTCACGATCCCGGCTGGAGCAACTCGACGGTCCTCGAAGGCGATGTGGTGAAAGAGGTTTCGACGCTGAAGCACGAGGTTGCAGGCGACATCCTCGTCTACGCCAGCTTCCAGCTCATGCACACGCTGATCGAGCACGACCTCGTCGACGAGTTGCGGTTGATGGTCTTTCCGGCGGTGCTCGGTCGCGGCAAGCGGCTCTTCGGCGACACAAGCGACAAGACACTCATGCGGCTGGTCGACACCCGGACCGTCGATGGCGACATCGCCTACCTCACCTACGAACCTGTGCGGATACCGCATGCACAGAAAGATGAGGGATCCACGACACCTGTGTCGGCTCGATCGATTTCCTGGGACAGGAATCAGGTTGGAGTGGCAAGGAATTGACCTCGACGCAAGGACGGGCCGCGCACGCTACCGCTGCTGTCCGTCGTCGAGGACGACGACCCTGGCGGTAGCCGTAGCGGTTGGCCACGACGGTTCCGGTGTGGTCGATCAACGAGCCGTCGAGCGTCGCGATATCGGCGTCCCGGGCGATGACCCGCCCCCGCCCGACAAGGCGTCCCGGACGGGCAGGCGCGGTGAACGAGCACTGCAGATTGAGGGTTTCGATGAACTGCCCGGCCGGCAGGGTCGCCAGCAGAGCCGGACCGAGTGTGTCGTAGAGCATCGCGGCGAGGAAGCCCCCGAGTACCTCTCCGAAGGGATTGGTGAACGCCTGCGCGCCCTCGAACTGCACCGTGATCGTTCCCGCGTCGGGATCGGCGTCGATCAACTCGAACCCCAGGGTGCGCGCCGCCTGCGGCATCGGGGTGCGGCCCTCGACGCCGTCCCAGAACGCACCGGTTCTCGCCATGGCGGTGACCTCCCGTATGCGACGGTACTCTTCGGAGGACACCGGCCGCCTCGCACCGCCGGCCCCGACGCGCCTCTAGCGAAGTGGGAACCCGAGGCGGATCAGCGATTCCTTCAGCCGGTCCCGGCCGTTCAGCCGCGCGCCGGATGCGAGTCGGTCCAGGACCCGGCTGATCCACGAATGTTCGAGATGCTGCGCCGAGTAGAAGGCGGCGATGCGGCCCTCGTAGGCGTCGACGTGGTCGCGCTGGACAGGCAGGTCGTACGTCTCGTGGTGCAACACCGCCGCCCGGGGCAGGCGCGGTTTGATCTGGGCGTCGGCATCCGGATGCGGATGCCCGACGACGAGACCGAACACCGCGAACACGTGGGGCGGAAGTCCGAGTTCCGCGGCGACCTCCTCGGGCTTGTTACGGAGTGCGCCGATGAACACCGTTCCCAGCCCGAGTGACTCCGCGGCGGTCACGGCGTTCTGCGCTGCGAGCGCGGCATCGATGAATCCGATGTAGCTGCTCTCGAGATAGTCGGCGCCCTCGATCGGCGCACCTCGATCGTCGGCGAGCTGGCGGACGCGGGCGAAGTCGGCGAGCCACACCAGCAGCACCGGAGCCTCGACGATGTGGGCCTGGTCGCCCGCGAGGGCGGCCAGGCGGGCCTTGCGGGCGGGGTCGCGGACCGCGACGACACTCCACGCCTGGAGGTTCGACGACGTGGCGGCCGACTGCGCCGCCGAGACGAGTACGTCGAGGGTTTCGTCGACCACCGGATCGGGCAGGTAGCGGCGGACCGACCGGTGCGTGTGCAGGGCTTCCAGAATCGGATTCCACTGCGCGGGTTCGGTGAGGGCGGCGTCCCAGTAGCGCTGCTGCAGTGCCGTGCGGGGTGCGATGTCTGCGATGGTCACCGAGACAGGAAAGCCGACCACCGTCTCCCTCTCCAGGGTTACGCGCACCGTGATTCCTGAGTGCACCGCCGGCCGACCGAATAGCGGCGTGTGAATACCGACGATCGGGGACAATCTCGGTGAGGTTTACGGAGAACCATTGGAATGGGAGTGGACGTGACGGAACGAGTCGTCGTGGTGACGGGTGCAGGTTCGGGAATCGGGCGGTCCATCGCGACCGGGCTGCTCGATGCCGGGCATCACGTGGTGCTGACAGGACGGACACCGGCGACGCTGGACGAGACCGCGGAAGGTCACGAACGCGCAGTCGTGGTGCCGTGCGACGTTTCGTCACCCCAGTCGGTACACGATCTCTTTGCCGTCGTCGCCGAACGGTTCGGCCGCCTCGACGTGCTCGTCAACAACGCGGGGACCTTCGGCCCCTCCGGTGCGGTGGACGAGATCGAACCGGACGACTGGGACCGGACGGTCGCCGCAAATCTGACGGGGGTCTTCCTCTGCTCGCGGGAGGCGGTCCGGATGATGAAGTCGCAGACGCCCCGCGGCGGACGCATCATCAACAACGGTTCACTGTCGGCGCACACGCCACGACCGGCAAGCGTGGCCTACACGGCAACCAAACACGGGGTCTCGGGATTGACCAAGTCGATCGCGCTCGACGGGCGCGACCACGACATCTGCTGCACCCAGATCGACATCGGGAACGCCGAGACCGCCATGACCGCCGGGATCGGCCAATCCGCCAGCCAACCGGACGGATCGTCGCGAGCGGAGCCCACCTTCGATCCGCGGTATGTCGCAGACATGGTCACCCGACTGGTCGAACTCCCCCTCGACGTCACCGTGCCGACGATGACGATCATGGCCTCCCGCATGCCCTACGTCGGCCGCGGCTGACCGTTCAGAGCGCGATCTGCTACCTTACCCCTAGCAGCTCTAGGGATAGGGGTTCTATGTATATCGAGAAGGACCTGGTGGCAGCTTCGGCGACACCGCTTGTGCTCGGAATTCTCGCGGACGGCGAATCGTACGGGTACGCCATCGTGAAGCGAGTCAACGATCTGTCCGGCGGACGGATTCAGTGGACCGACGGAATGCTGTACCCCCTGCTGCATCGCCTGGAAAGGCTGGGATACGTCTCGGCGTCGTGGGGATCCTCCGACACGGGGCGAAGGCGCAAGCATTACACGATCACCGATGCGGGCCGGGAGATGCTGGCAGAACGGCGCGCACAATGGGACGTCGTCGCCGACGCCCTGAGCCAGGTGTGGCGCTCCGTCCAGTTGCCCCCGGCTTCCGCCGAAGGGTGGTCGTGATGAACACCGACGAGGAGCTGGAATCGCAGATCGGTCAATGGCGAGGCTACGTCGAGCGCCGTCGCGCGATCTCCGCAGCCGACACCGACGAGATGGAAGATCATCTGCGCGGTCAGATTTCGGACCTGTCCGCCGCCGGGCTGAGGGCGGACGAGGCCTTCCTGGTCGCGGTCAAACGGATGGGCAACGTCGACGACATCTCCCGTGAGTTTGCGCGGGAACACTCCGATCGCTTGTGGAAGCAACTCGTGCTGATGCCTGCCGCACCGGACGACGCTCGTACTCGCCCCACCCGTGAGCTGTTCGTCGTACTCGCGCTCGCCGTCAGCGCAGCCGTCGCATTCAAGGCCGGCTGGGCGGCACTCGGCGAGCAGGACTTCGCGCGCAATGTCAGCCTGTTCATTCTTCCGTTCCTCGCCGGATACTTCGCCTGGAAACCGCGGGTGACTCCGCGCATCGCCGCGGCACTGCTGGTGCCGTTCGCCCTGACAGCGGTCCTGCTGAACGTCTTCCCGTTCGCGTCGAACGGGTCCACCGAGGTGATCGCGGCGATCCACGCACCGATTGTGTTGTGGTTCGCGGTCGGCTTCGCCTATGTCGGAGGCCAATGGCGGTCGGACCGGCGGCGTATGGACTTCATCCGATTCACCGGCGAATGGGTCGTCTATCTGACCCTCCTCGCCCTCGGTGGCGGTGTCCTCATCGGCCTCACGGTCGGTGCGTTCAACGCGCTCGACATGGATGTCGAGTGGTTCGTCGAGGACTGGGTGGTGCCGTTCGGTGCGGCGGGCGCGGTCATCGTCGCCGCCTGGCTCGTCGAGGCGAAACAGAATGTGGTGGAGAACATCGCCCCGGTCCTCACCCGTGTGTTCACACCGTTGACGACTCTCATGCTGCTGGTGCTGCTCGTGGCATTCACGACCACCGGCAGCGTCGTCGACGTCGACCGAGACCTGTTGATCCTGATGGACCTCATCCTCGTCGTCGTCCTGGGACTGTTGCTGTACGCGATTTCCGCCCGCGACCCGTACCTGCCGCCTGACCTGTTCGACCGCCTCCAATTGGTCCTCGTCGTCAGTGCGCTCGCCGTCGACCTCCTCATGCTGTTCGCCATGCTCACTCGAATCGCAGAGTTCGGCTTCACCCCGAACAAGGTGGCCGCACTCGGAATGAATCTGGTCCTCCTCGTCAACCTGACCTGGTCGGCCCACCTCATCCTCGGGTTCCTCCGCGGTCGTCGCGGATTCAGCTCCACCGAACGCTGGCAGACCCGTTACCTCCCCGTCTTCGGCGTGTGGGCGGTGTTGATGGTCGGCGTTCTCCCCCCGATTTTCGGCTTCGTGTGACGCGTGTGCGGGGCTCCACGGGAGCAACCTCCGGAGTTGGCCAATCTGTGTGTGAACGCGAGTACTGGTTGTTAATCTTTCGAGGTTGATCCCAGACTGCCTGGTTCGGAGGTTTCGCCATGCCGATCGACCGGATGCGGACAGGCTTTGCGCGGCGGGCGGTAGCCGCGGGAGCCGTTGCGGTGTCGGTCGTGCTCGGGTTATCGATGAGCCCCGCGCCCGCCCTTGCGTCAGCCGAGACGTTCTTCTTCGACGACGTCGGTTCGACGGCTGTTCCGCGCGCGGACTGCGGTCCCGGTTCGCTGCCCGAAACGGGTATGCAGGGCGATGTTCCGGCCGAAGATCGCAACAACGGCCGCAGCACGCAGGGGTACCGCTGCAACATGTCGCTGATCGGGGGCCTGCAGGATCGCGGTGGTGGCCTGCTGTCGGTGACCCACGACCACTGCTCCTACACCAGTACGTTCTTTCCCGGAAATCTGCTCGATCCCTCCACGCCCGGCGTCCAGGTACTCGACGTGTCGAACCCCGCGCGGCCGGTGCTGTCCACGACCCTGAATGAACCCGCGATGCTGGGCGGCACCTGGGAGAGCTTGAAGGTCAACAAGGCACGCAATTTGCTCGCAGCCACTGCGGTGCCGGTCGCGGCCGGCACCGGCTACTTCTCCGTCTACGACATCTCCGACTGCGCCCACCCCCGGTTGCTCAACCGGGGTGCCGGCACCGACCTCACGATGCCGTTGCCGTTCATCTCCCACGAGGGCGGCTTTGCGCCGGACGGAAACACCTACTGGGTGTCCGGCCCCGCACCGGGATTCCTCACCGCCATCGACATCAGAAACCCCGCCGATCCGCGGATTGTCTGGCAGGGACTGCACGGAGTCGGTGGCCACGGATTCGGCATCACCCCCGACGGAAACCGGATGTACCTGTCTAATCTCGGGGGGATCACCGTCCTCGACATCAGCGCCGTGCAACGAGGCGACCCGTATCCGACGGTGCCGCAGATCGCCACCTACCTGTGGACCGACGGCTTCTTCAATCAACACAGCATCCCGGTCACGTACGGCGGAAAGCCCTACATCTATACAGTCGACGAGACCGGCGGTGGTGGCATCAAGGTGTTCGACGTCGCCGACCCGGCGCACGCCGACATCGTGCAGAAGATCAAGCTCGAGATCCAACTTCCTGCCAATGCCGCCGCGAACATTCGGTCGTCGCAAGGCGGGTCACTCTTCTCGTACGATCCGCACTACTGTGTGGTCGACCGCCCGGCCGACCCGACCGCGCTCGCGTGCTCCTGGGAGTCGTCCGGGATCCGCGTGTTCGACATCCGCGAGCTGAACAGCATCCGGGAGATCGCCTACTTCAACCCACCGGCTCAGACCGGCAAGAACCTCCAGCTCACCAACTCGCCACACGCACTGTCGTCGCTGATCGGTGTGTCACTCTTCAATTTCGTTCCACTCGCCCGCGCCGTCTTCGAAGGTCAGACGGATCCCCGGGTCGCGTTCGGCCCACGCGCCGGAATGGTGGCGTTCGGCGACCTGTCCGCGGACTGGTGCTTCTCGCCGCCGGAATTCCACGGCAACCAGATCTGGACGTCGTGCAGCGACAACGGCTTCATGGCACTGCAGTTGGACGACACGGTGTACCAGCCACCGGCGAATCAGGCGTCGACCTATGGGCAGTGACGCCCGGCGTTCGCGGTTTCGTCGACCTGTCCTCCTGTTGCTGTGCGCGGCGTTGCTCGGCGTCGCCGGAATTGCGGCCGGAATGTGGCTGCAGTCGGCGCGCGACCCAAGCGCCGGCGGCGTCCAGTTGTCCGAATCGGATATCGGTTTCGCGCAGGACATGTCGGTGCACCACGAGCAGGCTGTGCTGATCGCCCAGACGCTGACCAGAGACGTCGATCCGCAGATCCGGGTCATCGCCGACCAGATCGTCGCCGCCCAGACCTCCGAGATCGCGACGATGCGCGGCTGGCTCAACCTCTTCGACGAACCGTTCAGCACACCGCATCCGATGCGGTGGATGCACGGTTCGGATCACGTCACCGGTGAGCACGGCGGCGCACCGATGCCGGGGATGGCGAGCACCGACGAACTCGCCCAGCTCGCCGGCCGGCGTGGAGCAGACGCCGAAACACTGTTTCTACAGCTCATGATTCGCCACCACCAAGGGGGCGTCGACATGGCCGAGGCGGCAACCCACGCGGTTGCCTCGGAACCGATCCGCCGCATCGCGCTCGGGATGCTCCGAGAGCAAAGCAACGAAATCGCGGTGATGACAGCAATACTCGACACCCGGAACGCGAAGCCACTCCCCCACCCCTAGGGCAATCCACTCGGCGGTGGCCGTCGGTGAGCGTAAGGACTTCGCGGCGACGACCCAATCGGCGCCAGCGCGAGCGAGGGCTCTCGACGGGGAGGCGGCTACAGCATGAGGCCGTCTTGTCTCGAGGTCGATCTGTCGCCGTGCGCTGTCCTGGTCCGGTGCTGAGTCCCCCTTGCCCTGCCGCGACGACTGTAGAAGCATTTCGTAAGTGGACGCCGACCGGCGACTGTCTATCGCGCCGATGCCGGAACTGCGACGTGCCCTCCGAAGAGAGCTCTGCTCGCGACCATCCCGGCAATCGGCAGCCGACGCTACCGATCGGAGAAAACATGACCAGCGAAACCAGTCCACTCTCCATCCAGCGCGAACCGGAACTCGCCGGACAAACCGTCGTCGTGATCGGCGGCAGCGCGGGCATCGGGCTCGAAACGGCTCGACGCGCCCGGGCCGAGGGTGCCGATGTCATCCTCACCGGCCGCAAACCCGACCGGCTCGAGCAAGCAGCGACTGAAGTCGGCACGCAGCGCACGGCGGCCTTCGACGCCAACGACACGGCCTCGGTGGCGAGGTTCTTCCAGGGTCTGCCGACACCCATCGACCATGTGTTGGTCACGGCTGGAGGCCCTCACTACGCGCCCCTGCTCGAGATGGATTCCAACGAGGTGCGCGAGCAACTCAGCGGACACGTGGTGCTGGGGCTCGAGGTCGCACGCAACGCGGCGAACAAGATGAGGCCCGGGGGCACGCTACTACTCATGGGCGGAACCGGCGGTCGGCGCATCGGTCACGGCCTCGGGATCGCCTCCGCCGCCACCGCCGCACTGCCCCCGTTCACGGCGGCCCTCGCGCTCGAGCTCGCGCCGGTACGCGTCAACCTCATCGCCGCCGGTTTCGTCGACACCCCACTGTCGGCATCGCTGCTCGGAGATCGACTCGACGAGCGCCGGAACGAGTTGCGGACAACGCTGCCGATCGGCCGCGTCGTCAGCCCCGCCGACGTCGCCGCACTGGCCGTCCACATCATGAGCAACACCGCGCTCACCGGCGCGACTTATGACATCGACGGTGGTCAGCAGTTCGTCTCCTGACGACCACACGACGAAACGTGGATGGCTCAAAGGACCCAACCCGATCACTCCCAACAAAACCAGAGAGGCAACCCATGAGCACGAACGAAGTTCACACCGACGAGGCCACCGGCAACACGCATGCCGCGCCAGTCGACATGAAGCTGGAGGTCGTCGTCATCCCCGTCACGGATGTCGACCGGGCCACCGAGTTCTACACCAAGCTCGGCTGGAGACAAGACGTCACACCGCCCGGCTCCGGCGTCGTCCAATTCACCCCTCCCGGCGCCGCGGCCTCGATCCACGTCGGCGCCGACCTCACAACGGCCGCACCCGGCTCCGCCAAGGGATACCTCATAGTCTCCGATATCGAGGCTGCGCGTGACCAACTGGACGCCGCCGGCATCGAGGTGACCGTATTCCACCTCGGCACGGACGGCCCCGGGGACGGGCTGGACCCGGACCGCCGCTGCTACTTCTCACTGGCGTCGTTCAGCGACCCAGACGGCAACGCCTGGGTGCTGCAAGAGATCACCACCAGACTCCCCGGGCGCATCGACACCGCCGTCACCTCGTTCGGCTCTGCACGCGACCTGGCGACCGCCCTCCGGCGCGCGGCGGCTGCCCACGGCCGGCACGAAGAGCGCACCGGCGAAGAAGACCCGAACTGGCCCGACTGGTATGCCGAGTACATGGCCGCCGAACAGTCCGGGGCGGAGCTGCCCACCTGAGGAGTGTGTGAGACGCCCGAGCGGAATGGGATCCGGAGCGGGCCCTCAGTTGACACCGCCCGGCAGATTGCGTTGCAACAATTCCGCTGCCGAACTCCAGTCCAGTTCCACTATCTCCGCTGCACGTTCGTCACCAACACACCCCCGAACTTTGGCTTCGAAATCCGCGGCGGATGCAGGTCTGCGCGGATGTCCCATAGGCAGTTCAACCACGGCCTCGAGATGTGATCCGTCACGGAGTTCGACGATTACCGTGCAGTCCCAATCGAGCACCCCTTGCCCCACGGGCTCGGCAACCATGCGGACGCTGTCGAGAATGCCCCGAACTTCCGGCCGCTGTACAGCAGCATCGGTGAAGCTTCTGATATCGGGGAACCCGTCCAACAGGGCGGCCGCGATACCGTAGTTCAGCGAGAACTTGCCTTCCAGACCCGAACTCGGATCGTTGTGAATCAACGGCAGAACTGCGCTGTGTGGAGTGCGCACCTGTATGCGTGCGATGTCGTCAATCGGTAGCCGACCAAGCGACCGGATCGCCGCGATAGGACGCTGGAGCGCGTAGCAACACGGATGGAGCTTCAACCCGAGCCCGTCCGGAATGATGGGACCGTCGAACTGCGGGGATCTCCGCCCTCCGACGAGCCGGAACCATTCATCGACAGCACGAGGGTCCGCAGTCGCGCCGGCCGCGGCGAGTCTGGCCGCACGCACACCGGCTTGGGCAGCGAATCCGACCTGCATCGATTTTGCTGCGGTGCCGAAGGCTTGGCGGACGCCACCTGCGCCGGGGACGGCGTGCGCCATGGCAGTAGCAATACCGTCGGAATCGAGCCCGAGCGACAGCCCTGCCGCAACAGCAGCCGAGATGGCACCGACCGTCGCGGTCGTGTGCCATCCCTGCATGTAGTGGTTCCAACCAAGCGCAGTGCCAAGACGCGCCATCACACCCGCCGCCGCCAGATACTCCCGCCCACCGCCGCCCGCTGCCAACGTGGCGGGAACGCACACCACACTGATGTGCGTCGTGGACGGTATGTGCAGATCGTCGAAGTCGAGCACGTGCCCGACCGCTGCCCAACGCAGCGCAGCCGGCAGACCATCCGTCCACGCAGCTACAGGATCATCCAGTGCGGCCAGGGTCACTGCAACGGTATCGACCAGAGCGCGTTGGGCGAGTTCGAAATCCGCGAACCCTGGCTCGATACCGGCCGCCCACCTTGCGAGATCGTGCGCGCTGACACTGGTTGATCCGTGCGACGCAATCGTCATAACCCGCTCCTTTTCCCACCAGAACGCCCGTTGCGCCTAGCTAGGTCAGTATCAGCACACCATACCGTTCAGCGGCACGGCCAACAAGAAGTGGAGTCCGGGTCACTGAATGCGAAGCGAACTTTCCAGGCGATCTTGACAGAGTGTGATCCGACGCACGATACTTTCCAACGACACAGCGTGCCGCTATGTAGCACGATCGGTGTCTGTTCCCCCCTTCTACGCTTCGGTGACGAACTCGCTCCGTCTGCAGAGTTTCCCGATGCGACGGTCCTTCCGTGAGGTACGGCACCGAACGGGAAGGACATTCAACGATCAGCCCTGCACTCGTAGAGGTGCATCCCATGCATCGAAGTCCACGGCCCCGGGATGGTCAGTGTCTCAAACTCGCCCACGAATGGAGCCTCAACGAGCCACATGCAGCCAAGAGCCTCCTGGAACCACGAGCAACGTCCTTCATAGAAAGTCACTGCGCAATGAAAATAGAAACATCCGATAAAACGGCCATCGCGAACCCGAGACGACAATTGATCGCCGGCACCATCGGGCACTCGGTCGAGTTTTTCGATTTCCTCGCGTACTCGTATCTTGCGGTCTATTTCGCATCCTCCTTCTTTCCCTCCTCCGAGTCCTCGGGACTGGTACCGCTCCTGAGCGCATTCGGGGTTTTTGCCGTCGGGTTCCTCGCACGTCCGCTGGCAGGACTCTTCATCGGGCTGTTTGCAGATCGGTACGGCCGTCGGCGGGCCTTGAGCCTCACCATCAGCCTCATGGCCGGAGGCAGCCTGTTAGTGGCCGTCTGCCCCACGTACAGCCAGATCGGTGTCGCCGCACCCATAATCCTCACTGTTGCCCGCATTCTGCAGGGATTGTCCGCCGGAGGGGAGTACACGACTGCGGGAGTCTTCATCGTCGAATCCGCCCCCGCCGGCCGACGTGGTTTCTACTCGAGCTTTATGTTCGTCGCGTCGGGCATAGGGAAGTTGGCATGTCTGGCCTTCATCACCGTGTTCGTCGCACTCATCGGTGACGAGGCGATGCGGGATTACGGTTGGCGAATCCCCTTTGCCGTCGGCGCCTTGGCCGCGGTCGTCGCCTGGTACATTCGCCGCGGGACGCAAGAAACACTCGAAACAACCGTATCCGACAGCGGCACGACACCGGTCAACCGCAACCCACTCGATGCTCTTCAGCGCTACCCCAAGCAGTCGCTCATCGTGTTCGCAATCGCAACCGGAATGGGTGTTGGACAATACTTTTGGGCTACGTACTTGACAACGTACTTCCAGATCCAGAACGGCGCCTCTGCCACCACGGCAATGACGGTCGGAATTATCACACTAATTCTCTACACTGCGGCACAGCCAGTGGCCGGGTTGATCTCCGATAGATACGGGCGTAAACCATGCATGTACGTATTCGGCATCGGCACCGTGATTGTGACACCTTTCCTGCTGTCGATCACGAGTTCACACTTTGCGATACTCATAGTCATTCAGCTCGTCGGGTTACTGTTGTTGAGCTTCTGCACCTCGATCACGTCAGCTGTGATGGTCGAAAGCTTCCCACCGCACGTGCGAGTGAGCGGTCTGGGCTTTCCCTACTCCCTCTCGGTGGCAATCTTCGGTGGAACGGTCCCGCTCGTGGCCACCAGCCTGGCCAATGCCGGTTACTCCCAGTACTTTCCGTGGTACATCGTGGCCACTGCGATCATCACGCTTTTGGGAGCCATTTCGGTACCGGAAACGTTTCGCAGCGATATTTCGGGCGAAGAATCCTGATCGGGCATATCCCACTGCCCGCGTAGCCGGACACCGCATTCCCGCCCTGCGTCCTTCGCGCGGCTGCCTGCAATCAGCGCCCCGACAGAGGTGTGGTCGAGGCATGCCGGGTGCTCCTACGGATTCGCTCCTTCTCGGGCCCGCTCCAGGGCCCGAGAAGGACCCGTTGTTCCGCGCCGGGGAGGAGTCGACTTTCTCTCCCAGCCACCCGTCCTCAACTTCTGCCTATGGTGATTCGGTAGGTGTAGTGCTCGGGTAAGTAGTAGCTGACTGCCAGCTCGACTGCCCGGGTTTCCGAATCGAGATACACACGATCGGCGCGCAACAACGGATGCCCGATGGGGCAGTCAAGGTGATGGGCTATCTCCGCGGCCGCTGGCGTCACTGTGATCGACTGCACGAGTTCTACAACGGGAAACTCCAGGTGGGGTTCCACAAGACCGATGATGGTGTGCACTCCGACCGCGCCTGGCTCCATCCCCGCGCCGCCGCTCAGGTGCTGCGCGTGAAGGTCCGGCAGATGGACGGTCGTCATCGCGAACACGATCCCCGCGTGGCGGCGTACATACGCGATCGTGGAGACGAAGTCACTATCGAGGCGCAATCGGCTTGCCGCTTCGATGTCGGCCCTACGTCGCAGAGGCGCAACGATTTCTGTGGTGGTACCGGCGGGGAGGTTGGTCAGTTCTTCAATCGCGCCGAGTCGCCGGAGGCGCATACTCCCCAGTTCGGAGACGAACGTGCCTCTCCCCGGAACTCGATACACAAGGCCATCCGCCACGAGATCGTAGAATGCTCGCCGCACCGTCTGCCGACTCAATTCGTACTTTTCGGCAAGTTCGAATTCAGTGGGAAGCTGGCGGCCACCGTGGAAATGGCCTGCAGCGATTTGCTCGCGCAGCGCGTGGGACAAGCGCCGATGTGCCGGCGCTTGTCCGTTGTCACGGTCACCCATGAGACCACACCGATCCGTTCCTGCCGACTTCGGCATTCGATGCCGCGACGCGTTATCCGTCGCATGCCGATCCATCCGGATCGTCCGCACACCATCGTAGCCATAACTGGCATACTATTCCATATATCGGCACACAACTCGAAGTCGTGTGACACGCCACTTCTGCTCCATACGACGCTTTGAATCGAGTAGGAAGACGCGAGGTTTGCGCCTCCGGGAGGCGGACATCTCACCAATGAGCATCTCGCGATCCTGGCGATCCAGGCGATAACCAGCGAAGAGGCTCCAATCAGGCACCTCCACCGGCGCCGGGGACCGCAGACGCGGACCCGGCGTCGATGCGCATACGGCTCCGTCGGTGCCGGCACGAGGCATTCGCCGGAGGGGGTTGACCGATATGGCTTCGGTACGGCATTCTGATCGATATCGGAACACTGTGCCGCTTAGTGGCACGGATGAAGGGTTGAAAACTCATGACTGCTGTAGTTGACGACGTCGGGTCGTCACGAGCCGGATATCTCACCGACGAGCGGCTCGCGATCCAGGCGATGGCGCGGGAGTTCGCCGCCAAGGAAGTGCTGCCCGTAGCGAACGAACTCGATCCGGTCAAGGGCGAGATTCCGATGGAACTACGCCGGAAGATGGCCGACCTGGGCTTCTTCGGTGTTCTGATTCCCGAGGAACACGGCGGGTTGGGCCTCGGGGTCTTCGAGTATGCCCTCATCGTCGAGGAACTGGCCCGCGCGTGGATGAGTGTGTCGAGCCTGATCGCTCGCGGACAGCAATTTACAGCGGGCTTCACCGAGGAACAACGCCGAAAGTACCTGCCGCGGATGGCAACGGGCGACTTCCTCAGCGCCTTTGCCCTGTCCGAGCCCGATGCCGGTTCCGATGTGGCAGCGCTGTCCACTCGGGCACGCAAGGATGGAGACGGGTGGCGGATCAGCGGCCAGAAGATGTGGTGCACGTTCGCCGACGGAGCCGACTACCTCCAGGTTTTCGCCCGCACGGCACCGATCGACCGCGACCACCGGTCCCGGGGAATCAGCTGCTTCATCATGCCCAAACCCCGCGGAGAGCTGCCCCCGGGAGTGACGGGCACACCGGTACGCAAGATCGGGTACCACGGATGGAAGACCTGGGAGCTCTCCTTCGACAACGCCTACGCTGCGGATGACTCCATGGTCGGCCCCGAAGGCGAGGGCTTCAAGGTCGCGATGGGCGACCTCGAAACCGCCCGAATCCATACCGCCGCACGCGCGATCGGTGTCGCTCGCGGAGCGCTCGAGGACTCGATCGCCTATGTGCAACAACGCGTCCAATTCGGCCGTCCAATCGGCGACAACCAGGCCATCCGGTTCAAGATCGCACACATGGCAACGGAGGTGGAGGCTGCGCGCTCACTGATGTATCGCGTCTGCGCCGCGGTCGATGCAGGTCAGTCCAGCACCGTGGAGGCATCCATGGTCAAGTACTTCGCGACCGAGATGGCCGAACGAGTAACCAGCGAGGCACTCCAGATTCACGGCGGCGCCGGATACACCACCGATTTCGCCGTCGAACGACACTGGCGGGACGCCAAGCTCACCAAGATTTTCGAGGGCACGTCGGAAATTCAGCTGAAGATCATCTCGGATTCAATCCTGGGAAGGCAGGCAAGATGAAGTTGCCTGCCGGGCCGCTGAACGACGTCGTGGTGATCGACCTGACCACGATGCTTGCGGGGCCCTTCGCCACCATGGTCCTGGCAGACCTGGGTGCCGACGTGATCAAGATCGAATCCCCTCGTGGTGACTTCATCCGAGAGCAGGGACCGTTCGCACCGGACGATGAACTACGCGCATTCGGTGGGTATTTCCAGAGCGTCAATCGCAACAAGCGCAGCGTAGTTCTCGACCTCACCACCGAGGAGGGACGCACCTCGCTGCTCGAACTGGTCGCGCACGCTGATGTCGTCGTAGAGAACTTCCGCCACGGGGTCATGGACCGGCTCGGTCTGTCCTACGAGCGCCTCCAGGAGAAGAACCCCCACCTGGTGTACGCGGCGATCCGCGGATTCGGTGACGAACGCACCGGTAGCAGCCCGATGCGAGACTGGCCGGCGTACGACATCACCGTCCAGGCCCTCAGCGGCTTGATGGAGATCACCGGCGAGCCCGACCGCCCGCCGATCAAGACCGGTCCCGGTCTCGGTGACACCGTGCCGGCACTCTTCGCGGTGATCGGCCTGCTGTCGGCCGTGCATCGTGCTCGCCGCGACGGAGTCGGTGGTTTCGTCGACGTGTCGATGTACGACGCCATGCTGGCAATGTGCGAACGCGCCGTGTATCAGCACTCCTACAACGGCGACGTGCCGACCCGGCAAGGAAACAGCCATCCCCTGCTCTGCCCCTTCGATGTGGTTCCCGCGGCAGACGGGTGGGTCAGTATCGCGGCACCGGGCAACAATCATTGGCAGCAACTCTGCGAGGTGATCGGTCGTCCCGAGTTGGCGACGGACGAACGCACACGGGACAACGTCAGCCGACTGGCCAATCGCGACTTCACCATGGCGGCGGTGACCGCATGGACAACCACCCGGACCAAGGACCAGATCGTGGAGACACTCGGCGGCAGGGTCCCGGTGGCACCGGTCAATACCATCGAGGACATCTATGCGGATCCCCACGTGCATGCCCGCAACATGTTGGTCGAGGTCGATCATCCCGGCGTGTCCCATCCGCTGACAATCGCCAACACTCCGATCAAGTTCGCGGATGCGCCCCCGACCCACCTCCGGCGAGCACCGCTGCTCGGCGAACACACCGATGAAGTGTTGGCCCAGTTCGACAACACCACAGCTACCTTCCAGCTCGAAGAAACAAGATAGGGAGATCATGTCCAGAACACAACGACCGCGGCGGTCCTGCCTCGCGGTTCCCGGATCGAGTCCGAAGATGATCGAGAAGGCGAAGGGCCTCGATTCCGACCAGGTCTTCCTGGATCTCGAGGACGCGTGCGCGCCTCTCGCGAAACCTGGTGCGCGGAAGACCATCGTCGCGGCACTCAACGAAGGCGGATGGGGATCGAAGATTCGCGTGGTGCGGGTCAACGATCTCACCACCCACTGGACTTATCGCGACGTTGTCGAGGTCGTCGAAGGTGCCGGTGAGAATCTCGACTGCATCATGCTTCCGAAGGTGCAGTCGGCGGCCCAGATCGCCTGGCTCGACTTCACTCTCACACAGATCGAGAAGACCATGGGCTTCGAGGTAGGCCGAATCGGAATCGAGGCGCAGATCGAGGACGCCGCCGGACTGATCAACGTCGACGAGATCGCAGCCGCGTCGCCGCGCACCGAAACGATCATCTTCGGCCCCGGCGATTTCATGGCGAGCATCAACATGAAGTCGCTCGTGATCGGTGAGCAGCCGCCGGGCTATGGGGTCGGTGACGCATTCCATTACCCGCTGATGCGGATCCTGATGGCCGCCCGAGCGAACGGGCTGCAGGCAATCGACGGACCGTACGTGCAGGTCCGTAACGTCGAGGGCTTCCGCCGGGTTGCCGGTCAGGCCGCCGCACTCGGCTACGACGGGAAGTGGGTGCTGCATCCGGCCCAGATCGACGCCGCCAACGACACCTTCAGTCCGGCCCAGGCCGACTACGACCACGCCGAGAACATCCTTGCCGCGTACGAGTGGTTCACCTCCGACCAGGGCGGCCGTAAGGGCGCCGTCATGCTCGGCGACGAAATGATCGACGAAGCGTCCCGCAAAATGGCGCTCGTCATCGCCGGCCAGGGCCGCGCCGCCGGCATGGAACGCCTCGACGTGTGGAAGCCGGAGATCGAAACCGTAGAGAGCGGTGTGTAAACGATGACGACCACGGAAAAAGTACAGAACATGCAGTTCGGTCGGTACTTCGAGGATTTCGAAGGCGGAGCGATCTACAAGCATTGGCCAGGCAAGACCGTCACCGAATACGACGATCACCTGTTCTGCCTGCTGACGATGAACCACCACCCGTTGCATCTCAACTCCCACTTCGCCGAGGAAACAACAGAATTCGGCCGCAACGTGGTCGTCGGCAACTACGTCTACTCGCTCCTGCTCGGAATGTCCGTACAGGACGTGTCCGGCAAGGCGATCGCCAACCTCGAAATCGAATCGTTGCGGCACGTCAAGCCGACGTTCCACGGTGACACGATCTATGGCGAAACCGAGGTCCTGGACGTCACTCCCTCGAAGTCCAAGAACGACCGTGGCGTCGTGTACGTCGAGACCCGCGGGTACAAGCAGGACGGGCAGATCGTCTGCATCTTCCGTCGCAAGGTTCTCGTACCCAAGCGAAGCTACGGCGACACGCACGGCGGCGACCAACCCGCTCGACCGCTGCCACACGCGTAGTCGACTCCGGCGAGCTCGTCGATGCCATCGTCGCCCGCCGACCTCACACGATGGCAGGATGAGATCTGCTGGGTGGCTGCGTGATACGCGGATCAAGGATTTCGTCTCGCCGATCTCCGGTGCGGGCTGGGTGTTACTCCAAGGGAGGAAAGACACACCCAGCCCGCACGCCGGAGTCTTCAGGCACCACGACCGGGCATCGCGGTCCGACGGGCCTTGACAGGAATCGCGGGAACCCAAGCTATCAAGAGAAACACTGTGCCAAATATCGGCACAGACGCGGTGCGGCCGGTCCCCGGGTGCACCACTCGGAGAAGGAAGCACAATGCGAGAGCGTTACGAAACGTTCGTCGGCGGACACGACGAACGCAGTAAGAGTGGGAAGTACTTTTCCACCCGCGATCCCGCCACGGGCGACGTCATCGCCGAAGTCGCCCTCGGCGGGGCGGAGGACATCGAGGCAGCAGTTGCCGTAGCGCAGAGCGCCTTCGGCTCGTGGCGTGACACCCCGGCCGCCACTCGCGGCCGCATCCTCCTCGAGGTCGCCCGTGCACTGCGTGAACACGCGGACGAACTGGCCCGAATCGAAACACTCGACACGGGTCAGACACTGTCGCAGTCGAAGGTGGATATCGAGACCGCCGCACGATACTTCGAGTACTACGGCGGTGCGGCAGACAAGGTGCACGGCGAGACAATTCCGCTGGGACCCGACTACCTCTCGTACACCCGCAACGAACCGTTCGGCGTCATCGGTGTCGTCACGCCCTGGAACGCGCCGATCAACCAGGCCGCGCGGGCGATTGCGCCGGCATTGGCGATGGGTAACGTGGTGGTCCTCAAACCCGCCGAGGACACACCGTTGTCGGCACTCGAAATGAGCCGTCTGGCCGTCGAAGCGGGACTGCCCGCGGGGGTTCTCAACGTCGTCCCCGGATTCGGTGCCGATGCGGGAGCTGCCCTGACCGGCCACGACAAGGTTCGCAAGATCGTCTTCACCGGCTCGGTGGAAACCGGCCGGGCGATCATGCGGGCGGCCGCCCAACGACTGATTCCACTGACCCTCGAATTGGGCGGCAAATCCCCCAACATCGTGTTCGACGACGCCGATCTCGACGCGGCCGCCGCAGGCGCGTGGACCGCGTTCACCACCAAGGCGGGCCAGGTGTGTTCGGCCGGCAGCCGATTGCTGGTGCATTCGTCGGTGCACGACGAGCTGGTCGACAGGCTCGTCCAGCATGCCAAGACCACGGTCATCGCACCGGGCATCGAGGATCCGGATATCGGTTCCCTTGCCACGCGAGGGCAGTTCGACAAGGTCCGCTCGTATCTCGAACTCGGCCCCCGTGAGGGTGCACGTGTCGCAACCGGTGGGCACGTCGCCGACACCGGTCGGTTGGGACGCGGGCTGTTCATCGAGCCGACCATCTTCGTCGACGTCGACAACACGATGCGCGTGGCTCGCGAGGAGATCTTCGGCCCGGTGCTGACGGTGCTCCGATTCGACTCCGACAAGGAGGCGATCGAGATCGCCAACGACAGCGACTACGGACTCGTCGCGGGGGTCTGGACCCGAGACCACGGCCGGGCTCATCGCGTCGCCTCCGCCATCGAGGCGGGTCAGGTCTTCATCAACCAGTACTTCGCCGGTGGTGTCGAAACCCCGTTCGGCGGCTACAAGTTGAGCGGTTTCGGCAGGGAGAAGGGCTTCGAGGCGCTCAAGCACTACTGCCAGCTCAAGACAATCACCGCCCGCCTGTGACGGCGACGCGATGAAGCGCCCCCGTGCCGGATCTGAGGCACGGGGGCGCTTTCCACGCTCAGCCCGGCACGAGAAGACCAGCGGCCAGGACCACTCCCCCGCCGGCCGCCGTGAAAGAGGAAGCCCCGACGCCGTGGACGAATTTCGCCTGTGCGGCTCGGGAAAGCATCCCGAGCGCATACGCGGGATCAGAGCAACGAACTCACGTTCGCTGCAGTATCGGCGACCTGTTTACCCCACCACGGCACACGATTCTCGTCGAAACGGGTCTCCGGCATCGAGATCCCGATGCCACCCACGGGGCATCCCCCCTCACCCAGCACGGCAGCCCCGACGGCGCACACTCCCATCCGGTTCTGATTGACGTTCACCGCATATCCGACGCGGCGGATTTCCTCGATCTTCTTTCGGATCGATTCGGGGTCGGTGTCGGTCTGCGGAGTCAGTTGCTGGATGGGGCTGGAGAGAATTCTGTCGACCTCGTCGTTCGGCAAGCACGCCATGATCGCCATTCCCCCCGACGTGTGAGGGAGCTGCCATGTGCTGCCGACCTTGATGAAGGTGCGAACCGCCTGATGGGAGTCCATGCGTTCGATCTGAACCACCCGCTCCGCACCATCGCGTACCTGGAGTGTGATGGTCTCGTTCGTCAGATCCCGCAGCTCACGCATCGGCTCGAGCGCGACAGTTCGCAAGTCTCCCTTGTCCCAGCCGCGCCTGCCCACGGCCAGCGCCCGCGAGGTGAGCTTCCATCTCGTGTACTCGCTCCCATCGCTGCGGATCCAGCCAGCGGACGCGAGCGCCTGAAGTGTCCGCTGCACGGTCGATTTCGGCAACTGAAGGGTGCGTGACAGTTCGCCCACTCCGACCGGCTGGCTCTCCGCCACCGCTTCGAGTACGCGCAAACCTCGTTCGATGCCTTGCACCTACTGTTCCTCTCCCTCGACCGCCGCTGGATCAGCACCGCCGCGGTGCTACATTTCCGCCTGTGCCGATTATCGGCACAGTATGTCGAAATGTCCAGCCTTGGCGTCCGCTACCGACTCACCGAGGGTGGCTCTCGGCGGCCCCACCGACGCCGACAGACGACGAACTGTCCGCGAGGATCTTGAAGACCCCCGTCGCCGTGGCCACCACCGCATCGTTCACCCGCAGGTCGGAGTCCGCAAAGACGATCGATGCCGTGCGCCGCACAATACGCGGTGAGCTCGTCAAGAGGTCCCCGACCCGGACGGGACCGAGAAAATTGACACTCAGCTGCACCGTCGCCATGTTCTGCGTGCCGGTTTCGGCGAGGGCAGTCGATCCGAGAGCACGATCGGCGAAGGCCATGATCAGTCCCCCTTGCACGACTCCTCGAAGGTTTCGATGTTTGAGCTCACACCTCAGTCCGTACTCCCGTGCACCGTCTTCTCTGTGACGCAGCAGCAGTGGACCGATCAGCCCGATGAACCCGCCGTCGTGCACCTCGACCCATACGACTTCGCTCACGCCGAACCTCTACTTCCATCCTGGCTTCGATCTCTGATACCCATCGAGGATGCCCACGCCCGCTCCCCGGCGAAGGACACTGGGGCGGCGCCGGGCCGCCGACGGGGAGGTTGGAGAAACTCGCCGCCGACGGCCCGGCATGGTTGCGACGGACCCGGACCCGCGGCCACCGCGAGTGCCGCCGACCGCGCAACACACCTATCCGACTACCGGGTTGCCGAGAGCACCTCTGTCGGGACGGCGGTGTCGCGGATCTCCCACAGCACCGGCTTGATGCAGCGGAAGAACTGCTCGGGGTCCTCACTCATCGGAAAATGCCCGAGTCCAGCCATCGGAAGAACCTTCGCGCCCTCGATCTGCGCGCCGAGTTCCTGCGCTTCTTCCGGCCCGGTCGCGAAATCGTATTCGCCGTTGAGGATGTAGACCGCAGTCCTCGACGTGTCGATGTTCTTCGCCGTTTCCCGCAGGTCGTGCTCCACGCTGTAGTAGTGCAGGTCACCCTTGAACACCGGCGGGGAGCCCTGACTGTAGACCCAGGTCGTCTCCCTCCGGCCGACCTCCGGTGCCGTCGGTGAGGTCAGTGCGTACATCGCGGCCGGCTTCGAGTCGTTGCTGACCTCCGGGTGGAACCAGTAGTCGAGGTAATAGCCGGGCGAATGCAGCGCAGCCTCCAGGCCGATCACCGCACGGAACACGCCGGGGTAGTGCAAGGCCAGATCCGGGGCGAGGTTACCGCCCATCGAGCTACCCATGTAGACCGCGTCCCGGCAATCGAGCGCCTCAGCGAGCGCTACGACGAACTTCATGAAGAAGTCCTGGGTCAGGTTGTAATCCTGCTCCCACCACCGCACCGACAGCGGCGGCAGCGATCGACCGTGATATGGCAGATCCCACGAGATCACGCGGAAGTTCGAGGTGATCTCCTCGTCCTCGAGCAGGTGCCGGTACTGGCGTCCGTCACATCCCGCGGTGTGCTGGACGAGCAGCGGGATACCGGAACCGCTCTCCTCGTAATAGACCCGGTACTCGATGTCGTCGATCGTCAGGTAGAGGTAACGCCCGACCGCCTTGTCGAACTTCGTCGTTGTCATTTCGCCTCCTCGGCAACGTTGGTGTAGGAACGCATGAGGTCGAACAGTCGCCTCAGCGCGGCGTAATAGGCGAAGAACATCTTCATGTCCCCGCCGTAGCGGAAGTTGTGCCGCGACACCGCCGAGAACAGGTCCTGGTAGAACGGGCGAGGCACCCGCTGGAAGAAGTGGGACCATTCCTCCACCGAGGCCGAGATCTCGATGTCGTAGTTCCGCGAGACCGCCATGAGGTTGTGGCCTTCGGGCGGTGCCATGGACTCGAGGTGTCCGTCCCGGATCACCAGCACGTAGGTCTCGTCGCCGATCTCGACACGGACGATGGCGTTCCAGAAGCGCGCCGCAATCTTGAATTCGGGATCCAAGTTGAGCGCCTCTGTGAACCTCTCTGTGTCCACAAATGGCATGAGATTTCCCTTTCTAGGAAGTCGCTAGTCGAACTGCGATCACACGCGGGCTGCGTGGGGAGTCGCGGGGACTCGACGCGGCCGCCGCACCCTCCCGGGGTAAGTGTGCCGTTCAGCGGTACGCCGTGTCATTTTCGAGTATGTGCACTGGATCACAGATTGTCAATACCGTCGCGGGTGTCCGCTCTCGGCTCGCGACCAGCGGTCCGGCGATGCCGGCGGTGAACGGAAACCGGCGACCCGCGACGGGGCCGCGCGTCGTAGGCACTCGGTGGCGTGTCGGCCGCTCCGGCGACAGCGGCAGCCTCCCGCGGCGGCGCCTGTGCGCCGCGGCGCGATCGTCGAATGTCCCTAGGCCTTGGCAGCTTTGGCAACCACTCCCTTGGAGCGCTCGGCTGGCGGCTGGCCCGGCTGTGGCGAGGACCCTCAGCGCGTCCGCGGTCGGCGTGCCCTGTTGCGCGGTGCAGGGTGCGGTGAAATCGCACAATGTGCTTGGCCCAGCAAAGGCGGAATGCCTCACTGCGCGTGGCCAACTCACCGATGAGTTCCGCGCACAAGCCATGGACGCGGCGATTTCCGCTGAAGGCCGGCAGGCCCGCCTGCTCCGGGGTGATATGTGTCGCGAGGGAGGTACTGCCAGTACCTGGAACGACAGGCACTCCCGCACCAACAGGAGGGAGCGTTGACTGATCTAGGTCGGTCGCGGAGGGCAATCGTCCGCGGCGATCAGGGATCGACTCCCGAATAATCGAAGGGACATCATGCGAGCAACCATCATGTACGGCGCTGGAGACGTTCGTGTGGAAAATGTGCCGGACCCGGTACTGCAGCAACCGACCGACGCGATCGTGCGGGTGGTCCGTTCCTGCGTCTGCGGCTCCGACCTGCACCCGTATCACAACATGCCGGTGACGCCGGAGGGAAGCCCGATGGGCCACGAGTTCATCGGAGTCGTCGAGGAGATCGGCAAGGATGTCGCGACCCTGAAGAAGGGCGACTTCGTCATCGCCCCGTTCGCCTGGTCCGACGGCACGTGCGAGTTCTGCCGGGAAGGCCTGCACACCTCCTGCCGCCACGGCGGATTCTGGGCCGCCAACGGCATCGGCGGCGGACAGGCCGAAGCCGTCCGCGTCCCACTGGCCGACGGCACCCTGGTCAAGGCCCCGGTCGGGGAGGACTCCGCGCTGCTGGCGTCGCTGCTGACCCTGTCCGACGTGTTCGGCACCGGCTACCACGCCGCGGTCAAGGCCGGTGTGAACGAGCGCACCACGGTCACCGTGATCGGTGACGGGGCGGTGGGACTGTCGGCGGTGCTCTCGGCCAAGCGGCTCGGCGCCGAGCGGATCATCCTGATGGGGCGCCACAAGACCCGCACCGACCTGGGCGTCGAATTCGGTGCCACCGACGTCGTGGCCGAACGCGGCGAGGAGGGCATCGCCAAGGTCCGCGAACTCACCGGCGGCGACGGTACCCACACGGTGCTCGAGGCCGTCGGCCATATGCCCGCCTACGAACAGGCCCTCGGGGTGGTCCGCGCGGGCGGTGTGATCAGCCGTGTCGGCGTGCCGCAGTACGAGGCGGCGCCGATCGGGTTCGGCACCCTGTTCGGGCCGAACATCACCCTCACCGGCGGCCCGGCCCCGGTCCGCGCCTACATCGAGGAACTGCTGCCCGACGTGCTCGACGGCAAGATCGAACCGGGCAAGGTCTTCGACCGCACCGTCGGCCTCGACGAGGTCCCCGACGGCTACCGCGCGATGGACGACCGCAAGGCCCTCAAGGTCCTGGTGCGTCCCTGAACACCTCGAGCCGCGTAGCCGGATTCGTCCGGCTACGCGGTTCCCCCACCCGCCCAACGAGAAGAAGCGCGTGACTACTGACTCGGGCCCGACAACCGGCCGCTCCCACCCCACCGCGATCCTGGCGATCATTCTGATCAGCTACTTCATGATCCTGCTCGACAACTCGATCATCTTCACCGGCCTGCCGAACATCCAGGCCGAGATGGGGTACTCGGCCACCGGCCTGTCCTGGGTCCAGGACGCCTACACTCTCGTCTTCGGCGGCCTCCTTCTGCTGGGCGCAAGGCTCGGCGACCTCTTCGGCCGCCGCCGCGTCTTCGTCGCAGGTCTGGCCGTGTTCGCTGCCTCCTCGTTCCTCGTCGGGGCAGCAGCAACCGATTTGTGGCTCATCGCAGCCCGCGCCCTGCAAGGCGTCGGTGCCGCGGTGGTCGCCCCGGCGTCGCTGTCCCTGTTGACGGCGAGCTTCCCCGCGGGGCGCGAGCGAACACGTGCCGTCGCCTGGTATGGGGCTGCCGCAGGAATCGGTGCCAGCCTCGGACTCGTGATCGGTGGCGCGCTCGCCGACTGGGTGTCCTGGCGCGCCGGGTTCTTCGTCAACGTGCCGATCGGCATCGCGATGATCGTCCTCGCACCCCGATTTCTTCCCGAAACCGAACCCCGCACCGGACGTTTCGACGTCACCGGCGCCGTCTGCGCCACTCTCGGCATGGCCACCCTCGTTTTCGGCATCGTCAACTCGGCCGATGCCGGCTGGGGAGCGCCCGTGACTCTGGTGACGCTGGCCGTTGGTGCGCTCCTCCTGGCCCTGTTGGTCCGGAACGAGGCCCGCGCGGAGCAACCCATCATGCCGCTGCGGCTGTTCCTCAGTCGCGAACGGTCCGGCGCTTACGCCGCCCGGATGCTCTACCTCGGCGCTATGATCGGCTTCTTCTACTTCACCACCCAACTCCTCCAGGGAGTCATGGGCTTCAGCGCATTCCAGGCCGGTGTCGCGTTCTTCCCGATGACCGTCGTCAACTTCATCGTTGCGATGGCGATCCCGCGCCTGACCCCACGATTCGGCGACACCACCCTGCTCGCCACCGGCGTCACCCTAACCCTGGCCGGCATGGCATGGCTCAGCCTCGTGCACCCGGCAAGCACCTACCTCACCGCGGTCGCGCTGCCCATGGTCCTGCTCGGTGCGGGCCAGGGGCTTGCGTTCGCACCGCTCACCGCAGCCGGGATCGCAGGGGTCACCGCCCGAGACGCAGGCGCCGCCTCGGGGCTGGTCAACACCGCCCACCAACTCGGAAGTGCCCTCGGACTCGGAATCCTCGTCGCCGCTTCCGCGACCGCAGGAGCCACCGAGGACGATCCCGCCACCGTTCTCACAGCCCACATCTCCATGGCTCTCACCGGTGGCACCGTCCTGCTCGCCCTCTGCCTCCTGGTTGTTCTCGCCCTGATCGTCCCGTCCGCGATCGCCGCGCGGCGAACACTCGACCACACCTCCATCGACCTCACGACCGCAAGCGTGCAGCAGAACGCATGACGACCCACCGCACCGACGAACAGAAGGAGTAGCGACTATGAAGCACGTCGAACTGAGAGACCTGGACGTCTCCCGCATCGGTCTCGGAGCCATGGGGATGTCCTTCGCCTACACCGGAGCGGGCACGGACGACACCGAGTCCATCCGCACCATTCACCGGGCGCTCGATCTGGGTGTCACCCTCATCGACACGGCCGAGATATACGGGCCTTTCACCAACGAAGAACTCGTCGGCCGCGCGATCAAGGGCCGCCGAGACGAGGTCGTGCTGGCCACCAAGTTCGGCATGATCGCTCACTCCGGCGGCGGTCCCGGCACCCTCGACAGCAGCCCGGCGAACATCCGCACGGCGGTCGAAGGCTCACTCAGACGGCTGGGCACCGATCACATCGACCTGTACTACCAGCACCGCGTCGACCCGAATACGCCCATCGAGGACACCGTCGGCGCTCTGGCAGAGTTGGTGAGCGAGGGCAAGATTCGCCACATCGGTCTGTCCGAAGCGGGAGCAAGCACGATTCGCCGCGCCCATGCCGTCCACCCGATCACGGCTGTGCAATCCGAGTACTCCCTGTGGACTCGTGATCCCGAGCCACAGGTGTTGCCGTTGCTGCGCGAGTTGCGCATCGGCTTCGTGCCCTACTCCCCGCTCGGCCACGGCTTCCTCACCGGGACCATCCGCTCGACGGAACAATTCGACGCCGACGACTTCCGCGCAACCAATCCCCGTTTCACCGGTGAGAACTTCGAACGGAACCTGCACATCGCCGACGAAGTCGAGGCCATCGCTACGGAGGTCGGTGCCACACCAGCGCAGGTTGCACTCGCTTGGCTGCTGGCGCAGGGCGACGACATCGCCCCGATCCCCGGCACGAAACGCGTGTCACGCGTCGAGGAAAACACCGCCGCAGACGCCGTCGAGCTGACCGCCGACCAGATTGCGAAGCTCGACAACCTCACCCCGCCCGCCGGCGACCACCACAACGAGCAGCAAATGCGGATGATCGGCCGTTAACCGGCCGGGCGCTCGGCGCCTGAATCTCGCGACGTTGAATCCACAAGTAACTATCGAGCGAGAAAGCGAGAGCACATGAACTCGTGGCAACCGCACGACGCGCGGGCCATCACCGTCCCCGAGGAGGTGCAGGTCGTCATCCGCCGCCAAGACGGCAGCCTGCGGCGCCCCACGACGATCTGGATCGTCGGTGACGGCGACCGGGTCTTCATCCGGTCCACGAACGGCCGCACCGCCGATTGGTTCCGGGGTGCCCTCGCCACCGGCACGGGACGGATCGTCGCCCGCAGCACCGCACACGACGTCGAGTTCACCGAGGCCAACGAGAGCGATCTGGCCCGTGTCGACGCGGCCTACCGCGCAAAGTACGGTCGATACGCCTCGATCGTCGACCACCTCGAGGAAGACGGCCCTCGGGCCGCCACACTCGAAATCCATCCTGCCTGAATAGATTAAGCGCGCCGGTGTTGCCCCCAGGCCGCGGGCAGCAACACTCCTCCGCACTGAAACAAACCATGTGGCCGGTTTACTGGTAGGGTTTGGGCGTCATGGTGGTCACATGACGACGCGAACGCTCGGGCACACGAGCCGATTCGCGCGAGGGGTGGAGTGCAGGTGCCGCCTGAGCTGCTGGTTGGGCGGCACCTGCACCCACTGTCGTCGGCCCGTCGCGCGCGCCCTCCGTGAACCACTGTTCGAGCCCATCGGCGAGCTCGACCACCTCACATTTCATTCCATGATCGCCCGACCCGAATCCGCGTTGTCCTCCGATTGGGGGACAACGCATTCATCCTCCAGTGGGCCCGGCCGGCGGACAGACGTCGGAGCTGCGAAGAGTCATTGTTATCACACGCCGGAGGCAAAGCTTTCCTGCCTTCTACAGCAGCCGACCAAAGGAGCACCATGGAGAACACCCGGAAGTTTTACGTCGACGGCGAGTGGGTCGACCCGATTGGCACCGACACGTTCAACGTCGTCAACCCTGCGACGGAGCAGGCCGTCGCCACCATCGCATTGGGCGACGAGAAAGATGTCGATCGCGCTGTCATGGCCGCCCGAAAAGCCTTCGACAGTTACGGGTCGACGACAGGTTCCGATCGGATTGCTCTGCTGAGTCGCATAATCGAGGTCTACGAGCGGCGTGCGGACGACCTTGCGTCGACGATCACCCAGGAGATGGGCGCACCCACCGGGCTCGCCACGACCGCGCAGGCACCGTCCGGCCTGGTGCATCTCACCGCAGCGCTCGATGCGCTCCGCGGATTCGAGTTCGAGGAGAAGATCGACACGACAACGGTCGTGCACGAGCCGGTCGGCGTGTGTGCGTTCATCACTCCCTGGAACTGGCCTGTCAACCAGATCGCCGCGAAAGTTGCACCGGCGTTGGCCGCCGGCTGCACCATGGTGTTGAAGCCGTCCGAGGTCGCGCCGCTCAATGCGATCGTCTTCGCGGAGATACTCCATGAAGCGGGTGTCCCTGCGGGGGTGTTCAACCTCGTCCATGGCGACGGACCCACCGTCGGAGCCGCCCTGTCGATGCACCCCGATATCGACATGGTGTCGTTCACGGGATCGACGCGCGCCGGTGTCGAGGTCGCTCGGAATGCTGCGCACACAGTCAAACGCGTCACGCAGGAACTCGGTGGCAAGTCGGCGAACATCGTGCTGGACGACGCGGACCTCGAAGAAGTGATCACGCGAGACGTGCTGGGTGTCGTCGTCAATTCGGGTCAGTCCTGCAACGCGGGCTCTCGCATTCTGGTTCCGTCGGACCGCATGGACGACGCGATCGCAATCGCCAGAGCCGCGTCCGAATCGATCGTGGTCGGACCACCCGAGGCCGAGGGAACGACCGTGGGCCCCTTGGTGTCACAGACACAATTCGACAGAGTTCAGCGTCTGATCCAGACCGGCATCGATGAGGGCGGCACGCTCGTCGCGGGAGGTGTCGGTCGCCCGGCTGGACTGTCCACTGGCTACTACGTACAGCCCACCATCTTCGCGGACGTGACGAACGATATGACCATCGCACGCGAGGAGATCTTCGGGCCCGTCATGATGCTGATCGCCTACGAGGACGAGTCCGACGCAATCCGCATCGCGAACGACACCACGTATGGGCTGTCCGGAATGGTCTCGTCGAGCGATCCGCAGCGCGCACGGAACGTCGCCCGACAGCTGCGGACGGGGATGGTGCATCTGAACGGAGCTCCACTCGCCTTCGATGCGCCGTTCGGCGGCTACAAACAGTCAGGCAACGGCCGTGAGTTCGGCAGATTCGGTCTGATGGAGTACCTCGAAGCCAAGGCCATCTTCGGCGATAACGAGAACTGAAGGGTTCTCGCGGTAAGAAATGGATGCACAAGAGACGGGAGACGGACCGTGAACGCGATCATGTGGATGGGCGTGGCCGGGATAGTCGGCACGGCCGTCTCCCCCTGGGTCACCGAGCGACTGCGCAGCAAGAACGCACGCCGAGACCAGCTCGTGAAGCTGCGGCTCGCGATCTACGCCGAGCTGCTGAGAGCGACGGCTGCGCTCGCGACGACCGCAACGACACGGGCATCGCATCCTGCCGGCGACACGGAAGGTATAGGTGGCTATGAGTTGGATTGCCTCGTCAGCCAGGCGCAGGTCGTGGCCGGCAAAGACGTCTACCACCAACTCGACGAGCTGTCGCACCTCACGAATTCGTTCAATCGACACCTCGTGAGGGCAGGGTCCCGCCCAGTGTTCCCCCATCGGCAACATGTGCACGATGGCGCAGTGCACGATCCGCTGAGCCTCCAGCACCGCAGAACACTGACGGATATCGCAGGCAGCATCGCGGTGGCTCACGAAAAAATCCAGGACACGATCCGCCACGAGATGAACCGTTGACGGGGCAAGGTTTGCACCATCGCAGTGAGACGACCCCGATCGAGGAGACCGTCTCGCCACACCAGGCCGAATTTGCTCGCCGGCAGCACCTCATCCCGCTGCCCTCGGATCGTCCGGCCGATCAACTCCTCGTTCTGGCACGCGTTGTGAATGCGCAGCCCCGGCGATTGTGGACAAACGAGCGCTCACGTCGCGAGTTGATTAGAGGTCGATAGCGCAGGTGACGCGGGGCGACTCATGTGGCCGACCCCGGCCACGGCGTGGCTACCGGCCGCGCAGTCCGATCGGGTTGCCGTCGGCGTCGGCGAGCACGCAAATCCGCGCCTCGGATGCGACTTGACGCGGGGCGCTGCGCTCGGTCGCACCAGCGGCAAGCAGAGTTTCGCGGGTCGCGTCGAGATCCTCGACGTCAGCGAAAGCAACAGGTCCGGCGGTCTCGCCACTTGGATTCAAGGCGATTTCGAAGCCGTCCACGTTGTACCCGACGTAGTACGACTCGTCGGTGTGCGGTGCGCCGAGCAGCGCGGTGTAAACCGCCTTGGCGGCGTCCAGGTCCGATACCGGGATCACCAGGCTGCGGATTGTGGGACTCATGTTCGTCTCCTTCGGGATACGGCGGTCATCGACGACCGCTTCTTCGGCGATGCCGTCCACGCTATGCGCACCTCAGGGACCGGCGCTTCTCGAATCCTGACCGATCTGTATGTGTTCGGTCCGTCGTAGCGGATCGAACACATACAGGTTCCAGACCGGGACTCCAAGTGGGTTCGTGTCTTCAGGTCGGCTGCGGAACGCCTCCACCTGCAGGGAGGGACCCCGGTGGACACCACCGAGGTCTCCAGGGACACAAGCACTTTCTGCGGGCACGCAGCGGGCGCCGGAACTAGTTTGCCGCGGCGGCATGCGATCAGGACTGCTGCCCCTGTGTCCGCTCGACGATCCATGTCGCGATCTGAGTGCGGGAGGTGAATCCCAGTTTGGAGAGGATGTGCTCCACATGGCCCTGCGCGGTCCGTTGCGAAATGACGAGCTTGTCGGCGATCGATCTGTTGGTGAGGCCCTCGGCGACAAGTTCGGCTACCTGCTGTTCCCGCCGCGTGAGACTCGTCGATCCCGGTCCGGCGGGGGTGTCGGTCGTGTCCTTCTCATCGAGGGCGTACGCCGCGGCTTCTTCGAACCGCATCCCGAGCCCCTGCCGGAACTCCGTCTCGAACGCGCGGTCACCGATCGCCCGACGGGCATTTTTCTCGAACTCGGCGTGGAGGACTCGCACATTTGGGTAGACGGTGCTCGGACTCCCGGCCGTCTGGGCGAGGGCGTCCGTCGCACCCATCAGCCTGGCCGCACGCCTGGAGGCTCCCTCATCCACTGCGATCCACGAGAGCACCTCCATGCACCCCCCTGCGCTGATGCGGTCGTCCACGTTCCGAGCGAGCGGCAATGCCTGTGTGAGCTGATCTTTCGCACGGGACGGCTCGCCCCGCTGCCAGGCCCCCATCCCTAAACCCCACAGCGCCCATCCCCGGTAGACGAACTCCCCTCGCGACTCGGTGAGCGCAAGGATCTCCGCCCGGCACTCCTCGCTCCGTGTCCGGTCTCCGTCCGCGTCACTTGCCAACGCGAGCCCGAGCAGCGACCAGATCAGGTACAGCAGGTTGCCGTCCGTGCGGAATACCTCGAGCGAGGATTCGAAGTGTTCACAGGCCGTCGCGTAGTCCTGAGTGACCAGTGCGTGATGGCCGGCGGCGTCAGACATGAGCGCCGCGCCGGTGCGGTCCCCGAGTTGCGCCGCGAGGGTGCCCCCGCGTCCCGCATAGAGTGCGGAGGCCTCCGGGTCGCCGTTCAGTGCGGACAGCACACTCAGCACGTACAACGGCTTGATTCGCTCCGCACTGGTCTTGTCGTCCTGAACCGCCAGAAGTTGCGCGAGCCATCGCATCCCCTCGCGCAGTCTGCCCCGCACCAGCCAGTACAGGTACAACGCCTCGGCCAGGCGAAGTCCCGCATCCGCCTCTCTCGGGCTGGTCAGGCAGAACTCCAGCGCGGCCCGGATGTTCGGTTGCTCTGCGTCGAGGCGCACGATCCAGGCCACCTGACGCGAACTGATCCAGTCGGCCTCCGCCCGCAGCACCACGTGTTCGTACCAGTCCCGGTGCCGCCGCAACAGCGATCCGAACTCGCCGGTCTCCTGCAACCGTTCAGTACCGTAGTCGCGCAGAGTCTCGAGCATCCGGTACCGCACCGCCCCCGCGGCATCCGCTTCGCGAATCAGGATCGATTTGTCGATCAGCGAGCCCACCAGATCCACAACCTGGTCCGCTGCCACGACATCGGTGCAGACGGCTTCGACGGCGTCCAGCTCGAAGCTGCCCGAAAATACCGCCAGCCGTCCCCACATCGCCCGCTCGGCCCGAGTGCACAACTCGTGGCTCCAGTCGATGCACCACTCCAGAGTTTGCTGCCGTGCTGGTGCCCCACGACTGCCCGAAGTCAGCAGGCTATAGCGGTCCGTCAGCCGATGCAGGATCTGCTCCACCGACATCACCCGCACCCGCACCGCCGCCAGTTCGATCGCCAGCGGCAGGCCATCCAGGCGACGGCAGACCGCAGCGACCACATCCTGATTGTTCTCGGTGACAATGAAGCCCGGGACCGCCGCGCCCGCACGTTCGGCGAACAGGCTCATCGCCTCGTAGTGACCGAGTCCCCCACCGACCGCCGACCGCTGATTCGGCTCCGGCATCGTCAGGGGCGGCACCCGGAGCACGGCTTCTCCCCCAATGCCGAGCGATTCCCGACTGGTCGCGAGAATCCGAAGTTCCGGGCAGGCACGGAGAAGCGTTTCGGCGAGATCGGCGACCGGTTCGACGAGGTGCTCACAGTTGTCCAATACGACCAGGAGCTTTCGCGCCCCGAGGTACTCGACCAGCAGTGCCTCGGGTGGGTCGCCCCGGCCCTCACGCAGGTCCAATGCCGACAACACAGCGTTGCCGACCGCGCCTGGGTCGTACAGTTCGCCCAGCCCGACCAACCACACACCGTCGTCGAACGCACGACTGGAGTCGGCGGCGACCCTCAGAGCGAGCCTGGTCTTTCCCACACCCCCGATACCTGTCAACGTCACGAGCCGCGACAAGGAGAGCAGCCGGCGAACCTCTGCGACCTCACGGCGGCGGCCGACGAAACTCGTCAGTTCGTGGGGAAGATTTCCCACGTTCGCCTTGCCACCGGGAGGCATGAAACCGTCGCTTTCATCTCACATACCCTTGCGGACCACGGTACCTCCGCTGCAACGACGCGATACGGTTCGCGACCACCCTCCTCGGTGACAACTGACGAAGAGAAGGGACGTGCCATTTCCCTGCTGATGTCCAGCGAACACGTTGCCTGGCACCCATCCAGTCGGTACCCGCTGCCCCGTTCGGATCCACACTGTCCTCACACCGTTCGACCTCGCGGACACGCAGTGGTTCCCCGCAGCGGCCGGGCTCGCCGTCCCGGTCATCGTGCACCCGTCGCCGAGTGGGCGTCCCCGCACACGAAGGTGCGTAGGGTCGAGTTCATCGACCTCGTGTCGAAGTCCGGTGCCGGCAAGATCCTGCGCACAAACTGAGGCAGCGCACCAAGACTCTCAAGCCGCATCGATCGAAAGCATCTCTGCCATAGGTGCATTCAGGTAAGAACGTTGACCGAACCTACTTCAGTTCCCTATATGGAGACAGTGCTGAATGTCTGAGATTCGGCCCCGGGCACCGGTGTCGGGCGCAGCCCTTTGCTGAATTGTTCAATGTACGATCAGGTTCGGGCAGGCGATCACGAAATCGTGGTATTTGTCGTCAACCGCTCAACGGTCCACAGTTCCGTGTCACCCATCGTCTTCCACGACAGCCAAGTTTCATCGGATGGCGGGCTCTTCAACCTATCCGACACTGCAGAGAAGGAACGAGAATGTACGTCGAGGTCACTTCCGACAGCGTGGAAACTCGTCACATCCTGGATCTCGAGGTATTTCACATGAGCTCCGACCGCGACGGCCCACGAATCACTGGCGCGTGCAATTATCGGCTACATCGTCGACGGCGACGCCTTCATTCGATCAGCCTGGCTCCATGACCAAGGACCACACACTCGCGAGTGGCTTGAAAACTTCGGAGCCGTGCTCGCCTACGCAAGTGACCGCGGTTGGTATGGCGGGGAGTTCATCAGGGGCATAGCGGCATCGCGAATGTGGCTAGCGCGGTAGCCAATTCAGGCGAGCGCATTCCATCTCCGTGACCGTCGAACCAACTCGCCAGCCGCCGTCGATGGCCACCCGATCGTCCGTCCTCTACAAGGGGCACGCGTTCAACCCCCACGGCCATCGCCCGGCGTCAGCAATCTTATTGTCACGGACACGCTGAAGCATTCCGAGAGATCGGATTCCAGCCTTGATTCAAGTAGTGTCGGCGGCTGAATTCGCCGCCGACGAGCGCTCTCCCCTTCCCGGGCTCTGGCCGCTGCTGAGACAATCGCCGTGTGTCTTCACAACCCGCCGCAGGATGAACCTGAAATCCTCGTGGGACTCGAGACGGGATGGATGATGACGTCGACATCATGCTAGATGTCGGCGGCGCTACACGGAGGTTCCACAGACACACGTCGGGCGGCGCCCTGATGAAGGGGAGCCGCCCGCGAGCACGAACATCTGGCTACCAAGCTGCATGGTTGCGCGGCGTGAAATGTGGCCTCGGCGTCAGACATCCCCCCGGCCTGACGCAAGCCCACCGCGCTGAGCCCAGTTAGTGGGCCGTGCTTTTGCGTGGGTACCTACAACTCGTGCTGGGTGCCACGACCGAGAGGTGGAACCTTCTCTTCCAGTCCGACCTTGGTCTGCCGTGGATCCATACCTCAGGTCTACCCCGCATATCCAGTTAAGGCAAGGAACGTGAGCTCGACCGCACCGGCCCGGTGCCTCCCACATGCTCAGTAGCCGAGCTGCACAGCCAGGATCGCCGCAAACCTGACGCCCCACCTGCAGATCAAGGCGAGCAATGTCGCATCGGTTCGCTCAGGAAGATGTGTTCCCTTGCGAAACGGCGATACGCAGGGCACGCGACCTGCTCTCGGTAGACCGATGAGAAGACAGCACACCTCCGCGGAGGTTCTCGCCGCCGTGCAGTTCGCGGTCATCTTCGGTGCCGGCCACCGACGCGACTACGTTTCGGAGCTGACCCGATCCGATCCCTCGCACAATCGCGCCCACCCGACTCACCGTCTACACCTGTTACCTGCGATCCCAGGGTGCGCGCCTTGATCTCCGGGTCCTGGTGCACACAACACTGAAGACCTCCTCCCTGATCAGCCTCTCCGCGGCCTCACCTCGCTGAACTGCCCGGCTTCCGGCCGCGGTAGTCAGTGCTTAACGGCAGCGACCGCGAACCGGTTCGCGCGCGCACGCGCGTCGTAAATGTCACCGTCCCCGTCACTGTGGCGTTCAGAGCGCCCCAAATTAGTCGAATTTCGTTGGGCGCAATGCGCTTGCCCTGGCACCGAGCGGTTACGTGCGGGCGACCGTCGCGCACCGCATCACCGTCGTCAGGATCTGAGATACGCAAGCTTGCGTGATTAGAGGGCTGTGTCGCGTGTGGGTGGGCGCGTAAGGATGGAAACCGCTTGGTGGGCCCGCCTACTGGATGAATCGCTTTTCCCAGTTGGACTGGTATTGCGTGAGCGCTTCGGGCGTGAGATCAACGGCGTTGGGCAGCTCGATGTCCTGGGCGCGGGCGACGCTTCCTTCGATGTCGGGGAGCGCGCTTGCGTAGCCGAGCGACAACGCCTTCTGGCCGGCCGGGGTCACCATGAAATTCGCCAGCACCTGTGCCGCATTCGGGTGCGGCGCCGCCGAGAGGACGTGGGTGAACCATGGAGTTCCCCACCGAGGGGTCGGCAGCGCCCAGTCCACCGGTGCACCTGATTCCTTTTCCCGCACCAGGGGTTGCACCATAGGGGTTGCGACGATCTCCCCCGAGGTCAAGGCCTGAGCGACCCCCAGCGCACTCGGGTAGATCCGCGGTTTCAGCTCTGCGAGCTTCTGAAGATAATCGTCACCGAAGTTCTTTTCGAAGAATCGGTAGAGATCGACGTACGAGGCGATACCCGACGGGTTGACGATGCCGATCTTGCCCTTCAACGCAGGATCGAGCATATCTGTCGGCTTCTGCAAACCACTCGGAAGTGCGGCGGTGTTCCATCCGAGGGCGAACACCGCCGCACTCGTCAGGAAGAACTTGTCGGACATAATGCTCTTCTGCGGTTCGTACTCCGGCGCATCGAATGCCGGGCCGACGAGGTCGGTCGAGTAGGTGCCCGAATCGGCGGCATTCTCGATCCAGGCGGCGTCGGTCAGCATGTGGACGTCAGCCGTGCCGCGCTTCGTCTGATTCTCGACCTCGACCTTCGGGTTGATGTCGGCGTCGGTTCCCCGGACGTACTCGAGGGAAATCTCGGGATACTCCTGCTCGAACGCCACTTTGAGAGCGTCGAGATTGGCGGGCTTCTGGCTCGAGTACAGCAGCACACTGCCTTCGCTCTTGGCAGCTGCAACGACCTCGTCCCAACCGCCGGACACTGGTTGGTTGGCGGCGGAGCCACCGGACCCGCAAGCGGCGGAGGCGAAGGCAGCGACGACCGCGACGGTCATCAGCTTTATCGGCACACTTCTCATGACATGCAAGTCCTTTCGTATTGGTTCACGGAGCGCGAACCCGTGTTTTCGGGACGGAGCGAAGACTCTCAACAGAGGGAACGTTTGCACCGCGAGTGACCTGTCCAGTGCAGCAACATGATCGGGACGTGCGTACAAGCGTTTGACCAAGGCCGCCTGTTGTCCGCCCGTGTTTGCAAGAGCGGTCGGCTGCCATCGTGTGAACGGACGACATTGCACTTGAAGAAACGTGAACTGAAATCAGTTTGAATCTAGATAGGTCGGGGTGTGATGTCAATCGCATGATCGCGTGAAGTGAACCCAGTTTTTACTGGGGTTGTGCCGGCTCGACGCGCAGTGCAGCTGCAGTTGCGCTCACTTCGGTTGGCAAACCGTCTTGTCGGAACGCCTCACGCCTCTGACACCGTCGCTGCCGGCCTCCCATTACCCGGTGAGGGGGACTCATGGTGCTGCGCAGCCGACGGCGCCACATGCTGATCGTCGGCGGCACCGTCGTCTCACCCGGTTCGACCAATCGCCATTGATTGTCGCGCCTCTCGATCCTCCAGCCCTACTAGAGTCTTGCCGGTCGTCCGGCCGGCCAGCATGTCGTTCATGGCGGTCGGCGCGTTTACCGGCCCGGCGGAGACGGTCTCGAGATGGGCCGGCTTGCCCTCGCACGACCAGGCCGCGAGCCGCTGCTGCATCTCGTCCAGGAGGACGAAGTGCGCGCTGCAGCGAAACCCCGGAGGGTGAGGTTCTTCGTCGTGGCGAGGAAGATGTTGCGCGGGCCACCTGCTCCGACTCCGAGTCAGACACCCACCCGCACAGGACGACTCGGCCGAAGGGCTACATCGCGTCGAGCGCCGCCTCGCGATGGTCCCGGCCGACATCGCCACAGTCGACTTCGATTCCTTCCGGAGCAGGCCTGCGGAGGGCGGCGCCTCGGCCCGGTGGACGAACTCACGGGCGCGCTGCCGCTCCGTCTCCCGCTTCACCGACTCCCGCTCGGTCGCGAGCATTGCCGCTGGAGCGCCAGACGATCGATGCGTCGAGGGCTTCGACGGTCGAGCCCTCCACACGGAGCGGGTTGATCTCGATGGATTCGAGCGAGTCGCCGAGCCGCTCGGCCAGCCTGGCGACCTGAAGGATCGCAGACACCAACGCATCGTGGTCGACGGGCTTGGAGCCGCGGACACCGTCGAGCAGAGCCTTGCCGCGCAGCTCGGACAACATCTGCCGCACGTCGGTCTCGCTCACGGGAAGGGTCCGCAGCGCACTGTCGTCGATGACGTGCACGAGGACACCCCCGAGGCCGACCGCGAGAATGAGCCCCCACTGCTGGTCGCGCACGACCCCGACGATCATCTCCACGCCGCCATATCGCATCGATGAGATCAGGGCACCTTCGGACTGCGCGCCCGGTACTGCGAGCACCGCCGCCTGCACCTGGCGGTACGCCCGCCGGACCGCCTCGGGCGAATCCAGGCCGAGGAGGACTCCACCGACATCGCTTTTATGGACGATATCGGGCGACACGAGCTTGACCACGAGGGGCAAACCGAGCCGACCCGCCGCCGCGACGGCGGCCTCCTCGCCCCTGACATGGGCGTACGGAACCGCGGGGACACCGTGCTCGACCAAGAGCGACAGCGACTCAGCCTCGCTCCACACCCCACCGGTTCCGGCGAGGTCGGACAGGTCCGGTGCGCTCGCAGTCGGCAGGTGGTCCTGGCGAAGCCACTGCGACCACCAGATCGCATGGCCAGCCGCCTCGACGGCGTGGTCGAGACCCGTCATGGCGAGCGGGATGCCAAGCTCCTCGAGATTGCGCACCGTCCCGGGGTCTATCGTCGCGATCGTCTGGTCGAGCAGGATCACCGGCGTGGCCGAACCGGCGAGTGCCGGTGCGTCGATCCGCAGTCGCTCCTTGATCACCTCGCCACGTTCCTCCGTGGGATGAACGTGGATCGCAGCGACGATTGCCACCGACGGATCATCGGCGAGCGCGAAGATCGAGTCGCGAAAGAGCTCCGGCTTCGCCGACGCCGCACCCGTCGAGTCGAGCGGGTTGCGCAGGGTGCAGAACTCCGGCAGCAACTCGGCGAGCCGCGCCCTCGTCGCGTCCGCGAGGACGGGAAGCCTGACACCGGATGCATCGGCCCGGTCGGCAACAAGGTCGCAGGCGCCGCCGGACATCGAGACGACGCCCAGGTCGCCCGTGGCCAGCGGACCGGTACGTGACAGTAGCCCGGCCGTCATCACCAGCTGCTCCAAAGACCTGACCCGGATGACCCCGAACTGCCGAAGCGCCGCATCAACGAGGCGGTCGTCACCGACGAGTGCACCGGTGTGGCTCTGGGCGATCTCGGCGGCGAGCTCGCTCGAGCCGATCTTGAGCGCCACGATCGGCTTGCCGAGCTCGGCCGCCCGATGCGCCAGACTCCGGAAAGCTCGGGCGTCGCGGATCGATTCGATGAACATCGCCACGGAGCGGACCCGCTCGTCTTCGATGAGGATGGTGGCCATCGTGGTCGTGTCGACCATCGACTCGTTGCCGGTTGAGACGACGTGGCTGACGCCGATGTTCTGCTGCGCTGCAAAGGCCGAGATAGTGTGCGCGGTCGCGCCGCTCTGCGACACGACCGCCATTCCGCCTGTGGTGAGCTCGGCCATCCGGCCGGACCAAGCGGGCACCTTGTCGACGAGGTTGATGAACCCCAGGCAGTTCGGTCCCACACAGGTTACCCCGAGCTCCAGTGCGAGCGCGGTGATCTGGTGCTGCATGGCACGACCGTTGCCACCGATCTCGTCGAAGCCGGCGGCTAGCACCACAGCGAAACGGATCCCGGCAGCGGCGATGTCGAGCAGCGCGTTCGGGACGGCCTCGGCGGCCACCAGCAGCAGTGCCAGGTCCACCTGTTCGCCGATCTCGGCGCACGACTTGTGGGCCGTCTGTCCGTGGACGGTGCCACCCTTCCGGTTGACGAGATGCACCTGACCCTCGAACCCAAGCCGAGCGAAGTTGGAGAACGACCCTGCGGACCAGGCGGAGCGCTCCGACGCCCCGACGATGACGACGTTGCGGGGCGCGAGCAGCGCGCTGAGGGAATGGGTCCCGGTCATGTCGATCAGCATCCTGTCCATTCGGGTTGCCTCTTCTCAGTGAAGGCCCGTGGCCCCTCGACGAAGTCGTGCGAGGCCAGCAACCGGTCGCGTCGGCCGTTGTCCTTCCGGAAGGCTTCGTCGATGTTCACGAACTGGGCGTCGAAGACCGCCTCCTTGGTGAGCTGCACGGACAACGGCGAGCACCTGACGATCCGGTCGGCCCACGCCTGCGCCCTCGCCATCAGCTCCCCGTGAGGAACCACCTCGTTGATCAGCCCGATCCGATGGGCCTCGGGCGCATCGATCAGGTCGCCGGTGACGAGCATCCCCATGGCCAACTTGAAGGGGATCTGACGTGCGAGCCGGTGAGCGCCCCCGGCACCGGCGAAGAGTCCGACCTTCGGCTCGGGAAGTCCCATGCGGGCGTGCTCCGACGCCACGACGATGTCACAGGCCAGGATGAGCTCGAGACCGCCGCCGGCGGCGACACCGTTGACCGCCGCGATGATGGGCTTCGGGCAGTCGAAGTCACGGGTAATGCGCCCGAACGGGGGGCGGGCCTCGCCTTGGACGTCGCCACCCTGCGCTGTACGCTCGGCCGTCACCTTGAGGTCGTTCCCCGCACAGAAGGCGCGGTCACCTGCTCCGGTCAGGATCGCGACCCACACATCAGGGTCGTCGCGGAAATCTTCCCACGCCTCCGCGAGCTCGAGGTGCGCCTCGAGGTGCAGTGCGTTCATCGACTCCGGCCGGTTGAGGGTCACGACCGCGACACGGTCCCGCTTCTCGTAGGTGATGAATTGATAGCTCATGAGGCTCTCCGGAATCTGGGAACGGTGAATGGCTCTGCGGTGCGGTCGAACACGGCGATCAGCTCCGATCCAATCGGTGTGCTCGCGGCGTCCTCGCCGACTAGCGAGGCGTTGAACCGGACACCCTCCTGAGTTTCGACCGTTGCGAGGACGTACGGACTGGGGAATCTCGGGTGGGCCTGGTGTACGACGGTCAGGCTGTACAGCGTCGCCCAACCGCTCGCTGCACGCCATACCACGCCGGGCGCGAAGCAATGGACGCAGCGGTACTTCACCGGCCACATGTACCCATCGCACGACTCGCAGAACTGCAGCATGAGCTCACCACGGGCCGCGCCCTCGAAAAACGGCGCGCTGGCGTCGTCGTAGGTGAGTTCTGGAGTGTCAGTCGGCATGCTTGCTCCAGATCGTTGTCGAGTGGAAATTGAGGACGCCACCGTTGCCACTGGCCAAGACGATGTCGTTCTTGGCCACCTGGCGGTCGCCGGCCTGTCCCCGTGCCTGCATGATGGCCTCCGACAGCGGGGTGAAGCCCCACATGTAGTAGCCCGACAGCTGCCCGCCACCGGTGTTGGTGGGCAGCGAGCCACCGGGACCGAGCTTGCCGTCCGCGACGAACGCACCGCCCTCGCCTTTTTCGCAGAAGCCGTAGTCCTCCAGAGTCACCAGCACCGTGTACGTGTAGCAGTCGTAGAGCTCGAGGATGTCGACGTCGTCGCGCGTGATACCCGCAAGCGCGAAGGCCTGCCCGCCGGCCTGCTTCGCGCCCGTGACGATCCCCGGGTCGCGTCCGGACATCTGGTTGTCCCCCGGCGCGGCTTGCGTCGCAGCCTTCAGGTGAATCGGCGGCTGCCGCAAGTCCTTCGCGCGCTCGGCCGTCGTCATCACGACCGCAACGGCACCGTTGGAAACCAGGCAGCAGTCGAACAGGTGGAACGGGTCGGCCACCATGCGTGAGGCCTGGTGGTCCTCGAGCGTCATCGGCTTCTGCATCTGCGCGTGCGGGTTCATCTGCGCCCACTCACGCTGGGCCACTGCGATCATGCCGAGCTGCTCGCTCGTGGTGCCGAAGAGCTCCATATGTCGACGCGCGGCCAGGGCGTAGGGGACATTGCCGCCGAACTCGCCATACACCGCCTTGAGGACATTCATCCCGTCCCAGACCCCGCGAGCCGCGTACGCAGCACCCGCGCCGACAGCGGGCTTCAGTGGGGTATCGCCGTATACCAGGACCACATAGTTGACCAAACCCGCTTCCAGAGCAAGGCTGGCGTACTGGACCATCGAGCCGACTGTCGAGCCGAATGCCCTCATCGAGTTCATGATCGACAGATCCTCGAACCCCAGCGAGAACTGCAGGCGCGGGTCCATATCCAGGTTTCCGTTGCCGTTGAGTAGCAGCCCGTCTATGTCGGTTTTCTGCAGTCCTGCGTCGTCGAGGGCTAGGCCGATCGTCTCAGCGGCAAAGTCTGCGGCGGTTCGCCCGTAGATCTTTCCCATGGCCGTTACGCCTAAACCCACTACTGCGGTATTCGCCGACCATCTCCGATGCGCAGTCACGTGACTGAAGGTAACTTCACTGGTTCGATCTGTCAAACTGAATTCGGTTTAGTACCAGACGTACGAGTTGCAGCACCGGGAATCTGGCAGTGCTGCGGCCGAGGCCACCCCGGCGACGACCTCCGCGCGAATCGTGCCGATACCGCGAGACAGAACCGCCACCGCGGCATGCACCCGATACAATCGTGGCGAAGTAGATGCCCGCTGAGCCGGACCCCGAGAAGCGCATTCGACACTGCCATGGCGACCATTTAGCCGGAACCCTGGCGGCAGGTGCGGAACCGATCTGCCCGCAACGGAACCCGCACAGATGACCCCCATCTGCAGTGACGCCAACAATGACATAACCGACATGACATGGGGAGTGCGGTGCGCCACCCGTGCGGCAGACATTTGGAAACCGATGCATTCGACCTGCGAGTCAAATTGCACCCGTGGAACGTTCGCTACCAAGTCGGCCGTCGTCCACCTCGCTTTTGACCCCATCCCTGCGGGATATTGCAAATCCTTGTTTTAGTCTCCTAGACTAAAACCATGCAAACGATGACGGAGGCGCTCGAGGCCGTTGGCGCGGCAACCGTGCCGAGCGACCTGTTCGGCCAGGTTGCCGACGACCCGGCGGCGCAACGCGCGGCCCGTCGGCGCTTCCACCGGTTGTCGGTTCTGATTCACCCGGACCGGGTTGATCCCGCGTACACCGCCCCTGCTGCAGCCGCATTCGCACACGCGGCCGACCTGTACCGCCGCTGGCAGCACGCCGCGAACACTACGGACGCGGCGACGGCGACCGTGCTGAACGGTAGTCGCGACCGCTACCGACTCGGGCCCCGCCATGCCCGAGGTTCGATCGCAGACCTGCACCATGCGACCGATGCCAGCGGCGCGGGCGTGGTCGTGAAGATTCCCCGCAGCGTCGCCTCAAACACTCTGATCGACGCGGAACGGGCCGCCCTCACTGAGATCGCGGCGTCCGCCGAGGGCGGGAATGAGTGGTTGCGCGCGTACTTCCCGCAACTGATCGACCACCTCACCCACACCGACCCTGTGACCGGCGCCCGACGGCAGGTGAATGTGCTGGACTCGCTGACCACTGGTTTCGTCACCCTCGGCGAGGTGCGGGCCGCGCACCCGGACGGGCTCGATCCGCGGGATTGGGTGTGGATGCACAGGCGCCTGCTGCGGGCTCTTGCCGCCGCCCATCGCGCCGGGTGGGTACACACCGCGGTGACCGCGGACAACGTGCTCATTCACCCCGAGCGGCATGGAGTGGTACTGGCCGGGTGGTCGTTCGCCACCCGCCCAGGCACGGCGCCGCTGGCGACGATCCCCTCTCGGCGGGAGCACTATCCACCGGAAAGTTCCACCGGCTCCCCCGCAACCCCGGCCTGGGATGTGTTCATGGCCCATCAGTTGATGCTGACCATGCTCGCCGACACGGCCCCCGAACGCCTGCGCGCGTTCGCATGCGGCTGCATGCAACCACAACCTGGTCTGCGACCTGACGCCGTCGATCTGCTCGACGAGTTCGACGACCTGCTCGCCACGCTCTACGGGCGGCGACGCTTCCGCCCGTTCATCATGCCCACCACGAAAGGACAGTGATCCACCATGGGATACGGCAAGTGGGATGACGACACCTACACCGCGGCCAAGACGTTCCGCGCCGCGCGCGGCGTGGACGACTTCGGCTACACCAGCGACCTGTACGCACGGCCGAGAGACCAGTGGAAGGCCGATCCGACACTGGACCCGCTGGGTGTGACCGTGCGGGAATGCCGGGATTCGGCCGGGCATCCCGAGTCGCTGCCGATCGCCGTGCTCTTCGACGTCACCGGTTCGATGGGCGCGGTACCGCGAATCATGCAGGACAAGCTCGGCAAACTGCACGGACTGCTACAGCGCAAGGGGTATGCCGACGACCCGCAGATCCTGTTCGGCGGCATCGGCGACGCCGACTCCGACCGAGTGCCCCTGCAGGTCGGTCAATTCGAGTCCGGCAACGCCATGGACGAGCAACTCCGCACCATCTTCCTCGAAGGCAACGGCGGCGGGCAGAAATCTGAAAGCTACGAATTGGCCGCAAATTTCATGGCGCGTCACACCGCAACAGACGCGTGGGACAAACGCGGCCACAAGGGCTATCTGTTCATCATCGGCGACGAGCTGAACAAGGCCCGACTGTCGGCCCGGCACGTGCGCGCGGTGATCGGCGACGACCTCGACCGCGATGTCACCGTCGAGTCGGTGTACCGGGAACTCGAACGCCGCTGGAACGTCTACTTCGTACTGCCGAATCAGTCGTCGTACTACAACGATCCCGACATCGCGGAGCACTGGCAGCGCCTGCTCGGCGAACGGTTCCTCGAGCTGGACGAGCCGGGCGCGGTGTGCGAGCTGATCGCGCTGACCGTCGGCATCGGCGAGGACCGCATCGACCTCGGCGAGGGTCTGGCGGACCTGCGCGACATCGGCTCCGCCGCCGAAGCGGACACCGTCGGAAACGCGCTCGCCGTCCTCGGTGCGGCGCAGGCCCCCGTCACGGTGAGCCCACTGCCGATCGATCCGGCCGGCAGCGACGACGTGTCCTTCACCTGACACCCTTTCGGGAGGCGGGGCTCGTGATCACCCACGCCGGGTACGAGCCCCGCCTCCCGACGCCCCCTCTACGACAGGAGATCCCATGACCACGGTGTTCGGTGACCGCGACATCATCGTCGTCGACCTGGGCTTCGGCGACGCCGGCAAGGGCGCCACCGTCGACTGGCTCTGCTCACCGGACGCCGCCCTCGACGTCGCAGCCGTCGTCCGGTTCAACGGCGGCGCACAGGCCGCGCACAACGTCGTAGTCGACGGCCGCCACCACACCTTTTCCCAGTTCGGGTCCGGGACCTTCTCCGGCATTCCCACCGTGCTGTCGCGGCATGTCCTCGTCGAACCGATCGCCCTCGCCGCCGAGGCCCGCGCCCTGGCCGGGCTGGGCGTGCCGAATCCGCTCCAGTTACTGCACATCGACGCCCACGCGCTACTGACCACACCGATCCACGTGGCCGCCAACCGCGCCCGCGAGGATGCCCGCGGCGACGGCAGGCATGGCTCGTGCGGCAAGGGCATCGGCGAGACCGCCGCCTTCTCACTCGACCACCCGGACGCACCCACCGTCGGGGACTGCCACCGCCCAGCGGTTCTGCGCGCCACACTCGCCGCGATCGAAGAACACTACCGGGACCTGGTCTCCCCCAGCGTCCACCGGTGGCCCGACCTCGACGACATGGTCACGATGTACTCCGAATTCGTGGCCGCGGTCCGGATCTCCGATGATGGCGACCTGGCCGCCCTCGCGAACGGTGGCCGCTTGGTTTTCGAGGGCGCCCAGGGAGTGCTACTCGACGAGTGGCGCGGGTTCCACCCGCACACCACCTGGTCCACCGTGGAACCGAGAAACGCCCGCGCACTCTCAGCCGAACACGGCCGCGACAGCCACGTGCTCGGCGTCACCCGCACCTACACCACCCGGCACGGTGCAGGACCGATGCCCACCGAGAACCCGACACTCGGCGCGGTCCTTCCCGAACAGCACAATGACACCGGCAGCTACCAGGGCACGTCCCGGATCGGAGACCTTGACGAAGTACTGCTGCGGTACGCGACAGACGTATGCGGCGGCGTGGACAGTCTGGCCGTCACCCACCTCGACGCGGCGACCCGCGCCGCAGCCGCCGGGATCCCCCTCCGGAGCGCACGCCGGTACCCCGGCGTCGGCGACCTGCTGCCTCTCGGGCCGTGGAAGGACCTCACGCATCAACAACACCTCACCGACGTCCTGGCCGGACTCACTCCCGACACAGTCGAGTTGCCGACACATCCGGCAGACGTCGCGGCGCACCTCGGATCGCTGGTCGGCGCACCGGTGGTGCTCACCTCCGACGGTCCCAGTCGGGCCGCCCGCCGCGTCCGCGAGCCCGCTGTCGCATGATCACCGTATGGAACAGTCATCGGTCTCCGTCGACGTGGTCGCTCTCCGGTTCGGCAACCCGGAACCCGGCTCGCTGCGCTATGGCGTCGCGCCCCGCCGCTGGGAGCCGTACACCGGGCAGACGGCCCTGCCCGGTGTCCTTCTCGGCGCCGGTGAACGCCTCGAGACGGCAGCCCGTCGCGCCGTCACCACCAAACTCGGGCTCCCGGACGACGCGATCCTGGCGGCGGGACAACTCGCGGTGTTCGACGAACCCAGTCGCGACCCACGCGGGCCGACCCTGTCCATCGCCATGTGGGCCGTCATCACCCCCGACGACATCACCACCGACCCCGCCGCCGCGACGCTGTGGCGCGGCTTCGACGAAGGCGGCGACCTCGCCTTCGACCACGACCGCATCGTCGCGGCCGCACGCCGCATACTCGCCACCAGCCTCCTCTGGCGGAACACAACATTCACCCGGGCCCTCCTCGGCGCCGAATTCCCCGCCACCCACGCCGTCGCCGTCACCACTGCACTCGCCGGCAGCCGGCCCGATCAAGGCAATCTCAATCGCACGCTCAAGGCGATACCGGGACTCGAACGCACCGACGAGCGCGTCCGCGTGCAGGCCACCGGCCGCCCCGCAGTCGTATGGCGTTGGACCACAACATAAGCGACACCCAACCCACCCTCGCGGACACCGTGGCACGAGCGCAAACTTATTCTCCGCCCTGCTGACCTCGACTGCCGACGCGAGGTTGCACGCAGCGGCGAGCTCAGGTCACAGCTGTGCGAGGGCACGGTTCACGTCAAGACGATCGCAGAGGTGTTTCCGCTCATCCCGCTGATGTTCGGTGAAGTGATCAACCATTCGCGGTCCGCACACGAGCACACCTCTTTCGCGCTCATCGGGCACAAGCACGGCCGCAAGCCCGACCACGACGTCGCAAAGTAGTCAGCGACGCTACCGTGACTCGCTGGTTGGCTTCTTCCTGGCCAACCAGCGGGAACGTCGCACCCGACCGATCAACACGGCCCGGATGCTCCGCCGGCCGGACCCTGTCGATCTCACCTGCGGCGCAGCACCAGCACAGGGATCGTCCGGATGCCGGCAGTCTTCTCCGCGTATTCAGCAAAACCGGGATACCGACGCCCCTGCTCGGCGAAGATGCGATCCCGTTCGTGACCGGTCACCTCGTCCACTGTCACCGGGTATTGCTCGGTGCCACGTTCAATCTCTGCCTCGCCGGCGGTGACGAGGTTGTAGTACCAATCGGGATTGGTCGGGGCGCCCGCTTTGGAAGCGAAGATGTACATCGTGTCCGGATCTTGCTCATCGGGCAGATACATCATCGGGCTCACTCGATCGCGCCCAGTCTTACGGCCTTGGTGGTGAACCAGCACCATCGGTGCGCCCTCGAATGGGCCGCCAACTCGGCCCTGGTTTGCCCGAAATTCAGCGATGATGTTCGTGTTCCAGTCGTTGGGGCTGCTCATCCTGTAAATTCTCCTCGTCGGACGCAGGATCGGTCAGCATTTCCGGTCGACGGGTTGCCTCCGTGTCGCACTCGTTCTCGTCGTGCCACGCTCAGCACATCCCGGCGCCCCCACAGCTGTCCATATTCTCGTGGTCGTGAACCATCCACTGTGGCACCACGAGCCATAGCCATGCAGCTGCAAGGCCATGCAGCTGCAAGCCTCAGTCGACCACGGAGCTCCCTCGATCGCACGTTCGCCATGATCGTGGCGAAGCCGCTGACTCGCCGGCGCGAACGTTCCCGGCCACCAGGTCACCGGTGCTGCACCCCCTATCCGGATTCTCCTGTGCCAATATCGATCGTGAGGTCCTCGGTGTCGGCGAAGACCAGACGCCCGTCGTCAAGGGCGACCGCCCACCGATGCACAGGTGCCCATTCGTGACCGCGTTCAGCGGTGTCGGTCAGTTCGGCGTAGTCCTCGACGATCACGCCGGTCGCCGCCTCAGCCTGCCTACGCACCAACACCCGGGTGCCCACGCTCAACGCATCAGGTGGCGCCGACTTCTTCTCGCTCTCGTCCCTCATGGACTTCACCTTTCCTCAGCCACCAGGAGCATAAGCATGGCTCTTCCGCGCCCACCAGGCGAATTCACACCGCCGGACGGTTGGTGCCCTGGCCGTGTGGGATCACAAGTACTCCCGGCCGCGCATCTGGTGAGCTGGCATGCGGGGCAGGTAGCCCGCGGATCGAAGTCCGGTCGGTGTCTCCATTGCGAAGCACGGAGTGACTCGATAGTCGGTGGTACCCACGACAAACTCTGCACAGCGGGCTCGACGGCCCCGGTGGCAACCAGGGCAGCAACCAGCGCCTTCGCTGGTCGGAGGGCCGTTCGCCGCTCGCTGCCAAGGCATTAGGGGGCACACCCCCAACCTTCCCCCCGCGGGCGGCACCTCGCGCATCTAAATAAGAGTGAAAGGTCCGGTTGGGCCGATCAGAGTCGGTTTACCGGTGTGATCGAGCGGGAGACGCCTCGTCGATAAGCGAATCGACAAGGTCCGCGGCCGCGGCGGTTTTCGCGAGATTCTTCGTGGCCGCGCAGCCGGTTGCCGAGTGGTCCAGGTAACGGACTTCGCACGTGAACACCGGCGCGTGGGCGGGCCCTCCATCCTCACCTCCCACTGCGGGGAGGGATGTCCGTGGTGTTCAGCATGGCTGATCACCCACGCGATCGGGTTCTTATGCGCACGCTCCCGCCTTCTCGACTCCGTCCCGAATTCACATCCTGGGCTCCGCCGCGCGCGGATGCCGGCCGCGCCCGTACCCCTGCGTGCGTGGTGTTCGGGAGCACAGGTTGCGGTTCGTCCCGTAGCGGGGAGTCCGCGTCCGGTGGCTCTCCCCTGCCGCGACGGCCCTGGTGAGGCCCCACGCTGCGTCCTGCTCAGCTCGGGATGCGCCTGCAGCCACATCGACACCACACTCGGCCCGAACTCCGGATGCGACTGCGACGCCCAGTCGAAGAACTCGTGGCGGATCGGCGCCCCACTCCCTCCGGCGTCGAGCAACGTGACGATCGTGGTTACCGTCACCTGGTCGGCCTGCACCCGGCGGTGCAGCTCGCTGACCACCTCACCGATCGGGTCACGTGCCGCCGCCGCCGCCAGCACCTTCGCCCACCGCCTCGAGTCGAGACCCTCGAGTTCGCCGGCGGCGACGACCTGCGCGGTCACCCGCCGAGCGCGTGCCTTGAAGTGCGCTGCCTTCTCGTCCCGGTCCGCGGCGATCCGCCGGTTGATATCAGCGGCGAGATTGCCGAGTTGCTCCGTCGTGTACGGCGCAGGCGCCGAATCGAGGTGGGCGAAAATCACCCGCTGGGTGATCAGGTCCGACACCCTGCGCAGCGGCGACGTCGCGTGCGTGTACGCCGCCAAGCGAAGGCTGTGATGGCCGTGCAAGCCTGAAACTGCACACCCCGTGTGTCAACCAGGGTGGGGGCAGTCCCGGCTGATGGTGACCGTCACGTTTCCGACCTTGTGGCCCTGGTCCACGTATCGGTGTGCATCGACTACCCGATCCATCGGGAAGTTGCGGTCGACGACGATGCGAAGCCCATCGGACTCGATCAGTTCCTTCACGAAGGCAAGAGCGCTCCTCTTCTCGACGGACATCCCCGGCCGAACGGTTCTTCCGCCGCGCAGCGCCGTCCACGCCCCGAGCGGCCAGTTGATCAGTCCGGTTGTGGGGACGTAACAGCCGTGCGGCGTGAGCGCCCGCCGGCATCGCGCGAACGACGCCGCAGTGACGGTATCGAAGATGACGTCATAGGTGTCGCGGTGGGAGCTGAAGTCGTCCTTCTGGTAGTCGACGACGTGGTCGGCGCCCAGGTCGGTGACCAACTCGGCGTTACGAGCGCTGCACACCGCGGTGACCTCGGCGCCGAAATGTTTGGCCAGTTGCACCGCGTAGGTTCCGATGCTTCCGGAGGCACCGTTGACCAACACGTGCTGGCCGCTACGGACATGTGCCCTGTCGCGAAGGAAGTACAGCGCAGTCGACGGGCCGTCGACCGCGGCGGCCGCCTCCTCGAAGCTGATGCCGGCAGGCTTCTGCTCGAGCGATGCGGACTCCGGCAAGCAGACGTATTCCGCGCACGCACCGAGATGGAATCCGGCGAATCCGAAAACCTGGTCGTCCGGCGCGAACCGGCGCACGTCCGCGCCGGTCTCTTCGATCACTCCGGCAAACTCGAGCCCCAGAGTCCGCCGGCTCCTGCGCGGTCTACTGACGCCGAGGATGAGGCGACCCCAGCGCGGGCGCCCCCTGCGCATGAGGGTCTCGGCCCTGGTCACCGTCGTCGCGTGCACTCGCACAAGCACCTCACCCGGCCGCGGCGTGGGTCGGTCGACCTCATGAATGCCGAGGACTTCCGGCGGCCCGAATTCGGCATACATGACTGCTTTCACCGGTAAATTCTCCTCACCGAGAACCTGCTCGGACGCCTCGACTCTGCCGGTCTCGGCGGCCGACTTCGGCCGAGGTCACCCGATCTTTCGTTCAGATGCCACGAGTCCCGTCAGTCACACACTATTGCTGCCATATCAGGTGAGCTCGTTACCATTCCGCCGATTGACGGCCCCTGCGTCGGAGGGTCCGTGGAGCTTCTCGTACGCGGCTTTTTCGGCATCGTGGCGGGACGCCTTCTTCGGGTTCTCCAGATCGGGCGGCAATCCGTGCCTCTCGAGGCGTCGAGATCGGTTCTGCGCCATGTACGACACTGCGTAAAACACGGCGAGGAGCACTCCGAGCAGGACCATGGAGGCTCGCAGCCCGACCGGTCCCGGGAACAGGAAGAACGCGGCGAAAACCGGAACGAACGGAACCATGCTGCGAACGAGGTGTCGGGGAACCGCCCAGTCACCGACCAGGTCGTTGCGGACCCAGTCCTGCATGGAGTCGGGAAGTTTGCGGCCTACCGCGTAGCCCAGCCACTGCATGGGTCCGGGCCGGGTTCGTTGTGCGTTTCGCGACATGAGAACTGCCTGTTCACGTTGTGCTGAAGTCGAATTCGACATGATTGTCCTCATTGATCCAGCGCGCCCGCTCTGAGCGCAGCCTGATTGACGCGGGTGAGAACGTCGTGAAGTTCTTCGAGTTCGGCCAGGCTGACACCGAGCCTCTCGATCACCGCGGGCGGAATCTTCTCGGCCTCCGCGCGCAGCGCGATACCGGCTTCCGTTAGTTCGACGTCCAATTGCCGCTCGTCGGCCCGGCTGCGGGTGCGCGTGATCAGTCCGGACGCCTCGAGGCGCTTGAGGAGCGGCGAGAGGGTTGGAGAATCGAGTTGCAGTGCGGTCCCGATCTCCTTGACCGCCATCGGAGCCTTTCCCCAGAGAGCGAGCATCACCAGATACTGCGGATGCGTCAGCCCCATCGGCTCGAGCAAGGGGCGGTAGACGGCGAGCACCGCCCGGTTGGCGATCGCGAGCGCGAAACACACCTGCCGGTCGAGAGCGAGTAGATCGTCGCCGGCTTTCCCCTGCTGGATGTCTGCGGTCATGTGACCAGCCTACCAGAATGATTCGTGCAATAACTAATATTGCACGAATCATTCTGGCGGTATTCGGCGGTCGTCAAGGTAGTCGCGCAACAAGGGCGTGGAGGTCGGTACGCGGGCCCGAGAAGAACGGCGTCTCCAGACGTACGTGGCGGCGCGCGTCGGTAGCGCGGAGGTCTCGCATCATGTCGACTATCCGGCTCGGGTCCGGAGCCTCGAAGGCGAGGATCCACTCGTAGTCGCTCAACCCGAAGGAACTCACGGTGTTGGCCCGCACGTCCGGGTAGGCGCGCGCCGCTCGGCCGTGTTCTGCGAGCTGCCGTCGCCGTTCGGCGTCCGGCAGCAGATACCACTCGAGCGACCGGTTGAAGGGGTACACGCACACGAACTGTCCGGGCTCCTCGTCTGCCACGTATGCAGCGATGTGGCTGCGGTTGAATTCGGCCGGCCGATGGAGTGCGGCTGCACTCCACACCGTCGTGCACGCCTGACCGAGTCGGCAGCGTCGAAAGCCCGAATAGGCGGCCTGTAATCCTTCGACGGTGTCGGCATGCGTCCAGATCATGAAGTCGGCATCTCCGCGCAGTCCTGCGACGTCGTAGATTCCACGGACCGCGATACCGGAATCGGCAATGGCGTCGAAGTAGGTGTGTGCCTCCTCCACGACCTCGTCGCGCACGTCCGGAAGCGCACCGGGCACCACCTGGAACACGGTGAACATCATGAACCGCACGCGTTGATTGAGTTCGGTGAAGCGGGAGCTGGTCAAGGCGGGCTACCTCTCGACCGGAACGCCGACCAACGAGCCGTACTCCACCCAGGATCCGTCGTAGTTCTGAACCTCGGGATAGCCGAGCAGTTCGTGGAGCACGAACCAACTGTGCGCCGACCGTTCACCGATCCGGCAATAGACGATGATGTCCTTCGTGTCGTCGAGGCCCGCATCGGCGTACAGGGCGCGGAGCTCGCTTTCGCCGAGGAAGGTGCCGTCGTCAGCGGCAGCCTTGGACCATGGCACGTTGACGGCAGTCGGGACATGCCCCGGAACCTGGGGTTGTTCCTGTGGGAACTGTGCCGGGGCGAGGATCCTGCCGGAGAATTCGTCGGGAGACCGGACGTCGACGATGCTCTTCTTCCCGATCTGCTTGATCACCTCGTCGCGGTGCGCCCGGATTCCCGACACGGGCTCGGACGCCACGTAGTCGGTGGCCGGTCGGGTGACCTTCTCGTTCGACAAGGGCCGAGCGTCGAGCTCCCACTTCTTACGCCCACCGTCGAGCAGCCGGACGTCGCGGTGGCCGTAGAGCTTGAAGTACCAGTACGCGTAGGCCGCGAACCAGTTGTTGTTTCCGCCGTACAGGATCACCGTGTCGCCGTTGGCAATCCCTCTCTCGGACAGGAGTTTCCCGAAGGATTGCTGGTCGATGAAGTCGCGACGTACCGGATCTTGAAGATCGCGCCTCCAGTCGATGCGGACGGCACCCTCGATGTGGTTCTTCTCGTATTGCGTGGTGTCCTCGTCCACCTCGACGAGGACGACATCGGGGTCGTGCCCGTGTTCGACGACCCAGTCGGCGTCGACCAGAAAATTGCTTCTACTCATCGTTCATCCTTCAGATCATGGGCAACCGGGGTGTGCGCATATAATTAATGCACGATCTATTCGCCTACGCTACAGTTTGGAGCACAAAAGTTTCCGAGGAGCACCGATGACAACACCGAAGAGCCGTCCTGCCCGTGCGAAGACCCCGCGTGCGGAAGGGCAATGGGCCCGGGGCGACCGCGAGCCGCTCAATGTGAACGAGCAGGTCAAACAGGATGATGACGGCCTCAACGTGCGCAAGCGGATCGAAGAGGTGTACTGCCATACCGGTGTCGACGGCATCGACCCCACCGATCGGCGAAGCCGGTTCCGCTGGTGGGGGCTCTACACCCAACGCGCACCCGGCATCGACGGCGGCCGAACCGCCACGTTGCCGCCGGAAGAGCTCGACGACGAGCACTTCATGCTCCGCATCCGCATCGACGGAGGGGCACTGACCACCGAACAACTACGCGTCGTCGGGGAAGTCTCAAGACTGTTCGCCCGCGACACCGCGGACCTCACCGACCGCCAGAACATCCAACTGCACTGGATCCGGGTCGAGGACCTCCCCGAAATCTGGCGGAGGCTCGAGAATGTGGGCCTCACGACCGCCGAATCCGCAGGTGACACCCCGCGGGTGGTCCTCGGCTCGCCGATGGCCGGCATCGCCGTCGACGAGGTCCTCGACGCTACGCCGGCCCTGCACGAGATCACCCGCCGATTGATCGCGAACCCCGAATACTCCAACCTGCCACGCAAGTTCAAGACCGCTATCTCCGGCCTTCAGGACGTCGTTCACGAAATAAACGATGTGGCCTTCATCGGTGTCGAACACCCCGAACACGGTCCGGGACTCGATGTCTGGGTCGGGGGTGGACTCTCGACCAATCCTCGCATCGGCGAACGATTGGGCGCGTGGGTATCACGCGACGACGTGCCCGATGTGTGGATCGGCATCGTCTCCCTCTTCCGTGACTACGGGTATCGGCGCCTGCGGGCGAAGGCACGCCTGAAGTTCCTCGTCGCGGACTGGGGTATCGAGAAGTTCCGCGACGTACTGGAGACCGAGTACCTCGGACACCCGATGATCGACGGCCCGGCACCCGAGCCACTCGACGAACCTCGCGATCACGTCGGTATTCAGCTTCAGAAGAACGGTCTCAACGCCGTGGGAATCGCTCCCATTGTCGGCAGGGTCGGCGGCACCATGCTGATCGACCTGGCAAAAGCGGCAGAGACATCCGGATCCCGCCGGGTCCGCATCACCCCGATGCAGAAGCTGGTCATCCTCGACGTGCCCGACAAGCAGATCGGTTCACTCCAAGCCAGCCTCGAGATTCTCGGATTCCCGACGAACCCGTCACCGTGGCGACGGAGCACCATGGCATGCACGGGCATCGAGTTCTGCAAGTTCGGGATCGTGGAGACCAAAGCCCGGGCCGCCGCCGTCATCGCGGAAGTCGAGGAACGCCTGGCCGACATTCAGGAGCAGCTCGAGCATCCGATCACGTTGCACCTCAACGGGTGCCCAAACTCGTGTGCACGCATTCAGGTAGCCGACATCGGGCTGAAAGGCATGATCGTGACCGATTCCCAGTCGAACCAGGTCGAAGGGTTCCAGGTCCATCTCGGCGGCAGCCTCGGGATGGACACCGGTTTCGGACGTAAATTGCGCGGCCACAAACTGCCTGCGACCGACGTGGTTGGCTACGTCGAGCGTGTGGTTCGCCGTTATGTGGCCGATCGCGTCGACTCGGAGAAGTTCGCCTCCTGGGTTCAGCGTGCCACCGAGACCGATCTCGCATGATTCGGCATCGCCCCGGCGTCCTCGACATCGACCGCTATGTGCCTGGTCGCTCCGGGCCCGTCGCTGGTCCGGTGGCGATGCTCGCATCGAACGAATCGCCCTTTCCGCCGCTCGACAGGGTGGCAGCGGCGATCCGCGCGAGCATCGCCAAAGCCAATAGATACCCGGACTTCGAGAGTAGGAACCTGACCGAGGCTCTGGCACAGCGATGGCGCCTCTCGACCGATCAGGTAGTCGTCGACAGCGGCTCGAGCAGTCTCATTCGAAACATCGCAACCGCATGCACCGGTCCCGGGACCGACGTCATATACCCGTGGCCATCCTTCTCGAGCTACGAACACGCGGCGCTGCTGACTGGAGCGACTCCCATTCGGGTCGCGCTCACACCTGACTACCGACCCGACCTCGATCGCATCCTCGCCGCAATCGACGACCGCACTCGAGTCGTGTTTCTCTGTCTGCCCAACAACCCGACCGGCACGACCGTCGACCACACCGCGCTCGAGGCGTTCGTGGAGGCGGCACCCGAAGACCTACTGATCGTCCTCGACGAGTGCTACCGCGAGTTCGTGACCGATCCGAACTCGGCCAGTGGAATCCGACTCCTCAGCCGATTCGACAACGTCGTCGTACTGAAGTCGCTGTCGAAGTCGGCGGGTCTGGCCGGACTGCGCATCGGCTATGCACTGTCCTCACCGGAGGTCTGCCGTCTACTCGAGGCGGTTCGGATTCCTTTTGCCGTCTCGTCGCCGGCCCAGGCAGCCGCCCTCGCGTGCCTCGAACCCGACATCACCTCGGAACTCGAATCCCGCATCACCGCAACGGTCTCCGAGAGGACCCGCCTTTTCCGAGCGTTGTCTTCTGCCGGCATCGACGCGATTCCGAGCCAGGCGAACTTCCTGTTCCTCCCCCGACAACACGACGCCGCGACGAAAGTACGGCAACTGGCGAATCATGGCGTACTGGTGAGGCAGGTCGGATCCCAGGAAATCCGGATCTCCGTAGGGAGCAGAAGCGAGAACGATCACCTACTCGCGCACGTTGATGCCCTGATCAACTCACCGGCCCCGGTCGATTCACTCTAACGCCCGACCACTGCCCGACGGCCGCGGATAGCGCGGCACCGACTCTGCAGGAAACGCGGCGTGCCGCCCACCACCTCCGCGATGCGGTGGACGGCACGCTCGTACGGCGACGCGCGAACTCTGTACCCAGTTCAGAGTCCTGTCCACGCACGCCGCCGGGTTCACGGGCGCGATGCCGCGATTTACAGGGCGCCGAGGGCTTCACAGGCCTTTCGCACGCCTTCGCCGTAGGCGGGATCGGCCTGGGTGCAGTTCGCGATGTGCCGCTCGACTGTCGCGACCGAGGCTCCCGTAATGGCGCGAGCGGTGTTCTCGAACAACACAGTCTGCTGTTCGGCGTTCATGGAACGGAAGAGGTTGCCGGGCTGTTCGAAGTAGTTGTCGTCGTCTGCCCGGTAGTCGAACCGGTCTGCGACGGCGCCCACTCCGAGCGGCCGTTCGGCGTAGTTGCGCTGGTCGGCGAATCGGCCTTGGGAGTTGGGTTCGATGCTCGGGACGCTGCCCTGGTTGCCGTCGACGCGCATGGCGCCGTCGCGATGGAAGGAGTTGACGTGCATTGCGCCACGCGGGCTGTTGACCGGGATCTGGTGGTGGTTGACGCCGAGACGGTAGCGGGCGGCGTCGCCGTAGGAGAACAGTCGGCCTTGAAGCATCCGGTCCGGGGAGAAGCCGATGCCGGGAACGATGTTCGCCGGGGAGAAGGCGGCCTGCTCGACGTCGGCGTGGTAATTCTCCGGGTTGCGGTCGAGTTCGAGTTCGCCGACCTCGATGAGGGGGTAGTCCTTCTTGGACCACACCTTGGTGAGGTCGAACGGATGGTAGCGGTAGGTGTCGGCGTCGGCTTCGGGCATGATCTGCACGAAGAGGGTCCACTTCGGGCAGTTGCCCTCCTCGATCGCGGTGAAGAGGTCGCGCTGCGCCGACTCGCGGTCGCCGGCGACGACGACAGCGGCTTCTTCGTCGGTGAGATTCTTGATGCCCTGCTGGGTGCGGAAGTGGAACTTCACCCAAGAGCGTTCCCCGGCGTCGTTGACGAACGAGTAGGTGTGCGAACCGAATCCGTGCATGTGCCGGTAGCCGTCGGGGATGCCGCGGTCGGACATGACGATGGTGACCTGGTGCAGGGCCTCGGGGAGATTGGTCCAGAAATCCCAGTTGTTCTCCGCCGAGCGAAGGTTGGTCTTTGGGTCGCGCTTGACCGCGTGGTTGAGGTCGGGAAACTTGAGCGGGTCGCGAAAGAAGAAGACGGGGGTGTTGTTTCCGACGACGTCCCAGTTGCCTTGCTCGGTATAGAAGCGGACGGCGAAACCGCGGATGTCGCGTTCGGCGTCGGCGGCGCCGCGCTCGCCGGCAACGGTGGAGAATCGCATGAAGATTTCGGTCTGCTTACCGACTTCGGAGAATACGGCGGCGTTGGTGTGTGCGGTGATGTCGTGGGTGACGCGGAACGCGCCGAAGGCCGCGGAGCCTTTGGCGTGCATGCGGCGTTCGGGGATGACTTCGCGGTCGAAGTGCGCGAGTTTTTCGAGGAGCCAGACGTCTTGCAGGAGCACTGGACCGCGGACGCCCGCGGTGAGACTGTTCTGGTTGTCGGGCACCGGTGCACCGGCGACTGTGGTGAGTCCGTTCGGATTGGTCATAGATTTCTCCTGTCTGACACCCGGGGCTGGGCGGGCGAATATGGTTCGGCGAGAGCATCCCTCAGGGACGAGCGCAGCGGTGTCTCAATTTGACATACCACGGTGCGGGTTCGTTCAGAGCACGATTCCGAACTCGCGGATCCTGCGGTAGATCGTTGCTCGGGACATGCCGATGGCGGCGGCGGCGGCGGTCTTGTCGCCGGCGTGAAGCGTCAGGGTGTCGACGATCGCGTCACGCTCGAGCGCCTCCAACCTGGTCAACGTTCGGCGTGTTGTGGAACGGCATGCGGGAGGCAGGGTGTCGACTTCGACGACGCCGGACCGTTGCCGCCGGTAGATGTCCGCGAGCACATTCCTCAGTTGGGTGACGTTTCCGCGCCACGCCAGTCGCGCGAGTTGGTTCAAAGCGGCGGGCGCGAGGGTGAGGTCGGTGGCTCCCAGGGTGTCGAGCAGGCTGCGCACCAGATCGGGAATGTCGTCCAAGTGGTGCCGGAGGGGTGGCACCGTGACCGACTTGGGGAACATGCGCAGCAGTGGGCTGGTATCGGTCGACTCCTGGGGATACCGCGTGAGCGCCACCCACGGTGCACGGGGTGACCCCTGCAATGGAAGGTCCTGCAGCAGGTCAGCGAGTGCGGCGCGATGAGCCTCGTCCAGCGTGTGTGCGTGCAGTATCGCCAGGTCGGATTCGCCGGCCAGTTCGCGGGAGGTCTGGGCGAGGACGTCGTCGGCACCGAGTTCGGTGGCGTCCAGAACGGCGAGTCCGCGTTCCGGAACGAGCTGGTGTGCCGCTCGAATCACGGCGGTTTTGCCCACGCCGGGTTCCCCGTCGAGAACGAGCCAGTCCTGTCGACGGCTGGCCTCGACAACTGCCTGGACCGTGTGCCGCCAGAGCGGGCTGGCACCGGCGAGCGAGGGCGGGGTGGGCGCGTTGACTTCGAGGAGGGAAAGGTGTCTGGCAGGAACCTGTTTCGTGATCCGCACGATCCCTCCGGCCAGCCTGTCGCCGGCGAATGCCGGCTCGTAACTCAGGCGTGCCATCGTTCCACTCGGCAGGTCGGTGAGGATGGTGACCGGGTTCGTTTCGCCTCCGATGTCTCGGGTGCGTTCGAGAATCGCCATCTGGTCTGGTGAGTCGAATTCTTGTCTGGTCAGCGAGTTCATCATCACGACCTCTTCGCCGACGGCGATGACCGGCCGGCCGGTCCGCCGGCATGCCGACCGATAGGCACTGAAGATTGCCCGGTCCAATTCCGATGCGTCGTCGATCATGCGCTCACGGAGGCGTGCTGCGGCGAGTGTGGCGAAGGACAGCAGCAGGGCGTTGGAGTTCTGCGCGGCTGTGGTCAGATCCACGACACCGAGAATCGCTCCGGTGACCGGGTGCGTCACCGGAGCTCCCGCACAGGAGAAGGACCGGAGCGGACCACTGAAATGCTGGTCTCCGTCCACGAGGAGCGGTCGACCGACTTCCAGCGCGGTGCCGATTCCGTTGGTGCCTACCTGGGATTCCGCATAGCGATAGCCCGGGGCCAGGTCGACTCGGTCGAGTGCGGTGAACAAGGCGCGATCGCCACCGGTTCGGGAGAGAACGATGCCGTTGGCGTCGGTGAGAATCAGTGACACCGGCTCGTTTTCGATGTCTTCCGTCAACGCGGGCATCACGGACCGCGCGGCTCGCTCGAGCACCGTATCGGTGGACGCACGATCGACGTACTCGGCGGTGGGGCGGTCGTCGTCGCCCAATGCCTGTCGAGAGCGCGACCAGGACACCCGGAGCCAATTTCTCGGACGAAGGCGGTCCGGTCCCGTTGGCGCCCCGTCGGCCGGAACCGACTCGGAGTTCGACATCGGGGTTGTGCGGTGGTGCGACGTGCTAGAGGGCTGTGGGGTCACTCTCTGGTCTCCCGTGTCGGCTGATCGAGGGGTATGGGGGTCTGCCGCGGCGCGGGGTCAGTGTAGGCAGCCGCCACCCACCTGGATGTGACATCCGTCTCACACTGAGACGGTTGAGAGCTGCGTCACGGGGTTCAATCGATCGCACGACATCCCCACCGCCGGCACCCGGCCGGCACCCGATTCAGGAGGCGCACATTGAGTAGGCAAAGCCTGACAAAGGCCCACGCGAAGATCACCGAACTGTCATGGGATCCGACATTCGCAACCCCGGCCACCCGGTTCGGAACCGACTACACCTTCGAGAAGGCCCCCAAGAAGGACCCTCTCAAGCAGATCATGCGGTCCTACTTCCCGATGGAGGAAGAGAAGGACAACCGCGTGTACGGCGCCATGGACGGTGCAATCCGCGGCAACATGTTCCGCCAGGTGCAGCAGCGGTGGCTCGAATGGCAGAAGCTGTTCCTGTCGATCATTCCGTTCCCGGAGATCTCGGCCGCCCGAGCGATGCCGATGGCCATCGACGCCGTGCCCAACCCGGAAATCCACAACGGGCTTGCTGTACAGATGATCGACGAGGTTCGTCACTCGACGATCCAGATGAACCTCAAGAAGCTGTACATGAACAACTACATCGATCCCGCCGGGTTCGACATGACGGAGAAGGCGTTCGCGAACAACTACGCGGGCACCATCGGCCGGCAGTTCGGTGAAGGGTTCATCACCGGCGACGCGATCACCTCGGCGAACATTTACCTGACCGTGGTCGCCGAAACCGCGTTCACCAACACCCTGTTCGTGGCCATGCCCGACGAGGCCGCCGCCAACGGCGACTACCTGTTGCCGACGGTCTTCCACTCGGTGCAGTCGGACGAATCGCGGCACATCTCCAACGGCTACTCGATCCTGCTGATGGCGCTCGCCGACGAACGGAACCGTCCACTGCTCGAACGCGATCTGCGGTACGCGTGGTGGAACAACCACTGCGTCGTCGACGCCGCGATCGGCACCTTCATCGAGTACGGCACCAAGGACCGCCGCAAGGACCGGGAGAGCTACGCCGAGATGTGGCGGCGGTGGATCTACGACGACTACTACCGCAGCTACCTCATTCCGCTCGAGAAGTACGGTCTGACGATTCCGCACGACCTGGTCGAGGAGGCGTGGAAGCGGATCACCGAAAAGGGCTACGTCCACGAGGTGGCACGGTTCTTCGCCACCGGCTGGCCGGTGAACTACTGGCGGATCGACGCGATGACCGACAAGGACTTCGAGTGGTTCGAACACAAGTACCCGGGCTGGTACTCGAAGTACGGCAAGTGGTGGGAGGAGTACAACCGGCTCGCCTACCCCGGCCGCAACAAGCCGATCGCATTCGAAGAGGTCGGGTACCAGTACCCGCACCGGTGCTGGACCTGCATGGTGCCCGCCCTCATCCGCGAAGACATGGTCGTGGAAAAGGTGGACAACCAGTGGCGGACCTACTGCTCGGAAACCTGCTACTGGACCGACGCCGTCGCGTTCCGCGAGGAGTACCAGGGTAAGCCGACCCCGAACATGGGACGACTCACCGGGTTCCGTGAATGGGAGACACTGCACCACGGCAAGGACCTCGCCGACATCGTCTCCGACCTCGGGTACGTCCGCGACGACGGCAAGACCCTCGTCGGTCAGCCGCACCTCGATTTGGACGACCCGAAGAAGATGTGGACCCTCGACGACGTGCGGGGCAACACCTTCCAGAGCCCGAACGTGCTCTTGAACCAGATGTCCGACGCCGAACGCGACGCCCACATCGCCGCATACCGCGCAGGCAGAACCGTTCCTGCCTGACCCGGCTCGGTGGGCGGCGCCTGATCACTACGGCGCCGCCCACCGCAACCAGCACAACACTTTCAGAGCCCAGGAGATGGCCCGTGGCCGACAAGCACCGTATCAACTTCGAGCCCGTCGACATCGAGATGGAAGTCGGCGAAGACGAGTACATCCTCGATGCCGCATTCCGGCAAGGCATCCACCTGATGCACGGCTGCCGCGAGGGGCGGTGCTCGGCCTGCAAATCGTTCGTCCTGGACGGCGATATCCAGATGGAGAACTACTCGACGTTTGCGTGCAACGACGCCGAGGTCGACGAGGGGCACGTACTGCTCTGCCGCTCAACCGCATACAGCGACTGCACGATCGAACTGCTCAACTTCGACGAGGACGAGCTTCTCGGCGGCATCCCCATCCAGGATGTACTCACTCGGGTGACCGGGATCGAGTCGATGACCAAGGACATCGTCTCGCTGCGGTTGCAGCCCGTCGAACCCGCCGCATACGAGTTCAGACCCGGCCAGTACGCCGACATGAAGATCCCGGGGACCGAAGAACACCGGTCCTTCTCGATGGCAACGACACCATCGACGCCCGACCACATCGAATTCCTCATCAAGAAGTACCCCGGCGGAAAGTTCGCCGGCCTGCTCGAGGACGGCATCTCGGTTGGCGACGAGATCGCCCTGACGGGCCCGTACGGGTCGTTCACGCTCAAAGAAGGTCACGTCCTGCCGATCGTCCTGATCGGAGGCGGAGCCGGGATGGCCCCCGTCCTCTCGCTCCTGCGGCACATGAGCGAGACCGGCAACTCGCGCGCGGTGCACTTCTACTACGGTGCCCGCACTCCCGCCGACTTGTTCTACGTCGACGAGATCCTCGACCTCGGACGAGAACTGACGGACTTCACGTTCGTGGCCTGCCTGTCGGAATCGCTGGACCCACAGCCCGCAGGGTCGATCGTCGTCGAAGAAGGCAATGTCACCGATGTGGTGAGCCGCCGCGAATCGGACATCAGCAAGACCGAGGTCTACCTTTGCGGACCACCACCGATGGTCGACGCTGCGCTCGCTCTGCTCGAGGCCACCGACACCCCGCACGACCAGATCTTCTACGACAAGTTCACCAGCCCCGCCTTCGAGTAGGCGCCCCGAGGAATCCACCATCCTGCTTCACCGACAGAACTGAGAAACGAGATGACCGCAACCTCCGAGCCCAAGCAACGGAGCTTTCCGAAGATCGAGTTCACCGACTCGGAAGCCGGTGCGCTGGAGTTCCCCAGCTCCCGCAGCCGCTCCTTCACCTACTACACGCCGGCCAAGAAGCGGTCGACGATGTACGAGGACGTGACCGTCGACGTCCAACCCGACCCCGACCGCCACCTGTCCCAGGGCTGGATCTACGGCTTCGGTGACGGCCCCGGCGGGTACCCGCAGGAGTGGACGGCCGCGAAGTCGTCGAACTGGCACGCCTTCCTCGACCCGAACGAGGAGTGGGACCAGACGATATTTCGCAACAACTCCAAGGTCGTCCACCAGGTCGAATTGTGTCTGTCCAACGCCAAGCGCGCCCGGGTCTACGACGCCTGGAACACTCCCTGGTTGACGTTCGTCTCCCGCAACCTGGGTGCGTGGATGCACGCCGAGAACGGTCTGGCACTGCACGTGTTCACCTCCATCCAGCGTTCCGGGCCGACCAACATGATCAACACCGCCGTCGCGGTGAACGCCGCCCACAAGATGCGCTTCGCCCAGGACCTGGCGTTGTTCAATCTGGATCTGTCCGAGGCCACCGAGGATTTCGACGGCGCCGCGCACAAGGAGGTCTGGCAGTCCGCGCCCGAGTGGCAGCCCACCCGGGAGGTCGTCGAGCAGCTCACCGCGGTTCCGGATTGGTGTGAGCTGCTGTTCGGCTCCAACATCGTCTTCGAACAGCTGGTCGGTTCGCTGTTCCGCACCGAACTGGTCATGCAGATCGCCGCCGGCAACGGCGACTACATCACGCCCACGATCGTCGGCACCGGTGAGCACGACTACGACCGCGACCTCGCCTACACCCGCAACCTGTTCCGGTTGCTCACCCGCGACCCCGAGCACGGGGAGTCGAACAAAGAGCTGTTCGGCACTTGGTTGGCCACCTGGGTGCCCCGATGCCTCGACGCCGCCCGGGCGCTGCAACCGATCTGGTCGCAACCGGCCGACAAGGCCGTGACCTTCGCCGACAGTCTCGAGGCCGCCACAGCGAAGTTCCGTTCCCTGCTCGAGGAGATCGGGCTCGACATCCCCAAGGAGTTGGACAAGTGAGCATGCAATTCGGATCGTCCACCGAGTTCTCCAACATGTGCGGCGTCACCTTGATGAACACCCCGATCGGCCGGGTCGTCGCAGAGGTGATGGGCGACAAGGACGGCGTAGAGCTGACCGAGTACCCATCGATGATCCGCGTCGACGGCCAGCGCCTGCTCAGCTTCGACTACGAGGAACTCACCGATGCATTAGGTGAGGACTTCGACGGCTCCGTCTTCGAGGAGATCAGCTCCACCCACTACGGGCGCATGGTCCACCTCGACGACAAGACCCTGCTGTTCGCCAGCCCCGAAGACGCCGCCGAGTACATCGGATTCGACCTCACCGCCCCGTAAGCCCTTCCCGTCCGGGGTCACACAGGTGGCCCCGGACGGCCGCCAGCCCACCCGCAACCAGAACCAAAGCGAGGACTCGATGTATCAGAAGGACGGTCAGAAGTACTTCATCGTGGACGGCCACGTACACGTCTGGGACGCCCGCGAGTCGAACCAGAAGAACGTGCACGGCAAGCAGTTCATCGACTGCTTCTACGACTATCACAAGAACCTCAGCCCCGAAGAGGTCGTGTGGGACTACGACACCTACACGTACTACGGCAGCGAACGCTTCGAGCGTGACATCTTCGTGGAGGGATACGTCGACCACGCGATCTTCCAGGCCACCCTGCTCAGCGACTTCTATGTCAACGGATTCGGGCGAACCGACGAGGCACTCGCCCTGGTCGCCAAGCACCCTGGCAAGCTGACCTACAACCACGCCTACGACCCCCGCCACGAGGAGGCCGGTCTCGAACAGCTCCGCAAGGACGCCGACCGGATGAACTTGCAGGGCGTCAAGCTCTACACCGCCGAGTGGCACGGCGATTCCCGCGGCTACAAACTCGACGACCCGTGGTCGCGGCGCTACCTCGAAGAGTGCATCAAGCTGGGCATCAAGAACATTCACGTCCACAAGGGCCCGACGATCCGCCCTCTCGACCGGGACGCCTTCGACGTCTCCGACGTCGACAAGGTCGCCACCGACTACCTGGACCTGCGATTCGTCGTCGAGCACGTGGGCCTGCCGCGGCTCGAGGACTTCTGCTGGATCGCCACCCAGGAGTCGAACGTGTACGGCGGCCTGGCGGTGGCCCTGCCGTTCATCCACACCCGGCCCCGGTACTTCGCCCAGATCATCGGCGAGCTGCTCTACTGGATCGGCGAGGACAAGATCCTGTTCGGCAGCGACTACGCGCTGTGGACCCCGAAGTGGCTGATCGAGAAGTTCGTCGACTTCCAGATCCCCGAGGACATGCTCGGCGAGTACGCCCCGATCACCGCCCTGCAGAAGCAGAAGATCCTCGGCCTCAACGCGGCAGCGCTGTACGACATCGACGTTCCCGCGGACCTGCAACTGGCCGAGCCGGCCGGGCAGGAAGGTGTGGAGGTCGCTGCCGGGGCGCGGGAGACCGTGTCGTCATGACCGCCGCCGTTGTCTGCACCGAACAGGACGTCCTGATGGCCCTGTCGACGGTCACCGACCCGGAACTGGACGAGCCGATCACCGATCTTGGGTTCGTCCGGTCGGTCACCCTCGACGACGACGGCGTCACCGTGCATCTGCGGCTGCCCACTGCGTTCTGCTCGCCGAACTTCGCCTACCTCATGGCCTCCGACGCCCTCGACGCCCTGCGCCTGATCGAGGACATCGGAGAGGCACGGGTGCTGCTCGACGACCATCATGACAGCGACAAGATCAACGCCGGCCTCGCGGCCGACGCCGGATACGTCGGGACGTTCGGCTCCGAGGCGCAGGAAAGTCTGCACGAGCTGCGCCGAACATTCCTGTCCAAGGCGCACTCCGCGGCGATGGAGCGGTGCGTCGAGGCGCACCTGAAGACCACCGATCTGGGGGTGAACGAGATCTACCGGCTCACCCTCGGCGACCTCGCTCCCGGAAAGGCGAAGGCCGCACTGCTCCGTCGCCGGATCGGCATCGGGTTGAGCCTCTGCCCGGCCAGCCGGGTGTTCGTCGACGACGACGGCAAGCGCATCCCCCCGGAATCGGTGCCGATGCGGCTGCGCTTCGCCAAGTCGGTGCGCATCTCGATGGAAGGCAACGCCCACTTCTGCCGGGGCCTGCTCGCCACCCGCTACGCCGACAGCGAATCCGTCGGCGCCACACCGCGAATCACCGACCTCAGAACCAGGAGCCCGCGATGAAGGCCGTGCAAGTGGTGGGATACCACACCAAACTTCAGCTCACCGACATTCCCGAACCCACGATCGAGGGCCCCCTCGATGTCATCGTGCGCATCGGCGGCGCCGGCGTGTGCCGCACCGACCTGCACATCCTCGAAGGTCAGTGGGAGGAGAAGTCCGGTGTCGCTCTGCCGTACACGATCGGCCACGAGAACGCCGGCTGGGTCCACGCCGTGGGCGACGCCGTCACCAACGTGGCGGTCGGCGACAAGGTGATCTTGCACCCGCTCATCACGTGCGGGTTGTGCCGGGCGTGCCGTTCCGGTGACGACGTCCACTGCCAGAACAGCACGTTCCCCGGCATCGACGTCAACGGCGGGTACGCCGAATTTCTGCGCACCACCGCCCGCAGCGTGGTCCGGATCGACGACTCACTCGAGCCGGCCGACGTCGCCGCCCTCGCCGACGCGGGCCTGACGGCGTACCACGCGGTTGCCAAGGCCGCGAAGACCACCCGGCCCGGAGACGTGTGCGTCGTGATCGGAGCCGGCGGACTCGGCCACATCGGCATCCAGGTGCTCAAGGCCATTTCCGGTGTCACCGTGGTCGCGCTCGACCGCAATCCCGCGGCCGTCGAACTCGCCGTGAAGATCGGCGCCGACCACGGCATCGTCGCCGACGGCACCCACATCCAGCAGGTGCTCGACCTGACCGGCGGACAGGGAGCCGAAGCCGTCGTCGACTTCGTCGGTGAGGGCGGCGCGACCCGGCAAGGGATCGCGATGCTGCGCCGCGCCGGGAACTATTACGTCGTCGGATACGGCGAGAACATCGACGTCCCGACCATCGATGTGATCTCCACCGAGATCAATTTCATCGGAAATCTCGTCGGCTCCTACAACGACCTGCAGGAGCTCATGACCCTTGCCGCCCAGGGCAAGGTCACGTTGCACACCACCCGGTACCGGCTCGAGGACTTCCAGCAAGCACTCGACGATCTCGATGCCGGACGGGTACGCGGCCGGGCGATTCTCGTCCCCTAGCCGCATCCCTCCGCGAAAGAACGTACGAAAGGAACATCAGCCATGGCAAAAGAGCTGCGGTACAACACGGACGCCCGAGCACGGCTCGAGCAGGGCGTCAACGCCCTCGCCGACGCGGTCAAAGTGACCCTCGGCCCCAAGGGACGCAACGCGGTGCTCGAAAAGCTCACCGGACCGCCGACGATCACCAACGACGGCGTGACCATCGCCCGCGAGATCCAGCTCCGCGAACCCTTCGCCAACATGGGCGCCCAGCTGGTCAAGGAAGTGGCGATGAAGACCAACGGTGTGGTCGGCGACGGCACCACCACCGCAACCGTGCTCGCCCAGGCCATGGTCCGCGAGGGCCTGCGGTCCGTCGACGCCGGCGCCAACCCCATGCGGGTACGGCGCGGCATCGAACGGGCCGTGTCCGTGGTCGTCGACTCCCTCCGCGAGCAGGCCTCCAAGATCGGGGGGCAGAGCGATCTGCAGCGGATCGCGACCCTCGCAGCCAGTGACGACGAAGTGATCGGACACGCCATCTCGAAGGCCGTCGACTACGTCGGCAAATCCGGAGTCGTCACCACCGAGGAGAGCGACACCCTCGGGCTGTCGGTCGACATCGTCGACGGCATCGAGTTCGACCACGGCTACATCTCCGGCTACATGGTCACCGACCCGGAGCGAATGGAAGCGGTGCACACCAATCCGCTGATCCTGCTGACCAACAAGAAGATCACCCAGGTGCAGGACATCATGCCGAGCATCGAGGTGGCCAAGCGAGCCGACCGGCCCTTGGTGGTATTGGCCGAGGAAGTCGACGGACCGGCCCTGCAACTCCTCGTCGGCGGCAACATGCACAAGACGATGCAGTCGGTCGTCGTCCGGGCCCCTGGTTTCGGGCACCGCCGCGTCGCCGAGCTCGAAGACCTCGCCGTGGCACTCGGTGGGCACGTGATCGCCAAGGACACCGGCATCGAACTGTCCGAGGTCGGTGTCGAGCATCTCGGTTCGTGTGACCGCATCACCGTGACCGAGAACGAAACCACGATCGTCGGTGGCCACGGGGACCAGCGCCTGCTCGACGCCCGCATCGCCCAGCTCGAGTCCCAGCTCGAGCGCGCCAAGATCGAGGCCGACCAGGAAAGCCTCGAACTGCGCATCGCCCGGCTCACCGGACGGGTTGCCGTCATCCGTGTCGGCGGCGCGACCAGCGTCGAGCTCAAGGAGCGGATGTTGCGTGTCGAGGACGCCCTGGCCGCCACCCGCGCCGCAGTGGAGGCGGGGATCGTCTCCGGCGGTGGCACCGCGCTGGCGCAATCGCACCGGGCACTGACCGATCTCGACCTGGCCGGAGACGAAGCGATCGGGTGCGACGTCGTACGCCGAGCCCTCGCCGAACCGCTCCGCTGGATCGCGATCAACGCCGGATTCGACGGCGACGAGGTCGTCGAAGTGGTCGCCGGTCTGCCACTCGGGCACGGGTTCAACGCCCTCACCGGTGAATACGGAGACATGTTCGACGACGGGGTGATCGATCCGTTCAAGGTCACCCGCGCCGCACTCGAAAGCGCGGCCTCCATCGCGGCACTGCTGATCACCACCGAAACCGCCGTCGTGGAAGAAGTGATCGGCAATCCCGGTGCCATCATGGCACCCGGCTTCGGCGATCTCGCCGAAGGCATGGTCCGCCCGTCGAACATCTACTGAAACAGCCAGTGGGTCACCGCCGCGCGTTGCGATGTGGCGGTGACCCACTCCCCCCGTTTCAGCGGTGGGGAATTCGTCCGAAAGAAAGTGAGTCACTGTGATTTTCATCGTGGTGAAGTTCAAGGTCCTCGACAAGCATCAGAACGACTGGTTGCTCGTCACCAAGGAATTCACCGACGCGACCCGGTCCGAACCCGGCAATCTCTGGTTCGAATGGCACCGCAGCGCCGACGATCCCACCGAATTCGTGCTGATCGAGGCGTTCGAGGACGGGCAGGCCGGCTCCGACCACGTCAACGCCGATCACTTCCGCAAAGGGTTGGACGCGATGCGCCCGGCACTGAGCGAGACACCACGCATCATCCACACCGACCTCCCCGGCACCGACTGGTCACACATGGGCGAACTGGAGATCAGCCGGTAACCCGGTGTGATGCACAACCTGACGGAATACAGCACTGTGGAAGGACGAGGCATGACCGTGGTGACGACCGGCCCGGTCGCGGAACTGGTCGCGGCACTGGGCGATGCCGTGGTGACCGACAGCGACACCATGATCGCCTACACCCGCGATCAATCATTGCTCTCCCCCTCCGGCCATCCGATCGCGCTGGTCCGCGCCCGGACCACCGACGACGTCGTGACGACCCTGAAAACCGCTCACCGATATGGCATTCCGGTCGTGACGAGGGGCGCGGGCACCGGCCTCGCCGGCGGAGCCAACGCGATCGACGGCTGCATCGTGCTCAGCACCGAGAAACTCAACCGCATCCTCGCCATCGACCGACAATCCCGGACCGCCACGGTCGAGCCGGGAGTGGTCAACGGTGACCTCGCCGCCGCGGTGGCCGAGCACGGACTCTGGTACGTCCCCGACCCCGGCAGTCGCGCCATCTCCACGATCGGAGGAAACCTCGCGACCAACGCCGGCGGAGCATGCTGCGCGAAATACGGGGTCACCGGCGATCATGTCGCCCGGATCACGGCGGTGCTCGCCGACGGCCGAATCATCCACACCGGCGCCGCCACCCGCAAGAATGTCGCCGGATTGAACCTGACTCAACTGCTGGTCGGGTCCGAGGGCACTCTGGCCGTCATCGTCGAGGCGACGATGCGGCTGCGCCGGACACCGGCACACACGGCCACCGTCGTCGCCGCCTTCGCCGACTCCGTCCATGCAGTCGACGCGGTGATGGACATTCAGGCGGTGGCCGACCCGAGTCTGGTCGAACTGATGGATCACACCACCATCGCGGCCGTCAACGACATGACCAACATGGGCCTCGACAACACAGCCGGCGCGCTGCTACTGATCCAGTGTGACGGCGACGCGGCCGAGGCGGAAGCCGAGCGCAGCGCGGACGCATGCCGCGCTGCCGCGGCCACCGAGCTGTATGTGAGCACCGACCCCGCCGAAGGTGACGCCCTTATGCAGGCCCGCCGTGTGGCGCTGACCGCCTTGGAACGCCGCGGCAGCACCTTGCTCGACGACTTGGCAGTGCCGGTGCCCCGGCTCCCCCAGATGCTCGACGCCATCGCCCGGATCGCCGACCGCCACAACCTGCTGATAGGTACCTTCGGACACGCCGCCGACGGCAACCTTCACCCCACCATCGTCTTCGACGCAGCAGATCCGGACGCCGCCGACCGGGCCCACCAGGCGTTCGACGAGATGGTGACGCGGTGCTTGGCGCTGGGCGGATCCATCACAGGCGAGCACGGCGTCGGCGAGCTCAAACGCCGTTACCTCGAACCCATGGTCGGCTCGGTCGAGAGGTCCTTGATGACAGGGATCAAGGCAGTGTTCGACCCCACCGCGATTCTGAACCCGGGTCGCGCGATATGACGGCCACGACACCGCATGCCGGATCGGCGCGGGATGACGACACCGCCTTCACCTGCGACGAAAGGCCACGACGATGACGGCGACACCGGGGCGACGGCGCGGCCGTCCCCGCACCGAACCCGGTCCTCCCCCGGTCCCGAGTACCCTCACGATCACCGACCTCGCCTGCGTCCTCGCAGTACTCACCGGCACCCGTCCGGCCCCGCTGAGTGCGCGCGTCGAAACCACGCACAGCCCGTCGCACTGACCACCCACCGCCCCGTCTCATATTGAGACCCGTCTCACATCGAGACGACGTACTCTCAACTACGTGAACCGTGGAGAATCGGGGCGTAAACAGAGCATGACCAGCAAGGATTTACAGAAGGCGCGAGAGCTGTTCCTCGCCGACAACGACATCGACAGCACCGTTCGCCAGCCCATCTCGTACTCGTGGCAGCGATCGAAGTCGCTCAAGGTACGCCCCGATCAGCTCGACCTCCCGTTCGTGCGAGAGCCGAATCTGGACTGCCCTCTCGTGGCAGCAGCCGAACCCGTCTTGCGGCAGCTCGCGGACGGCCTGGTCGACGAACCAGTGAGCGTCATCCTGACCTCGGCTGACGGAGTGATCTTGACCAGGATCACCGCCAGTCGACGACTCAATCGCACACTCGACGACGTCCAACTGATACCCGGTTACAGCTACTCGGAAGAATTCGCCGGCACCAACGGCATCGGCACCACGCTCGAAACCCGTCAGCCCACCCTCGTGACGGGCGCCGAGCACTACGCCGACTGCCTCGGGCAACTGGCATGCGCCGGTGTCCCGATCACCCATCCGATGTCCGGAGCCCTCGTCGGTGCACTCGATCTCACAGGCTGGGTAGAGGACGGAGGCCCGCTGTTGGCCACCCTCGCCAAATCCGCCACGGCTCAGATCGAAGGCCGCCTCCTGGCACAGGCCAGTGCGGACCAGACCGCATTACTCAACGCCTACCTGAAGGCATGCCGGCGGTCACCCCAAACGGGAGTGTTGGCGCTCGGAGACGACGTCGTTCTAGTCAACCGAAAACTACGTGTGGCACTGGATGCCCAGGATCAGGGTGCGTTGCTCGAACACGCCGTCGATCTGAGCGGCGCTCCCGCCACCCAACGCCACATTGTCGCCCTGCCCAGCGGGCAGACGGCCCGGCTGTCATCGATCGAGGACTTCGGGCTCGGGGCCAGGAGGCAGATGGCCCTGTTCTACGTACATATGCTCGAGATACCCACATCAGCATGCCCTGCTCTCGAGAGCATCCGCGTCCTGCCCGGAATCACCGGTAGCAGCGCGTCCTGGCGCCGCAGTTGCCAGCACATCGCTCGCTGCGCGCGCGAGCAACAGTGGGTCACCGTCGCCGGCGAAGCCGGAAGCGGCCGCGGATCAGCCCTCAAAGCTGCTGCCATCGAACATATTCCCATCCGCACACGGATCTTCACGGCGCCCGAACTCGCAGGCGACGGCGCCGCCCTGTCCGCACTCGAACAGGAACTCGGTCAAGACCGATTCAGCGTCATCCTGCGCGACATCGACCTCCTCGGCGAGTCACAGCAGCGGATTGTCGCCGACCTCATTCAAGGACGCGAGCACGCCGGATGGATCGGCGCGACCATCGGCGGCACCGATCACAACACCGATGTCGACACACTGATCCTTCCCCACTTCAGCCACACCGTCACCATGCCCGCGCTGCGTCATCGCATCGACGATCTCCACAGCTTGGTACCGCATCTACTGAGACAGCTCGGTCGTGGCGCGGACTTGTCCCTCTCGCCTGCGGCGATGCGCCAACTCTGCAAGTACAGCTGGCCCGGAAACGTCACCGAGCTCCGGCAGGTTCTGCACGAGGTGGTCCAGCGTCAGCGCTCCGGTGTCGTCGAGGTCGAGCAGCTACCCCCGATGTGCCGAGCGCTGAGCCGACACACACTCACACAGATCGAAGCCCTCGAACGCGACGCCATCGTGCGCGGCCTCGAAGAGAACCACGGCAACAAGAAGGCCGCAGCAACAGCTCTCGGCATCTCACGGGCCACTATCTACCGCAAGATCAAGGAATTCGGCATCGACATCTGAAGTCGTCCGCGCCAACAGTGTCAGGAAATGAGACATCCGCCACACCGCAGCCGGCGGATCATGAGGTCAGACAGAGAATTCCACGCGGATCAGCAACTCGTTGAGGGGCAACCGTTTTCGAGCACGGGTACGCGACCGGGACCGACGTGAGGACGACCCATGATTACGAACCCGCTTGGCGCGGATACCGACTCGGCATCCCCCCGCACCACCACCTCCCGGGTGTGGTTGGTCGCCGCGCTGGCGCACACCTGCGAACCCGCCGACCGTCCCGCGGTACGTGACGATCTGATGCGGACCTGGATTCCGGAGCCGGGCAGCGGTTATCGCACCCACGACGGCCGTCGCCGGGCGACCTGGGCGCAATTGCACTCCCGGTTCGATCTCGTCGAGGTGACCCCGTGACTACCTCCTTCGCGATCCGGCCCGCGCCGGGCCGCCGCCCGTCAGAGGTGAAACGGCCCCGTGCGAGCACGCTGGGTGATCGACTGGCCCGGGAGGACGCCGCTGAGGATGCGCGGACCTTGTCCCCCGACGACCGGACGACGTGCCCACTACACCGACGGTGGATTCACCAATGCGTCGCGTCACCGACCCACGTCAACGCCGTCACGCGACACAGGTGGTGCCGCCAGTGCGCCGTCCCCCTCACCGTCACCGTCGACGAAATCGCACAGACCGTCACGATGGTCTGCCCGTCCTGTGGTGATGGCGGCAGCCCCGCCACCACAAGACTGGTGTCCGCATGTTGCGCGAGCCTCGGCGAGGCGTCGCATCATCACACTTCGCGGACAGGCACGTAGTGCTCTACGACCGGGAGAGGATCGTAGAAGTGGTGCAGCAGGTCCTTCCACTGCTGATATCGGCTCGATTGTCGAAACCCCTCGGTGTGGTCTTCGAGTTCTTCCCACTCGACCAGCAGGAGGTAGACGTTCGGTCGCTCGAGGCCGCGTGACAATCGCAATCGCAGGAATCCGGGCATCGACGAAATGATCGACTCCGCCTGCCCGAATGCGGACTCGAATTCCTCGGCCCTCGCGGGTGCCACGGACAGCAGTGCGTGCTCCAAGATCATTCAGCACACTACCCGGCGGCGGCAGGCCTCGAGAACAGCTCACGGTGTGCGGCGACGTACTGCTCGACCGACTGCGCGGGCTGCCCGGTCACATCCTCGACGTCGGTGGTCAGCCGGTTGTAGCGATCGTCGCGGTGCAGTGTGGCAACGGTGAGGAGGTGTTGCACGGTGTGCGACGAGATGCCAGGCACAGCGCCCATAAGTTCCACGAAGTTGCCGTAGGGCAGATCGGATCCCGCTACCGGCCGACCCAAACCACGCGTGTACTGCTCGGCGAGGCCGTCGATATCCAAAACGGCGGGGCCGGTCAGCTCATAGACACGCCCGAGGCGGTCTGCTGGATCCTGAAGTATGGCGGCGATGACGCGGGCTACGTCGGTGGCGGCGACGGGAGATGTCCTGCCGGTACCGAACGGCAAGGCCAAGACGTCGCGTTCGGCGACGGAACGGCTCGCCACGACGGTGAACAGCGGATTGTCCAGGAAGACCGTGGGTCTGACATGGATGACTGGCAGACCGGACCAGTTCATGATGCGCTCGGCGAGCCAGTGCAGTCGTTGGTGCCGAGACTCGTCGGTGCTGGTCGACGTCATCTGAGACACCGTCATCTGCGACATGTTCACCAACGCGTCGAGACCGCCCCGCTCGTCGGCAATCGCGCAGACGACAGCGGCGGCCTCCAGATAGTCCGCGGAGACACTCATGTTGAAGAACATCCGCGTCACGCCCGCCAATGCCGCAGAGACGTCGCCAGGGCTGGTCAGATCGCCGACGACAATCTCTGCTCCCAGCTCCCGTAGTGCGTCGGCACGGCCGTCATCGCGATGAACCATCGCCCGCACGGGCTCACCACTGCACAACAGCAGCTCTGCGACCAGGCGGCTGATACTGCTGTAACCACCGCCCACGCCGGTCATCAGGAACGGCGCCCGGTCACTCATGACCGAATCTCGCTGTCCGCGTCACTCAGGAGCCACGGCTGCCCCGTTGATACCGAAATACGCGCCATAGCCACCGTGAACCTCCTGGTTCTACCGGCCGGTGCAACAAACACAGAGATGCGCGCCTGCGCACGCACTCCGGCGCCGACCTGCACTTCTACGACAGTACGACAAGACGGCGCACGTCAGCTACCCATCGAGTAAGACATGGATTCGGATGATTGATGCTGTCCACGGCCCGAACGTGAACGTGCGGCTGCGGCCGAGAAATAAAGCGCCACGACGCAGACGTCGGTGTCGCCGCCGTCCCTCGCGAGCACCCCGACACCGGAACCGTGGGTGCGGGCTCCGGTCCGGGGTGTTCGGGTGGATTCTCGCTAGTCGGTGACGCCTTCTGCACGGGCAGCGGCGGCGACTGCCTCCGCGACAGCGGGGGCGACGCGAGGATCGAGCGGGCTGGGAACGATCTTGTCTACAGCCAACTCGTCACCGACGACCGAGAGGATTGCCTCGGCGGCGGCAAGCTTCATACCTTCGGTGATCCGGCGGGCAC
>RRBB01000190.1:0-20441 GCA_006543605.1 Rhodococcus sp. WS4
GCCATGAACTGATTTTACTCCACGGCTACCATAGTGGCAATCATTTTAGTGACTACCGAATGGGTGTGTCTCATGCTTCCGCTGCAGCTCAGCCGTAAATACCAGGACAAACCCATCGCAACTTCGGCCTAACCTAGCAACTGCTTGGTTCTGCTGTGCCGTGAACGGACCACCACTGCCGAGCGCAGCCTAGCCTGGCTACCCGACCAGGCCTTTTCGCCTTAGCCTGAACACATGTCAGCAGAGAACGCCGAGCGGGCCGAGCCGGCGCGGCATCCCGAAGAGCCACACGCACCGAGTCTGGCGAGCCGCCTCAACTGGTTGCGGGCCGGTGTGCTCGGGGCCAACGACGGCATCGTGTCGACGGCCGGTCTGGTGGTCGGGGTAGCCGCGGCCACCACCGAGCGATCGGCGATCTTCACCGCCGGATTCGCGGGTCTCGCGGCCGGGGCCGTGTCGATGGCCCTGGGCGAGTACGTGTCGGTGAGCACCCAGCGCGACACCGAACGCGCGCTGCTGTCGAAGGAACGTCGCGAACTCGCCGAGACCCCGGACGCCGAGTTCGAGGAACTCGTCGGAATGTACGAGGAGAAGGGTCTGCGGGACGAGACCGCCCGGATGGTCGCGCGCGAACTCACCGATCACGACGCGTTCGCCGCGCACGTGGACGTGGAACTGGGCATCGATCCGGATGATCTGACCAATCCGTGGCAGGCCGCGGCGTCGTCGGCGCTGTCCTTCACGCTCGGTGCGCTCATCCCGCTGCTCGCGATCCTCTTACCGCCTGTGCACCTGCGCATTCCGGTGGCGTTCGTCGCCGTGCTTTTCGCGCTGGCACTCACGGGCACCGTCAGCGCCGCGCTCGGCGGCGCCAAGCGCACCCGGGCCGTGCTCCGCGTCGTGCTGGGCGGGGCGCTCGCGATGATCGTCACCTACGGAATCGGGCAGCTGGTCGGGACGGGCATCTCGTAGCGCCCGTCACTCGTTCCGGCAGATCATGACCGGGCAGGTGGCGTGGTGGAGCAGATTCTGACTCGTCGAGCCCATCAGCGCGCCGAGCAGCGGCCCTCGGCCGTGGCTGCCGACGACGATCAGCTGGGCGTCGGTCGCGTGCCGGAGGATGACGTCCGCCGCGGCGCCCTGCTCGGCCACCTTCGTCACGGCCACGTCCGGGTAGCGTTCCGACTCGCCCGCGAGGCCCTCGGAGAGCAGTGCTTCTTCCTCCTGCTTCACCGCATCCCGGTCGACGAGCATGCCGGTGCCGCCCGCGCCGAGCGTGGGGGAGCCCTGCCAGGTGTGGACGGCGACCAGCGGTGCCTCGAAGAAGGACGCGATCTCGAATGCGTGGGCCACCGCGTCGCGGCTGAGGTCGCTCCCGTCGACACCGACCACCACGGGACGCTGGTCAGGTGTGGAGACGTCACCCCGGAGCACCGTCACCGGGCACCCCGCCCGGTTGGTCACGTGCAGCGCGGTCGAGCCGAGCAGCACCGAACGGAACGCTCCCGCTCCCGTGGATCCGAGCACGATCAACCGGGCCCAGTCGGCGGATTCGAGCAACGCGGTGCCGGCCGGACCCGGACTGATGGTCGTCTCGATGTCCAGGCCGGGATATTTCGGTCCGAGCAGTCTCTTCGCCGTCTCGATGATGGCCTCGCCGTCCTCCCGGAGCTGGCTGAGGAATTGCGATTCCAGCATGATCGCCGCGGGGCTGTACAGCGGGCCGTCCTGCGGCAGCGCGTGGACGAGAGACAGCGTGGCACCCCATTTCGACGCGACTGCGGCACCCCACAGGGCGGCGGCGGTGGAGGCGTCGGATCCGTCCAGGCCGACGACGACGGAATGACTGGCGGGTGTGCTCACGTCTGGCTCCCTTCGGTCACGCTGGTGCGTACTCCCCGACTGTGCCCTATTTCCAGACTTTTCGGGCCGCCTTCTTCGCGGTCTTCCACTCGGGCTTCAGTTGCGGCGCCAGGGCGTCGCCGCGATCGAGTTCCCGCTGCAGCAGCATTCCGAGGCCCAGGCTCGACTCGGCGGAGTGCTGATCCTCCGCGACCATCGCGAGGATGTGGTCCCGCGCGACAACGGCATCCTGGTACTCGCCGAGCACGTCCTGAAAGCCCTTGAACTTCGTGTGTGCGCGGTCGGAGGCCTTCGGTGCCAGCGACCGCGTCGACTCGATGGCATAGCGCATTCGCTTGGCGCGCTTACGCGCTCGGTGTGTCAGTTCGTCGCGCTCGCCCCGGGTGGTCGCGGCCGTCGCCTTCCGCACGCGCTTGCGGACGGACTTCGACATCGTGCGCAGGGATTTCGCGACTGTCTTCTTCGACGGGCCCGCGCCCTCGGACGCCTCGACGGCGGCGAGGAACGTGTCGAGGCCGGCGAGCAGGTCGAGGTAGCGCTGGGAGTTGAGGGCCGCCAGGGCCGCAGGCCGGGCCGTCGCGGCGAGTCCCGAGAAGTACTCGTCGAGGCGCGCCCGCACGACCTCGCGGTCGGGTATCTCCTCGGCGCCGCCCAGCCGATCCACCAGCCGGCTCCACTGCACCTCGGTGTCCCGCGCGGAGCTGAGGGCCTGGCCGACCCAGCGGAGTTCGACGATCAACTCGTCGACGGTCTGCTGGTCGCGTAGGTCGGCCCCGTACACCTGCAGGATGCTCCGGATACGCCGGGCCGCGACCCTGAGGTCGTGGACGGACTCCTCGAGGTCGCGCCGCACGCCGAGGTCGGCCGTCACGAGGGAATCCTTCTGCGCCGCCAGGTACTCGAGCAGCAGCTTCCGCGGAGCGGACCCCTTCTTCCCGCGTGTTGGACGCGGGGTGCTGGTGACCGCGTCGCCGAGCGCCCGCCGCAATTTCGACGGCGCGTCCGACCGGGTGATCCCGGCATCGGTCAGTCGGGAGTCGATGGCGTCGAACAGGTTTCGGTCACCGGCCGCGAGCTCCACTTCGACCTCGCGCCACACCCGCTCGTCGGATCCGGTGCCCGCCTCGGGGACGGCGGCGATCACGACGTCCGAGACGACCTCGGCGAGCGTCGTCCCCGCCGCGTCCACGAGCCGCTGCCGCTCGCGGTCGGTGCTGATGAGCGCGACCGGGTTCAGTGCGGCGCCGCGGGTGACGGCCGTGAGCAGTTCCGCGAATTCCCGGGGCACCTCCGTCTCGGGGTGGCCGGCGTCGGGCTCCAGCTGCAACTCGGTCCGCTCGTCCGCGCCTGCCGGGATCTTCAGGTGCCAGCCGGCGTCGTCGCCGCCTTCCCGGCGGCGCAGGGTGATCCCGGCGCGGAGCAGCAGGAGTTCGCCCGTGTCGTAGTACAGGGCGGACAGCTGGATGGTGTCGCGTCGCGGTTCACCGTCGACACCCGGAAGCCCCGAGAGGGCCGGAAGTTGCTGCTCGGATGTTGCCTCGTACTTGCGTTCCACTTCGGAGACGGACGTCGCGGTACTCATGTCACCATCCTTCCGCCTGACCGGGGTGAGGGAAAGAACGCGAGGTCAGCCCGGCCAGTCGAGAGTGCGCCGGCTCGTGAAGCGGCGAAGGTCCCCCGAGATCGGGTCGGCGAACTCGACGGACCGGGCCAGCAGCCGCAGCGGCGTCGAGTAATCGTCGGCGGCAACGTCGTAGAAGTCGGGGTAGAAGTTGTCGCCGTGGATCGGGATACCGAGCGAGCTCATGTGCAGCCGCAACTGGTGCGTCTTGCCGGTGTGCGGCAGCAGTCGGTACCGCGCGGCGTCGCCGTGGACCTCGAGAAGTTCGATGCGGCTCTCGCTGTTGGCGGGACCATCCACCTCGTACGCCTTCAGCACGCCCCGCTCCTTCACGATGCGACTGCGGACGGTGGCGGGCAGCGCGAGATCGGGGACGTACCGGGCGACCGCCTCGTACTCCTTGGTCACCCGGCGCTGATCGAACAGCGACTGGTAGTCGCGCCGGACCTCCCGTCGCACGGTGAAGATCAGCACCCCGGCGGTCAAGCGGTCGAGTCGATGCGCGGGCGTCAGTTCCGGCAGGTCGAGGTCTCGGCGTAACCGGACCAGCGCCGACTCGGCCACGTAGGCGCCGCGCGGGGTGCTGGCCAGGAAGTGGGGCTTGTCGACGACGAGGAGGTTCTCGTCGCGGTGGAGGATTTCGATCTCGAACGGCACCCGCTTCTCGACCGGCGGATCCCGGTACAGGTACACGAATCTGCGGGGTGCGAACGGTGTGGCCTCGGTGATCGGCTGCCCGCGCTCGTCGACGACTTCCGACGTGGCCACCTTCTCGCGGAGGCGGGTCTCGTCGTGCGGAAACCGCGCGACGAGGTACTCGAGCACGGTGGGCCACGAGCCGGTGTCCGGCATTCTCAGCCGCGTCGGGTTGAGGCCGTCGCGGACGGGAAGTGGGGCGTCGGGCACCCCGCCACGGTAGTCGACAGGCTGCGGAAATCCGCCGTTGACCGCGGGGAGACTCATGGTTACTATCCGGTAAGTTTGTGACGCGGGCCACCCTGACTGGTCGCTGAGGCGCGTCATCGGAGGATTTCACGGGGGTTCGTAGTGAGCGTGCGTCGAGGGGCGTTTCGACCGGGTGCGGTGGCAGTCGCTCTGACGGTGGGGGTGGGGCTCGCGGTGGTGCCCACGGTGACGGCGTCGGCGGATCCGACGGGCGGAGCGGCGGGTGCCGCATGGAACGCCGCGGTCGACGCGCCGCCCGAGTACCCGGTGATCGCGATCGACTGGGACGTCCCCATCACGATGAGTGACGGAACGGTGCTGAAGGCCAACGTTTATCGCCCTGCGGACGCCTCCGGCACGCCGATCGACACGAAGATGCCGTCGGTCCTGGGCGTCACCCCGTACACGAAACTGGTCGGCAACGTCGTCGATTCCGTGTTCGCGGTGCCGGGGCTCGAGGACACCGTCGTCGACCTGGTCAATTCCTTCGACCTCGCCGGGACTCCGTTCGACGGTGTCGGCGAAGCGGCGAAGGTGCTCTCCGGTGGCGGCATGCGCGTCTTCGGCGTCAACCGCGACCTCGTCCGGAACGGCTACACCCAGGTGGTGGTCGATGCGCGCGGCACCGGGTTCTCCCAGGGGGAATGGCAGGCGCTCGGCCCGCTCGAGCAGCAGGACTCCGTCGAGATCATCGACTGGATGAGCAAGCAGGGCTGGTCCGACGGCACGGTCGGCATGGCCGGGGTGTCGTACTCGGGAATCAACTCGCTGCAGGCCGCGGGGCATCAGCCGCCGGCGTTGAAGGCGATCTTCCCGACCGAACCGGGCAACGACCTGCTCCGCGACATCGTCGGAACCGGCGCCGGGCTCGGGGTGGGATTCATGCCGCTGTGGCTGTCGCTGGTGAACGGTCTCAAATTCGTCCCCGACGTCCAGGCTCTCGCGCAGGGCCGCTTCGACCAGCAGTGGCTGCAGGACCGGTTGCGGGATCCGCTGACACTGTTCCCCGCGCTGATCGCGGCCATGACCGCGACGAACATCGGCGATCTCGACCCCGACACGCTGCGGGTGGCGCAGGACGGCCAGTTCTATGAGGAGCGCAAGGCGCAGGCGGGGAACATTCAGGTGCCGACCATGCTGTACGGCGCCTGGCACGACATCTTCGCGAACAGTGAGCCGCGCGTCTACAACGACATCCCGCTGCCGGCCGGCGAGAAGCAGCTGATCATGAGCGACGCCTACCACATCTCGTTCGGCGGTGGTTTCGGCGAGCAGGGTGCCCCGCCGCGACTCGACGTCCTCGAACGCGCGTGGTTCGACAAGTGGCTCAAGGGCATCGACAACGGAATCGACGGGTACGGCCCGGTCACGCTGTATCAGCAGGGCAACGGCTGGACCACCACCGATCAGTTCCCGCGCGCCGGGGTCGACTATCGGCGGATGTACCTGTCGGGCGCCCCCAGCGGCACCGCCGGGCACGCCGCGCACGACGGCAGCCTGGTCGCGGCGAAACCCGGGGACGCAGCGCAACTCACCGTCGCACCGGGGCTGCGCGGGCTCTGCTCCCGCGACGGCGTTCAGGGCACCGCGGGCGCCGCCGTCGTCCTCGGATCGGTGTGCAGCAAGGACTCCCGCTTCAACGAGGCCGAGGGTCTCACGTTCACCAGTGCGCCCGTCACCCAGTCGACCGAGCTGTCGGGTCCGGTCAACCTGCATCTCGAAACGGTGCTCGACGCCCCGGACGGGTTCTGGGCGGTGACCCTGAACGACGTCGCGCCCGACGGCACGTCGACACCCCTCACCAACGGTGCCCTCACCGCTTCCCTGCGGGCCGTGGACGATTCGAAGAGCACGAAGTCCGCGAACGGCGACTACGCCGAGCCCCACCACTATCTGACGGTGGAGTCCCGGCAGCCGCTGGTGCCGGGCGAGGTGACGCCGGTGGACATCAACTTCGTGCCCACCGACGCGGTGCTCGCGCCGGGGCACCGGCTGCGAGTCGACGTGTACGCCGGGAGCATTCCCCGCTATCTGCCGCTCGGACCGATGCTGACCGACAGTCAGCTGAAGCCTCAGCACCTCGCGTTGTCGCCGGACCGGCCGAGTTTCCTCAACCTGCCGTTGGTCGGGATGCAGGCGTGGTGACGGGTTCACGCCGCGTCCCGACGTCCGTAGGGTTGACCCCATGACCAAGTGGACAGCTTCGGACATCGTCGATCAGCGCGGCCGCACGTTCGTCGTGACGGGCGCCAACAGCGGTCTGGGGGAGGTGGCGGCGCGGGCTCTGGGCAAGGCGGGGGCGCACGTCGTGCTCGCCTGCCGCAACACCCACAAGGGAGAAGTGGTGGCGCGATCGATCGGTGCCAACGCCGAGGTGCGCCGTCTCGACCTCTCCGACCTCGCCTCCGTGCGAGAGTTCGCGGCGGGCGTCGAGTCCGTCGACGTGCTGGTGAACAACGCCGGCGTGATGGCGGTGCCGCAGCGCAAGACCGCCGACGGCTTCGAAATGCAGATCGGCACAAATCATCTCGGGCACTTCGCATTGACCGGACTGCTGCTCGACAAGATCACCGATCGTGTCGCCACGATGTCGAGTGTGGCGCATCAGGCGGGAACGATCCACCTCGACGATCTCAACTGGGACCACCGCAAGTACAACCGGTGGAGCGCGTACGGGCAGTCGAAGCTCGCGAATCTATTGTTCACGTACGAATTGCAGCGCAGGCTCGGCGCGGCGGGGTCGCCCGTCAAGGCGGTGGCCGCGCACCCCGGATACGCGTCGACCAATCTGCAGGCGCACACCGAGTCCGTGCAGGACAAGCTGATGGCTGTCGGCAACCGGATCTTCGCGCAGTCTGCCGAGATGGGAGCGCTGCCGATGCTGTACGCGGCGACCGCTCCCGATGTGATCGGCGGAAGTTACATCGGGCCGGACGGCTTGTTCGAGCAGCGTGGCCACCCGAAAGTGGTGGGCTCCAACAAGAAGTCGCGCGACGAGCAGACCGCCGGGGCGCTCTGGTCGTTGTCGGAGAACCTGACGGGCGTCGAGTACAAGTTCGGGTGACTCGACGCCCGCGCGGGATTTCTCAGTCTTCCGTGACCTCGAGGGTGACGTCGATGTTGCCGCGGGTGGCGTTGGAATACGGGCACACCTGGTGCGCCTTCTCCGTCAGCTCGAGCGCCTCTTCGCGCGGCAGGTGGGGGAGCGAGACCTCGAGGGTGACGGCGAGTCCGAATCCGCCGCCGTCCGTGGCGCCGATGCCGACGCGGGCGCCGACGGCCGAGTCGGCGACGTTCGCCTTGGCCTGACGGCCGACCAACTGGAGTGCGGAGTGGAAGCACGCCGCGTATCCGGCGGCGAACAGCTGCTCGGGGTTGGTGCCGTCGCCGGATCCGCCCATCTCGGTGGGGATGGCGAGGTTCAGGTCGAGCCGGCCGTCCGACGTGCGGGCGTGTCCGTTGCGGCCTTCTCCGGTGGCGAGGGCTTCGGCGGTGTAGACGATGTTCATGGTTACTTCTCTCCTGTAGGGGTGTTGACGCTGTGGAGCGATTCGGTGAGCCGCGACAGGGTGTCGCGTAGGGCGACGAGTTCGTCGACGTCCATGCCCGTCGAGAGGGCGAGTTCCGCGGGGATGCCCTCCGCGGCGGCGCGGAGAGTCGCACCCTTCTCGGTGAGGTGAATTCCGACGCGGCGCTCGTCCGCCGAGTCGCGCCGCCGTTCGACCAGGCCCAGGGTGTCGAGCCTCTTGAGTAGCGGCGACAGGGTGCCGGTGTCGAGGTCGAGGGCGTCGCAGATTTCACGGACTCCGCGACCGTCCCGTTCCCAGAGCACCAGCAGCACCAGGTACTGCGGGTAGGTCACTCCCAACGTGTCGAGCATCGACCGGTATCTCGCCGTCATGGCTCGGGAAGCCGAGTACAGGGCGAAGCACACCTGGCGGTCGAGGGCGAGGTTGTCGGTCACCACTGAATAGTTGCACACAACTAGGTTGTGCACAACCAAGAAATGGAAACGGTGATTGGGCTTACACTGTTGGCCAGTGACACGGGGTGCTGCCCGGCGACGAGTCGGGCGGCTGAGAGCAGACCCGTCGAACCTGAACTGGGTAATGCCGGCGAAGGGATGTCGCGGAGACGGCCGTATGCGCTCATCCGATGTCTCGTCGCCGACCGAACGGAAGGTGACAGCAATGCAGCTCGACAAGCAGATCGTCCTGGTGACCGGCGGTGGGCGCGGCCTGGGCGCCGCCATCGTGCGGTCGTTCGCGGCGCAGAACGCGCGCGTGGTCGTGAACTACCGGAACAGCCGGGATGCGGCGGAGGAACTCGCGGCGTCACTCGGCCCGGATCGCGCGGTCGCCCTCCGTGCCGATGTCACCGATGCCGCGGAGGTGGCGGCGCTGTTCACTGCCGCGGAGGAGCACTTCGGATCACCGGTGACCACGGTGATCAACAATGCCCTCGCCGACTTCTCCTTCAACGGCGACGCCCGGGACAAGGCGGACGTCATCACGTGGGAGGCGTTCGACTCGCAGTTGCGCGGCAGCGTGAAGGCGACCCTGCACACCACGCAGGCCGCGCTGCCGGGCATGCGTGCGCTCGGGTTCGGCCGGATCGTGAACATCGGGACCAATCTGTTCCAGAACCCCGTCGTCCCGTACCACGACTACACGGCGGCCAAGGCCGCGGCGCTGTCGCTGACCCGCACCCTCGCCGCCGACCTCGGTCCCGACGGCATCACCGTCAACATGGTCTCGGGTGGGTTGCTCCGCACCACCGACGCCAGCGCCGCCACCCCGGACGAGGTGTTCGACCTCATCGCGGCGAGCACCCCGTTGCAGCGGGTCACCACCCCGGACGAGTTCGCCGACGCGGTGCTGTTCTTCGCGTCCCCGTGGTCGCGTGCGGTGACCGGCCAGAACCTCGTCGTCGACGGCGGACTGGTCAAGGACTGACATGACCGGCACCCGGCAACTGCACTTCAACGCGTTCCTCTTCAGCTGCGGGCACCACGGCGCCGCGTGGCGGCACCCGTCGTCCCAGGTCGAGCGACTCTGCGACATCTCCTACTACGAGGAGTTGGCGCAGACCGCGGAGCGGGGCTGCCTCGACGCGGTGTTCTTCGCCGACGGACATTCGGTGCGCGACCCCGCGTCCGGAGGCATGTGGTTCCTCGAACCACTCACCGCGCTGTCCGCGATGGCGCGGGCGACGCAGCGGGTCGGACTGGTGACGACGGTGTCCACCACGTTCTACACGCCGTTCCACGCCGCCCGGATGCTGGCGTCGCTCGACCACATCAGCGGCGGCCGTGCCGGCTGGAACGTGGTGACGTCCATGTTCGACGCCGAGGCGCGCAATCACGGACTCGACGAGATGCCGCCGCACGACGATCGCTATTCGCGTGCCGCGGAATTCGTCGATGTAGCACTCGCTCTGTGGGATTCGTGGGAGCCGGACGCGCTCGTGCTCGACCGGGAAGGCCTCTTCGCGGATCCGGCCAAGGTGAAGCCGGTCGAGCATCGGGGCAAGCACTTTTTGGTGGACGGTCCGCTGAACGTGCCGCGCTCACCGCAGGGCCGTCCGGTGCTGTTCCAGGCGGGCGCGTCCGATCAGGGGCGTGACCTGGCCGCCCGCTGCGCCGAGGGCATTTACGCCGTCGCCTACGACCTCACGGCCGCGCAGAGTTACTACGCGGACGTGAAGCGGCGCATCCGCGCGGCCGGCCGTGACGCCGACTCGGTGACGGTGATGCCGGGTCTCGTGACGTACGTGGGATCGACCACCGAGGAGGCACACCGCAAGAAGGCGGAACTCGACGCGCTCCTGCCCGTCGAGCAGTCACTGACACAGCTGTCGATGTTCGTCCAGCAGGACTGCAGCGCCTGGGAATTGGACGCACCCGTTCCGGCGTTGCCGCCGCTGTCGGAGTTCACCGGACCGCAGGGCCGGTACGACACCATCCTGCGGATCATCGAGAAGGACCGCCCCACCGTGCGGTCGTTGCTCGGCACTCTGGCGGCCGGGGGCGGGCACTGCACCATGATCGGCACCCCGGAGTCGATCGCCGACGAGATCGAGGTGTGGTTCCGCCGCGGCGGGGCCGACGGGTTCAATCTGATGCCGCCGCTCTACCCGAGCAGCCTCGGCGAGTTCGTCGACGAGGTGATCCCCGTCCTGCAGAAGCGGGGGCTGTTCCGCGCGCAGTATGAGACAGAGACTCTGCGCGACCATCTCCGGGGTCACCGGTAGTTGCCACCACAAAGAACACAACCTTCTCTAAGAACGCAACAGTGACTGTGAGCGCCCTTCCCCCCGACACTTGCTGTAATCGCGATCACATCGCGACGCAAGCTCGGACGAGGAGTGGCAATGCTGGTAGCACTCGGCTTTCTGATGGTGGCCGTGTTCATGTTCTTGATCATGTCCAAACGGGCCACTCCCGTGGTCGGGTTGATCGCCGTCCCGGTCGCATTCGGTATCGCGGCCGGGGCGGGTCTCGGCATCGGCGACATGATCACCGACGGGATCAAGTCGCTCGCGCCGACCGCCGCGTTGCTGTTCTTCGCGATCATCTTCTTCGGGATCATGATCGACGTCGGCCTGTTCGATCCGCTGGTGAAACTCATCCTCCGGCTCGTGCGCAACGACCCGATGCGGCTCGTGGTCGGTACCGCGGTGCTCGCGATGGTGGTGTCGCTGGACGGTGACGGGTCGACGACGTTCATCATCGTGACGTCCGCATTGCTGCCGCTGTACATGAAGCTGAAGGTCAGCCCCGTGGTGCTCACGGTGGTCGCCGGCCTGGCGAACGGCGCGATGAACATCGTTCCGTGGGGCGGCCCGACGGTCCGGGCGGCCGCGGCGCTGAACATCTCACCGTCCGACGTGTTCGTCCCGATGATCCCGTCACTCGTGGTCGGACTGGTCGTGGTGTTGCTGTTCGCCATCCAGCTGGGCTACAGCGAACGCCGCCGCATCGGCACGCTCGTGCTCACCGACGAGCGTCTCCTCGTCTCGGCCGGCTCCGGTCGCAGCCGCGCCAAGTCCGGCGGCAACGGTGACGCACCCCGCACGGGCGGCGGTTCCGGCGACGCCGGCTCGGACGACGGCCAGGGCTTCGTCGACGGGCTCGACCCGCACCGGCCCACGCTGCGACCGAAGCTGTTGTGGTTCAACGCGCTCGTGACCGTGGCGCTGCTCGTCGTCCTCGTGATGGACGTGCTGCCGATTCCGGTGCTGTTCATGGTGGCCGCCTCCATCGCGCTGACGGTGAACTTCCCGCGGGTCAAGGAGCAGCAGGAAGCGATCACACGCCACTCGTCGAGCATCGTCTCCGTGGTCGCGATGGTGTTCGCCGCCGCCGTTCTCACCGGCGTGTTCCAGGGCACCGGAATGGTCGAGGCCATGGCGCAGTGGCTGCTCGAGATCATCCCGTCCGCGCTCGGACCGCACCTGGCCGTCATCACCGGCATCCTGAGCCTGCCGTTCACGTTCTTCATGAGCAACGACGCCTTCTATTTCGGCGTGATGCCCGTGCTCGCCGAGACGGCGGCCACCTACGGCATCGAGCCGGTCGAGATGGCCCGCGCCTCCATCACCGGCCAGACGTTCCACATGCAGAGCCCCCTCGTCCCGGCCATCCTCCTGCTGGTGACCCTCGCCGGCGTTCCGCTGGCGGACCATCATAAGAAGGTGCTGTGGCGCGCGGCGCTGGTGTCGCTGTCGATGCTGGTGATCGGTGTGGTCCTGGGGCAGATCCCCTGGTGACCTAGTCGTCCGTGTCAGTCTCCAGTCGACGGCTCGCCGTCGGTGTCGGTGTCGGTGGCGGGCCCCTCAGGGGTCGCGCCACCTTCGCCGCTCCAGTCGGCGCCCGAACCCTTGTCGTCCTCGGCGGGATCGGACATCACGTCCTTGTCCGCGCCCGGGGCGCCGCTGTCGGTGCTCGTGGTGTTCGGTCCGGATGTGTCCTTCGGTGTCATGTCCCACGGATACCCGGACAACAGGGTGCTCCAATCAGAAAACGCTGTCGGGGATTGGCAGGTGAACGATACTTCGACGTAGTGTTCCCCGGGTTATCGACGATGAAGGAGTGGAACTGTGGCGCGCAAAGTTGTTGTCGAACGCATCGACGACATCGACGGGACTCCGATCAAGAACGGTAAGGGGGAGACCATTCCGTTCTCTGTCGACGGCGTCGACTACGAGATCGATCTGAAGCTCAAGAACGCCAGGGAATTCCACAAGACTCTCGACTACTACATCGAGCATGCAACTCGGGTCGGGGGAAGGAAGCGTCGGTCCACTCCAGCAGTGGTTGCGCCGCAGGGGCGTCAGAAGGCCAAGGAAATTCGGGAATGGGCGACGGCGGAGGGCTATGAGTTGTCCGCACGTGGGCGTATCCCTGCGCAGATCGAGGAAGCGTACAACGCAGCTCACTGACCCCAGGGTTCGCGTGTAGTCGACAACGCCCCAGGCCACCCTGTTCGGGCCGGCCGGGGGCGTTCCCGGCGTCAGTATCGGCGCGCGGCGTGAAACGACATGGAATTCATGGCTACTCGCGCGACCGGCCGTCCCGGGGCGGGTGCATGGACGACGGTGTCGTTGCCTGCATACAGTCCCGCGTGGCCGCCCCCGTAGAAGAGGATGACGTCACCGGGCTGCAGGCTGTTCTCGTCGACGGCCGTCCCGTGGCGGAGTTGCTCGTAGGTGGTGCGCGGAACGGACAGGCCCGCCTGCCGGTACGCCCATTGGACGAGGCCGGAGCTGTCGAAGGCGGAGTGGTCGCCCGCGCCGAGGGTGCACGGGATTCCGATCCTGGTCGAAGCGGCATCCAGTGCGAGTTGCCCCGGCCGTGCCGGATGCGGGCGGAGCGTCTGAACCAGGTGATATGCCCGGTGTCCGGTGTGTGGGTCCATGCCGTGGTTACTCCAGTGCACTCGTCGTGTGTGTCGCTGGTAACAGCGTGGCCCCCGTGCGTGCTGGGCGCACCGGCCGAATTACCTGGATGTGTGCCTGTCTTTCCCGGTCTCCGGACCCGGATTCGACGGCCGACGAGGAAAACCGTTCGATCTGGTCGGTTTGGTACTCGCGAGTAGTGCGGGTCCCTCGTAACGTCGAACGGGTAATGATCTTGCGAAGGGGAGTGGTCCGCTACGTCCTGTGAGCTCGGGTGAAGGAAGGCGGACGATGAGGATCCGAGAGACGGCGAACTGTGCATTCGGAGTCGCACGCCTGGTGTTCGACGCAGGAGCAGCCCTCCTGTCCGTTGCCGTGGCTGTACCCGTCGCCTTCGCCGCAGGCGAGGCGAGATCGATGGCACACACCGCACGCGGCGACATCATCCCGAGCCCCACATCGCCGGACGAAGAGCATGTGCATGACCTGGGGACCGTCGTCGAGACGATGTAGTCGCTAGCGGTCCGCGGGAACCGAGGCGGATGGCGTACTCGCCTCGGAAGAGCCAGGGGTGACGTACCTCGGACCCCGCGGGGAGGGCAGGGCCGCGAAGGCGACGGCGCAGAGCACCGTCAGTGCGGCGACCCCGTAGAGGACTGCGGTGTAGCTCCCCGTTCGGCCCACCACGGCACCGACCCACAGGGGCGCGATGCCACCGCCGAGGACGAATGCCATGTAGGGGCCCGCATAGGCCTTTCCGAAGGCGGCGAGTCCGAAGTATCGGGACGTGAAGTAGCCCACCATGTCCAGCTCGGCGCCGAGCATGCACCCCAGCGTAAAGGCCAGGACAGGGGCGAATCCGACTCCGCCCATTGCGAACAGTACGACGCCGGTGGCGCACAGCAGACAGAGTGAGGCTGCGACCGCGGTAGGCCGGACAATGTCGATGAGCAGTCCGATGACCAGTCGACTCAGGATGACGGCGAGTCCCATGATCGATGCGATCGATGCCGCACCGCCGACGCTCATCCCGTACTGCCGAAGCATGGGCACGAGATAGGGAACGAGCCCGGTGAATGCGACCGACATCAGGCCGAATGTGAGGATCAGCCGCCAGTAGAGGGGGTCCTTTCGGATGGTCGAGAAGTCCTCGCCGTCGTCAGCGGACTGTTCGGGCGTGCCAGGTGTACTCCCGGTTCGGGGTGCAACCTTCAGGAGGAAGAGGGTGGGCAGCGTTCCGGCGAGGGCGATGCAGGCCAACGTGAGGTAACCGAGCCGCCATCCTTCGAGGTCGATGACGCGGCCGATGGCGACTGGAATGATGGCGCCGGACAGTCCCATTCCCATCATCGTGATGCCGAGTGCGAGCCCTCTGGCGCGGTCGAACCAGCTGCTGACTGCGCGGGTGAACGCAATCGGTCCGGAACTTGCACCGAAGAATCCGATCGCTGCCATCGCTGTCAGGTATGCCGGCACGGAGTGCACGACAGTTCCCAGTGCGGTGAATCCGGCTGCCAGACACAGTGCTCCGGCAATTGTCGGAGCCTTGACTCCGAACTTGTCGACGGCGTACCCGACGATCGGTGCGGCGAGCGCCATCCCGAAGGTGAGCAAGGTGATGGACAGCCCGTACATCGCAGCGCTGAGGCCGATCTCCCTACCGAGATCACTGGTGAACAGCCCAGCCGAGTAGATGGCGAGCCCGGATACCCCGGTCCCGACACCCACGGCGGCTGCTGACAGCGTCGGCCACCCGCGCCGGAATTCGTCCACGCGTGACATTGTCAATGCCTTGCTCCTTTGTTGCGTCGGTGATGACCATCACTGTTCCTGTTCTCGGGTTATCCGGGAAGCAGTCAGTCGTGATGGAGGGAATTCGTGCGGCGAATATGTCCTGTTCGTAAGCGTGCACGTGCTACCTGCCGACTCGTCTCGCAAGGATCCGTTGTTGCGATGCCGCCGCCGAGCGCACGAGAGCGGACCGATCGCACCCGAGTAAGACTCCGGCGCGTTTGACGAATCGCCCACCGACGAGAACCGAATCGACATTGCCTTCGTGAGCGGCGAGAACGACGGACGCCACGGGATCGAGCACAGGCGTCAGGTTCAGGTCCGTTGCGCGGACCAGGACGATGTCGGCCTGCTTACCCGGAGTGAGTGAGCCGATGCGATCGTCCTGCCCGAGTGCTCTCGCGCCCTCGATGGTGGCGAATGCGAGCACATCTCTGAGAAACAGCTGCGCGTGGGCCGGGGAGACGGAGCTGTGACCACTGCCCATCCACGAACGGTGGTAGCCGAAGAGCATGCGCATCTGGGTGAACATGTCTCCGCTGCATTTGGTTTCGGTATCCCCACTGAGGCTGGGTCGGATGCCTGCGGCGAGCATGCGGTCGAGGGGAACGTCACCGATTCCTTGTGAGTTGAGCTCGCAGTGCACGCCGATCGACACGGTGGCGTCGGCCTCGGCGATCATCTCGAGTTCGGCGTCGGAGGAGCGGCAACAGTGCACGAAGGTCAGATCGTCGGCAAGAAGGCCGGCCCTGCCGTACCGGTCCACTGCGTGTACCGGCTCGTTGTGGCTGTAGGCGCCGGCATGCACCGACGTGCGGATGCCCAGCTCACGCGCGAGGGCGAGATCGGCCTGCCACACCCCGGGCGCGGTCATTTCCGGGCCCCTGGCCGCCATCGCCAACGTCACGAGCCCGTTCGGATCGGTGAAGTACTGCTTCTGTAGCCGCTCGATGTCGGCCGGGTGGGTAAGTGTGCTGTTCTCGGTCCACCGGCCGTCGTCGAGCAGCGGCCATCCGTGTCCGAAGACGGCACGGATGCCGGCCTCCTGCAGGCCGGCCACCGCAGCGTCGGAATGCTCGGGCGAGTTCTGGATGTGGGACCAATCGAAGACGGTGGTCGTGCCTGCACTCAACGCCGATACTGCACCGAGGAGGTTTCCGATCCTGACGTCTTCGGGTGCATACGCCGCTCCGATTCCCCGGAGCATTTCGTCGAAGTATTGGAGGGGGTCGAGTTCGGCGTATCCGTGCCTCATGACGCTCTGCCAGGTGTGGCGGTGCGTGTCGACAAATCCGGGAAGGGCGATCATTCCGTCGATGTCGACGACCTCGACGTCCGGCTCGACGTCGATCCGCGAATCGATTTCTGCGATCAGATCATCACTGATCAGGATGTCGGCTCGGTCGAAGTCTCCGATATCCGGATCGCCGCTGACGACCGTTGCTCCGCGGAGGAGTGTGCGGCGTGGTCGGGCATGACTCGGGTCCATGAGTGTCCTGTTCGGAGAGAGGAAGATTGACTTCCATCAGTCTCATTTTCCCGAGGCTATTTGGGAATGCCGGGTCGCATATAGTCATGCATCCATGAGCTCGATACAGCGGATCTCCGGCAACCGTGCCAAGCTCGACCTCAACCTCATCGTGTCCTTGGACGCGCTCTTGCGCGAGCGAAGCGTGAGCCGAGCAGCGATCGAAGTCGGACTGAGCCAACCGGCGATGAGTGCGGCGCTCGCGCGTCTTCGCAGGTACTTCGGGGATCCGCTACTCGCGCGAGTGGGCAACTCCTATCAACTCACCCCGCTCGCCCGCAGCTTGGTCGAGCGCACGACGGTCGCGATCTCCGCAGTCGATCGGGTGCTCGATGCTGAGCCGGGCATCGAGATCGAACGGTCCAGCCGCGAGTTCACCCTGATCATGTCCGACTACATGCTCGCTGCCGTCGGTGACACGATCACCCGTGATCTGTTGGCGCAGGCTCCGCACCTACGCATCAACTTCGTACAGTTGAGACCCGAGATCGTCGACCGTGCATCGGACAGCCTGCGTACTGCCGATGCACTGGTCGTGCCCCGTGGCTTCGTCAGCGACCTGCCCTCGGTCGACCTCTTCTCCGACCGGTGGGTCTGTGTGGTGGCCGAGGACAACGAGCACATCGGGGACGCAGTACGGCTGGATCAGCTCACCGAATACCCGTGGGCCGTGTTTCAGACGCATCCCCACGCCGCGACGACACCGCTCCATCAGGTAAGGGCGCAGGGAGTCGAGCCGTACGTGCAGGTTGTCGGCGAAAACTACCTGGCTCTACCGTATTTCGTCGCGCACACCGATCGAATCGCCCTTCTGCCAGAGCGACTGGCGACGCGGATGAGCGGAATGGGAATTCGGTCGGTGGACTTTCCCCTGAATCTCGCCCCGCTGAACCATGCACTGTGGTGGCACTCGATGTACAACGCGGATCCCGAACATCGGTGGCTCAGAGCGCAACTCGTCCGTTCACTCAGGTGAGTTCCCACACTCCCGGGAAGCTCACTCGACGGCGAGGCAGCGCTTGATCGCCAGCTGTGCATCCTCCGTCACTGGGGCGTCGGCGCCGGCCCACGCGATGTATCCGTCGGGCCTGACCAGCAGGCTCTGGACGTCGCAAAGTCCGGTGGGAGCGAGAACGACGTGGCCGGTGTGGGCGCGAACCGGCAAGCCCTCCAGTGCGAAGTCCGAGTAGGTGCCTGCCCCGGTGGCGTCGATGAGGACGAGGGCATTGTCGCGCAGCATTTCCCCCATCCTCGTCGGACCGTTCGCTGTGACGAGATCCAGATCGGGACAGCGGTGCCCGACCATCGGATGGTGGTGTGAATCGGTCGGGTAGGGGAAGGACAGCCCGTTGAGTTCGAGTCCGATTCGGCGATTGACCTCCGGAAGGGGCAACAGGTCGCGTTCGAACATTCGCTTGAACGCCACCCCCTCCGGCGTGAAGTCGAACTGGACCGAGCACTGTGCCGCGACACTGCGCAGCAGTGCCTCCGCGACCGGCCGGCGTTCGGTCTCATAGGTCGCCAGGAGTGCCGGTCCTGCGTGTCCGTTGATGACGGCGGCGAGCTTCCACCCGAGGTTGAATGCATCCTGGATGCAGAAGTTCATCCCGACGCCGCTGGCAGGGTAGTGGATGCGGGCAGATTCGCCGACGAGGAACACTCGCCCCTGCTGGAATCTGGTTGCGATTCTCAGGGAATCGGTGAAACGAGACGCCCACACCAAGTCGTCGAACGGCAGGTCCTTCTCCAGAACGTCGCTGAGGCATCGGCGAACTTCGTCGGCGGTCACAGGTTCCCCCGGAGCGGCATGCCTCCGTTCGGCGTGCACGATGTTGAACCGGGTGATCGACTCGTTCTCGCCGAACGGAAACGAGGTGATCCAGCCCTTGTCGTTGTCGATCATCCGCCGCGCTTCGGGCCACGGCCTGTCCATCCTCAGGTCTGCCACGATTCCGGTGAATGTCGGCCCGTGTCCCTCGAAACCGAGTCCGAGTTGCGACCGCACCGTACTGCGTCCGCCGTCGGCGCCGACCAGATAGTCGGCGGCCAGGTTGACGGGTCCGTCCTCGGTCGCTGCGTTCACGGTCACCGTGTCGGAGTGCTGGACTACGGATTCGACAGTCACGCCGTGCTTGACGACGACTCCGAGTCGGAGTGCTTCTTCCAGTAGCAGGTCCTCGGTGTGGTTCTGCGGAAGAACCAGCCGAAACCCGAACCGCGATTCGAGGTGTCGCCAGTCGACCGGTTGCATCCCGGCCCAGATGTGAACGGGGATCAGGGGGTTGGAGCGAATGGTCGCGGCCCGGTCGATGAACTTCTGCGCCAGGCCCCGGGAATCGAGTAGCTCCAGCACTCTCGGCAGAATGGTCCCGGCTCGTGATTGAACCGGCTGCGTTCGACGTTCGAGAACAACGACCTCGACCCCGGCCCGTGACAGTTCGGTCGCAACCGTCAGACCCGACGGTCCACCACCGACGACAACTACGCGAGCGGTCATAGCGAATCAATCTCCTTGTGGGATAGCGTGGTTGGAAGAGAGTGGCGGGTGGCAGAACCGCCCAGGTGTTCGCGGAGGAATGCGGCGACCTCGGCGATGGTGGCGTCCGTGTCGAACGCGGCGTCCTCGTGATTGGCACCCTCGAGAAGGCTCAGGCGCGCCGTCCCGCCGCGGCGTCGCAGTTCTCGGGCCATCCGTCGGCTCTGCTGCACGGACGTGATCGAGTCGCGTGTTCCGTGGAGGAGAAAGATCGGCACGCGGATGTCGTGCGCCTTCGCGAACGGGCTGATGGTGGCCAGGTCACGATCGCTCAACGTCGATTCGTCGACCCCCAGCAGTCGAGCTCTCAGATACCGAGACGAAGGCGGTGCGGGGACCCCTGGCGGCCACTCCTGTTCGAGGATCTCGCGCGGTATCCCGGAACCGGCGTCCGGGCGGTCGTCGTCGCCTCGGGAGGTGAGGTCATAGCATCCGAAGAAGCCGACGGCGGCCCGCACGTTCGCGGCAGGACCCGGAAGCTGATGCTGCACAGACGGAATGGTGGGAGTGGCGGCGGTCAGTAGCGCCAAGTGGGCGCCCGCCGATGCGCCCCAGAGGGCGAGACGATTCGAGTCGAATCCGAAGGCTTGTCCGGGGCCTTTCAGCCACTCGATCGCGGCGACCACATCGACGATCTGGGCAGGGAAGGGCGCCGCGGTGGAGGGACGGTAGTCGATGCTCGCGACAGCAAACCCGTGCCGAGCGAGTCGTTCCGCCCGCACGGCATGACTCTTTCGAGATCCGATCATCCAGCCGCCGCCGTGCAGGTAGAGCACGACAGCGGGGGTGGCAACGCCGATCGGGAGATACACATCGAGTCGGAGGATGTGCCTGTCGAAGCGCCCGAACTCGATGTCGGGGCAGGACTGGACCTCGCATCGGGCAGAGTTCCCCACCGGGGCTGTCACGTCGACGTCACCTCTTCGTCTGGTCTCGGAGCCCACTACCACTGCGGGCCGTGGCTCAAGAGTGGCGCGTCAGGGAGTATTCGGGAATCCCCAGTCCCGTATGCGCGGCATCCATCAGACGAATACCTTCGGTTCGGGATGTGATTCGGTGTCGACGGAGGAGTGCAGAGCCTGGTGCGGCATACTCTGGGTCTCATCGTCGCGCCTACCTGGCCAACTCTCTGAGAGTGCATCTGAAAACTCGGTGATTGTCGGCGTGTGACGGATGGGAAACAAGTGAACTCCTGGTAGGTCAGTGAGTGTCTACGTCCCCGCCCTACCAGGAGTTCACTTGCTATCATCGCTCATCGA
>RRBB01000191.1:0-20294 GCA_006543605.1 Rhodococcus sp. WS4
CGCCAGCAAGGGTCAAATCGGTCGCCAGAAGGTCTTCGACGGCCTCCTCGACAGGCTCGACACCGACGCCTCATGACCCCGGCACTTGACAAGATCACCCACATAAGTTCAATGCGGACCGGTTGCATTCGTCGATCGACTACCTCTCGCCGATCGAGTACGAGACGCGCTACCGTGAACAGCGCACCACCGCCGCCTCGGTCCTCGAGGTGGCCTGAACGAAGTCTCCACTCGATCCAGGGCAGTTCAACGCCTGGAACACCCACGACCCAACACAGGTCCTCGAGCTACTCACCGACGACATCGTCTACGACGACTCCGCCTGGCCCAAGACCATGCGCGGCAAAGCCGACGTACGCGAATTCCTCGACCACGGCTGGCGCGCGTTCCCCGACCTGACCTTCGAATTAATCACCGGCCCGCACGTGGCGAGCGACGACCCACGCGCCGCCTACTGGTGGAAGGCGACCGCCACCCACCAGGGCCCGCTCGACCCACCCGGCATCCCCGCCACCGGCAAACACATCGAATTCGACGGCGTCGACATCCACGAATACCGCGACGGCAAAGTCGCCAAACTGCGGATCATCGTCAACATGAACGACATTGCCATGCAGTTGGGCCTGCTCCCCGCACCCGGAAGCCTCACAGAACGAGTCATGGTCGGCATGCACAAGCTCCGGTCCCGCCTCACCCGCTCCTGAGCCGCCCCACACCGGGACATTCATCTTCCCAGGTCAGAGCCTTCGCCCAGGCCGCGGTTCTTGCCGTCCATCCACGCGATCACATCGAACACCCGCAGTGCAGAGACCTCCGCCGGCAGGCCGGGCCCCTGCCGGATCGACAGCAGCCCACGGTGCAACGCCCCTCGTCCGCCCGCAGCGCCTCCCGACCGGGTCCAGATGTGCTCGGGCGGTGAGATCCCCCCGTTCGGGGTGGCCCGCCGTAGCCCGACCCACACCGCCCGACCCGAAATCTCCGTACAGCCTCGGGCGAGGGTCCTACGCGGCAGCGCTCACCGTCATATCGACATGAAGTCCCGCGGCCGACACCATGTTGACCAAAGCATCAAGACTGAACAGATCGATCTTTCCTCGAATCAGATCCGACACCCGCGGCTGAGTCACACCAAGCCGGGCGGCCGCATCCTTCTGGGTCCATCCCTCGGTCTCGATGCGCCGAGACAGCGCAATCAACAGAGTCGACCGCAGCCGCATGTTCTCCGCCTCCTGCGGAGTGTCCTCAATCGCATCCCACACGCTGCCATAGATTTCATCGCTCATCACCGCTCACCCTTCCCGTCATCCGCTATCACCTGCTGGTACCGCTTCTTCGCGGTAGCCAAGTCCGCCGCCGACGTCTTCTGAGACTTCTTCTGGAAGCAATGCAGTACAACCACCCGGTCCGCGAACTTCGCCACGTAGATGACGCGGAAAGCTCCCGATCGATCGCGTACCCGTATCTCCCGCACACCAGAACCCACACTCACCATCGGCTTCCAGTCCGTCGGCTCGAGCCCCTGCTGAACGCGGTCGAGTTGATAACCGCACTGACGACGAACGGCACCGGGGAATCCACGAAGATCCTCCAGCGCGGTACCCATGAACTGGATGTTCTTCACACCACGAGTATACAAAATTTTGTATGGATCGGCACCGGCTCCCCGACCAAACCAAGAAACCCCGTCACCTCCGCAAAGAACCCACACCGGAGACCGGCGATACCGACCCGGGAGAAGAACCCACGTCCGATCGGCGGTGAGGTGGTGACCACTTCAGTGCTCGTTCCCGGCGCTGCAGGTGGTACCCGCAGGTGGTAAAACCCCTCGGCCCGCCGGGCAGGAGGCGGACGCCGCCGTGGCCGCGTACCGCCTCGTCAACGGCACCGGTCGTACTCGGCGCGCGGTTCTCCCGGCGCCGACAACCTCGCGCACATGCCCAGCCGTTCGATAGCTATAGCTAGGCGCAGGGGAAGAGTGCGGCGGCGGTGGCAGCGACCGCCCATTGCCGGGTGAACCGTTCGTAGATCTCGTCGAGTGCGGGGCGGAGCGGTTCGATCTGGCGGGTGACGAGTGCCCGGTCGTCGGTCGCGGCGACGGGGTGCCAGTAGACGCCCTCGGCGGTCACCGTGACCTCAGGGACCAGGGATTCCGGCGTCAGGACCAGTCCTTTGACCGCGGCGCCCTGCCGGGCGATCGGTCTGATCAGCTGGTCGCGGCGTGCGATACCGAGCTGGTCGCAGAAGTCGTGCAGCGCGGTAATCGTTCCCGGCCCCGGTGCGGCGATGGTGGCCGCGATCCGCACCCGGAAACCCCGCTGCCGGGCCAACCGAATTCCGGCGACCGCTTTGGCCCAACTTCCGGTACCGCGGTGCGAGTCGTGCAAGTCGGGGGTGGCGGAGTCGAGACTGATCTGCAGGGCCAGACCCTCGCGGGGCAGCGACTCGAGCGCGCGCAGACCTCGTCCCTTGAACACCATCGCGTTGGTCAGCACCGTCGTCGGCAGCACGTCCATGCAGGTGCGCACGATCGTGTCGATGTCGGGGAGCAGAAAAGGTTCACCCCCGGTCAGGTAGATCTCGCCGACACCCCACTCGGCCGCTTCGGTGACCAGACGGGCAATCCGCTCCACGCCGAGTTCACGGCGGGGTGCGTGCGGGGACGAGGAGACGCAGCAGTAGTCGCAGGCGAGGTTGCAGTGAAAGTTGGTGTACAGCCACAGTCGCGCGCCCGGCATCCGGTCGGGACCGAGCGCCTCGCGCGGGTCGGGGGCGTGGCCACGCCGCACGACCAGCGTCCCGGTGTCGGCGGCATCGACGTTCTCCCGGACGATCGTGTTTCCACTGTGGGCGCACCACCGCCTGGCCAGGACGAGATCCTCGGCGGACCCGATCGCGACCTCACCGGCACCTCCGTCGGGGAGCCCCGACGTCAGCCGCATCAGGTCCAGGATCACCATCGCGGATCGACACCCTGTTCGTCGACCGCCGCGAACAGGCTCGTGTACCCGTCCAGGTGCGGCCGCACCCAGCGCTGCAGCCCCTCCAGTTCGAGGATCTTGCGATGTTCGGGGATGTCCCAATCCATGTCGAGGAGGGTGTCGACCCACGGTGTGTAGCGTTCGGCGGGCAGGATGTCCATGGCGGTGAACATGCAGTGGCAGTACTCGGGACTCTGCCAGACCGCCTCGAGGGCGCCGGGCATCAGATCGTCCTTGCCCATCGCGTTCCAGGTGCCGATTCCGATCGCGGCGACGTCCGCTTCCCCAGCCAGAACCGCCGCCACCGCGTCGAGTTCGCTGCGTCCGGTATCGCCGTGTTTGCCGATGTCGCTGTCGAATCGGGTGAGGGACAGCTCGGTAGGTGGGATCCCCGCCCGGGCGAGGTAGTGCAGCGGCAGGATCGCGGCATGCGCGGAGTCTGCCGATCCCAGAGCGAGGCGTGTACCGGCAAACCCGTCCGGACCGGTGATGGAACTGCCCGGTGGGGCCACGAACACGGTGCGGAAGGTGGTGTCGGTGTCGCGTTGCGCCAGCGGTACTGCGTGGCCGTCGGTTTGCAGGACGGTGCGCACGTAGGCGAGGTTGGTGTTCCAGGCGATGTCGACGTGGCCGGCGATCAGTTCGTCGACTTGGCGGCCGTAATTGGAGTACAGCGCGAAATCCATCTCGGCGCCGGTGCCGCGGAAGTAGTCGCGGATGCCCTCCCAGATGGGCACCACGTTGGGGGTGTAGGCGACGGCACCGACGATCAGTGGTCTGGTCATTGCGCTCCCTCTCTAGAAGAGCGGCAGGCCGGCGACGGCCTTGCCGTAGAAGTCGTAGAGCACGTCGGCAGTGGGGGCCATCACCGACCCGGCCCGGGCGTCGCGGAAAGCCCGTTCGATCGGAAGGTGTTTGGAGAAGGCGGCACCGCCGCACACCCGCATGGCCGTGTCGGTGATCGCCAGGGCGGCGTCGTTGGCCGAGGCCTTGACGGCGAGGACATTGAGCATCGTCGTCTCATCGGGTTCGCTGACACTGCGCGCCGCGTGCGCGAGGAAGGCTTGCTGGGCGGCGAGGCTGATGCCCATCCTCGCGATCTGGGCGCGGATCGTCGGAAGCGCCGAGAGTGCCTCGTTCTGGTGCTCGAGTCGAGCGCTGCCGACATGCGAGAGTGCGGCGGTGTTGGCCGCGGAGGAAAGACCGAGCGAGACAGCGGCGTTGCCGAGGTTGAACCAGGGCAGCACCGTATTCATCATCAGGCCGAAACCGGCGCCCTGGTCGCCGAGCCGGTGCCCGGCCGGGATCGATGCGTCGATTCTCATCGGTGCCGATGCGTTGCCCCGCAGCCCCATCCCGATCCACGGGCCGGCCACCGTCAGGCCCGGGGCATCCTTAGCCATCGCATACAGGTCGACCTCCCCCGCGGTCCCGGATGCCGAACCCGCCGAGACCACATAGACATCGGCGTAGCCGGCGGAGGTGACCCAGCTCTTGTCGGCCTGCACGGAGACGGTGTCACCGTCCGCGGAGGCGGACGAGACCGGCGCCCAGAAGTGGGAGCGGGAGCCCTTCTCGCTGAACGCCAGGGTTCCCAGCACCTCCCCCTTCGCCATGCCGGTGAGCAGTTCGGGCAATCCCGGTGGTGGCGCCTGCGCGAGGGTGACCGCGGCGGCGGCATGCATCAGATAGATCATCGCGGTCGATCCGCATGCCGAGGCCAGCGCGGTGAGGACCTCGGTGAATTCCACCGGCCCGCGGCCCGAGCCGCCGACGTCCTCCGGTAGCACCAATCCCAGCAGTCCGTTGTCGCGGAGGGCGGCCACCGCCTCGGCCGGAAACACCCCCTCGGTGTCCACCCGTTCGGCGTTCCGGCGGGCGATCTCGGTGACCTGGCTAACCGCTTCGTGGGGAATCATCGGGTCCTCCATCGGGGATGTGAGCTCGGATCGGCGAGCAGTGGCCACCGTGACGCGGCATTTTCAGTATCGGCGGCGGCGCAGGAGTTTCGGGGCGGATCGGCCGGGTGGACCTGTTCGACCGAGGGGGCGTACCGTCGCCGCACCGACGAGCGCGGCGCACAGGAACACCGCGGCACTGGTGTTCGTGCCGCCCAGCCACACGTCCGCGCGGCCGGACTGGATGTAGATGCTGGCGGCGGCCAGGAAAGCCAGAACGGCGGCGGCGAGGGCGAGCTCGCGGCGGCCGAGAATTGCGCCGGCGAGCGCGCAGGCCGCGACCACGAGTACCGCCAGCGCGCCCGCCAGGTTATAGGTGCCCAGTCCCACCTCCAGGTCTTCGTACCCCACCACACCGCCGATTGACGCCCACCGGTCGGTCTGGAAGGAGGCGATCACCGCGGCTACCCCGAGGACCGCCAAGATGATGCCCCAGGTCCGCAGCAGCGACGCCGCGGCACCGGGACCGCTCCCCCGGTGGGACTGGGCTCGTACCTCGTCCACGGCGAAGTAGCGGGTCGACCACGTGCACAGCAGGACGACATGGATCCCGATGAGCATGAAATAGCTCCACGGCCATTCGTTCGGTGCCTCGGCCACCGAGAAACAGATGGCCAGGGACTGCCCGATCCCCAGCAGCGCGGCGATACGGACCACTGTTCCGGTCAGCAACAGCACCGCGAGCACCGTTTCCACCACCAGCGTCAGCCACCCGAACAGCACGAAATTCGGAAGTACCAGATGCTCGACCAGCCAGCTGAACGGCGGGAACACCGGATGCTCGACCGCGGCGCGGGTGAATTCGTACAAGCCGCCGCCGCTGTTCTCACCGAAGTCCGGTGGTGTCTTCCACGCCACGTTGTACAGCCATTCCAGGCCCACCAGGATTCGCAATCCGGTCAACGCTGCGCCGGACACCCGTGGTGAGGGCTCCCTATCCGACAGCAAGAGGCGGGCAGACGGGAGGCGCTGGTTGCTTCTCACCTTTCAAAGTGTGCTCGTCAGCCGCTGCCCGGGTCCAGGGAACGCCGGGGTTGCCGCGCGGGTGTCAGGCCAGGTGGTGCGCGCCCACACGGGGGGTGATGACGATGGGCGCCTTGTGTCGGGGGACGTCGGTGATGTTGCGGACGTGTCCGCGTTCGGGTTTGGCTCCGGTGGGGTGGGCGCCGACCAGGACCGCCAGCGTTCGGCGCTGCTGCGGGATCTGCTGCGAACTCGTCGATCACCTCGGGGGTTTCGGGGGGCCCGCACAGACGCGGCCGAGTTGTGGTCAGGTCAGGGTGTCGACCGGCAGGGCTGCCAGCCGCCACTCGAGCATGCCGTCGGCCAGCCGCGAGGCCTGCCGGCCGTGGTCGGTCAGCAGCCGGACCGCGTCGTGGGCGAGCACGCAGTAGGCGCCGCGGCAGTAGGCGACGATCTCCTGATCCGGCGGCAGGTCGGCCAGGTGATCGGCCAACTCGTCCAACGGAATCGACACCGCCCCGGGGATGTGCCCGGCCTGGTATTCCTCGCGGGGGCGCACGTCGAGCACCGTCACCTTCCCCGACCGGGCCCGCTCGAGCAACTGGTCCTTGCTGACGTGTTCGGTGTCGGCCGGGCCGAGATACGCGGCGGCGGCGGCCTCGACATCGGGCAGGTGGTCGTGGGCGACCGTGCGGACCAGCGCGAACAGCTGCGCCACATCCGCGCCGGCGAGCCGGTAGAACACCTTGGTGCCCTCGCGGCGGGTGGCGACCAGGTTGGCCTGCTTGAGGGTCTGCAGATGCGCGGACGCGGTGGTCAGTCCCAGCTCGCAGGCGCGGGCAAGGGCGTCGACGGTGCGTTCGCCCTGGGCGAGCAGATCCAGCAGTTCGAGCCGCTTGCCGCTGCCCAGGGCCTTGCCGACGCGGGCGAACTGGTCGAACAGTTCCGTCTTTGCGATCCGATCACCCATGGCATTCTCCAATCATCTTTGGAATAGTGTAGAACATGGATCGGGTGTTCCGCCCGGGATGCCCTCAAAGCCGAGGCAGGGAGAAGGCCATGGCCGGGATCGATCTGGTACCGCTCGTCGACGAAGGACTCGGCAACTCCGCCTACCTGGTGGATCTCGGCGACGGTCGCGCGTTGGTGGTCGACGTCAGCCGGGACCTGCGCGCGGTGCATGCCGCGGCCGCCCGCCGCGGGTTGACCGTCGCGTTCGCCGCCGACACCCACCTGCACGCCGACTTCCTTTCCGGCGCCCACCAACTCGGCGCCACCGGCGGGACGCGGGTGCTGGCCTCGGCGGCCGGGGACCGGGAGTTCCCCCACACCGGGCTGCGCGACGGCGACGAGGTGGACCTCGGCGGGTTGCGGCTGCGGGCGCTGATGACGCCCGGGCACACCCACGAACACCTGTGCTTCCTGCTGCTCGACGGCGAGAAGGAGGTCGGGGTGTTCACCGGCGGATCGCTGCTGGTCGGCTCGGCCGCGCGGACCGACCTGCTCGGCCCTGATCGCACCGAGGCCCTCACCCGCGCCCAGTACGCCTCCCTGCAGCGCCTCGTCGCGCTGCCCGGCGACGTCGCGGTCTGGCCGACCCACGGCGCCGGTTCGTTCTGCTCCGCCCCGCCCGGCGCGGACCGCACCAGCACCATCGCCCGCGAGCGCGCCACCAACCCGTTGCTCGCCGCCCGGGACGAGGACGCGTTCGTCGACCAGCTGCTGGGGTCGCTGGGCAGCTATCCGCCGTACTTCCGCCGGCTCGGCGAGATCAACCGGGTCGGTCCCCCGCTCCTCGACCAGGATCCGGTGCTGCCGGCCCTGACCGTCGATACCGTCCGCGCCCAGTTGGCCGAGGGTGCCGTCCTGATCGACGTGCGCCCGCTGGCCCGGTTCGCGGCCGAACACATCCCCGGTGCGCTGTCGATTCCGCTGCGGCCGGTGTTCGCCAGCTGGCTGGGCTGGCTCGCCCCGGTCGACCGGCCGCTGATCATCGTCCGCGACGACGACCAGGACGTGGACGAGATCGTGTGGCAGGGCTTGAAAATCGGGTACGACAACCTGATCGGTGAACTCGACGGCGGCCTCGCCACCTGGACCTCCGCCGAACGGGGGGTGGCCGCCACGGCGCTGACCGGCCCCGACGCGGTCGGCAATGTCCGGGTTCTCGACATCCGTCAACGCCCCGAGTATCTGGCCGGGCATCTGCCCGGCGCCGTCCACATCGAACTCGGCGCCCTGGCCGATCAGGTCGACGACCTGCCCCGCGAGCCGACCGTGGTGATGTGCGGGCACGGCGAACGCGCGATGGGCGCCGCGAGCCTGCTCGAACGCGCCGGGCACCGGAATCTCACGGTGCTCGAGGGCGGACCCGACGACTGGGCCGCCGCCACCGGCCGCACCCTCGAGACCGGCGCATGAGCACCACCGCGCCCCGGCCGATCCGACTCGGCCTGGGCGCCAACCTTGCCCAGTTCAGCCTGCTCGTCGCGGTCAACGCCCTCGTCGGTGGCATGGTCGGCCAACAGCAAACCGTGCTGCCGCTGCTCGCCGCGAACGAATTCGGGCTGACCGGTTACACGTTCATCTTCACCTATGTGGCCGCGTTCGGGATCACCAAGGCCGCCGCCAACTACTTCGCCGGAACGTGGTCGGACCGCTTCGGCCGCAAGCCGGTCCTGCTGGTGGGCTGGCTGTTCGCCATTCCCGTCCCGTTGATGCTCATCGCCGCCCCCAATTGGTGGTGGGTGGTCGCCGCCAACGTGCTCCTCGGCATCAACCAGGGCCTGACCTGGTCCACCACCGTGGTGATGAAGATCGACCTGGTCGGCCCCCGCCGACGCGGCCTGGCGATGGGCCTGAACGAGGCCGCCGGCTACGGCGCCGTCGCCGTCAGTTCGCTGCTGGCCGGCTACCTGGCCGAGCAGTACGGGCTGCGACCGGCACCGTTCCTGCTCGGACTCGCCTACACCGCCCTCGCGCTGTTGCTGTCCGGGGTATTCATCCGCGAGACCCGCGACTACGCGCGCCTGGAAGCCGCGCAGCACACCCCCGGCGCGGACGGTGCGCACGACCACCTGCATGCGGATCTGACCGACCGCCAGATCGCCGTGGCAACCAGTTTCACCGAACCCGCCATGTCCTCGGCGAGCCAGGCAGGGCTGGTCAACAACCTCAACTTCGGCCTCTCCTGGGGCCTGTTCCCGCTGCTGTTCGCCACCGCCGACCTGGGCGCCGGACAGATCGGGTTGCTGTTCGCCCTCTATCCCGGTGTGTGGGGCGCCGGACAATTGGTCACCGGCGCCCTGTCCGACCGTATCGGCCGCAAGCACCTGATCACCGCCGGCATGAGCCTGCAAGCGGCAGCGTTGGCGTTGATCGCCGCCTCCCACGGTTTTCTCGGATGGGCTACCGGCACAGTGCTGCTCGGAGCCGGCACCGCCATGGTCTACCCCACCCTGCTCGCCGTGATCGGCGACGTCGCCCACCCGGCCTGGCGTGGCCGCGCCGTCGGGATCTACCGGGTCTGGCGCGACAGCGGCTACGCCGTCGGCGCGATCGCCGGCGGCATCGTCGCCGACCTGATGGGCATGCACGCCGCGGTATGGGGCGCCGCCGTTGTCAGCGCCGCCGCCGCCCTGGCCGTCGCGGGCCGCATGTACGAAACCCACCCTCGACCCGTCCGCGTGAGCACCGAGCGTGCACCGAAAGGGTGAGACCATCCGGCGAGGGTGTACGCCGCCTAGTTCGGCTGTGCCGGTGATGCTTCCAGACGCTGTTTGAGCCTGGACAGGTTGGCCGGCATCTCCTTGCGGGCCTGCGGGCGCACGGCGAGGGGCACGAGAAGCTTCCCGATCCCGTGGCCTTCGAAGTCGACCGCGATCGTCACCCGTGAGCGGTGTCCGGAGTCGAACGGATCGACCGTCACATCCACCACGGCCCGGATCGGTCCGTCGACACCGTGCACACCCCACGTACTCGGTGGGTCGATATGCGTGAGTTCGGCGGTCACCGAACGTTCGGCGAACCCAATGCGGCGCGTGGTGCGGCATTTCTCACACGTGCGGGGCCGCGCTGCCGTCCATATGGTCGCCGACCACACCCCTCTGCCACTGGGCGAAGCGGGACGGATCGGTGCCGAAAGGCGAACACCGGCGCCGGTGGGCAGGCGACGTCGATGCTGGTCGTGATCGGCGCCATCAGCGCTGCTCACTGTCGACGGCGTCGCTGTAGCGCTGCAGGTAGAGCGGCCACCCGGCGTCGTGCCCGACACCATCGCGGACCGCTTCCCAACCTTCGCCGTGACGCTGCAGGTTGCGGTGCTCGAGCTCGACCCGGGTGCGATCTGCGGATTCGGCGATGAACCGCACCTCCACCTCGCTGGTCTTGTCCGGGTCGCTCTCGATCTGCCAGTGCCCGTTGATGTCCCAACTGAACACCACCCGGTTCGGCGGCTCATAGGCCAGCACCCGCGCCCACCGGCATTGCGTGCCGTCCACACCGCGGTCGTAAATGTGGCCGCCCACCCTCGGTTCGAACACGGTCTCGGCGATCGGGACCGCCATGATGTTGTGCTCACGCGGCTTGATCGCATCGAATCGCTCGACGAACAGCGCGAACGCGCGCTCGAGCCCTGCATTCACCACGATCTGCTGTTGCACCGGTTCAGTGTGTGTCTGTGTCATGACCTCTCCTGCTGGTTGTTCGACCGCGTCCTTGTAGGCGGTCAGGGCCTGTGCCCAGAACCGGTCGAGCTGCGTGCGCAGCACACTGATCCCGGCCGGGTCGAGGTGATAAATGCGGCGGGTGCCGACGGCCCGGTCGCGGACCAGCCCGGCGTCCTTGAGCACCTTCAGGTGTTGCGAGACCGCCGGTCGGCTGATCGGCAGCTCGCGGGCGAGTTCACCGACCGCGCACGGACCCTCGGCCAGACGCTCGAGGATCGTGCGCCTCATTCGATCAGCGAGCGCACCCCACTCGTCTCCAGCTTGGTAAGTATCTACGAACGGTAAGTTCTCGCTTACGGAGAGTGGATGTCAAGAGGTGACCGCCTGACGGTCGGGTTCTGGTCCGCGCTGGAGACGCGGAGCCGATCAGCAGGTATCGACGACATAGGCGGCCGCCACCCGAGGTGGTCCAATCAGGGTTTCGCGCGGCGACATGACGAGGCAGATCCCGCGCGTCGACGAGTTCGGTGTGCAACCACGTCAGCTCGGACATCCCAGTGGCTGACTCGGCGAACCGGGCGTCGAGGGCGAGGCCCTTGGCGTGCAAGGCACCCCGACGTTCTTCCTCGACAGCCGCCGACTCGACCCCACCAGCTACCAACAGCAGCAAGCCCCAAACCTTCCCACCGGAGGCCGGCGGCCCTGCAACGCAGAAAACATCCGAGACTCTCGACGATGCACGGACGCCCCGAACAAACTGAAACGGCCACGCCACCCGATAGCTCAATGCTCAAGGCCCGGGCGCTGCAGCAAACTCAGTCCGGAGTGAAGAACAGTTCCATCCCGATCATGAACCACGCCACCAACGACACCATCGGCAGGATGTTCCGCAGCCGAGGGTGTATCCGCACGGGTCGTCACCTCGTTCGGGTCTGATCCGCAGCCTGCCGGGTATTGGGTGAGCTGGGCGGCACCAGTCGTTGTGGTGGTGGCGTGCGGTGTGATGACGGTTCCCTGGCGCGCCGGCCGCCAGTTCGCTCTGCCGTTGGTGTGCGCGTTCGGCCCGTAGTGCTGCCACGGCAAAACCGCCGGTAGATAACAGAAGAACCCCAGCGGCAGACCCGCGATGACGCCCAGCGAAATCCGCAAACCCCGCCGGGGTCGCCTCGTCGACGCCACGGGGACCACCAGATGTCAGGTCAAATCCTCAGTGGGAGCGGCTGCGGCATTGTCCTTGATCGACGCGATCCCGGTCTGAGCCGCTGCCTTCGAGGTGTAACCCTGGCTCGCCGCGATGATCTCCCCGTTAGCCGCCTTCAGATGGAACCGGAACTTGCCGGCCGCGTCCTTGAAAAGCTCGAACTTCGCAGTCATCGCCCCTCCTCCGCCAGGTGTCCACGACGGTCGCGAACCCCGTGCGATCACGGTAAGCCGACCACACACCCACCGGCGGCCGAACACACCCCTTTCCGGCGGCACCGTCCGACCCGAAGTCCGGGACGTGTCATCTTCCCAGGTCAGAGCGCTCTTCGAGGCCACGGCTCTTGCCGTCCATCCACGCGACCACATCGAACACCTGCAGCGCCGAGATCTCCGCGGGGAGACCGGCCTCCCCACGGATCGACAGCAACCGGCGATGCAACGCGCCGTCGTCGGCGCGCAGCGCCTCCCGGACCGGGTTCAGATGTGCCCGCTCGGCGCCCAGAACCTCACTGACCACCGGATCCCAGATCGCTATAGCCGGGGCGTGTGCGGGCGATCAACTTCGTCGCCTTCGTCCCGCCCGATCCCCGGCAGCGCCCAGAGGGCGGTTTCCAGGTCCCAGGCGGGCCACCCGGGGGCGAGCGGGTCCGGTTCGTCGAAACCAGGTCCCGATCTGGGCCTATCGCCGTCAGAAGGGCGTTCAGCGTCTCCGCCTCGGTGTCGAGGATCGCCCGCGCCGCCCTTGGTGGGATCTGCACCGACAGGAGGTGGTGCGGGCGGATCACGGTCGCCCCGCGGTCTGCGTCCAGGCTTGGTCCGGCGCGGCTTCGTCCCGATCAGCCGCGGCCGTCGTCGAATTTCTCGAGGCCGGCGAGCCAGTTCCGGGCGCGACCGAGTGCTACGTCCTTGTCAGCGTCGTAGGTGTCGGGCCACTCGATCCCGTAATTGTCGATGCGGCCGAGAATCTGGGTGGCAGTGACGATCCCGTCCTCCACGAGAGCCGCCACGAACACGCGGTCCTTCTCGCGACCAGCGATGGCCTTGGACGCACACAGGTCGACGGGATCGAGACAGAAGCCCGTCCGCCCGTATTCCGACCCGTCCTCGACCTTCACTGCGACCAGCCGGTTGTCCCATTGCTTCGGCAGTACCACTACGTCCTTGTGGATCCCCTCGACGTACACGCCGAAAGACTCATGAAACGGTGAGCCTTCACCGAGGCGTCCGTTGAGGATGAGGATCTTTTCCACCACTGCCGGCGACGCCGGAGCGTCGATGCCGCTCCGCGGAAACACATCGACCTCACGCGACAAAGTTGCGTACTCCGGCAACTGCGTTTCGTCGTAGGACCCGAGGATCGACTGGGAGCCGAAGACAATCACCTGACCCTCGTCGAGGTTCGCGCAGGCTGCCTTGATGACCTGCTCGAGCTCCGCGCGGTTCACTTCAGGACGAGCTCACGCAGATCATCGAGGACCTTCATGCGTTCATCCTCGGTCAGCAGCACGTGCAGCGGGGAAAGGTTGCGCATCTCGTTCCCAGTCTCGTCATCCGACTCGACGATCCGACGAAGGGTCTCGACGTCGTTGTCCTCGACGATTCGTTCCCACCGATCCAGGAAGTCGGTGAAATACGGGCTGCGACTGACATGCTCACGGACGCTCTGCAGACTGCGGCGTACGCGGACCGTGTCGAGGGGCAGATGCTCGCGCTCGACCTTGTCCAGGATGGCGGTCTGCATGAGCTTCTGTCGGGTGACCTTCATGTTGACGACGGTCATCTCTCGCTCCCTCATCGCTCAAGCCAACTACCGCTGCGGTCGGTGCCCACAGTGTACGGGTCCGGCCACCGTTTACGCAGGTCACCCCACGCTCACGCAGCGACAACCCGACCCCCATCCGCCGAAACGAACAAGGGCTCACAGGACCATCCGCGCCACCGCGATCATCCCCCGATCGGTACAGACCGGCCGCCGACGACGGCAGCTCGTACAGGGTCGGGCTCGATAGTCCACACGCCGCGAAGTCGGCTCTGGGAGTTGTCGCTACGCGCCGGGCCCGGAACCAGGAGCGGTGTCGGCCGCGGCGCGGCCGCCGGCAGTCTCCGGCAGAAGCGTGCGGGCCTTCTCCGCCAGGTCCGGCAGGCCGAGCGCATCGAGCCAATCACCGTAAGCCCGCGCCGGGGCGGTCCGGGCGAGTTCCTCGTCCACCAGCACCACCGGGCTGGTGGGATACGCGACGCGGGCCACGAACCGGGCGATCTCGTCGGCGGTCAGGATCTTCCCGAGCGGCGGCGTGGTTGCTGCATCGGTCATGGCGTCTCCCCCATTGTCTGAGCTGACTGGACGTTGTGTGGACAGTATCGCGTTGTGGGCGTGGCCCTTCGGACGTCACAGGGACGTGTCATCTGCCCAGTTCAGTGATAGGAATGCGCGGTGATCGATGCGCACAAAGGATGGACTGAAGGCGAGTGCACCACCACTGACTTCTTCGACGGCATGGACCGCTGGAGGGCTGCGAACCCGCCGCCCGGACCCCGAGTCCGTGCCGCGGCGCGTCTGCAGCTTGGCAACTTCAGGCGCCCGCACCAGGGGCGCTGGTGGGCTGCCCTGGCACTGACGATGCTCCTCGCCGCAATCGCGGCGGCACTCACCACCGTCGCGTTCGATGACGTCCTGATGGTCCTGCTCGTGGCGATCGCACTCATGCTGGTCGGGATATTCGTGTACGTCGTCTACGGTCTGGCACTGGCGACTCGATCCCGCGCCTACCCCGTCACCCGGTGGCGGCACCGGTTTCGGGTGATGTGGCTGACGAACGGCACCAGCACGGTCGGGGCGGCGCTCACCGTCTACGTCCGCCGGGGCGGCGCGGTGACCTTCCACAACCACTTCCGATGGCCCGAAATCACACCCCAGCGGCCGCCGGTCGCGCGCCAGCTACGGCTCGAACTACTGACCATTGCCGCCGAGGCCGGCCAAGTCGTCATTACCTTCACGACAGATGAACGCATCGCCACCACGTACAACAGGGACGGGTGGCGGGAACCCACCGACGCCGAACGTCACGAGTACACGATCCCGGAAACGACGAATCGATGGGATCTGCTGTTCGATCCTCGCGACGAAAAATGCGCAGCGACCCTCACTGCTGCACGAGCCAAACTCGCGACCTGAGACGGCAGCTGTCGGTGGCTATGCGCCGCGCCGGGCGCGGGCGCCCTCGACCACGGACTGCCGCGGCCGCGGCGGGCGCGGGCGCCCTCGACCACGGACTGCCGCAGCACCCACGTACCGCCCACACGGGTGGCCCGGCAGCACCTTGCCCTTGATGGCCTTCAGCACGCCCTGACGGGTCATTCCGAGGCCGTCGGCGGCCTTCTGCACCGACACCAGCGGCGGGAGGTCCATGGCGTCGGTGAGGCGGTCGAAATCGGCGGTGGTGAGCACTCGCAGCGGACCGCAACGGCCAGGGGTAGGTCCCCAGGACCGCCAGGGCCGTCGCGGTGGCTTGGCGTACCGATTCGGCGGGGATGGTGAACACGACCTCGGCGTGGCCGAGTTCCGAGCGCGCGGCCCCGCCGCTGTACTCGGCGGGTTCACGCCGTCCAGTAGGCCTTAGGCGGGTTGATCGTGCCGTGGTAAAGCACGATCTTGGTAACGGTCGAGCCGGGCGGAACGTCAAAGGCAATGTCGCCCTGGCGCCGTTCCCCCGCGATGAGTTGTCCGGATTCGTCGAGGATTCCTGGATCGGATAGGTCCAGGGTCTCCACTTTCGTGCCACCGTCCGTGAGCGCGAAGAAGGACCCGGGGATGCATGTGCCCTGTTTGGTGGCGATGGTGACCTCGACCAGTGCCCTGCCGGAGGGTTCCACACGAGGTTCGCCGATCGTGTAGTCGCTGAGCCCCGTGGCGAAACCTTCGCTGACGATCTGGAGCGTCTGCCCGAAGGTTGTCGTGGGAGTGGTGTCGGCGGGGATCGTCGCCGTCGGTGATGCGTTGCCGCTCTCACCGGCGGATTGTTCGCCCCTCGGCTGCTGGTCCCCTGAACAGCCACCGATCACCAGGAGTACAGCAAGGATGGTGCCGACGACAGCAGTTGAGCGGCGCATGGGTTCTCCACAGAATGAGCGCTTCCATGGATGTGATCGTCGCTGTGGACCAGGGCGTTTCGGGCTAGCCGAGAATTGACGGACGACCGCAGCGTGGAGACGCCGCGGTGTGCACGGACTCGGTCGACCACGGGCTGCCAAAGGGAACACACCCAGACCCGATACCGCGGTGCGGGCTCGCCCTTGATCGCCTTCAGAACGCCCCGAAGGGATCACGCCGAGACGGCCACTGAGGACCCCGGAATGAACAGCAGGGAATTCAGCAGCGGATCGCATCGCTCGCGGCGACGCCTGGGGAGGGAGCGCGTCATGGTGTTCGAGAGATTCTCCGATCAAGCCCGTCAGCTGGTCGTCCTCGCCGCCGGCGGCGTCGCGGATCGACAGCAACCGGTGATGCAACGCCGCGTCGTCGGCGCGCAGCGCCTCCGCCTTTCGGTGCCCAGGATCGCCCGCGGCGCCCTCGGCGGGACCTGCACCGACAGAAAACGTCACCGCAACCAGATCATCCGCGGTGAACCGATCCGACTCCCCCCACCCGGTCGCCGGTGCTCGACCAGGAATCGAAATGCGCACCGACACAGGCGCCTTCGCCCATACGGGGGCCAACTCGCGGCGACGGAACTACCGCCCCCCACACCGAGACCACCGAGCCGAGTCCACGGATTGAGCCCTCCGTACCGCCACGCCACCGCGGCAGGATCAGGCGGCCGTTGAGCCGTTGCGTTCGAGCCTCTCGGCGATCCACACCTTGATCAGCGACTGCCGGGTAACCCCGAGACGAGTCGCCTCACGATCCAACTCTGCGATCATCCACGCCGGGAAGTCGACATTGACACGCCGCTGCTCCTCGCCCGGGCGCCGGGCCCTGGCCGTATCGAGCGCGAACGTCACGTCCTCGCCGGCATCGAAACGCTCGTCGAACTCGTCAGCTCTCATAAAGCGCCACCTCTCCCTCACGTGAGCGCCGAACCGAGATGATCCGGATCCGGTCCGCACGATAGGTCACCACCGCGGACCACCATTTTCCGTCAATCAGACCGATCACCAGCCACCTCGGCTCATCCGTAGTTCTCGCCGGCACCTCGAGCCGGTGAGGATCTCGCCACAGTGCCTGCGCCGACAGAAAATCGATGCCGTGCTTGGCCAGGTTCGCTTCGCTCTTGTTCGGATCGAACTCAAACCCAGACATGTATAGAAACTATACCATTTTGGCTGGAGGAGTTTCCCCGGTTTTCCCACGCCAGCCCAGGCCGGAAACCAAAACGTACGACTCGACACCGGCGGCACGGAACCAGAGCCGATCCAACGAATGGAGCCCCGATCGATCAGTGACCTCCCCCGGCGCACCCGGCACCTCGCGCTGGAGCGGACCGCGGGGTAGGTCCGGGTCCGGGTCCGGCCTGACGTTTCCCGTCACCCGCCGCCACCACCGTGGGCGGACTGGTAGACAGACCAGATGTGGTGGAACGCTCGGATCAGGAGGCCCCAATGCCGCGACCATCATCATGGGTGAACACGACGGCCTCCACCCTCGGCGAGGAGCTGGCACGCATCGGTCTGACCGTCCCCACCGACCGACTCGAGGCCCTGCTCACCGACCGAGTCGCTGCCGTAGCGGAACAGATGCGCATCACCGAACGCACCGCCCGCCGGTACTTCGACCACGACACCCTGCGCACCCTCGCCCGCGAATTGGCCCTGAGCATCAAAGACGAGGCACCCGGCGCCGACCTGCTGACATTGCCCCGCACCATCGCCATGCCCCTGGCCACCCTCGGTGCGACAATCGCCGCCCTCGTCGAAGTCGCCGCCCTCGCCGGCACCAACACCGGTCCCGACCAGCCGGCAACGGCGATGGCACTGATCTCCACCCTCGGCGTCCTGACCCGAGACCACGACGGCGACCTCCCCACCGTCCGAGTGCCGAAGCCACTCCTCATGCGAGCGGCGCGGCTCATCGAGAACACCGCCGACCTCGTACACCAAGGCTGCCCACTACCACCAGACGTCGCCGAGAACGTCCGACCCCACCTGCAGAAAGCACTGCGCGACGACGCCGCCCGGCTCCGGGCACTGATCCCCGACACCGGCCGACGCTCCACCTCGGGTCTCTGGGCGGTCCCCGACGACCCACCATGACCACCGTGGCAGTCCCCAGTGCATTCGTGTCGCAGAAACGATCACATGAGAGACGAGTCGAGCCACCGCACAACTAGGCAATCGACAGACTACGGAGATCGACGCAAGCACAGAGAGCGGCGTTGGCTGTTGCTCGGCTCACGGCCCATGAAGTCGGACGGTTCCCTCGACGTCGGGTTTGTTCGTGACAATCACATCGGTCCCGCGGCCACCGAGAAGTGGAAGTTCCCCGCACCCACGGACCGTTCGAGGGTCCGAATGACAGCAGCCGAATTGTCGTAGGGCCCGTTGAGGTAGAACGGCTGACCGTCCCTCCCGAACTCGATCCGACCCGGCCCGTCCCACTCACCCAGGAACGCGGCGGCATCACCATCGAACGCGTCCGCGGGCTCGAAACCGAGCCCGCGCGCATACGCCGCCGCCCCCAGGATCAGTTCACGGCCGAGTTCGATCGGAATCTCCACCGCAGGACGGTCGAACGCCGCGTAGTACCTGCGGACGGCGGTGGGGATCCTGCCCGCGTCCATGGTTTCGGGGTCACGGGCGTTCTTCACCCCCAGGCAGTGCACGTCGGCCAGGTAGCCTCGCAGCGTCGCCCGACCACGCCGTCCCTCTCGTGCCACCAACACCTGCGCGAAGCCTTCGGCCTCACCGGCGGGAGCGTCCAGTTCCGCCCACTCCGGATGACCCTCGAGGCCCAGCCCGACACTCCAGCCGCAATTGACCCAGCACCCCAGCACCCGCCCCAATCCTCGGGACGCCGCAGCCTCGGCAGCGATGCGTCGCACCAACGGCGCCACCACCGACGGCCGCACACCCAGCGCACGCGCGATCACCTTCGGCGGCACACCCTGCTCCCAACGCCGCCGCACCTGCTCGACCAACTCCACCTCGTCCATGGCATCCCATTCTGCTCCACCGATCGGGAACCTCCCGCGTCTGCACCAATCCGCACATGTTGGGCCAGGTGAACGGCCGTGATGCCGATCGTCGGCGCCGGGCACGTCGGTCGCGGCGCACCACCACCCACGTCAGTGGCAGGAAGTACGAGATCTATGTAGACGCTGCCTTGATGACCTGCTCGCGGTTCACTTCAGGACGACATCACGCAGATCATCGAGGACCTTCATTCGTTCATCCTCGGTCAGCAGTACGTGCAGCGGGGAAAGGTTGCGCATCTCGTTCCCAGTCTCGTCGTCCGACTCGACGATCTGACGAAGGGTCTCCACGTCGTTGTCCTCGACGATTCGTTCCCACCGATCCAGGAAGTCGGTGAAGTACGGGCTGCGACTCACATGCTCACGGACACTCTCGAGACTGCGGCGTACGCGGACGGTGTCGAGGGACAGATGCTCGCGCTCGACCTTGTTCAGGATGGCGGTCTGCATGAGCTTCTGTCGGGTGACCTTCATGTTGACCACCGTCATCTCGCTCCCTCATTGCTCAGGCCAACTACCGCTGCGGTCGGTGCCCACGGTGTACGGGTCCCGCCACCGTTCACGCAGGTCAACCCACGCTCACGCAGCGACGACCCGACCTCCATCCGCCGATACGAACAAGGGCTCACAGGACCATCCGCGCTACCGCGATCATCCCCCGATAGCGTCACCAGTCGGACGAGGGCAGCCATTCCCAGAGAAAAATTGCGGACTCGGACATAAATGCCCGACACTCCCCGAGAGCGTCCACCTTCGACGGCCGCGGTCCGGTGGCCCTGCGCGAGCCACCCGCGTTGCCCGGTGACTCGAGCTTCGATACGTCCTGCTCAGTGAAAGGCCCAGCTCAGTGTGAAGAGTGTCGTGTGCGTTCCGGTACCTTTGCGCGCACCGCAGAATCCGGGATTATCGACCAGAGGCGCGGTATTCGCGGAAATGAAGCAGCGCGCTGACGTATGCCGCTCAGCCACCCGAGCCTGGCGAGCCCGGCCGGTCCGGGAGAGGCGAGGTCGAGGTGCAGCCGACTCCCGCACCGCTCTTGTGGTCGCGATCGGCGCGGCATACGCCGTCCTCTGTGGCCTCCGGTTCCTCGACCTTCTCGGGTTTGGGCTGACGACGCCGCGCCGGCCGCTACATCTCCGCCGTTGTGGTTCGGTAGGCCTTCGCCGCAGCGATACCGTCGTCGTAGTCGCTGACATACTCCCCGGCCGCAGGGTCATACAGTGAGCCGACCGCCGCTGGATCGTGGGCCATGAACACCACGTCGGGCCGTCCGTTGTTGTAGCGGCGGTAGGTGTCATAGTCCCAGCCGGCGGGGGCGTAGTCGTCGTTCCATACCAG
>RRBB01000192.1:0-20120 GCA_006543605.1 Rhodococcus sp. WS4
CGCCCACCCACACGATGAGCCCGCCGAGCAGCGGTCCCAGGGCGTAGCCGATGCTCTTGTACGACCCGTAGGTACCGAACGCCTTGCCCTGCTTCGCCTTCGGGTTCAGGCGCGCGACCAGTGCACTGGCGGCGGGCGAGAACGCGGACGCCGCCGCGCCCTGCCCGAGGCGGGCGAGCCATAGCCAGCCCGGGGCGTCGGCCACCACGAAGACCGCCGACGCGGCGGCGAAGGCCACCAGTCCCCCGATCAGCACGGGGCGGGCACCGATCCGGTCCGCGATCGACCCGAAGATCGGCTTCAAGATCACCTCTGCGCCGTCGTAGAGGGCGAGCAACAGCCCCAGATACAGCAGCGAACCGGCCAGGTCCCCGGTCTCGGTGCCCAGGTTCGCGGCGATGCCGTGCGCACCGAAGGCGGTGGTGAAGCCCGCGGCATACAGCGGCCACATCTGCCACCGGGACGGCGCCAGGGAAGCGGCAGGCGAACCGGTCATGTCGCGGTTCCGTCTGCGACGGTCGTCGGGTCCGGGGCGTGCAACGCCGCGAACACCCGTTCGGTGGAGTCCTCGAACCGTACGACGCAGTGCTGCAGGCTCTGCGCGGCACGCTCGGAGTTCGCCGCGCCGAACACGTCCCGTGTCTTCACGTCGCGGTGCCATCGGCGCAGTCGCTCGAGACTCTGTTCTTCCTCTTCGAGCTCGGCGAGGGTGAACTTGGCGATGCGGATCTCCTTGTCGAGTTCGGCTCCGGCGTGGACACCGAACGGCCAGGATCGTCGGCGCGGCAGTCGCATCCGTCACCACATCCCGGACCGTCCGGTGCAGATGCGCCGCCGAACGTCGTGAGCGGCAACAGGGTGGGCCCGGCGCCCGAGGCAGGCCGGGCACTGGTGCGATCCGGTGCCGCCGACGGCGGTGGTGGGCAGCACGCGTCACCGAGGGTGCCGACGGCGGGCGCCACGGTTACATGCAGCGGCCCGGCGGCAGTGGGGGCGGAAGTCAGCCCGGGCAGGGCGGTGGCCCTGGCGGCGCGGATGGCGTTGCCGATGACCAGGACCTCGGCGAATTCGTGGATGAACACCACGGTCGCCAAACCGAGAACACCGGTCGCCGCCAGCGGGATCAGCACACCGATGATGGCCAGGGACAGCCCGATATTCTGCAGCATGATCGTGCGGGCCCGGCGGGCATGCGCGAGGACCTGCGGCAAATGGCGCAGATCCTCCCCCATCAGCGCCACGTCGGCGGTTTCGACGGCCACGTCGGTGCCCATGGCGCCCATCGCGATCCCGATGTCAGCGGTGGCCAGGGCGGGGGCGTCGTTGACGCCGTCGCCGACCATGGCGATCTTCCGGCCCCCGGCGAGCGCGGGCAGCAGGGCCGCCTTGTCTTCGGGCAGCAGTTCGGCATGCACGGTGGCGATCCCGGCCTCGGCGGCGAGCGCGTGGGCGGTGCGGCGATTGTCACCGGTCAGCATCGCCACGTCGATGCCCAACTCCCGCAGCCGATGCACGGCGTCGGGGGCTTCGGGGCGCAGTTCGTCGCGGACCGCGATCGCCGCGATGACGGAGGTGTCCCGTTCGACGAGCACCACGGTGGCGCCCTCATCCTGCAGGCGGGCGACGTCGTCGGCGAGATCGCCCGGGTCGATCCAGCCGGGTTTACCCAGCCGAAGCCGGGTTCCGTCGACGGTGCCGTGCAGTCCGTGTCCGGGTACCGCCGTGACGTCGTCGGCCACCGTGACGTTGTCACCGGCGGCGGTGAGGATTGCCTGCGCGAGGGGGTGTTCGCTGCGGGCTTCCAGGGCGGCGGCCGCGGTGAGGGCATCGGGCTCGGGCAGCCCGTTTCGGGTGATCACCGCGATGACCTGCGGGGTGTTGCGGGTCAGGGTGCCGGTCTTGTCCAGGGCGACGACCCGGATGCGGCCGAGCTCCTCGAGCGCGGCACCGCCCTTGACGAGGGCGCCGTGCCGGCTGGCGGCCCCGATCGCGGCAACCACGGTCAGCGGCACCGCGATCGCCAACGCGCACGGGGACGCGGCGACGAGCACCACCAGCGCCCGCTCGATCCACAGCATCGGATCCCCGAACAGCGACCCCAGGGCCGCAACCAGAGCGGCGAGGATCATGATCGCCGGGACCAGCGGTTTGGCGACCTTGTCCGCCAGGCGCTGCCCGGCACCCTTACGTTCCTGGGCTTCCTCGACGATGTGCACGATCCGGGCCAGTGAGCTGTCGGCGGCCGGCGCGGTGACCTGCACCTCGATGGCGCCGCCGCCGTTGATCGCGCCCGCGTACACGTCGTCGCCGGGCCCGGCCTCGACCGGGACGGATTCGCCGGTGATCGCCGACAGATCCAGACTGGTGCGGCCGGTGTGGATCACCCCGTCGGTGGCGGCCCGCTCCCCGGGGCGGAGCACCATCACGTCGCCGAGGGCCAGTTCGTCCGGGGCCACGGCGATTTCGGTGCCACCCCGCAGGACCGTCGCGGTCGGCGGCACCAGCGACAGCAGGGCGCGCAGGCCGCGGCGAGTGCGGGTGATGGCGTAATGCTCGAGGCCTTCGGCGATGGAGAACAAGATGCCGAGCATCGCCGCTTCGGGGATCTGCCCCAGCGCGACCGCACCGATCGCGGCGATCGTCATCAGGGTGCCGACCCCGATCCGGCGATACCGCAGATTCTTCAGCGCACCGGGCACGAAGGAGGCCGCGGCGACAACGGCCGCGACCAGTTCCACCACGACTGCGGCGGTCTCGGCACCGGCGCGGCCGATCACCCATCCCGCTGCAAGCAGGATCGCGGCCACCGCGGCGTACTGCAGTTCGCGGACCTGCCACCACCGTTCCGGCCCGTGATCGGCTGCCGATCCGCCGTCGGGGTCGGCGCCCGCGGGTGCGGGCCCGCAGCACGCGTCAGCCACGGCCGACCTCCAAAATCTCGATGCTGCCCTCGGGGCTGGTGGTCACCGCGGCGAGGTCGTCGCCGAGTACCGCGCGGACCAGCCCCCGGCCGCGCTCGGTCAGCGCATACATCACCAACTTGCCCTGCCGGCGGGAGGTCACCAGGTCGGCAGTCTTGAGCTGCCGCAGATGGTGTGAGACCAGGTTCTGCGCCTGACCGACCACCCATGCCATGTCACACACGCAGAGTTCGCCACCTGCGTGCAGGGCGGTGGCGATGGTCAGCCGGGTGGGATCGCCGAGCGCCCGCGCGGCCGCGGCGGCGGGTTCTATCTGCCGGAGCGCCGGGAGCCCGGCGCGGATCTGTTCGGCGTGCGGGAGATCGAGGCACAGCAGGTCGCAGGTATCCACGGTGTCATCAGCCATATCGACATACTAACGAGTGTTGATACGATGGGGAACCCGCTCCACCAGGTCGTATCAACGACCGTTAGTGTGTCCGAATGGTTCTTTTGTCCTGTTTCTCCGGATTCTCCGTCGGCTCGGCGGTGCCCCGATGACCCGCGGCGTGCGGCTGTCGGTGGCCTTGGTGGTCGCGTTCGTCGTCGTGGCGGCGGCGATTCTGTTGGTGGGCCGCTCCGGCCCCGACCCCGCCGCGGGTGCAGAGGCGGTGGATCCGGCGTCGATGGTGGTGCGCGCGGACAGTCACCGCCTGTCCGCCGCCCCGGAGGGCAGTGTGACGTTCGTGGAGTTCCTCGACTTCGAGTGCGAGGCGTGCCGGTCGGTGTATCCGGCGATCGAACAGTTACGCGCCGAGTACGGCGACCGGGTCGGCTTCGTGGTGCGCTACTTCCCGTTGCCCGGCCACGTCAACGCCGAACGGGCGGCGCGGGCGGTCGAGGCCGCCGCCCAGCAGGGCAGATTCGAGCAGATGTATCAGCGGATGTACGAGACGCAGGCCGAGTGGGGGGAGCAGCGGACCCCGAAGGACGAGGTGTTCCGCGGCTTCGCCGCCGACCTCGGGCTCGATCTGGCCGCGTTCGACGCCGCCTACACCGCTTCCGCCACCCTCGACCGGATCAATGCCGATGTCGCCGACGGCGAAGCCCTCGGCGTGCAGGGCACCCCGACGTTCTTCCTCGACGGCCGACGACTCGAGCCCACCAGCTACCAGGACCTCACCGATGCCCTCGACGCCGCCCTCCGCTGACGCCGCCGCCGCGCCGGCCCCCACCTCGAGCCCGGTGAGGGTGCCCCGTTCGCCCGGTCGCTGCCGTGGCTGCTGCTGATCGGCGGAATCGTAGGCCTGGCAGCGGCGTTCGTACTCACCGTCGAGAAGTTCGCCCTGGCCGCGGATTCCAATTACATCCCGTCCTGCAGCCTCAACCCGGTCCTCAATTGCGGCTCGGTGATGGCCACCGAGCAGGCTTCGGTGTTCGGGTTCCCCAATTCGCTGCTCGGCATCGCCGGGTTCGCGGTCGTCGCCACTACGGGGGCCGGGCTGCTCGCCGGCGCCCGCTTCGCCCGCTGGTACTGGCTGGGACTGCAGATCGGGGTCACGGCGGCGGCGTTGTTCGTGCACTGGCTGATCGCCCAGAGCCTCTACGTCATCGGCGCACTGTGCCCGTATTGCATGGTGGTGTGGGCGGTGACCATTCCGATCTTCTGGTACGTCACCCTGCGTAACCTGCACCACGGCACCTTCACCCGCCCGGTGCCGGCGGAGGTGGTGTCCGCGGGCGGAAACCATCTACTGCCGGTCACCGTGTGGGTGCTCGGCGTCGCCGCGCTGGTGCTGCACCGGTTCTTCTCGTACTGGACCACCCTGCCCTGACCACCCGAGGGACCTAGTTCAGGCGGCGGCGTGGGCGATCTCGTCGGCCAGGTCGGTGGGAATCGGCATCGGTGTCATCAACCCGGCCTGCACCCGGCCGGTGTTGCCCTCCGGGTAGCGGCCCAGCGCCGAACCCGGTGCGGCGACGATGATCCGGTCCACCTGGCCGAGCGCCTCCCGCCGATCGTGCTGGCGCAGCGCCAGCACGAACATCGCGACATGGTTGCGGGTGTGTAGCCACGGATACGGCTGCGAGACGATGTGCGCCCGCTCGAGGTGCTCCCAGCGCGCCGCGCTGTCCGCAGCGGCACCGGCGGCGGTCATTTCGCGCTCGTACAGCGCCCGCACCCCGGCGGTGAGCGTGCTCATATCCTTGTTCTACAAGCGAATTCAGTGGGGAATCAGCAGCAGTCACCGTCGGCGGCGGCCGGGCAGCAGGCCGGGTCGACCGCCAGCACCAGCGCGAGCAGGTCGTCGAGCGCGTGCCCGATCCGCCGGTCCGCCAGTTCGTACCGGCTGCGACGCCCCTCCGGCACCGCCACCACCAGCCCACACCCGCGTAGGCAGGCCAGATGGTTCGACAGGATCTGCCGCGACACCCCGATCGACTCCGCCAACTCGGACGGATACCCCGGCCCCTCCCGCAGGCTCAACAGGATCCGGGTGCGGGTGACATCCGACAACGCGTAGCCGAATCTCGACAACGCCTCGGTGCGGGTCACGGTGTCCATGCCCATACGGTACAGAATCAACTGAATTCAGAACAGTCTGAATTAAGCAATGCCGCCCCGTCTCAGCTCCCGGGCAGTGCACGCCTGCAGACCGGTTGCACCGCGGGTGCTTATGGCGTGACCACCAGGCGTGTTAGGTACGGCATGCCTTATAGACTCGGTCGGTGTCCAGCCCGTCCGTCCATGTAGAGCGCCCCGGTGTGCGCTTCGCGCGCGAGCTGGGACGATTCGGTGACTCTCCGGCGCTGATCGCACCGGGCGAGACGGTCACCTACCGTGACCTGGCAGAACGCGTCGAGCGGGTGGCCTCACGGCTCGGCGGGACCCGACGTCTCGTGTTGGTCGCCGGCAGCAACGAGATCGATCTGATCATCACCTATCTCTCGGCCCTGTTCGCCGGGCATCCGGTGTTGCTGGCACCGGGCGACAATCCCGACAGCCGCGAGGCCCTGATCGCCGCGTACCGACCCGACGTCGTGGTGCGCAGCGCCGACGGGCGCACGGTCGTCGAGAAGGTCCGTGAGCGCTCCGCGCACCTGCTGCATCCCGACCTCGCACTGCTGCTGAGCACCTCCGGATCAACCGGATCACCGAAACTCGTCCGCCTCTCGCACCGCAACGTGCAGGCCAATGCCGAGGCGATCGCGGAATACCTCGACATCCAGGGCGCCACCGACCGTGCGGTGACGACGCTGCCCATGCACTACTGCTACGGGTTATCGGTCATCCACAGCCACCTCCTCCGCGGCGCCGCCCTGATCCTCACGAGCCGCTCGGTCACCGACCCCGGGTTCTGGGACCTCGTCAAGGCCCACCGCGGCACCAGCTTCGCGGGTGTGCCCTACACCTTCGATCTCCTCGACCGGATCGGGTTCGACGAACTGGATCTGCCCGACCTGCGGTACATCACGCAGGCCGGCGGGCGGCTGGCACCGGACCGGGTGCGGGCCTACGCGGATCTGGGTCGACGGCGGGGCTGGGAGTTGTTCGTCATGTACGGGCAGACGGAGGCGACGGCCCGGATGGCGTACCTGCCACCGGAACTCGCCGCCACCCACCCGCAGTCGATCGGCCGGCCGATTCCCGGCGGATCCTTCCGGCTCGAACCGGTCGCCGACGCCCCGGACGGCGCCGGTGAGCTGATCTACGCGGGGCCGAACGTGATGCTCGGCTACGCCCACACCCCCGAGGACCTGCGCCTCGGTGACACCCTGGGCGGCGAACTCCGGACCGGTGACCTCGCCCGGCAGACGGGTGACGGGTTGTACGAGGTGGTCGGTCGCCGCAGCCGATTCGCCAAGGTCTTCGGACTGCGGATCGACCTGCAGCACGCCGAGTCGGCACTCGCGCAGCACGGGCTGACGGCCTGCTGCGTGGGCGGAACGGACGAATTGATCGTGGCCGTCCAGAACTGCGGCGATGTGGACACGGTCCGGCACGCGACCGCCCGGGCCTCGGGTCTTCCCGTCGCAGCCATCCGGGTGTTCCCCGTCGACGAGCTTCCGCGGACCTCCACGGGAAAACCCGACCTCCGCGCCGTCGCCGAGCTGGCACACGCGTCCGAACCCCCGCGGGCCACACAACCGACCACAGACCCCGGCACCGTAAGGGCGCTGTATGCCGACATCCTCCACTGCACGCACGTCACCGACGACAGCACGTTCGTGAGCCTGGGCGGCGACTCCCTGTCCTACGTGCGGATGTCCCTGCGACTCGAGGAGATGCTCGGCTACCTCCCCGAGAACTGGCACACCACCCGTGTCGGGGACTTCGCAGCGGCTCCGCGGCGACACCGCTGGCGGACAGTGGAAACCAACGTCCTGCTCCGCGCGGTGGCGATCGTGCTGATCGCCGGCTCGCACATTCACCTGTTCACGCTGCTCGGCGGAGCGCACGTGCTCCTCGGGATCGCGGGCTACAACTTCGCACGCTTCCACCTCGGCGCAGCCGAGCGGACCGACCGTGTCCGCCACACACTCGGGAGCGTCGCCCGGATCGCCGTTCCCAGCATGGTGTGGATCGGGTCCGTCATCGCCCTCACCGGGGACTACCGGATCACCAGTGCGTTCCTGCTCAACGGAATCTTCGGTCCGGACGGGTGGTCCGCCGAGTGGAGATACTGGTTTGTCGAGGCGATTGTGTACATCGTGCTCGCCGCCGCCGCGGTGCTCTCCATACCGCTCGTCGACCGCATCGAGCGCAGGCACCCGTTCTGGTTCGCGATGGGGTTCGTGGCCCTCGGCCTGCTCACCCGGTACGGGCTGGTCGATGTCGACGACAGCCGCAATCGCATCCTGAGCGCGTCGGTGGTCTTCTGGTTGTTCGCCCTCGGCTGGGCAGCCGCCAAGTCGACGACCATTTGGCATCGACTCTGCGTCACCGCGGTGGTCGTGGCCACGGTACCCGGGTTCTTCTTCGGCGAGACTCGACGGGAAATCATCGTCGTCGGTGGGCTCTGCCTGCTGGTCTGGTTCCGGTCCGTCCCCTGCCCCACGATGCTGAGCCGAGTGGGAGGGGTGCTGGCGAGTGCGTCCCTCTACATCTACCTGACGCACTTCCAGGTGTATCTGCCGCTGCGCGACGACCATCCCTGGTTGGCGCTGGTGCTGTCGATTCTGGTCGGCATCCTCTATTGGCAGGCGGTGACCTTCGTACTCGGCCTGCGCCGACGGCCCGGTGCCGTGCGGACGAAATCGGACCGGAACCCGATCGCATCGATCCTTGGTTCGAACCAGCGCGTCGCCGCACGAAGGCACGTGACCGCCGGCCGGCAGCCGCAATGATTCCAAGCGGGTCGGGAGCGAGAATCGGAGCGCTCCATCGCATGGCCGGAACCGATCGATGCACGACCACGCCGAACCGCACCTTGCCTCTCCTGTCCTCCTCACCCGGACGGGCCTGGCCTCCCCGCCCGGCCCGTAGGCCCCCAAATTCGAATGGTTAGGTTTGCCAATCCTGTGGGTAGCATCATTTTCTAATGACGGCTGGGACTGGTCCCGCTGCGGAAGAGGACGGACGATGAGGATGCGGATCGGACTGATGTCGGGGGTGGCGCTCGCCACCGCCGCGGTGCTGACGGTGTCGGGGTGCTCGGATTCCGGTTCGGACAACGGGACCGACTCGGGCGCCGCCAACCAGATCACCGTGTACAACGCGCAGCACGAATCGTTGACCCAGGAGTGGGCTGACGCCTTCACGGCGGAGACCGGCATCGAGGTGGAACTGCGCAACGGTAGTGACACCGAGCTCGGCAACCAGCTCGTGGCCGAGGGTGACCAGTCGCCGGCCGACGTGTTCCTCACGGAGAACTCCCCGGCCATGACGCTGGTGGAGAACGCCGGGCTCTTCGCCGACGTGAACAAGGACGTCCTCGACCAGGTCCCGAGCCAGTACCGGCCGTCGAGCGGCAAGTGGACCGGGATCGCGGCCCGCTCCACCGTATTCGCGTACAACAAGGACATTCTGCCCCAGGACCAGCTACCGAAGTCGCTGCTCGACCTGCAGGACCCCGCATGGAAGGACCGCTGGGCGGCGTCCCCGTCGGGCGCCGATTTCCAGGCCATCGTCAGTGCACTGCTCGAACTGAAGGGCGAGGACGCCACCCGGGCGTGGCTGGCCGGGATGAAGGAGAACGTCCGCACCTACAAGGGCAACGGCGCGGTGATGAAGGCCGTCAACGCCGGGGAGATCCCGGGCGGGGTGATCTACCACTACTACTGGTTCGGTGATCAGGCCAAGACCGGTGAGAACAGCAACAACGTCGCCCTGCACTACTTCAAGAACGAGGATCCGGGGGCGTTCGTCAGCGTCTCCGGTGGCGGTGTTCTGAAGTCCAGCACGAAGCAGGATGCGGCACAGCAGTTCCTGAAGTTCGTCACCGGCCAGAAGGGGCAGGACGTCCTGCAGACGGGGACGTCGTTCGAGTACACGGTGGGCAGCGGCGTGCCCGCGAATCCGAAGCTGGTTCCCCTCGCCGAACTGCGGGCCCCGCAGGTCGACCCCGCGAAGCTCAACAGCCCGCAGGTCACCGAACTCATGACGGAAGCCGGTTTGCTCTGAATCTCGCACTGATCGGCCGCGCGCGGTCGGGAGACGCGGCCACGACGCGTCCCCCGACCGCCCGGCCGGGCATGCCACTCCCGCTGGCGGTCGCCGCGGTGATCGTGGTGGCCGCATCGTTCATCCCCCTCGGCTACGTGGTGGTGCAGAGCATCGCCACGGGCTGGGACACCGCGTCGGCGTTGCTGTTCCGACCCCGGGTACGCGAATTGCTGTCGAACACCGTGCTGTTGGTCGTGGTCACGGTGCCGATCTGCGTCGTCGTCGGCGTCCTCGCCGCCTGGCTCGTCGAGCGCACCCGGGTTCCGGGGGCGAAGGTGTGGGCGGTGCTTCTCGCGGCGCCTCTGGCTGTTCCGGCGTTCGTGAACAGTTATTCCTGGGTGACGGCGATTCCCTCCCTCGGCGGGCTGGCGGGCGGTGTCCTCATCGCGACCCTCTCGTATTTCCCCCTCGTCTACATTCCGGCGGCCGCGACACTGCGCCGGCTGGATCCGGCCGTCGAGGAATCGGCGCGAGCACTCGGACTCGGACCGTGGGCGGTGTTCTTCCGCGTCGTGGTGCCGCAGCTGCGCCTCGCCATCGCCGGCGGGGCGCTGCTGGTCTCGCTGCACCTTCTCGCCGAATACGGCGCATTCGTCTTCATCAGGTTCGACACGTTCACCACAGCGATCTTCGAGCAGTACCAGTCGACGTTCAACGGAACCGCGGCGACCATGCTCGCCGGTGTCCTGGTGCTGCTGTGCCTGACCCTGCTGGTGATCGAATCGGTCGTCCGCGGCAGCGCCCGGTACGCCCGGATCGGGTCGGGTGCGGCCCGCCCGGCGGTGCCCGCCGAACTCGGCTGGCGGTACTCGCCGATCGTGCTTGCGTTCCTCGGGGTGCTGATCGCGGCGTCCGTCGGTGTCCCGGTCGTCAGCGTCCTGCGGTGGCTCGTCATCGGCGGGAGCGCGGTCTGGGAGTGGGACGCCCTCGCGTCCGCGCTCGTACAGACTCTCGGGTTCGGAATCGCCGGCGCCGTCGTGACATGTGTACTCGCCTTCCCGATCGCCTGGATCTCGATCCGCCACCGCGGACGTTTCAGCCGCTTCCTCGAGGGCGGCACCTACATCTCGAGTTCGCTGCCCGGCATCGTGGTGGCACTGGCATTGGTCACCGTCTCCATCCGCTACCTCCACCCGCTCTATCAGAGCGTGGCCGTCGTGATCGCGGGCTACGCGCTGCTCTTCCTGCCGCGTGCCCTGGTGAACCTCCGGGCCGGACTCGCGCAGGCGCCTGTCGGGCTCGAGGAGGCGGCGCAGTCGCTGGGTGTCTCGCCGCTGTCGGCCTTCTTCCGGGTCACGCTGCGGCTGGCCGCCCCGGCCACGGCGGCGGGCGGGGCTCTGGTGTTCCTGGGGATCGTCAACGAGCTGACCGCCACCCTCCTGCTCGCGCCCACCGGTACCCGCACCCTGTCGATGCAGTTCTGGTCGCGCAGCAGCGAGATCGACTACGCCGGCGCCGCGCCGTACGCACTGATCATGATCGTGTTGTCGCTGCCCATGACCTACGTTCTCTTCTCCCAGTCGAAAAAGGTAGCGGGACTATGACATACGCACTCGAAGTGGACGAACTCGACAAGTCGTTCGGCGCCGCGGCGATCCTCCGGCACGTCACGTTCGCCGTCGAGGCCGGATCCACGACGGCGATCGTGGGGCCGTCCGGTTGCGGCAAGACCACCCTGCTCCGCCTGATCGCGGGCTTCGAGAAGCCCGATGCCGGCACCATCGCCCTGGCCGGCAGGGTCGTCGCGGGGGGCGGTTGGGCGCCCGCGCACCGGCGGTCGGTGGGGTACGTCGCCCAGGACGGGGCACTGTTCCCGCACGCCACGGTCGGCGCGAATGTCGGGTTCGGTCTGCCCCGCCGGGCCCGCACCGCGTCGAAGATCGACGGGCTCCTCGACATGGTGTCACTGGACCCGTCGTACGCGTCCCGCCGACCCGACCAGCTGTCGGGCGGGCAGCAGCAACGGGTCGCACTCGCGCGGGCGCTGGCCCGCGAACCCGAACTCATGCTACTCGACGAGCCGTTCTCCGCACTGGACGCCGGCCTGCGGGCGAACACCCGCAGGATCGTCGCCGACGTGCTCGCGAAGGCCGCGATCACCACCATCCTCGTCACCCACGACCAGCCCGAGGCGCTGTCGTTCGCCGACCGGGTCGCGGTGATGAGTGCCGGCCGGCTCGCCCAGATCGGTCCCCCGCGCGCAATCTATTCCACCCCGATCGACGTCCCCACCGCACAGTTCATCGGTGACGCCGTCGTGTTGCCGGCGCGCGTCGACGGCGGCCGGGCCCGCTGCGCCCTCGGCGACGTGGCCGTGGCCTCGAACGGTGTCCGCGGGAATGCCCGAGTGATGTTGCGGCCGGAGCAGATCGAGGTGACCACGGACGGCGCAGGGGTAACCGGGACGGTCGTCGACGTCGAATACCTCGGATCGGAGATGCTGCTCGGCATCCGCCTCGACAACGCGGACGGCGTCGTCTCCGAACGGGTCACCGTCCGCCGCTTCGGTGCCACCGCCCTCACCCCGGGCGATCGCGTCGGCATCCGCGTCCTCGGCAAGGCCGTGGCGTACGACCTGTGAGACGTTGCGCTGCGCCGGGGTGGTGGGGATCCGCGTGTCGCGACGCTGCATGGGTGCAAAGGGTGAGGCCCGGATGCGGACTTGCGCTTCGCGTCCGGTCGCAGGTCCGCCAGCGTGTTGTGATCGGTGGCCACCGCGCTGCGTCGCGACGTGAACGCCTGCCCACCTGGACACTGGGTCCCGAACGAGCTGGCCGCGGCGCCGGAGCGTCCCGCTGCCGCAGATCGGCATGAGCGACACGGCGTTCGGAGCGGACGCGAGAGGATCGAACACCGCGATGTGCTCGATGTCACAATGATTGACTTCGGGTGTACGAACATTTTTACTTATACCGCCAAGCAAGCAAGGACAGCCTTAGCTACACCCCGTGAAGGGGCTGTGAACGTCGAGGAGGAGTGCTCGTGACCATGCACGTTCGCCCCCTGGGCCGGATCGACGCCGGCCCCCACAGCGTTGATCGGTCGACGACAGACCGAACAGGACTGCAAGGCACAGACTTCGAGTGGTGGAGCCTTCTCGTGCGGTAGTTCAGCACACCACTCCCCCATGGGTCACGGCGTCCGGGGCAGCGCGCGCCACCCACCGCACCGACTCGGTGCGGATACCCGTTCGCGCACTCTTCACCAGGACCGGACACACCGATGCAGAACACTTCCCCCTCCCCCGCCGACTCGACGACCGCCGACCCCGCGACCTCGTCGCCGACCGCACCGACCCTCCGGTCCCCGGTGACTCCACTTCCGGTGCGGCCGGCCCAGACCGCTCGGATCATCTGGGGTGAGGACCGGGGCACACCGCCATCGCACGCCGTCGTCACGGGCACTCGCCGGATACTGGCCAGTGAGCCGGACCGGCCACTGGCACTGCACGATTCCTGGTGGACCATCGCGCTCGCCGGAGTGCTCGCCTCCGTGACCGTGGCCGTGGTGCTGTGGATCTCGGCGCACGTCACCGTCGATCCGCTGCTGCACACGGCGGCGCTGTTCGTGCATCTGGCGTCCCTCGTGCTCGGGTTCGGTGGCGTCCTGATCTCCGACTACCTGGTACTGCTGTGGGTATCGGGCCGATCGACCCTCACCGAGGCGATCACCGGAGCGCACCGGCTGCACCTGCCGATCTGGGCCGGGCTGGCCGGTCTGGTCGCCAGCGGCGCCCTGCTCGAACCCAACCTCGCCTCGACCCTGACCCGGATCAAGGTCGCCTGCGTGCTGATCCTGACCCTCAACGGTCTGCAGGCACTGATCCTGAGCCGGCGCATGGCCCGCGCCGCCACCGTCTCGCTCGCACCCACCCTGACCCTCTGGGGCGCGACCACCGCGACGATCTCCCAGATCTGCTGGTGGACAGCGGTATGGATCGGCTTCTGGAACGCCGAACACTGACACTCTCCGACGCCGTCGAACGCAACGCCCCGCACTCTCGACACCCCTCTCCGCCCCCTCCGGTCAGAACGCGACCGCGGGCGGCACCGGACTCTCGAAAGGATCTGTCATGCAACGACACACACCACGCCGGGTCGCCGCGGCCTGCGCGGCGCCGCTCGCCGCACTGCTGCTCGGCGCCACCGGATGCAGCCCCGCCGCCCCGACCGCCGACACCGGGGCGCTGCCCGGCAACCGCTATGCCGCGACAACGCTGGTGGCGAGCAACGACTCGTACGGCGCCGCGGCCACGTTCCCCGAGATGGTGAACGCCTGGGGCATCGCGATCCGCCCGCAAGGCGAAGGCGGACACTTCTGGGTCGGCGGCGGCGGGACCTCGTACGAGTTCGTCGGCGACGTGAGCGCCTCCCCCGACCCGGCACTGCGCCCGTTGCACCAGGACGCCCTGCACGAGGTCACCATCCCCGGCACCGACTCCGACACCTCCGACACCGGCGGCGGGAAGATCACCGGCGTCGCGTTCAACCCCGCACCCCTGAACTCCGACAGCTTCGCCGTCACCGGACAACCCGTCGACGTCGACGGGCACCCCGAGCTGCTCGCCGGGTCCGCCCGATTCCTCTTCGCCACCGACACCGGCCGCATCGCCGGCTGGACCGAACAGGGAACCGACGGCCGGATCGTCCGCCACGACGGACCCGCGCTGCAGATGTTCGACGGCGGCCCGGTCGGGATGAACTTCTTCGGCCTCGCACTCGCCCCGGGCCGCGACGACACCTTGTGGGCGGCCGACTTCGGCGCCGACCCGCAGATCCGGCAATTCGACAAGGCCTGGCACCCGGTTCCGACGCAGGGTTTCGTCAACCCGTTCGCGACCGGCGACCCGATCGATCCCGCCGACCCGGGGTCGGGCAAGCGGGCCCGGCCGGGTGATCCGGCACCGTTCAACCTCGTCACCGCCGGCGACCGCGTCTTCGTCACCTATGCCGTCACCAAGGCCGCCGAGGACTCCGCCGACGGTCACGAATTCGATGCGGGCGAGGAGGACTCGCTGGACGCCGAACAGGAGGCCGCGGCCGGCGACCGCCCGGACCGCGGCAAGGTCGCCGAATTCGACCGGGCAGGCAACCTCGTGCGGGTGCTCGACGACGGCGGCCGCCTCAACGCACCGTGGGGTGTGGCCGTCGCACCGGCGGACTTCGGAGCGCTCAGTGGCAGCATCCTGGTCGGCAACTTCGGTGGCGCCGGACGCATCGCCGCGTTCGACGACACCACCGGGGCGTTCGTCGACTACGTCCGGGACGAATCCGGTGCCGTTCTCGGTGTGGAAGGACTGTGGGGGCTGCTGTTCGGCAACGGGGAAAGCCTCGGCGACAGCAACTCGCTCTACTTCACCGCCGGCCCCGCCGACGAGAAGGACGGCGTCTTCGGCCGCCTCCGCGCCGCGAACTGAACAGGGTGACACCATGACCCGAGGTCTCGGACTTCGTATCGGGACGGCAGCCGCGGTCGCCGCCACCGCGCCCGGCGAGCAGGTCGCAGGGTCGGTACTCATGCGCCGGTCGACGCTGACATTCGGACCGGACTCGACCGTGCGCCTGGGTGACCCACCAGAGTGCACGGGGGTGGTCTCCGAGTTCGCGCACCGGATCGGCGATGTCCTCGTCGCCGGCGACGGCCACCACTACACCGGGCAGGACCTGGTCGCCGTCGCCGCGCACTGTGTGATCGCCGAAACCGGTGTCGCGAACGACACTCCCATCGTGCTGACACACCCGGCGGTGCACTCCGCCGACGCCGTGGTCGAGCTGCGGGCCGCGCTCGACCGGGCCGGGCTGGCCCGGGTCGGACTGGTTCCCGCACCCGTCGCCGCCCTCGCCTGGCTCGAGGCCGAGCACACGCCGCTCTCCGCCGGTCTCGCACTCGTCTACGAACTCGGCCCGGACAGCCTCGACCTGACCATCGTGACGTTCGGAGCCGCCAGCGACGCCGATCCGATCATCGGACGACCCCTGCGTGCCACAGAGTTCGGTGAACACATCGACGAGGCGGGGCAGGTCCCCGACGGCTCACATTCACCAGGCGACCTGGTCACCGACTTCCTCCGCTCCGCAGGCCTGGACACCTCCGCCCTCGACGTCGTCCTCGTCGCCGGCGCCCCACCGCCCCCGGGGCTGACGGAGTACCTCGAGCACCTGGGCATGGCGGTGATTGCTCCGCCGCACCCCGACACCGTGGAGGCCCGGGGTGCCGCGCTGCTCGCCGCCGCCTCCCGACCGACAACGCCGGTACCGGTACGGGAGGACCCGCGACCACGGCCGTCGGCCCGTCACCTCCGGGCCGTAGCCGCAGTGGTGGTCGCCGCCGCAGCCCTCACCCTGCCCTGGTTCCTCCACACCGCCCCGGCAGCGGACGACAACCTGGCGGCCCCGCTTCGGCCACCGACCGCACACGGAGTTCGTCTGCTCGAAAAGGCAGGACCACCACACTTTCCATCGGCAAGCATCACCGCAGCCCCCGAGGAACCGGCCCCCGACCCGATCGAGCTGCCTCCGGCCGACCGGGCACCCCACCTGGTGGCGCTCGCCCTACCCGTACCGGTCAATCCGGCCGATCCAGTCGTCGAGATCCCCACCGAACTCGACACCACCGCCGCACCCACGACACGCAAGGCTCCGCCCGCCACGGTCATTCCCGTGACCTTCACAGTGCCGACAACCGAACCGGCACCGACACCGACGACTCCTCCCGACACATCGGACCCGCCCACCGAACCGGCGCAACCATCCACAGAACCGACACCCACCGAAATTCCCACCGACACCACACCGGCCGACCCCACCACCGCATCCCAGTCGGACACTCCGGTTGCGACGACACCGTGACCCACCCGTTCCGGCGACATCGACCGGACACTGCGCCGACTACGGGCCGAACCCCTGATCGACGTGAAACCGACGAAAGGCGGGCGAATACACGCATGCGAATGAAATTCCAGGAGCAACTCGACGAGCTGACCGACCAGCTGGCGTCGATGTGTCACCTCGCAGAACAGGCCATCGAGGCGGCCACCGACGCCCTGACCCAGGCCGACCTGCCCACGGCCGAAAAGGTCTTCGACCTCAACGAACAGATCGAGGCATTGCGCGGACCCTGCGAGGAGCAGGCGATCGCGCTGCTGGCACTGCAGGCCCCAGTCGCCCGCGACCTGCGCCAAGTCGTCACCGGAGTACACCTAGTGTCGGATCTGAGCCGGATGGGCGGGCTGGCGCAGCACGTAGCCGAAAGCGTGCGCCGCCGACACCCCAACCACGTCGCCTCCGGGCAGGCCGAACAACTCCTCGAGCGAATGGGCCGGCTGGCAGCAGAGCTGGCGGGCCTGGCCGAGCAGGTGCTCCGAACCCGAGACCCTGAGCTGGCCGCCGAACTGGATCACCGAGACGACGAACTCGACAGCCTGCACCGCCAGCTCTTCGATCTGATTCAGGATCCCGCGTGGACCGACAGCATCACCGCTACGAGGGGCAACTCCCGGTCTGGCTCACCCTCGCCGTCATCGCCCTGATCCTGCTCGGCGGGTACGCCGCCACCCGCACCGCCGGTACCGCCGGATCGGCCCGGGAGGGCAGTGCACGAGCGCCGCACCCAGAACCATTCGGGCACCCCCTCGATCGCATCGACACGGTCTGACGACCGAGCACTGCCGGCGATCACTACGATCCGAATCTCTCGCGGGGCGGTCAGTTCCGTGGCCACGGTGTCCAGGCCGGGCAGCGGCCGTTGGCAGATCGATGGGCTTCGCTTTAGGCCTGGCCGAGTATCGGCAGCTGGTCTCGGTGACTGGTCGGTGGCGTTTGACGGCCATACTCGCGGTCTTGATGACGAACGCGTACCGGACGACCCGGCTTCCGGTCCGCTGGCCAGGTCAGGTTTCCGTCCGCTACTGCGCCAGTTGTTTTCCGGTGACCAGGAAGATTACTCGGCGGCCGACGACGACGGTGTGGTCGCCGAAGCGTTCGTAGAACCGGCCGAGCAGGGTCTCGTCGACGGCAACTGTTTTCGGTGGCTACCAGTGCAAGTCCGGCGGCGGTGGGGGTCATCGAAGTTCCTCCATTCTCATCGATGTGGATGTGCGGTGGATGTGTCAGGTAACAGGGAGCCCGACCAGGCCGGCGGCGAGGCCGAGCAGCGCGCACACCCCGAGGGTGCGCAGGACGGACCAGTTCAGCCGGTAGATCATCACCCCGGCGAGGACCGCGATCACCGCGACGACCGGGCGGAGCGTGGACAGGTCGGGCACCAACACATGGATCGGGCCCCAGTGCAGGAGGGAGGCGTCCGCGAACAGGGTGTGGACGGCGAAGTAGAACGCCAGGTTGGCGATCACGCCGACGACGGAGGCGGTGATCCCGTTCAGCGCGGACGTCAGGTGTGTGTTGTTGCGGAGCCGTTCGACGTAGGGGGCGCCGAGGAAGATGAACACGAAGCACGGAACGAACGTCACCCAGGTGGTCAGCAGCGCCCCGATCGTGGCCGCGACCCACGGGTCGAGATCGCCCGGGTTGCGGTAGGCCCCGAGGAACGCGACGAACTGCACCGCCATGATCAGCGGACCGGGTGTGGTTTCGGCCAGGCCGAGGCCGCGGACCATCTCGCCGGGGGTGAGCCAGCCGTAGGTTTCCACCGCCTTCTGCGCCACGAAGGCGAGGACGGCGTAGGCGCCGCCGAAGGTGACCAGTGCGGTGCCGGAGAAGAACAGGCCCTGCTCGGTGAACACGCTGTGCCGGCCTGTGAACACGACCACGGCGACCATCGGGATGGCCCACGCGACCACGCCGACACCGAGGACGAGGATCGTGCGTCGCAGGCTGGGGGCGTCGGCGTGCAGGGCATCGTCGGCGATCAGCGGCGGCGCCTCCTCGCCGTCTTCCGGGGTCTTTTTGCTGGTTTCGACGCCGCCGCGGCGGCCGATCAGCCAGCCGGCGAACCCGGCCACCAGGATGACGATCGGGAACGGCACCGCGAACAGGGCCAACGCGAGGAACGCGCAGACCGCGATCACCCAGTGCGCCGGCCGGGTCAGTGCCCGCTTGGAGACCCGGGTGACGGCCTGAACCACCACCGCCAGCACCGCCGGGGCGATCCCCGCGAACAGGGCCAGCACGATGGTGGTGGCGCCGAACGCGACGTAGATCGCCGCCAGGCCGAGCATCGCCAGCATGCCCGGCAGCACGAACAGCACCCCGGCGATCAAGCCGCCAATCGTGCCGTTGAGCAGCCACCCGGTGTAGATGGCGAGCTGCTGGGCCTCCGGCCCGGGCAGCAGCATGCAGTAGTTCAGGGCGTGCAGGAACCGTTTCTGCCCGATCCACCGTTTCTCGTCGACGAGCGTGCGCTGCATGACCGCGATCTGCCCGGCAGGCCCGCCGAACGTCTGCAGGGAGATCAGGAACCACGCCCAGGTCGCCTCCCGCAGCGGGATCAGGTCGCGGCGTCGGGCCGGTGCGGTCGGAGGGCTGGTGGAGGATTCGGGGTTGTTCATGGGGCTCCGAAAAGTGTGGGGCACGAAGGGGTATCGCTGCGGGGAAGCGGCCGCCGTCAGGAGGGTTCGCGGCCGGACAGGACGCGCTGGCGATGAAACTCGTACAACCCGTCGAAGATCCGGGTCGCCACAGCCAGGGTGTCGTCGTCGGTACCGGTCAGCGACAGTCCACGCAGCACCGAATCCAGACCGGGGGCCTCCGGGGCGTCGTAGCGTCCGTCGTCGATATCGGCCTCGTGCACGATCTCGGCGAGCACCCACAACACCGGGTCGGTGATCTCGTAGCGGCGCAGGATCGTCTCGAAGCTGCAATCCCCGTGATGATGGGACAGTTCGACACCACGCATGTCGAACGCGGTCACATCGCCCGGGACGTCCGCGGGATCGGTGACCCACAGGAACTGCGCGTCCGAGTCGATGTTGCGCCGGATCAACCACGCGCAGGCGGCGCGGTCGATATGGATCCCGGCGCGGGTCGCCCACTTCATTTATCGTGCCTCCGTTCGCGCTCGCTCCGGCGCCGCGTCGGGCTGGCCGGCGGCTAACTCGCGGAGCGCCGCCTCCGCGCTGTCACGCTGCACGGTCGGAAAGAAGGTGCGCTTGTCGATCTCCCGCATCCGGCGGCGCAGCTGGGTGAGCTTCTTGGCCCGCCCGGCCGGATCGGGCAGCGACCGTGCCGCCTCGGCGGCGTCGGTGATCTCGTCGTACTCCTCGGCCCGATCCTCTGACAACTTCGTCCGCATCCGTTCCCTCTGTTCCTTGGTGGTGGGGACGGCGGTCCACACCTCCGCCTGCCCGCCCGCCTCGACGACTTCCTCGGCCACCCAGTCGAATTGTTCCCGGGTGCGGGCGGAGGCGGGCAGCACGACCACCCCGTCAGCGAGTTGGAAGACACCGTATTTGCGGAGCTTGCGCCACACCGCGATCCGCGGCGTCGAGGGCTCCCGGGGGATGCGATACACCAGCATCACCCACTCGTCGGGGCGCTGATCCGGTGTCGGTTCCGATTCCACAACTGTGATGTAACCACGGTTGCAGATCGGTGTCC
>RRBB01000193.1:0-19947 GCA_006543605.1 Rhodococcus sp. WS4
CAGATACCGGGCACGGGTCGGACCCGAACGGTCCAACAGTCCATCGAACGATTCCAACCACTCCGTGGTCTCGTCCGGATCGATATCCGGCAGATACGACGCAACACCCTCACGGATGACACGAACGGAACCGGCTCGGGTGTGGTCTGCGGAGGTCGTGGTCTGTTCGAGCAAGGGATACTCCATCGTTGCGGGCGCGGGGTGGGGCGCCGTGGGATCCGTCCGGGGTGAGGACGAAGCTGGGACAGCTCACAGCATGGTGGCTACCGCGGTTTCGTCAGCGGCCATCCGGTGATCTGCTTGGGACGCGGGGGCGCGTACGTGCGCACCTTCGAGGTCGAGAGCCCCAACCCTACAAGAGATTCCGCCAATTTCACAGCCGCACTGACGCCGTCGACCACCGGAACGCCGGTGCGCTCGCGGATCCGCTCGTCGAGGCCGGCCATTCCGCCGCAGCCGAGACAGATCACCTCGGCCTTGTCTTCGCGCACAGCAGCTTCGGCTTCGTCGACGATCGCCTCGATGGTCCGTTCGGGGTCGGTTTCCAGCGCGAGGACGGGCAGCCCGCTCGCGCGCACACTCGCGCATTTGGCGTCGAGGCCGGCGAGCCGGAGCCGGTCTTCGATGAGCGGGACGGTGCGGTCGAGGGTGGTGACCACGGAGTACTTGTGCCCCAGCATCATTGCGATGGCAGCGGAGGCCTCGGTGATGTCGACGACGGGTACGTCGAGCAGTTCCTGCAGACCTTCCCGGCCGTGTTCGCCGTAGCCGGCCTGGATCACCGCATCGTAGGGTTCCGGGTACGACCGCACCCGGTCCATCACCGCGATCGCGGCGAGGTAGCTCTCGAAGTTCCCTTCGACGGATTCCGCACCGATCTCCGGTGTGAGCCCGACGATCTCGGTGCCGGGTGCGGCCGCGGCCTCCGCCTGCTTGGCGATGGCGTCCGTGATGGACGTGGTGGTGTTGACGTTGACGACGAGAATGCGCATGGAAAGCTCCTGTCAGTGGTCGCCGTGGCCGCTGTCCACGGCGATCGACTCGCCGGACACGTCCACGTACTGCCGGGTGCGGTCGCCGACGACCGCGTAGATTGCTGCCGCCAGGCCCGCTCCGATGAACCAGGAGAAGGGGGCGACGAGATGGAAGGCGGGGACGATCGCGAACAGGGTGCTGACCAGCGCGGCGGGAACGAGGGCGTAGATAGCCCGCAGGTTGAATCCCTTGCGGTAGTAGTAGGTTCCGGTCGGGCTGTCCGAGTAGAGCGCGGGAACGTCGACCTTCGTGCGGCGGATGAACCAGTAGTCGACGAAGATGATGCCGAACAGCGGGCCGAGGACGGCACCGAGGCCGCCGAGGAAGTAGTTGATCACCACCGGGCTGTCGTAGAGGTTCCAGGGCAGCAGGACCACGCCGATGCAGGCGCTGATGATGCCCGCCTTGCGGAAGCTGATCTTCTCGGGGGCGAGGTTCGACAGCACGTACGACGGTGCGACGAAGTTCGCCATGACGTTGACGGCCATCGTGACGATGACGAGAGCGAGGCAGGCCAGCGACAGGAACAGGGTGTTCGGGATCGCCGCGACGATGTCGGTGGGGCTGTCGATGATGGTTCCGTCGATTCGGAACTGGGCGCCGCACAGGATGAACGCGATGACGGCGAACGCGAGGACGTTGACGAACAGGCCCCAGAAGTTGCCGCGCACCACAGCCGTCTTCGACGGGGAGCGCCGCGAGAAGTCGCAGAAGTTGAGGATCAGGGTGCCGTAGATCGACATCCACAGGGCCGCGCCCGCGAAGACCTGGCGCCACATCTCGCCGCCCGAGGCGGGCTGATCGGACGTCCAGGCGATGGAGAAGTCGGTTCGGAACAGCATCCACAGGGCGAGCGAACCGACCGTCACGAGGATCAGCGGGCCGGCCAGGCTCTCGAATTTGCGCACCGCCTCCATCCCGTAGATGAGGACGACGATCTGGATCGCCCAGATCCCGATGAAGCAGATCCATCCGAGGCTGGACAGTCCGAGGATCGAGTTCTGGTCGAAGCGGTCGAGGGAGGGCGCGACGGCGACGAGGAAGATCCGGAAGACGATCGACGCGAGGTAGGTCTGGATTCCGAACCAGACGATCGCGATGACCGCGCGGACCATCGCTGGAATCTGGGCGCCGCGGATGCCGAAACTGATCCGGCTCATCACGGGGAAGGGCACGCCCGTCTTCTGCCCCATGAATCCGGCGTAGGTCATCGCGGCGCAGACGATGATCGCGCCGATCATGAGCGACAGGATCATGTGGCCGCCGCCGAGCCCGAGTGCGAACAGGCCGATGGCGAACGAGTAGTTGGCGATGTTGTGGACATCGTTGGTCCACAGCGTGAAGATGCTGTAGCTACCCCAGCGGCGACCCGAGGCCTTCGTGGGTGCCAGGTCCAGGTTGTAGAGTGTGGAACTCGTCTCGGTCGCTGGCGGCGTCGGCGTCGCGACGGTGGTGGTGTGCCGCGAGACTGGGTCGTCTATGAGCATGTGCCTGTCCTTGCGTGGCGGCGAACGAACTTCCGTATCACGGAAAGCTTGTTCCATTGGTCCCTCCAAGTGTGAGCCAGGCAACAGTGACCGGTCAATGATTTCCGCAGGATATATCTTGGTGTCGCACCACGCGGAACACGACAAAACCGCTGTAGCACTGGATCTTTCGGATCCAGCGCCACAGCGGCAAGGGTGCGGCGGCGTCAGGCCAGACCGCGGCTGAGCAGCCGGCCCCGGGGGGCCTCGTCGAGGTCGATCCGCTTGCCGGCCAGCCAGGTACTGCGCACGACGCCGGCGAGAGCTCGCCGGTCGTAGGCGGAGACGGGATTCTTGTGCTGCAGGGCGGCCACGTCGACGACGAATGCCTCCTCGGGCGCGAACACCGCGAAATCCGCCGCATACCCCAGCGCGATGTGCCCCTTCGTGTTCAGCCCGACCTGTTCGGCGGGGTTCTCCGCCATCCACCGGACCACGTCGTTCAGGCTGTGCCCGCGCCGCCTGGCCTCCGACCACACCGCGGACAGCGACACCTGCAGCGAGGCGATGCCGCCCCACGCGACACCGAAGTCGCCGATGTCGAACCGCTTGAGGTCGACCGTGCACGGGGAATGGTCGGTGACGACGCAGTCGATCACGCCGTCGGCCAGGCCCTGCCACAGCAACTCACGGTTCCCGGCTTCACGAATCGGCGGGCAGCACTTGAATTGCGTTGCTCCCGAAGGTATTTCTTCCGAGACGAACGACAGGTAGTGCGGGCACGTCTCCACCGTGAGCTTCACGCCGTCCTTGCGAGCGGACGCGATCATCGGCAACGCATCGGAACTCGACAGGTGCAGGATGTGCACCCGGCACCCGGTCCATCGGGCCAGCTCGATGACCTCGGCGATGGCGAGATTCTCGGCGCCCCGCGGTCGCGAGTCGAGGAAGTCCGCATAGTTCTCACCGCCGGGTGACGCCGCGCGGTCGATCGCATGCGCGTCTTCCGCGTGCACGATCATCATCGCGCCGAACCCGGCGATCTCCTTCAGCGCGAGTTCGAGCTCGGCCGGATCCAACGGCGGAAACTCGTCGACACCGGAGTGCAGAAGGAAGCATTTGAACCCGAACACGCCCGCGTCGTGCAGGGCGCGCAGGTCCGGGACGTTGCCGGGCACGGCGCCGCCCCAGAATCCGACGTCGACGTACGCCTGATCGGACGCGACCCGACGTTTGACGTCCAGGGCCTCGGCATCGACGGTCGGCGGGATGCTGTTGAGCGGCATGTCGACGATCGTGGTCACGCCGCCGGCCGCGGCCGCGCGGGTCGCGCTCGCGAAACCCTCCCATTCGGTGCGGCCCGGCTCGTTGACGTGCACGTGGGTGTCGACGAGACCGGGGATCAGCACCTCGTCGTCGCCCAGTTCGACGACGACGTCCGCGTCGAGCTGGGCACCGAACGGTTCGATGACGACGATCCGGCCGTCCCGCACACCCACGCACCGCGCAACCTCCCCCGCCGCGGTGATCACCCGCGGGGCACGGAACAGCAGGTCGAGCGCGTCAGACATCGCCTTCACGACCTGCGCCGGCGATGCCGCGCACCGCTGCCGCCACGGCCGGGGCCACGGCTGCATCGAACACGCTCGGCACGATGTACGTGGGATTGAGCTCCGACGGAGACACCGAATCGGAGATCGCCCGGGCGGCGGCGATGAGCATGTCGTCGGTGATCTCGACGGCGTGTGCGTCGAGCAGACCCCGGAACACGCCCGGGAACGCGAGCACGTTGTTGATCTGATTCGGGAAGTCGGACCGACCGGTCGCGACGACGGCAGCGTGCTGTCCGGCGGCGACGGGATCGACCTCGGGGACGGGATTCGCGAGGGCGAACACGATCGAGTCGAGGCCCATCGTCGCGATGTCGTCGCCGGTGAGAATGTCGGGAGCCGAGACACCGATGAACACGTCGGCACCGACCAGTGCGTCCCGCAGCGATCCGGACCGCGCTTCCGGATTGGTGTTGTCCGCGATCCACGAACGGAACGAGTCGGACGTGTCGTCGGGCGAGAGGATTCCGCCCCGCCCGCACGCCACGATGTTCGTCGCACCCTGCGCCACCAGCAGACGGATGATGGCGTGTCCGGCGGCGCCGACACCCGAGACCACGATCTTCACCGAGTCGAGGGCCTTCTCGACCACCCGCAGGGCGTTGGTCAGTGCGGCGAGAACCACGATTGCCGTGCCGTGCTGATCGTCGTGGAATACCGGGATGTCCAGCATGCCGCGGAGCCGGGCCTCGATCTCGAAACACCTTGGGGCGGAGATGTCCTCCAGGTTGATTCCCCCGTACACCGGGGCGAGCGCCCGGACGATCTCGACGATCGCGTCCGTGTCCTGGGTGTCCAGGCACACCGGCCACGCGTCGACATCCGCGAACTGCTTGAACAGCGCCGCCTTGCCCTCCATCACCGGAATCGACGCGGCGGCCCCGATGTTGCCCAGCCCCAGCACGGCCGAGCCGTCGGTGACGACCGCGACGGTGTTGCGCTTGATCGTCAGCCGTCGCACGTCCTCGGGGTTCTCGGCGATCGCGGTGCACACCCGGGCGACGCCGGGCGTGTAGGCGCGGGACAGGTCGTCCCGGTGCTTGAGCGGAACCTTCGGCACCACTTCGAGTTTCCCGCCGAGATGGAGCAGGAACGTGCGGTCACTGACCTTGCCTACCACGACACCGGGCACGTCGGCGATCGCGGACGCGATCTGTTCGGCGTGCTCGACGTCGGACGCGTCGCACGTCACATCGATGACCATGTGGTCGGGGTGGCTCTCCACCACGTCCAGCGCGGTCATGGCTCCCTTCACGGAGGCCACCGCCCCCGCGAGGGTCGAGGTGGTGCCCGCGCCGACCGGGGCCGTGACGCGAACGGTGATGGAGTAACCGGGACTGGTATTGGGCATGGTTGTTTCCTCGGGTTCGTCGAAGGGGTAGAGGGTGCTAGCGGGGCGCCTGGTCGGCGACGAGCGCCTGATGGGTCTGCGGGAGGGCGTCCCACCAGGTGCGCCGCGTCTCGGACAGCGCTGTCGCGTCGAGATCGCCGAACAGCCGCAGTCGGGACAGGCCACCGTCGGGGTAGACGTCGAGCCGCAGGTGGGTGGCGGCGGCGGTGCCGTCCAGCACGAACCGATGCCGCGTGTCGGGTTGTACGGCCGTGCGCGGCAGCAGTTCCGCCCACGCGCCCTCCTCCGCGATGTCGGCGGTCCGCGCGTCGGCGGTGCTCAGCCGCACCCAGCCCGGCGCGTTCCCCACGTAGTAGCTGGTATCGATCTCGACGTGCCGCGGAACTCCGGCCGCGGCAAGCGAGAACACGGCGAAGTCGTTGCCGCCGCCGCGGCGCCGGGAGTTCTCCCAGCCCTCCCCCATGTTCCGGGCCCGCCCGGGAAGGATGATGTTCGCGGGTGACGCGTAGAACGCGTCGGAGCAGCCGACGAGGCGGCCGCCGTTCTCCGCGGCCAGCAGGTCGACGGTCCCGTCGAGGAACCGGGGGTCGGGCACGACCTCACCGTGCACGCGCAGCCGCGCAACACCGCCGTCCGGGTAGATCGAGAGCCGCACGTGGGTCCAACGGTGCCGGTCGGCGACGGCGTACTGGTTCGCCGCGTGTCCCTCGGCCGGGGACTTCTCGACGATGGTCTGCCAATCCGCCTTCATGACCTCCTCGATGGACGGGTAGCCCTCGATCGAGGCCGCCTCGACGGAGATGAAGGGCGGGTAGTTGCCCTTGAAGTGTGCGGTGTCCACGACGATCCCGTGGATGATGCCGGCGGCGCCGAGCCGGACGATCGCGTAGTCGTGGCCGTCGTCCCGGCGGCGGCGAGTCTCCCAGCCGTCGTAGACCTTGCCCTTGTGCCCGAAGTCCGCGGGATCGAAGAACGGGGCCTCCGCCTCGATGAGGTTCTCCCGCTGCGCGAACAGTTCGTCGTTGGCGGCGGATACGCTCCCGCCGAGGGCTCGTGAGGCGAGGTCGGGCAGGGCGGTGAAGTCGGCAGAAGTCATGATTCTCCTCGTGTGCTGAGTGTGGTGAGTTCGTCGGACGATGCGGCGATCGTGCAGCCGATCCGGCGCAGTAGCTCCGCCGCATGTCGGATCGATCGATGAAGGTCCGGTTCCAGATCCGCGAGCGCGTAGGCCGCGGAGATTCCGGCGCTGTGTAATTCAATGTCGCTGAGCAGGTTTCGGCCGCACACGGCGAGGACGGGGATTCCCACCGCCCGCGCCTCGGTCGCGACGCCGATCGGGGCCTTGCCGTGCAGGCTCTGCGCGTCCAGCGACCCCTCGCCGGTGACGACGAGGTCCGCGGCGGCCAGGCGCCGACGGAAGTCGACGAGACCGAGGACCGTGTCGATCCCGGGTCGGGTGTCCGCCCCCAGCACCGAGATCGCCCCGAACGCCGCTCCGCCCGCAGCACCGGCCCCCGCGACCCGGCTGTCGTCGCGGCCCGTCGCGGCGCGCACGACCTGCGCCCACCGCGTCATCGCGTCTTCGAGAACGACCAGTTCTTCTGCCGCCGCGCCTTTCTGGCTCGCATACACAGCGGTGGCGCCACTCGGGCCCAGGAGCGGATTGTCGACGTCGCAGGCGAGCCGGAACTGCGCCGCCCGCGCCGCAGGGTGGAGGCCGGTGAGGTCGACCCGGGCGGCGCGACGCAGTGCCGCTCCGCCCGGTGCGACGTCGTTGCCCTCGGCGTCGAGAACACGCACGCCGAGAGCCTGCAACAAGCCGGCACCGCCGTCGGTTGACGCGCTGCCCCCGAGACCGACGATGATCTCGCGAGCTCCCCCCTCTAGCGCGTGCCTGACGACGGTGCCGAGTCCGAATGTACTGGCACCCAGCGGGTCCGGAGTACCGTCCGGGAGCAGGACCAATCCCACGGCCGACGCCAGTTCCACCACCGCGGTCGAATCGCGCACCGCGTAGGACGAGGTCACGGGCAGCCCCGTCGGTCCCGTGGTGTCGACCGGGACCGGGGTCCAGCCCGCGGCGACGGCCGCCGCGACGGTGCCGTCACCGCCGTCCGCCACCGGAACCCGATCGATCACCCAGGACGGATCACCGGCGAGGAGCCCGTCGGCGAGGGCGTCCGCGACTTCCGCTGCGGTGAGAGATCCCTTGAACTTGTCGGGTGCGACCAGTACACGTGTCACGGTGCGCCCCTAGTCCAGCAGCATGAGGGCTGTGGGAGCGTGCTCCCAGCTCTCTGCCAGATCCTCGAACTCGGCGACGTTGTCGAGTTCGGTGCCCATCGCGATGTTGGTGACCCGCTCGAGGAAGACCTCGACGACCACCGGCACCTTGTGTTCTCCGGCGAGTTCGCGGGCCTTCTCCAGGGCGCCGGCGATCTCGCCCGGCTCGGTGACCCGCAGAGCCTTGCAGCCGAGGCCCTCGGCGACCTTGACGTGATCGACGCCGTACCCCTTCGGGACCGCGGGCATCGTCTCGTGCTCGCTCCGCTCCTGGGTGTTGATGTTGTCGAAGCCCAGTTGCACGCAGAAGTCCATGTCGAACGCGCGCTGTGCCTGACGGATCAGTCCCAGGTAGGAGTTGTTCACCACGACGTGGATGTACGGCAGATTGAACTGGGCGCCCACCGCCAGTTCCTCGATCATGAACTGGAAATCGTAGTCACCGGACAGCGCCACGACGGGCGTCTCCGGCTCCGCGGCGACCACTCCGAGAGCGGCGGGGATCGTCCAGCCGAGCGGCCCGGCCTGCCCGCAGTTGATCCAGTTGCGGGCCTTGTACACGTGCAGGAACTGGCCGCCGGCGATCTGCGAGAGCCCGATCGTGCTCACGTACCGGGTGTCGCGCCCGAAGACACGGTTCATCTCCTCGTACACCCGCTGCGGTTTGACCGGCACGTCGTCGAAGTGCGTCTTGCGCTGCATGGTCCGCTTCCGGGTGACGCAGTCCTCGACCCAGGTGCTGCGGTCCGCCAGTGTTCCGGCCGCCTTCCGCTCCTTCGCGATGGCGACGAACAGTTCGAGCGCCGCCTTGGCGTCGGAGACGATCCCGTAGTCCGGTGCGAACACGCGCCCGATCTGGGTGGGTTCGATGTCGACGTGAACGAACTTGCGCCCCTTCCGGTAGGTGTCGAGTCCACCCGTGTGCCGGTTGGCCCAGCGGTTGCCGATGCCCAGGACGAAGTCCGACGCCAGCATGGTCGCGTTGCCGTACCGGTGAGCGGTCTGCAGACCGACCATTCCCGCGGCGAGGCGGTGGTCGTCCGGGATGGTGCCCCAGCCCATCAGCGTCGGCACCACCGGAACGTCCAGCAGTTCAGCCAGTTCCACGAGCAGGTCCGCGGCGTCGGCGTTGATGATGCCACCGCCCGCGACGATCAGCGGGCGTTCGGCGGCCCCCAGCATGTCGAGTGCCTTCTCCGCCTGCGCGCGGGTCGCGGCCGGCTTGTACACGGGCAGCGGCTGGTAGGTGTCCGGGTCGAAGTCGATCTCCGCCAACTGCACGTCGATCGGCAGGTCGATGAGCACCGGTCCCGGCCGACCGGACCGCATCAAGTGAAATGCCTGCGCGAACGCTCCCGGAACCTGGGCGGGCTCGAGCACCGTCATCGCCATCTTCGTGACCGGGCCTGCGATCGAGGCGATGTCGACGGCCTGGAAGTCTTCCTTGTGCAGGCGCGCGACCGGGGCCTGCCCGGTGATCGCGAGGATCGGGATCGAGTCCGCCATCGCCGAGTACAGACCGGTGATCATGTCGGTCCCGGCCGGCCCGGACGTCCCGATGCAGACTCCGATGTTTCCGGCCTTGGCGCGGGTGAACCCCTCGGCCATGTGGGAGGCGCCCTCGACGTGGCGGGCGAGGACGTGCTTGATCCCACCGTGGTCACGCATTGCTGCGTAGAACGGGTTGATCGCCGCACCGGGGAGGCCGAAGGCCTGGGTGGCACCTTCGAGTTCCAAAATCTTGACCGCTGCGTCAGCGGCGCGCATACGAGGCATATCACTTCTCCATCGGGGATTACGAGTTGGAACGGGTCACTGGGAGGGGCGGCCGGACAGCCGCTCCACTCCGCGCAGCAGGCCCGAATGGTCCAGGCCACCATCACCGTTCGCACGGGCGGAGGCCATCAGCTGAGCGACGACGGCGCCGAGGGGTGTCACGACACCGGCCTCACGGGCAGCGCTGGTCACGATGCCGAGATCCTTGTGGTGCAGGTCGATACGGAATCCGGGTTCGAACGACCGGTCCAGCATCTTCTGCGCCTTCTGGTTCAGGACGGCCGATCCGGCGAGCCCGCCGCCGAGTACCTCCACCGCGGCCGCGGTGTCGACACCGTAGGCCTCGAGGAAGATGATCGCCTCGGCGAGGAGCTGGATGTTGCCGGCGACGATCAGCTGGTTCGCTGCCTTCACCGTCTGTCCGGAGCCGTTCGGGCCCACGTGGACCACCGTCTTCCCGACGACGTCGAGGATCGGCCTGGCCGCCTCGAAGTCTTCCGGGGCGCCGCCGACCATGATCGACAGCGCGGCGTTGACCGCACCGGCCTCGCCACCCGACACCGGGGCGTCGATCAGCCGGAATCCTCGCTCGGCTGCCTGCACGGCGAGTGCGGTGGTGACGTCGGGCCGGATGCTGGAGAAGTCGATGATCAGAGCGCCTGCCGGGGCGTGCGCGAAGACTCCGTCCTCGCCGGCGAGTACGGCCTGGACGTCGGGCGAGTCGGGGACCATCACGGCCACGACGTCGGCGACGGCGACGGCCTTGGCGATGGAGTCCGCTGCGGTGCCGCCGGCTTCGACGAGTGCCGCGGTGCGCTCGGGCGAGCGGTTGTATCCGACCACCTGGTGGCCGGCCTTGGCGAGATGAACGGCCATGGGGCTGCCCATGATTCCGAGTCCGATGAATGCGATAGTGCTCACGAGTCTCCTCGATTCCGTCGAAAGTGGTGGTGTGTCAGTGGGCGGCGTGGGACGCGCGCTGTTCGCGGGGCAACCAGTCGAAGGTGTCCGGCCGGGTGGACTTGTATTCGAGCCCGACGTATCCGCGGTAGCCGTGTCCGGCGAGCCTCGTCAGGTAGCCGTCGATGTCGAGCGTTCCGGTGCCGGGTTCGCCGCGTCCCGGCGCATCCGCGATCTGCACGTGTCCGATGCGGTCTGCATAGGCATCGATCGCGGCGCCGACGTCGTCGCCGTTGACCTCGAGGTGGTAGAGGTCGGCGAGGAGTCGGAGCGAATCGACACTGTGCTCGGCCTTCACCCGGTCGATCACGGCGATCGCGTCGGCCGCCGTCTTCAGCGGGTACGCCGGTGTGCCGCTGACCGGTTCGACGAGCACGACCGCACCGATGCGATCCGCCGCCTTGCCCGCCTGGGCGAGGTTCTCGATGGCCGTGTCGTCCTGCGCCTTCGGGTCCGCGCCGTCGATACGATTACCGTACAGGGCGTTGAAAGCTTTGGTGCCCAGCCGTTCTCCGATTCCGACGGTGATGTCGATGTTGTCGCGGAACGCCGAGACCTGCGCCGGGTCGGACAGCAGTCCGCGATCCCCCGCCGGCATGTTTCCGGCCGCGAAGTTCAACCCGGTGAGCTGCACTCCGGCATTCTCGATCGCGGCCACGAAGGCGTCGACGTCACCGTCCCCGGGTACGGCGGTGTCGAACGGCCACCAGAATTCGACGGCGTCGAATCCGGCGTCCCGCGCCGCCTGCGGACGCTGCAGGAGCGGCACGTCGGTCAGCAGGATCGAGCAGTTCAGGGTGTAGGCAAAGGTATCCATCGGCTGTTCTTTCACTCTCGGAATGTTCAGGAGACTGTGGTGTTGTCGGGCTCGGGCAGGCCCCGGTAGCGACGCCAGCCGCCGTGATCGGTGATCTCGGTGAGCTCACCGGTCTTGCTCTCGAGCAGACCCGGACGCAGCCCTACCGCCAGAACCGAACGGCCGTCGGACAGCTCGATCACGGTGAGCTCGAGTTCCTCGGGCTCGTCGGGGAGGAAGTCGGTGCGGATGTCGCCGATCGGGACGTCGTAGAGTTCGCCCTCGATCGAGGCGCCCCCGCTCTCCGTCAGGAGGAGGGCCGGGAATTCGTCACGCACGGAGAAGAATCGGTAGTTCGGTGCGGTCCGGACCGTACCGAGGAAGGTGTGTGCGGATACGTTGTGATGGAGGTTTCCGCCTCGCATCGCGCCACCGTTGCAGAACAGTTCAGCCATGTCAGCTCCTTCTTCCGTGGGCAGTTGCCGCCACTTCGGGCCGGCCTGCCAGTTCGATCGCTACCTGCAGCAGCGCTTCGCGTAGTCGTTTGGTGTTGGCGTCGAGACCCTCCCGCACCAGGTCCTGGGTGACGGGCCACGGGGTGTCGCTGATGACGTCGTGATCGGTGACCAGGGCGATGCAGGTGTAGGACATGTCGAGTTCCCGGGCCAGCGCAGCTTCGGGGTACGGGGTCATGCTGATCAGGTCCCATCCCTGCGATGCGTACCAGCGTGATTCGGCGCGGGTCGAGAAACGAGGACCGCGGATCGCGACCATCACGCCGCCGTCGTTGACCACCCAGCCGTTCCTGCGGAGCGTCGACACCACCGCTCGGCGTCCGTGGGCGCAGAAGGGGTCCGCGAAGGAGATGTGGACGTCGTCGTCGTGGAACGTGTCGTCGGTGCGGCCCGTGCGGTCGACCAGTTGGTCGGGCACGACGACCGATCCGACACCGATCGCCGGTCGCAGCGAGCCGGAAGGGGTGGGCGCGAGAATCGTTCGCACGCCCAGGCTGTGCAGCGCCCAGATGTTCGCGCGGGCGTTGATCCGGTGGGGCGGGATGTTGCGGTGGCGCCCGGTGCGGGTCAGGTAGGCGAGCCGGCGGCCCCCTGACGACCCGAGAACGATGCTGTCCGAGGTCGGTCCGTACGGGGTCTCGATGTCGACCTGCTCGGCGTCGTCGAGGAGTCCGTGGTAACCCCAGGTGCCGAGCAACCCCACGGTGGGCTGGATGTCAGGCATGGTGGTTCACCGTTCCTTCCGTGACCTTGTTCGCGGTCAGCACTTCGGGCCTCGCGATCGCCGGCTGTTCCGGCGCGTTCTGGAGGTGTTCGTGTCCCGGGTGCGGATGGACGGTGACGTCGTCCGGGTCGTCGGGTGTCAGCTGCCCGTCGAGAACCGCTCGCATCTTGTCCTTGTCCAGCATGCCTTCCCAGTTCGCGACCACGAAGGTGGCGAGGCAGTTACCGAGCAGGTTCGTGAACACCCGCATGGAATCCATGAGCCGGTCGGCGCCGAGCAGCAGCGCGACGGCGGCGACCGGGAATGCACCGATCGCGGCGGCGGTCGCGGACAGCGCGACGAAGGCCGAGCCCGGCACACCCGCCATTCCCTTGGAGCTGAGGATGAGGATGCCCATGATCGCGAGCTGCTCGCCGAATCCGAGGTCCACCCCGACCGCCTGCGCCAGGAACATCATCGCCAGCGACAGGTAGATCGCGGCTCCGTCGAGGTTGAACGAGTAGCCGGTAGGGATCACCAGACCGACGACCGCGCGGTCGCATCCCGCGTTGTCCAACTTCTTGATGATGCGGGGCATGACCGCCTCGGACGATCCGGTGCCCAGGGCGAGCATGAACTCTTCGCGGCAATACTTGATGAACTTCCACGCATTCACGCCGGTGATCAACTTGACGACGATCGACAGCACGACGATGAAGACCAGTGCCGCTCCGTAGCACGCCAGGATCAGAATTCCGAAGGATTTGAGCGAGCCGGCGCCGTAGTTGCCGACGGTGAAGGCCATCGCACCGAACGCACCGAGAGGCGCCAGGTACATGATGTAGCCGACGATGCGGAAGATGACGTGCAGCGTCTGGTCGATCACATCCATCAGGATCGGCGGAGCCGATTCACTGAAGGACGCCAGCGCGACACCGAACAGGATCGCGAACAGCAGCACCTGCAGCAGGTTGTTCTGTGCGAACGCATCGAACACGCTGGTCGGGATGATGTGCATGACGAACTCGACGCCACCCGGCAGGTGGCCGCCCTGCGTCTTCTCGTCCAGGGCGCTGGTGTCCAGCGTGGCCGGGTCGATGTTGAGCCCGCTACCCGGTTTGACGAGGTTTCCGACGAGCAGACCGAGCCCGAGCGCGAAGGTCGTCGCGGCCGTGAACCAGAGCAGCGCCTTGCCGCCGATCTTTCCGAGCGCTTTCATGCTGCCGACCTTGGCGATGCCGGTGACGATCACCAGGAAGATCAGCGGGGACACGACCATTTTGATCAGCTTGATGAAGCCCTCACCCAGCGGCGCCAGGTGATGGGAGAACTCCGGAAACAGGATTCCGGTGGCGATGCCCAGGGCAATTCCGATCAGGACCTGGACGAAAAGTGATCTGTACCAACGCTGCTTTGTGGGTTTCGCAGCGATTTCGACTTCAGACACGGGGCCCTCCCTCGAGGCTTGGCGTTTTCCATATTATGGAAGTTGTATTTCGCATCTCGATATAGTGAACGCCGTCACACAGCGGTTTGTCAACCGATGTAGGGAAGGAATCGGCGCGATCCGCCGGAACCGCGCTATCGTCATCCGGACGGGTTTTTCCGCTTCATGGAAGGTCCCGACAACTCGCGACAACACGACCGGGGAGGCACGACATGGAGCCCACGACGAATACGCAGGCGCCCACCGGCGGAGTGCAGTCGGTGGAACGCGCCTTCGAGCTGCTCGAACTCATGGCGAGCGCGGGCGGGTCGATCGGCGTCAGCGAACTCGCCGAGTTGGCCGGACTGCCCCTGCCCACGATTCACCGACTCATCCGCACCCTCATGAACCGCGGATACGTCCGGCAGCTCCCCACCCGGCGGTACGCGCTCGGTCCCAAACTGATCAGGCTCGGCGAAAGTGCCACGCAGCTGATCGGCGAGTGGTCACGTCCCCACCTGTCCGAACTCGTGAAGGGCACCGGCGAGACCGCGAACATGGCGGTACTCGACGGGACCATGGCGGTGTACGTCGCGCAGGTGCCGTCCCAACATTCCATGCGGATGTTCACCGAAGTCGGTCGCCGCGTCTACACCCACTGCACCGGCGTCGGCAAAGCGCTGCTGCTCCAACTGTCCGACGACGCCGTCCGCTCCCTCGTGGCCCGCACGGGCATGGCGTCCTACACCGAGAACTCCCTCACCGACCCCGACTCGCTGATCGCCGACCTCGAGCTGAGCCGGCAACGCGGTTTCGCCATCGACGAGGGCGAGCAGGAGATCGGCGTCCGCTGCTTCTCGGTGCCCGTCCCCAACGCGCCGACCCCCACCGCCATCTCGATCTCCGGGCCCGCCGCCCGCGTCACCCTCGAATCCGCCGACCATATCGTCCCGATGCTGAAACGCGTCGCGAAGGAGCTGGGCACCGAGTTCGACAAGAACGCCGCGCTCTGACCCGAACGCCCCTCAGCGGTACGCGGATTCGATCATCGGTTCGGTGGCGACGACCTGCCCGTCGCTACCGACGATGGTCAGCGCGGACGGGGTGACGCGATACTGGGTGCCGTTGCCGGCGTTGGTGGCGACGAACCCGGACCCGTTCGGGACGGGGTCGTCGACGGAGATCGCGGCGCCGTCGCTGATGCGGACGCCCTGGTAGTAGTACCGTCCGACCCCGGTCTCGCAGACGACGACCAGCGATTTCGTGGTGCGCCCGATGAACGCTGCCGGGTTGGTGTAGTTGCAGCGCGCGTCCGAGGGCGGCAGGAAGCCCTGCTCGTCGGTGCCCGACACCTCGCCGACCATCGGCGGCGGACGCCAAGGCTCCCGCGGTGCGGTACCGCGCATCGCGACTCTTCGCGAGACCGGTCGCGACGACGCCGTCGAACGCGGCGGGGATGTCGGGCCGGATCGCGCTCGGTCGCGGGGCGGGCGCCGTCAGGTGCGCCCGGATGGCACTGCTGATGCTGTTCGACGGGAACGGGATCGCCCCGGTCAGGCACTCGTGCAGCACACACGCCAGCGAGTAGACGTCGGCCCGGCCGTCCACCGGGGCGTTGTCGAACCGTTCCGGCGCCATGTAGGCGTAGGAGCCGACCGCGCTGCCGAGGGTGGTGAGCCGGAGGTCCGAACTCGAGTGGGCGATGCCGAAGTCCACGAGGTACGCGAAGTCGTTGGCCGTGACCAGGATGTTCTCGGGCTTCACGTCCCGATGGACCAACCCGTCCGCGTGTGCGGCGTCGAGGGCAGCCGCGATCTGCTCCACGATCACGACCGCTCGCGCCGGGTCCATCGGACCGTGCGACCGCAGCAACGACCGCAGATCCCGGCCGGGGACGAGGCGCATGTCGATGTAGAGGACGCCGTCGATCTCGCCCCAGTCGTGGATCGGGATGACGTGCGGTTCCTGCAGTCTCGCCGCGGCGTGCGATTCGCGGCGGAAACGCTGCTGGTAGGTCTCGTCCTTCGCCAGTTCCACGTCGAGAAGTTTCAGGGCCACGGTGCGCCCCTTGACCGTGTCGAACGCCTCGTAGACCTCGCCCATCCCGCCGCGCCCCAACAGCGCGCGCAGGTGGTACTGCCCGAACTGCGTGCCGACCCGCGACCCTGCCGTCATCTTCCGTTCCCCTCGACGGCCGCGTTCGCGGCACCACCTCCCGACCGGGGCTGATTCTTCCCCATCGCGGCGGGATCCGACACCGCCGAGGGCGCGAAGCATCGCCATCAACAAAGGTTGACGGATCTCGCCCATCAACCTAAGTTGATTGCTGTGAGTGACGATCCCGATCCGGCCACCGCTTTCGCTGCCGTCGTCGCGCTGCGGCGTCAGGCCGATCAACTCGAGCGCGACGCCGTCACCCACGCACTCTCCACCGGGTGGACCTGGGCGGACATCGGTCAGGCGCTCGGCGTCTCGGGTCAGGCGGCGCACAAGCGCCTCGGCCCCGGACGGTCGGGCGACAAGAAGACGAGGGGAACACGATGAAACTCACCCGGGCCTGGCGCGACATGCGCACGATGAAGACCCTGTTCGCCGAAACCGAGGCCGAAGCCGACCGGCTGGGCGACCGCGAACCCGGTCTCGAACACCTCCTTCTCGGGGCGTTCGCACTGCCGGACGGCACGGCCGGGCGAGTGTTCGAGAGTCTCGGGTCGAGCCGGGACGCGTTGCGCGAGGCCATCGTTCGCGTGCACGGCGACGCACTCGCAGCGGCAGGCATGAGCGACGCCGGGGCGGCGACCAGTGCACTGAGCCGCCCCCGCACGGGCCCACTCCGACTGTCCGCACCGGCCCAGGCCGCGTTCAGGAGTGCGGTGGCGTCCGCGAAATCGGCTCGGAGACCGATCGCCGGCGCCGACATCGTCGCGGCGGTCGCGGCCACCGAGCACGGCACCGCGGCGAGAGCACTGGAGTCGCTCGGGCTCAGGCGATCCGCCGTCGCCGAAGCGGCGCGGGCGGCGTCGGCACGCTGAGCGGACGGCCCGGGCCCTGCACTCGCCGACACGCGGATAGGCTCGTCACGTGGTTCTTGCAAGCTCGACTTCGGTGTCACCGGCAGATGTTCTCGGTTCCATGCGGGACGTCATCGACGGTCCGCTGCCCGACATCGCGGTGCGTTTCTCCAAGTTCCTCGCCGACATCTGGCCGCACACCGCGTTGGTGATCTTCACCCGGGAGTGCACGGGCCGTCCCCGCAAGGTCAGCGGCGACCCGTCGGTGGTCGAGCGCGTCACCATCGCCGAACTGGACACGCTGCGCACCCGGATGACGGAAGGGATTCCGCTCGACGATCAGGCGGTGATCGCCGGCTCGAAGCGGAGGGTGTGGGCGCTGCTCGACGCGACGGGCACCCTCCTCCTCGTTCTCCCGAAACCGCGGCAGCGCATCCGGGAGGTCCCGCTGGTGGCGGGCGCATTCGGTGTCGTCGCCGTGTCGATCCGGCACCAGGTGGTGCAGGCGAGCCCGGCGTACCTGGCGGAGTCGCGGGCGGCATCGAGCGAGCGGGCCAGGACCATCGTGGAACTGACGGACCTCCACGCGGCGACACTCGAATCGATCCTGTCGACGCTGCGGTCCAAGGACCTCGACGACCGTCGGTCGCGGATCACGGCAAGCGAGACGGCGTCGGCCGCACTGGTCACCCTGCGCTCCGCGGGCGAATCCGACCGCATCCTCACCGAGGAGGCCGTCACCACCGCGTTCGCCCGGCTGCAGGGCGAACTCCGGCCGCTGCTCCAGCACCGCCCCGTCCGGGTCGACTACGTCGATCCCCCGGTGGACGGCCGCGCTCTGCCCGGCGAGGTGGCGCACGCCGCCCGGGCTGTCGTGCGCAGCGCCGTCCTCGCGTTCGCAGCGCAGACCGCCCTCGAGCGGATCCGCATCGCCTGGGACTGCGACGGAGCGAACCTTCTGGTCGAAGTCCGCGACGACGGCGACGGCGGTCTCGACACCGACGCCCTCGTGCGTCAACTCTCCGGCCGGGTGCACACACTCGGCGGCCGCATCGACGTCGAGTCGGTCGACGGGTGGGGCTCCCGGGTCGCGGTCGCGATCCCTCTGGACCTGCCGGCGGCGCGACCCGACGAACAGCAACTCGGCGACCTCAACCCCCGCGAGCTCGAGGTGCTGGGCCATCTGGCGACGGGTAAGCGGAACAAGGCGATCGCCGACAGCCTCGGCATCAGCGAGAGCACCGTCAAGTTCCACGTCGCGGGTGTGCTGAAGAAGCTCGGCGTGGCGTCCCGCGGTGAAGCGGGCGCGATCGCACTCGAGGCCGGTATCCGCGCCGACACCACCGGCAGGCACCCGTGAGCATCGCGAAGGTCATTGTCGGACACTGACCCCCATGTGAGTGGCAATGTGTGCGGGCACACACATTGCCACTCACGTCAGGTGATGCGGTCGGGGTGGGTGTAGATGTTCATGGTGGTGCCGCGGAGGAACCCGATGAGGGTGAGTCCGGTGTCGTGGGCGAGGTCGATCGCGAGCGAGGAGGGTGCGGAGACGGCGGCCAGGATCGGGATGCCGGCCATCACCGCTTTCTGTGCGAGCTCGAACGACGCCCGGCCGGACACGAGCAGCACCGTGCCCCGCAGCGGGACCCGGTTCTGTTCGGTGGCCCACCCGATCAGCTTGTCGACGGCGTTGTGCCGTCCGACGTCCTCTTTGATCGCGAGCAGTTCCCCGGTCCGGGTGAACAATCCGGCCGCGTGCAAGCCCCCGGTGGTCTCGAACACCTTTTGCGCGGCCCGCAACCGGTCGGGCAGCTCCGCGATCGTCGCGGCCGGCGCCCGCACCGTGTCGGTGGCCGGTGAGTGCTTCGTCCGCTGCCGGATCGCGTCCAGGGACGCCTTCCCGCACACCCCACACGAGGAGGTGGTGTAGAAGTTGCGTTCGATCCCGGTGTCGGGCAGGAACACCCCGGGCGCGAGATCGACGTCGAGGACGTTGTAGGTGTTGACACCGTTGTCGTCGACGCTGTTGCAGTAACGGATCGACGCGATGTCCGCGCGGTCGGCGATGATGCCCTCGGTCAGCAGAAACCCCTGCGCCAGTTCGACATCCGATCCAGGGGTGCGCATGGTGACCGCCAGCGGTGTCCCGTTCACCCGGATCTCGAGCGGCTCCTCCACCACCACGGTGTCCGGGCGGGTGGACTGCCGGGTGTCGGTGATCCGGGTGACCGGGGTCCGGGTGGTCACACGCCCCATCACAGACGCCGTTCGAGGCGGATCGTGATCGCCTTCGACACCGGGGTGTTCGACTTGCGGGCCACGTGATCGAGCGGGATCAGCGGATTCGTCTCCGGGTAGTAGGCGGCGACGTTCCCCCGCGGCGTCGGGTACGGCACCAACCGGAAATCGTCCGCGCGGCGCTCCTGCACCGTCCCGTCCGGGGCTTCCCACTCGGAGACCAGATCCACCCGGTCCCCGTCGGCGTACCCGAACGCGGCGATGTCCTCGGGGGCGATGAACAGCACCCGGCGTCCGCCCTTGACACCGCGGTAGCGGTCGTCGAGACCGTAGATGGTGGTGTTGTACTGATCGTGCGAGCGCATCGTCTGCAACATCAACCGGTCCTCGGGCACCGGCAGCCAGGACAGCTCGTTGACCGTGAAATTGGCCTTCCCCGTGCCGGTGACGAACCGGCGCTCGTCCCGCGGTGGGTGTGGCAGCGCGAACCCGTCCGGCCGGCGGACCCTGGTGTTGAAGTCCTCGAACCCGGGAATGACCCGGGCGATGGAATCGCGGATCCGGTCGTAGTCGGCAGTGAATTCCGTCCAGGGCACCGAGTGCCCGGGACCGAACAAGGCCTGCGCGATCCCGCACACGATCGCCACTGGACCGTTCCCGATTTGGTGGACAGTCGCCTGATTCAGATTAGCGACTGGCTCCCGACCATGAAGGGACAGCAATGGGATCGACGAGACGTAGCTTCACAGCCGAGTATAAAAAGCAGGCAGTACA
>RRBB01000194.1:0-19873 GCA_006543605.1 Rhodococcus sp. WS4
GGACGGGGCGGGGCGGTCACCTCGTCCGTGTCCGCCAAAGACCCAGCGTCCGTCCTCGTGCGCGATTGCGACACCCGCGCCCACTCACACCCACCGCGGCATAACAGTCTCCCGCCGCACCTGCACCCGCAGCGGCACCCGCACCACGCTTAGGCTTGCCCTGAGAACTGCCGCGCCCAATCCACTCCCACGCGGGAATCGACTGCAGGTGCCGCCGGGATACCTCCACCCCATAGCCGGCACCACCGAAGCGGACCACCACCCACAGCAATGGCGCCGCCCGCACTGCGGGGTGTCAGCTAGCGGGCTAGACGTGTCGTTATCTGGCGTGCTTCCTCTTTGGCGGCGGCCGCGAACTCGTCGAGACGGTCGGCGATGCGCGTTGTGGGGCCGGCCATGGCTAGGACCGCGAGTAGCTGTCCGTGGCCAAAGACGGGCACGGACACACCACTGACGTCGGGAAGGGTTTGTCCTCGGTTGATGGCGATACCTTCGTCTGCGATCGTGCGGAGTTCGGCTCGGACCTGCTCTCGCACATCCTCGTCCGGAAGGTGCGCTGCGAGATAGCTTTCGCGGAAGGCGTCGCCGGCGTACGCGAGGAAGCATTTTCCGGAGCTGGTGGGGTAGAGCGGTCGGCGGGTGCGCAGCGGGGCGGAGTACCGGATCATCTGGGTCGATTCGATGACATCGGTGTAGACGACGGCATCTCCGACGAGGAAGGAGAGCATCACGGTTTCGTTGAACTTGTTGTGCAGCGCTTCCATGCTGGGCCGGGCGGCGCTGTCGATGGGCACTGTTGGTGCTGCAAGTAGTGCGCGGACGGCCGAACCGATGGTGTACCTGCCGCCCTCGTCGTGCAGGTAGCCGTTAGCGACCAGGCCTTTGATGAGGACGTGGACAGAGGAGCGGGGAGCGTCGATTGCCGCGGCGAGGTCGGCGAAGCGGGTCCCGTTCTCACTGCGAGCAACGAGCTCGAGGATGTTGGTGACCCGAGAGACTGTGCGGTGTTCTTTCGCGTCACCCGGCATTGACACTGTTGTTTCCATCTTTCGGCTCGTCGGTCGGTTCACGATACCGTCCGGCGATGAGGGTGCCGCGGGCGAAGGGTGCGTCGTTGTTGCGCTGCGAACTGCTGGGGTGGACGTGGTCATGGCAATCTATTCCGTTCGTGTGGACGGTATCGGCGGGGTGGGACAGCGGTCGCGTCCGCAGATCGTGTAGGAAGCCCCGGCGTGCCGCGGTCAGCAGGGCGGCGGCGACCAGCATGGCGGCGGCGCAGGTCCGCCATGCGGTGGGGTAGTCGGCGTACGAGACGATCAGCCCGAACATCGCCGGGCCTGCCGCGCCGCCGGCGAAGGCCCCGGCTTGGAGTGCCCCCGAGGCGGCACCGGGCGCGTCGCGCCCGATCCGCACGATGGCGAAGAGTAGTAGTCCCGGCCAGGCCCAGCCGATCGAGAAGGTGAGGATCGCTGCACCCCAGAAGGTGGGCACGGTGTCGATGGCAAAGATCAGGAAGCCGCAGGCTCCGAGGACGATCTGCCTGATGACGACGGTGAGGTTGCCGCCGTTGCGCCGATCCGCGCGTTGACCGCTGATGAGTCGGGCGCAGATGGACAGGCAGCTGCCGCCCGCCATGAGGTAGCCGGCTTGGGCCGGGCTGATGCCGAGTTGGAATCCCCAGGAGGCGACGAAGGCCCCGAGTGAGTTGACTGCCATGCTGGCCATCCCCATACCGCAAGACGCCAGCACCAGCGCGGCTCGCGGTGGGCGTTGCAGGTGGTGTGCGGTCGCCGTCACGCGGGTGCTGCTGGGGCGGATCCGCAGTCCCCTCAGCGTGAGCAGTGCTGCCGTGATTGCGGTGAAGGCGAAGGTCCACCGCCAACCGATCAGCGTTCCGATCGCGGGAACCGAGAGCCCCCCGATCAGGATGGCCAGGGGAACGGCGGATTGCTTCACCGCGAAGCCCAGGCCCTGCCGATGAGCTGGGATGGTGTCGGCCAGGGAGAGATTGGCGGTGATCTGCAGGACGGCGTTGGCGACGCCGAGGACGACGAGCGTGAGGGTCAGGATCGAGTAGGAATGCGCGACCAGGGCCACCCCGGCACCACCTGCACAGGCCGTGACACCGGCCAGCACCGTGCTGCGGCGGCGGCCGAGGCGGTCCAGGAAGCGTCCAGCGAACGTCGCGGTGAGTGCGGCGGCAGCGAAGAAGCCGCTGACAGTGAACCCGAACTGGGCCTCGTCGAAGTCGAGGTCGCGGCGGATGAGGACGGACTGGGCACTCAGCAGGTAGACCGGGATGGCACCGACGGTGGACAGGGCGCCGGCGGCGACCATCGAGCGGAGAAGCTCGGGTGCTTTTCCCACATGCATGGCGTGTTGACCCTCCGGTTTCCTCGACTGCGCCCAGCGGCCTGGCAGGGTTGAGTCAATTTCTGCCAGGTTCGGCGTACTGGCGAGTGCCTTCATCTGGGAGGCCGTGTCGATCGGGACGTCCTGCCACCGAACCGATGCGTCCAGCCGTCGCCCTCCATGGTGAGGAACGGCCGGACGCATCGGCTCAGGTATTAGGCGGTGTCGGCGCGGCGGTCGACGTTGCGTTGTTGATCGAACAACGAACCGCCGGCGATGAGGAGCGCGCCGACGATGAAGAGCAGGGACACTCCCCAGGTCGCGTTGGTCGAGGACATGGTGACCATGGTCAGGGCGGCCAGCGGGGCGAGACCACCGGCGAAGGCACCCCCGACCTCACGGCCGGTACCCAGTCCGGAAGCACGGACCTCGGTGGGGAATTGGCGGGCGAGGAAGGATCCGGAGGCGGCGAGCATGGCGGGGACGGCGATGCCGGTGGCCAGGATCAGTGCCCCCCAGATGTAGACCGGACGTCCGGTGTTGAGGAGCCAGAAGAAGGGGAAGGCGATGGCGGCGGTGCCCGCGGCTCCGAACAAGATCACTCGCCGGGAGTCGACGATGTCGCAGACGCGGCCTGCGATCGGCACGGTGACGATGGCGACCGCACTCGCGAGGGTGATGCCGAAGGCCCCGATGTTGGCGGCGACATCGCGGAATTCGGTCAGATAGGACAGCGAGAAGGTCTTGAAGACGTAGCTGACGCCGTTGTATCCGACCGTGATGGCCATCACGACCATGAGTCCACGCCAGTCGGACTTGAACAAATCGCGCATCGGCCGTGACTTTTCGAGCTTCTTCTCCTGGGCGGCCAGGCGCTCGAAATCCGGGGTTTCGGGCATCTGCCGTCGTACCCAGAAGCCGAGGCCGACGAGGGCGAAGCTGGCGATGAACGGGATGCGCCAGCCCCAGCTGTAGAGGAACTCGTCACTGAGGCTGGTCAGGATGGCCACCGTCAGCGAGGACACGAGCAACCCGATGTTCACGCCCAGCGCCGGCCATGAGCCCAGCCGGCCCCGAGACTTTTTGTCGGCGTGCTCGTAGGACACCGCGATCGCGCTGCCGAACTCCGCGCCGGCGCCGAGACCCTGTGCGATGCGCAACGCCACCAACAGGATCGGGGCGGCAATGCCGATCGACGCGTACGAGGGGATCAGGCCGATGAGACCGGATGAGATCCCCATGAGCAGGAAGGTGATCGACAGCACTGCCTTGCGGCCGATCTTGTCGCCGAGGACGCCGAAGATCATGCCACCGAAGGGACGCGCGAGGAATCCGACCGCGAAGGTGGCGACCGCGGCGAGAGTGCCGGTGGCCGAGTTCTCCGAGGGAAAGAAGATCGGTCCGAACACCAGGGCCGCCATCGAGGCGTAGAGGTAGAAGTCGAACCATTCGAGTGCCGATCCGATCACCACGGCGGGACCGACGGACTTGTGCGCCTTCGGTGGTGAGGTGGTGGTACTGGGTGGGGTCATTTGCTCGGTCACGTGGCTGGATCCTTTTCTTCTGTGGTCCATGGTCGCGGTTGAATGCGTCGTACTCGAAATCGGGCCGAAGATTGCGCTTGGAAGCGGCAACGCGTAGCCCGCACATTCACAGTGTTCATATTTATGGACACGAAGTTCTCATGTATGAACCCGAAACGGATGCTAGGGAGTGTGCCACGTCACGTCAAGTCCTCGAGTTTGGGCCCGGCCACGCGACAGCCCGACACCCCCCGCCCGCTTGACAACGTGGCGGACCTCACGCAACACTCGATCTGTCCATATATAAGGCTATTCAGTCCATATTTAGGAACAAAATGAAGGTGTGCATCCACCAACGCGGTCTGTACTTCGAGGAACTCGATCCCGAGGTGATCTACCGCCACAGTCCCGGCCGGACCGTCGAGGCCGCCGACAACACGCTGTTCTCAACATTGACGATGAATCCGCAGAGCCTGCATCTCGACGCGGCGGCCTCGGCACGCACCGAGTTCGGGGAACGGCTGGTCAACAGCATGTTCACCCTGTCGACGCTGATCGGGCTCAGCGTGGCGCAACTGACTCAGGAGACGACCGTGGCCAACCTGGGCTTCGGGCAGATCGCCTTCCCGACGCCGGTCCTGGCCGGCGACACCCTCTACGCCGAGACGACCGTGCTGAGCAAGCGGGAGTCGAAGTCGCGCCCGGAGGTCGGGATCGTCGAATTCCTGCACGTCGCGCGAAACCAGCGCGACGACGTGGTCGCAGAAGCCCGCCGCACCGCAATGATGCGGCGGCTGCCGCCCGAGGACCAGCGATGACCATCCTCGGGCCAGGGCCGTCCCTGCTGTTCTGTCCGGGCGATCGTGCGGACCGGTTCGGCAAGGCATTGGGCCGCGCCGACGTGGTCATCTTCGACCTCGAGGACGCCATCGGGCCGGACCGGAAGGACGCTGCGCGCGCCCAGGTCGCCGCGGCCGCCGCGGCCGAGCCCGACCGCGCCGTCGTGAGGATCAACGCCGCCGACACCCCGTGGTTCGACGACGATGTCGCCGCCATGCGCGCCGCGGGAGTACGTACCCTCATGCTTCCCAAGGCATCCCGTTCCGAACACCTGCGTGCCCTGCACGGATTCGACGTGATCGCCCTGTGTGAGACCGCCGCCGGGGTACTGGCGGCCTCCCGGCTGGCGGCGGAACCGAACTGCGTGGCCCTGATGTGGGGCGGGGAAGACCTCGTCGCGGACATCGGCGGACGCTCCAGCCGCGGACCCGACGGCCGGTACCGCCCGATGATCGAACAAGCGCGGGCAACTGTCCTGTTCGCGGCCGCCGCCGAAGGCAAAGCTGCTATCGATGCCGTCCACATCGACATCTCCGACCTCGATGGACTCCGGCGCGAATCGATCGAGGCCGCCGCTATGGGGTTCCGCGCCAAGGCCTGCATCCACCCCGGACACGTTCCCCCGATCCGTGAGGCCTTCCGCGCCACCGACGATCAGATCACTTGGGCCCAGTCCGTCCTCGCCCATCCCGACGCCTCCACCGGCGGGGTGTTCCGGCTCGGCGATCAGATGATCGACGGTCCCCTGATCGCCCACGCCCACACCATCATCGAAAGGATGATCTCATGCACTTCGAACTGACCTCCGAACAGCAGGAACTGCGCGCCGGTGCCCGCGAGCTCGCCCGGAGCTTCTCGGACGACTACTGGGCCGAACGCGACGAAAAGTGCGAATTTCCCTGGGAGTTCTACGAGGCGTTCGCCAAGAGCGGCTGGCTCGGCATCGCCATTCCCGAGCAGTACGGCGGCGGCGGTCTGGGGATCTTCGAGGCGTCGCTGCTGCTCGAGGAGATCGCCGCCTCCGGCGCCGGCATGAACGGCTGCAGCACCATGCACCTGACCATCTTCGGACTCAACACCATCGTCAAGCACGGCAGCGAAGAGCTCCGCCAGGAGATCCTGCCCGCCGCAGCGGACGGATCCATGCACGTGTGCTTCGGCGTCACCGAACCGAACGCCGGCACCGACACCACCCGCATCTCCACCTTCGCCAAACGCGTCGACGGCGGCTACATCCTCAACGGCCGCAAGGTGTGGATCACCAAGGCCGGCGATTCCACCAAAATGGTGCTCATCGCCCGCACCACCAAACGCGAGCAGGTGCAGCGCTCCACCGACGGCATGTCGCTATTCCTGATCGACATCGACCCCGAGCACGTGCACCTCAACGCCATCCCGAAGATGGGACGCAACGCCGTCTCCTCCTACGAGGTATTCATCGACGACTACTTCGTCCCCGACAGCGCCCGCATCGGCGAAGAAGGCAAAGGTTTCAAGTACCTACTCGACGGCCTCAACCCCGAACGCATCCTGCTCGCGCACGAGGCACTCGGTATCGGCCGGGCCGCCCTCGACCGGGCAGTGCAATACGCCAAGGACCGCGTCGTGTTCGACCGGCCCATCGGACAGAACCAAGGAATCGCCTTCCCCCTCGCCGAAGCCGTGACCCGCCTCGACGCCGCCGAACTGATGGCCCGCAATGCGGCCTGGCGCTACGACCAGGGCCTGCCGTGCGGCCGGGAGGCGAACATGGCCAAGTGGCTGTGCGCCGACGCCGGTTTCAAGACAGCCGACCAGGCCATCCAGACACACGGCGGCATGGGGTACGCCCGCGAGTACCACGTCGAACGCTACTTCCGGGAATCGCGGATTCTGCGTCTGGCCCCGGTCAGCCAGGAGATGGTCATGAACTATGTCTCCAACCATGTCCTGGGCCTGCCCAAGTCCTACTGACCATGAGTCCTACCGACCACGATCGGACGGTTACCACTGTGCTCACCACACCACCGACCACCGGAAGCCTCACCGGCCTTCGCGTGCTCGATCTGTCCCGAGTTCTCGCCGGCCCCCTGTGCACCCAAATGCTCGCCGATCACGGCGCCGAGGTCATCAAGGTCGAACCACCCAACGGAGACGAAACCCGCACCTGGGGACCGCCTTTCGTCAGCGACACCATGAGCGCCTACTTCAGCGGCGTCAACCGGAACAAATCCAACATCTGCCTTGACCTGCGCACCGACGAAGGCCAACGAGTGCTCGCGGACCTGCTCACCGACGCCGACGTCCTCGTGGAGAACTTCAAGGCCGGCACCCTGACCAAGTGGGGCTATCCCGACGAGCTGCTGCGCGAGCGGTACCCCCACCTGATCCAATGCCGCATCACCGGCTTCGGTACCGACGGACCCATGGGAGCCATGCCCGGATACGACGCCGTCGTGCAGGCCTACAGCGGCCTGATGAGCATCAACGGCGAAGCCGATGGACCGGCTCTGCGCGTCGGAGTGCCGATCGTCGACATGGTCACCGGTATCTACGCCTTCGCCGGAATCCTGCTCGCCCTCAACGAACGTCACCGCACCGGCGTAGGACAACTGGTGGATTGCACACTGATCGACACGGCGATCTCCCTGCTGCACCCGCACTCCCCGGCTCATCTGGCCGACGGTCGCATCCCCCAACGCACCGGGTCGGCACACCCCACCATCGCCCCATACGACACCTTCGACGCAGCCGACGGAAAGATCTTCATCGGCGCCGGCAACGACCGCCAGTTCCGTCACCTGGCCGCCCTGCTCGGCCTCCCCGACATCGCCGACGACCCGCGGTTCGCCACCAACGCCGACCGCGTCAGCAACGTCACCGAGCTGCGCCCGCTGCTCGCCGGGAAGATCCTCCCGTTGCAACGACACCGGTTGGCGGCAGAGCTTCTCGCCCGCGGGGTGCCGGCATCCGCGCTGCACGACGTCGCCGAAGCCCTGCGCGACCCGCACGTGCTGCACCGGCAGATGGTCGTGGACACCGGCGGATACCGCACCACCGGCGTACCGATCAAACTCAGCCGCACTCCGGGCAGCGTGCGGGTGCCTCCCCGCGACCGCGGCGCCGATACCCGGCGCATTCTCACCGGTCTCGGGTACAGCCCCGAACAGATCGACGCACTCATCGACTCCGACATCGCACACACCGATGCGACCGACTCGTCACGGCCGACCGCAGCTACCCGCCCCTGAGCTCACCGCACGAAGGACAACACCATGGCCGCCCCCGTGTGGACCCCCACCGCGAAACAGATCGCCGACGCCCGAATCACCGACTTCGCCGACCGGCTCTGTCGGCACCAGCGGGCAGAAATTTCCGACACCATCGATTACGCGGGGCTTTGGCGGTGGAGTATCGAGCACGTCGAGCAATTCTGGACTGCGATCTGGGACTACTTCGACCTCGGTGAACGCGGTACCGGACCGGCGCTCACAGGTGATCGGATGACCGACGTGCACTGGTTCCCCGAGACCGAACTGAACTATGTCGAATAGGTCGAACCGGGCGCCCGCCCCGGCACGGTGCCGAATTCAAATTCGCCGACCCCCAGACCTGGCCCGAACCCGACAGCACCACCGATACCGCCACCGACCGCTGCGCGGCTGAGCAGGTAGTGACGACCGAGAAGTGGCAACGCATCGAACCGGAGACAAACTGGCGCAGCGCACCGGATCCGCTGCTGCGGGCAGCGACCCCGAGGCACAGTCGGCGATACCGGTCTTGGCCAACTCGCTCGGGGTCGCGGGTAAGTATCCGGCGCCACGTCGAGCGCGACATCGCCAGCGTTCACCGCCCTGTCCCCCGACAAATCCGAATCGCAATCGGCACAGTCGGGATGGCCGGTGTGCCAGGCTACGAACTCCGCCGCAGTGCATCCGGTCTCACGGCGACGAGACATCCGGTCGACGGCTTGACGGGCCGGAACTCGACTCCGGTGAAACCGATGTGATGTAGCGAATCGATGTACCTGCGCACATCGACGGCGGCGAATGGATCCGTCGGCGTCTCTCCGTCAGCCCCATGCCCATGCCCGTGACCGTGACCGTGACCGGGGCTGTGGGTGGCGACCCGGGCGAGCGCACGCACCGCGCCGGCGCGGAGACGATCGAGTGGATGCATGTCGGCGATCAGCAACCGCCCGCCCGGGCGCAACACCCGGAACATGTGACCCAGCGCGACCTCTCTCTGATCCTCCGGGATGTGGTGCATCACGAACGTCGAGGTCACCACGTCGAATGACGCGTCCGGAAGGCTCAGCGACTGGGCCGTGCCCAGATGAAATGTGCAATTGCCGGTGCGGCCCGCGTGCGCGGAGGCATAGTCGATCATCGGCCCGGACGCGTCAACGCCCTCGACCTGACCAGTGGGGCCGACCCGTTCGGCGAGCGCGCCGGCGAATCGTCCGGGCCCGCAACCGATGTCCAGCACGTGATCACCGCGGCTCGCCCCGCTTTCCGCCGCGAGCGCGGTGTCGAGTCGTCGTCGGCGTCCGCCGAAGAAGACCGTGTTGAAGAGGTTGTATCCGCGGACACGGGTGATGAGAATGCCCGGTGGCGTTTCGTTGGCCGGCCCGGGTCGACGATGGGTGGACTGTGATTGTTCGGTATCGGACATGAGTTCAGCATTTCCCCAATAGCATCGCCGGACCAGAACCAAATGGCCCGGATGCGTCCGATTTGGAACAGTTGATCGCGAAATGTTCGGTAACGACGGGAGCAGCCGATGGTGAAGACAGCCGATCGCCGTGTTCGACGGACGAAGGGGCTCCTGCACCAAGCTCTGATCGAACTGCTGCTGGAAAAGGGATACACCCGCACCACTGTCCAGGACATCCTCGACCGCGCCGATATCGGGCGATCCACGTTCTACAGTCACTACCGGGACAAGGACGACCTACTCGTGGTGAGCTGCACCGAGTACCTGCGCGCGGCGGTGCACAAACCCCGGGCAGACGATGCCCGGCTCTGGGAACCGGTGCAGACGATGCTGCAGTTGGCCGAGCAGCACCGCGAGCTGTACCGGGCGTTGGTCGGCAGACGCAGCAGCGGCGTGTTGCTCCGTGCAACGCAGCAGATGGTCGAAGAGATCCTGGCGGAGAATCTTCGCGGCCGACTCGACATCGACGACGACGAGATCGACACGACGCTGACGTTCCTGTCGTGGGCCCTGGTGGGTGTGCTCGGCTCGATCGCCGAAGACTCGGTATCGGCGTCGGACGCCTTCTCGACTTTCGAGCGCCGCCTCAGCCACGGACTCAGCGCGCGAAGATCGATCTCGGCACCAGAGTGATGGATGCGTGAGGGCGTGGTCGCAGACGACACTCCGCGAACCCGTTCCTCTGTCGTTCATTCCGTCACATTGGGGCCGAGGTACGTGGTTGTGACACCGATCGTTTCGTGGTCGAGCTCTACGTACGGCAGCTGTGGATCGCTGCGGACTGGGCGGTTCCGGAACCGGTGTGGGAGCACGCTCTTCGAACGCCTTCGCCACAGCGACGAACGGGGCGCCGGTTGATCGGCCGAGTGGCATGCCATCGGTAGCGAACGCCTCGTTGGATAGTTATGCGCTACGTCGGTCGTCTGTCCTTGGTTCGTTCTGGGCGCCAGCTTCATGAGGCACCACGAGAGGATCGCGGCCGGGTGTGCGGTGTGGGTTCCGCTTGCGGGAAGACGCAATTCATCCTCGCCCGCCGATAGACCCTCCCCGCCCGTCTTCCACTCTTCGGGCTTGACCTCGAGAATGGTTGATGTTTTACGGTGTGTGGACAACCAATTCGGAGGTGCGCGGTGTCAGTCGTTTACCGCGTCGACAAGTTCGTCGTTCCTGATCAAGCCGGAGAGGAGTTCTGGTCTCATGTCCGCCGGACACACCTGGTCCTACGGGATCAGCCTGGGTTCATCGCGGACTGTCTGCTCGAACAGATCGCCGGTCCGGGCCGATGCAATGCGGTGACCATGGTCCAGTGGCAGTCGGCCGACGCGATGGAAGCGGCGAAACCCGCCGTCATCGATGCTCACGCAGCAGTCAGCTTCGATCCGGTGGCATTTTTCGATTCGGTGGGCATCAGCTCAGATCTCGGTAACCACGAGGACGCCGCGCGGTAGTTCGGGGTCCGATTCCCGATTGGGAGAAGCGGCGGCGTTCGGCACGGAACAACCATGCACCGCCCGCGTGCCATCGGCGCAACGAAGGGCGTTCTCCGACTCGGGGTTCCACCAGCGCCCATGTTCCGGCCCCTGTCGGCCTGCGGGAGTTGCGCTGACGGGCAAACGACTGAGGTTTGTCGACCGTTGGCGCGACCGGTTGAGGCCTCTACGGCGACATCCCGCCCTTCGGATTGCGGCGCGGTGTCAAGCCCCTTTCGCGCCTCCGGGACACCCTCCGTCCGACATCGGCTCGGCCCCTCGGAGGACGGTGGTGACGGCTTTGGTGAACTCCTCCTCGATGTCGGTCCAGTCGCGATCGAGCTCCTGGGCGAGGCGGGGATAGCGCGAGGCCGCTGCTTCCAGTAGCCACGTGGGCGGTGCGGCGGGGCGGGTTGCCGGTCCGGTGAGCAGAGCGAAGGTGTGGGCGAGGCCGTCGAGGAGCAGGGCGGTGTGCATGGGGTCAGGCACCGAGCCGCGGTCCAGCTCACGTAGGAGCAGGTCTATCCACGCCAGTCGTTGCGGGTAGCGAGGCATGCCTGCGGCGCGCACGTCGGCGAGCCACGGGTGGGTCCGGTAGCGGTTCCACAACTGCTGTGCCCAGGTCAGGACTCGGGCGCGCCAGTCACCCTCGCCGAGCTGGGGGGCCGGGCCCACGGCGGTGTCGATCATGATCTCGACGAGTGTGTCCTTGGAGTCGATGTAGCGGTACAGCGCGGTAGTCGTCAGTCCCAGCTCAGCGGCGACGGCCGCCAGCGACACCACGGTGAGGCCGTCGGCGTCGGCCAGTGACATTGCGGCGGCGACGATGTCATCGACGCTGGACCGCGCCTTGGGCCCCCGCGTCGTGGGCGGGTCCAGTCCCCACGCGGAGCGCAGGATCCGGCTCCCCATGTCTTGACTGCGCATGACGTTCACAGTAACGTACCGGAACTGTGAACGACATTGACAGTAAGCCGGCCGTCCTCGTCACCGGAGCATCCTCCGGGCTCGGTGCCCGCACTGCCCAGATGCTCGCTGAGCGGGGTTACCCGGTGGTGGGCGCGGCTCGCCGCGTGGAGCGGATAGCCCGACTGGCCGGCGTGGTGCCCGTCCACCTGGACCTCAGCGACGAGGCCAGCATCGACCGCGCCGTCGCGGCAGCGCAGGCGGAGTGCGGACCCATCGAGATCCTGGTCAACGACGCCGGGTACGGGGAGTTCGGGTCCTTCGAGGAGACGCCCCTGACGCGGGCGCGTCGCCAGTTCGACGTCAACGTCTTCGGCCTCGCCGCCTTGACCCAGCGCCTCCTGCCTCCGATGCGCCGGGCGCGCCGAGGGCGCATCGTCAACGTCTCCAGCCTGGCGGGGGAATTCAGCTCCCCGATGGGTGGCTGGTACCACGCCAGCAAGTTCGCCCTCGAAGCCCTCTCGGACAGCATGCGCGCCGAGCTGCGCCCGTTCGGCATCCAGGTCACCGTCGTCCAGCCGGGCCCGGTGCGCACCCCATGGCACGAGGACGCCTTGGCATCCCTACAGGAGTCATCCGGGCACGGCGCCTACACCCAGATGGCCGAGGCGGTCGCGGCCTACCACCGCACGAATCAGGACAAGGTCATCACCAGTGACGTCGATCAGGTCGCCGTATCCATCGTCAAGGCCGCGACCACCCCCCACCCCAGGCCGCGGTACCGGGTTGGGCGCGGCGCCGCCGCCGCGGTGGCCATCAGCAAGCTGCCCGACCGCACCTTCGACGCCCTGATCCGACGACAGTTCCGCCTCCCCTAGCCACCCGGCAGTCGCTTCGCCACGCCCATGCAGGCGAAGCCGACAGCCGCGAGGAGAGCCCTGCGGCGGTCGCCGCACCTGTGCCAGTGGAGGAACCCCCACCGCACACCCCGCCGCGATCGGGCGACGGTAGGTTTCGGCAGCTCACGCCCGACACCCGGCCACTCGACGAAGCTCGACCGAAACAAGGACGGTATCGCCTACGACAAGTGACGCGGCGGAACATCGTCGACGTCAAGCCGTAGTCGACTGTGCGGGTCACAAGGGGGCACAGGGATTGCCGGGTGCGGTTCCCAGAAGGGAAACAGCTCGGGGATGCCGGCGTCCGGGTGTTGCCGTTGCGCCTGCTCGACGAATTCGAGGATCGCCTTTCCGGTGATGTGGGACAGTGCGCAGGCGTCGAGACTCACCTTCGCCGACGCCACGAACCCGATCCGCTCGGCGTACGGGCCCAGGACCCCGGAATCGACGAACGGAGCAAGGCCAATCCCCCACCGGTTGAAGGCAGACTGCAACCCGCTCACGGGTCTCGGTGTCGTACTTCCTCGGTGCTGGCATGACTTCATTCTCCTGGTTCAATCAGGAGTCTCCACTCAACCCAGGACAGTTCAGCATGCCAGCATCTCGACGAAGGCCACGTTCCGTCGAAATTGAAAGAAGTAGCCACAGCCACATCACGAACTCAGGCGCCACGCACTCCTCATGCCCGTCCCTGTCGGTCACACCGACGCCGCTGAGCGCAAGAACATTCCACGTATGGCGCCGTCGGGTAGCACACCGCCCATTGCACCGGCGCGGCGACAAATCGACCCACTCCGCCACCGCGTCACCCCACCTCGCAACGTCGACCACGTACGGCGAGGAAACACAATGGGACTGGGTGGACCCGCCGAACCCACCAGCCTCCTGGGGGGCGGGGTGCGGCGGCGCACCTGCTCGTCGGATCACTCGCCCATTCCGGGCGCTGGTACGGGGTCCTGGCACCGGCCATGACCCAAGCGCATCTGGTCGACCGCGTCAGCCGCAGACTCAGGGGCCTGACCCGAACCTGGCGGTTCGATCGGAAGGCGACCGTCTGCCACTCCGACTCCGTCGGGTCACGGCCGGCTTCGCCGGCGTCGCCAAACGCTACGGCGCCTCGATGGCGATTTGCCCACCGCGGTCCGGAAACCGCACAGGAGTGGCGGAGAAGGCCAATCCCACTGCTGCCCAGTGCTGGTGGCGCACCCTGTCCGACGATCTCACCGTCGAACGAGCCCAGCAGAGGTTGGATGAGTTCTGTCGTGTGCGGGGCGACACCCGGCTGCCTCCCACCGCGAACGGAAGGGCGACGGTAGTGACTGTGGCCGCGAGCGAGCAGTTGACGGAGCCGCAGCGCACCAGGATGCAAGCACGCGGAGGTTGTTTCGCCGATCCGGCACCCCAAGGCGTCTTCTCCTCGACTCTTGATTTCCGGCTCACTCCGGTTGCGGGAGCGAAAGACTCCCGACTCTTTTCCACGGCAGGCCTGCGGAACGGCTTCCGGCGCGGCCATGGTGCGCACAACGTCGCGAGGAATGCCCCTCCCCCGAGGCAAGCTCTGCATCACGAGTGCGAGGGCGGGGTGCTGTTATATATGTGACGTGGTGGACATACTGAATGAACGACGATTGGACTACCGGACCCTCATGATTGATGCGGGAGGATCGATGTCGAAGCGACCAGCGCAAGACAGAGCATCACTGTCGCCACTGCGGATGTACGCAGCGTTCCGCCGCAGGCACCCACACTCTCCGATCCCGGACGACTACGTCACCGACAACGGATACCGACTCGGGCGGTGGCAGACCCGTCAGCGTGTCGCCCGAATGCTCGGAACACTGCCGGCCAGCCGGATCAGCGAGCTCGACGCGATCGGTTTCGTGTGGAGCGAGAACGGGCAACCCCTCCCGGCGGTCGCGAGGACGGATTCGAAGCGTCGGCGCATGTTGACGGCGATCGCCGCCTACCGCGAAGAGCACGGCAACGCTCTGGTGCCCGCCAACTACATCACCGATGAGGGCGAGCAATTGGGGCAGTGGCTGTATCGGGCCGTGAAGAAGTGGCGCGCGCACAACCTGCCGGACGAGGAGCGAGCACCGCTAGCATTGCTAGGCGTGTCACCGGCGCCCCGTCCGCGGGGTCCGCGCACGGCGGCATAGCCTCTCACGTGTGGTGCCGGGTCCGGTGCCGATCACAAGGGTCGCAGCCACCCGCCGGGATCCGTCCGAACCTACCGGGTTTCGCGGTGTCGATCTCGGTGTTGCTGCCGTGCGGTGTCTTTCGCCCGATCGGCTGCCCTTCCCCAATTCCTGACCCCTGATATCCACTCACTCGTGCCATATCCCACGGTGATCGCCGCCCAAATCGGTCCACAATTCGGGGGTGGTGCGATCCGCTTTAAATCGTTCCGTGGATTGTTACGATCGATGAAGTGATGGCCGTTCTTGTTGCCGTTACCGCACGCGCAGTCCCATCCAGCGGCAGTATTTGTCGCGGATACTCGGAGGAGTTCTCATGGCATTGCCCACTTTGACACCGGAACAGCGCGCGGCAGCATTGGCGAAGGCAGCTCGGGCACGGAAGCTGCGCAGCGAACTTCTCTCGGCGGTGAAGTCGGGTGACCTCACCGTGAGCGCGGTTTTCGATAAGGCCGAGTCCGACGACATCGTGAAGAAGACGAAGGTGTCCGCCCTCCTCAAATCACTCCCTGGTGTGGGCCCCGTCAAGGCCGCTCAACTGCTCGAGGAGCTGTCGATTCCCGAGACGCGCCGGATCGGTGGTCTGGGGCCGAATCAGCGGAAGGCGCTTGTCGACGCCGCCGCGAAGTGACCGGTGCGCTGCCAGAACATGGCAGCGGGTCAGTGAGCTGCGGTGTACGCCTCCACGATATCCGTGGGCATCCGCCCACGGTCCCCCACCTCGTAACCCTGCTCGCGCGCCCATTCGCGGACCGCTCTCACATGGTCGCGGTCTCGCCGTGCCGGCTTCGTCGCGCTACCGCCGGAGTGGAGGGTGCCTACGGTCCGGTTCTTGCGGCCGCCCACCCTTGTCGCATGCTCAATGTAGTAATCGAGCTTCTTGTGGAACGCCGTCGCATTCTTCGCTGACAGATCAATCTCGTAATCGATGCCGTCGACGGAGAAGGCGATCGTCTCGCCTTTTCCGTCGTCGATGGACGTTCCGTCGATATCGTCGACGTGTTCGACCACTATTTGGCGCGCCATGACCACTCCCTCATTTTCTTTACCGGTCGACTGTACTGCCCGCGCGAGATAATGGCATCCTCGCGATATCTCCCCCAGACCAGCCGACGAATTGCACGCGCAATTGACACAGCACAATTCTCGATGACCTTCTCTCACATCGTCGTCCACGAATTAGCTGTCCACTTTGTTCGGCGAGTTCGAGGACCGGTACCAACCCTGCCGCCGCCATAAGAGTGCGTTCGTCGAACGCCGCGGACTCAGTCGTGAACGTGTGCGTTGAGTGCACTGAGGACGCCTCTCCGTAGGTGGTCAATCGTGACCGGCGAATCTGAATTCGCGCACTACGGGAGGCGCTTTCGCTGTTCGCGCGCCGACACTCCCCACGGCGACTCTACGGATCCAGGCGTGGTGGTGCGGCACCACGCCGACAGTGGCATATTGCTGGTCATGGCGAAGTACAAGGTGACTTTTCGCAACGGTACATCGCGCGACAGAACCTTCGACTCAGGCTTTCAGGCGATCAACGAGACGCACAGGCCTACCGCACCTCACACGGGCATCGTCCAGATCGACCGCTACGAGGACGGTGGCGGCCTGACCGACGTGTGGTCGGCCTCGCCCACCGGCCGGGCCGACAGACCGGATGCATGAGCCGCCAGTCTCGCCGAGTTTCGGCCTGCATCGACCGCGGGAACCGGGTGGCGGCGACCGCACACCCGGAGGGAGAGTGGCCGTTTGGGGCTGCGGGTGGTTACGGCCGAGGTGGTCGCGGGTGTCGGGCCGTGTCCGGAGTGCGGGCGACCATGGTGGTCCAGGTGGTCTGCATGAGGGTGCCGTGGACGTCGGTGATGACGTTCTTGATCACGATGAGGTCTTGCCCGTGGCTGCGGCGGAACGAATCGACGTGGATGTCGCAGATCAGGCGGTCCCCCACCGTGAGGGGTCGGTGGAATTGCAGGCGCTGCTCGGTGTGCAAGACCTGACTCAGGTCGTAGCCGGTGACGAGGTCTGCGAACACGCACTGCTGGGCGACGCCACCGAGCAGTGAGGCGAAGGTCAGCGGGGCGATAACACGCACTGCTGGGCGACGCCACCGAGCAGTGAGGCGAAGGTCAGCGGGGCGATCAGCCCGGCGTAGCCCAGGTCGACGGCCGCGGCCTCGTCCCGGTGTGCCGGGTGCGGGTCGAAGACCGCCCGCGCGTACTCGCGTACTTTCTCCCGCCCGACCTCGTAGTAGTCGGGGAGGCGGACGTGCCGGCCGACCATGTCCGCAGGATCGGCCGTCCCCGGTGTTGCATCGTCATCGCTCACCCGGGCACACCGCCGGTGCCGTGGTGGACGAGGGTCAACGGAATGACGTCGATGTGTCCGCTGCGGAAATGAGCGGCGGATCCGGTGAGGCACGTGATGTACCACCGGTACACCTCCACGGCGGCGATCTGTACCGCCTCGTCATGATGTGCGCGCAGCGCCTGCGCCCGGTCGTCGAGGGTGCGCGTGCTGTGCTGCTGCAGTGCCTGGATTCGGTCGACGTGGAATCCGGCGGCTTCGCCATGGCCGGTGACCTCGACAGAGTCCCGGGCAGGTGTTCCCTCATTTACTCGATCGAACATCGTGTGCATCGTCGGCATGGTCACGTCATCCATATGCCGACCGCACCGGTCCCCACAGGGGGCATCTCGCCACGCCGGCTACTGACGCCAAAGCATCCCCGCCCCCCCGATCGGTATCCTCGCCGTCCACCTCGACGAGCACCAGTTGCCCGTCGAGTGGGACCTCGATGATTCGCATACTCATGCGTGTGTCTCCCCAAGGCCGGATGTGACCCACCACCAAGACCGTGCCGCGAGATCGCCGTTGCCGTTGCGGCGATGCTCGTTCCCCCAATAAGACCACTCGAACGACGGTGCCTGCCGTGTTATCGGCAAACGTCGCGGTCGGGTGAGGGGCAGGGCCAACGCGCCGAGCCGCCGCCACCAAAGACGCACCGCAAGCCGAACGCCTCTCGGAGCACCTCATAACGATCGTCATCCAGGGCGGGCCAATCGGGGGGTGAGACCGTGTGTCGCCGCCGTGCCCTCGAGTTCCAACAACGGCTCGGATCCTTTGAAATGGGACGGAGGCAACCACAGAGAACCAACAAGGCCGACACATCAGCCGCAGGAGAGTTCGAGGCTAGCTACAGGCTAGCTGCAGGCAGACGCCGAAAACTCCCGGTACACCCACCGCAGAGCAACCGCACCGCAGTCCCGGGTCAGGGCGCTGCAGATCCGCGGGTTCAGGCTGCGCGGCGGGAGATGTGGGTGGCCGCGCACATCGGGCACCACGTGCACTCGCCGACGATCCATCCGTTGATGCGGGCAAAGGCGACCGCCTCGCGCCGGCCCGGCGACGGCAGCATCGAACGTGTGCTCGCACAGATCACACCGCAACGTCCACCCACGCCTGCCTGTGGATCGCACCAAGGTATGAACAGTCATGTCACCCCGCGACTTCGACACTGTGCAACCAGCATGACACACCCCGCGCGGCCGTGGTGGTCCACGCAAGCGCACGCCGAGCCGCTACAACCCGGACCAGGGTCGCTCCGGCACCTTCCATCTCATCCGCATCAGCACCCAGAAAATGAGGACGCTCGCCTATTCGATTCTCACGCAGACCATCCCGGCGATAGCCGACAGTTGCGACGGGATACGTGGCGCGGCATACTATTTCGGCCGAAATCGTGAGATCGGTCCGGTCGCCGGACAGCTACCTGTCGGTGCCGAGTGCGGACTCGGTGGTGGGTGGGGCCGGGTGGTCGTGGACCACGTGCTCCCACCAGGAGTCGAGCGGGCTGGGTTCGGGCCACACGATCGCGTCGTCGGTGACCGCGGACGCGCCCTCGCCCGGTTGGCTCGATGCGGTGCCGATGGTGTCGTTCGAACAGTCGGTCTCAGACATGATCGTGCGCATCCTGACGGGTCAGCTCGCGTGCGCGTGGCGGCGTGGGGGAAGTTGAGTGATCAACTGTTCCCATTCGTCGAATCGGACGGCGGCGGACCGGCCACGCCGAGGTGCGGGTCCGGCGGCGAGATCGACCAGCCTCCGGGCGGCGCCGAGGACGGTCAGGTGATGACGGCGGGATACGTCGAGGAGCTCGTCGAACGCCTGGGCATCACTGCAGCCGCGGGCGGCGATCAGGATTCCCTTCGCGGTGGCGAGGAGTTCGCGACCGTCGGGCCGCCGGCGGGGAATCAGGCGCGTCGGGCCGGGAACCGGGGTGAGGGGTGATTCGGTGGTGTCCTCGATCATGGGGGGTGTTCCTTCGCTCTCGTGCATCGGCCGGGATCCCGTCGGTGTGCCGACAAATCCCATAGGACAAAACAATGTGAGTCACGTCACTGTCGATGCCTGACCAGTTCTAGCACACGCCCCGCGCCGGCCATCTACACAAACGTCCAGGTAAGGGCGACCATCTGCGCAGGTGGCGCGGGCGGCGGCGGTGCGGTAGAACGGAAACAGCGAGACAGGTTTGTGATCTGAACCACACATAAACGTTACTTTGAGAGCCGATTACATCGACTTGACCATCAGTTCCGGGGGAACGGTAAGGACACGCATGTTGTTGCCGATGGCACCGACCGATTCGCTGTTTCTGCTCGGCGAATCCCGCGAGCATCCGATGCACGTCGGCGGCCTGGCGGTCTTCAACCCGCCGGACGGGGCGTCCGCGGCCGACATGCGCGCGATGTTCGACACGGCATTGGCCGGCAACCAGGTCGCCCCTCCTTTCCGTAAGCGCGCCCGCCGTTCGGTCACCTCGCTCGGCCAGTGGGGCTGGGACCACCTCCCGCACGAAGAGGTGGATCTCGACCACCACGTGCGCCGCGACGCACTCCCCCAGCCGGGCGGCATGACCGAACTGATGACGTTGGTGTCGAGGCTGCACGGCACCCTGCTCGACCGCAGCCGCCCGCTGTGGGAGATGCACCTGATCGAAG
>RRBB01000195.1:0-19834 GCA_006543605.1 Rhodococcus sp. WS4
GTTCCACAAGGGCAAGCTGCTCGAGCGTCCCACCGACATCACCCCCGACACCTCACCTGCCGAGCCCGCCAACGCCGGATCGGAGGTCGCCTGAAACTCACTCATCCACAGGTATTGACAATATCTCTTCGGATGATCCGTCCTAGCTTCCTACCGCTTGCGCCCTACCCTGATAACCACTGGTAGGTACAGGTCCATGGTCGACGATTTCTCCGGTCCGGTGCTCCGATGTGCCCTGGGGGATCGGTGACCGGTCCCGCGCCTTCTGTAGATCGCTGACCTGGTGCTGCAGGTGCGTCAGGCGGTGCCACCGGCCGGGAGCCGACATGCTGCGGTGGCGATCTCCTCGGCGTAACGAGGCTCGAATTTAGGCGCCAAACCCGCGGCGGCCCAGTAACCATCCTCGGGGTGGGCGGAGCCGATAATGCCGCCGGCGATGCAGGCGATCGAGTCCGAGTCGCCGTTGCTGGTAGATGCCCAGGCGAGCGCCTCCGGCCCCGTCAGGGCGGCGGCAGCGTCATTGTCGGTGGTGGCGAGGTCGGCGACCAGCAGGGCCAGGGCGACCGCGCTGGCCGACTCCCACCCCTCACCGATCCCGACACAGGGATCGCCGAATTCGGCCGGCGACAGGTGGCGCAGCTGTTCGAGCCGGGCCGCGGCGGCCGTGAGGATGTCCGCTGTCCCGTCGGCCAGTCCGTCTACCAGGTATGACGACACGTCCCCGGTGATCGGGGCGAGGACATCCCGCAGGTAGGGATCCGTGGTCCAGGTGCTGGTGCCGTTGTAGATCTGCGCGGCAGTCGTGAGTGCGTGCTCGAGGAATCGGCCGCGGTACTCCGGTGCGTGGCGGGTGGCGTCGGCGAGCAGCAATGCCGGCACCACGGCTCGCGGGTGTTTGTGGGTGATCACGGCTTGAAGGGCGGTCAGGCCCAACCAATACGGGTCGGGTGCGAAGGCGGTTGGTACCAGGCGCATCACGGCCCCGCAGCCGGCGGATTCGATGGCGCCGTCGGTGTCGTACCAGCGGGCGCCGGCGCGGAGGTTGTGCAGCGACGTCATGCAGGTGCGGCCCGGGGCCCGGGTGTTGTCGGGGTCGACCTGCCACAGCAGGAACTGCCGGGTGATCGCGTCGGTGACGGCTTCGATGTCGTCGAGGTCGATGTCCTCGGCCAGAGCCCCATGAAGGGCAAGGGTCATCTGGGTGTCATCGGAGACCGTCCACCACCGACCGGCGGGTGGGGCGACCGGGTAGGCGGGCATGTGTGCGTAGCTGGTGAATTCGACCTGGTAGCCCCAGGCGTCGCCGGCGGCCAGGCCGGTCAGTGCGTTGGCGTAGCGGGCGAGCAGTGCGGTGTCGCTGCCGGTTGTGGGTGCGGTCATGGGGTCTCTCCACGGGAGAGGGCGACGGCCGCGGAGCGGATGGTGACGATGTCCATCAGGTCGAGGTCGGCGACGCGGCCGAGGTAGTCGGCGATGGCGTCGGGGGTCATGCCTTCGTCGAGGTGCCGGCGGATCTCGTCGAGTTGCTCGTCGTTGAGTGCGGCCATGGTGGTGGTCCTTCCGTCGTCGCCCCTCTTTCGGGAGGGGACGTGTCATTTTACCTGGTAGGGAATGGGTTACGCGGCCGTGGTCGCGCTAGCTCCGGTGCCGTCGTCGGCTTCGGCGACGAGGTCTTCGGCGACCATGTAGACGGTCGGTCGGCCGCTGATGCCGTGATGGTCGACCTTCACGCAGCGCAGGTGGGTGCCCATCGGGAGGACGACCTCGTCTTCGGAGGAGTAGCTCGAGATCGATTTGACCGGTAGCCCGTCTCGGGTGCGGACGACCATCATGTACGGCGGGTGGCCGGCGAAGTTGTGTGCCGTGCCGTGGTTGGTGGAGAAGCTGGTGACCTTGCCGATCTCCATGCGGGAACCGACGGTGAAGGCCGAGTCGATGTATTCCTCGGTGCTGCCCGTCCACCCGCTCGGGACCTGGGTGCCGCGAACCAGGGTCATCGGCGCCGTGTTCGGGTTGTGGCCGCGGAACTTGTCGAATGCCGAGTCCAGCTGGGAGACCACGGTCTTGATGTGTCCGGACGGGTTCGCGTCGCGGCCGGTGATGGCGGCGTTGATCGAGCGGTAGCTGCCGCCGGTGTAGGTGGTCAGTGCGCTGCGTTCCTGGTAGCTGAGCATCTTCTGCACGAATTCCGCGTTCGAGGTGGTCAGTGCGCCGATGTTCGAGGTCTGCACGTGCCCGCCGGGTCCGGTCGTAAATCCCCAGGCCTTCAGGTCGCCGGCCCGCTGGGCGATCACCGGGTAGTCGTCGGCGGTTTCCTTGCCGTAGGCGCGGATTCCGCTGCGCCACAGTCTGGCGTGGTTGTCGGCGCCGAGGCTGTGCGGTGGGATGTCGTGGTCGAAGTGCGGGATGGTGCCGCCGCCGACCGTCGGTGTACCCAAGGCGCGCCGGTGCGCCTTGGCGTAGGCGGCGTCGGCCTCGGCTGTGGTGGCGCCGCCGGCCAGTGCTGTCGCCCGGGCCTGCTCGCCGGCCTCGACCGCCGACCGTTGGCGCAGTACCCGCCGGTGCCGCTTGATGCCGTCGTGGATGTCCGCGCGGGCGGGGCCGCCGCCGACCGAGTCGGTCAGCTTGTCCTGGGCCTCGGCCATCTCCTCGTCGATCGTCGCCTGTTGCGCAGACGGTGTGGAGGCGTAGCCGTCGACGGCTCGGCGGGCCACGACGAGGGCGATGTCCCCCTTCAGTGCGTGGGCTTGCTTCTGCATCTCGGTGGCGTTTGCGGGCAACGGATCGGGCCCGGTCATGAGGGGGATGCGGTGGGCCTTGGCCAGTGCGTCGTTCTTGCCGTGCGCCTGGGCAACCGGGTGGTAGGCGTCGCCCTTGCGTTGCAAGATGACGAAGTCCGAGGCGCCGCGCCGGTAGATGGCGGTGCCGCCGTCGAGGATGCGTCCCTCGACGTCGGTGACACCGGATCCGGTTTCCATCGCGATGGTGCCCGCGGTGTAGACGGTGGTGTCGCGGGGAGCCGAGGCCAGGGCTGGCTGGCCACCCTCGGTGAGCGCCTGCGCCGCTTCCGCAGCGGCGCGGCGGTTCAGCGCGCGGGTGATCGTGTCGACCTCGTCGTCGGTCAGGGATGCGTAGTACGCGTCACGCTCGGCGTCGGTGGTCATGTCGTCGCGCATCCCGAACTTGGCGGCGGCCAGGTCTTCCCGGGCCTCGACCTGCCCGCTTTTGGCGTCGAGATGCGCCTGCTTGGCGTCGTCGAGGTCCTTCTGCTTCGCGGCGACGTCGAATTCTGTCCCGGTGCCGTCCTCGACAGCCTTCTTTGCCTTCCTCAGTCGGGCCCGTATCCGGTTGACGGCCTTGCGGGCTTCCTCGGCGTCCGCGTCGGCGGCGGCGACGCGTTGCTCGGCTTCATCGAGTGCGGCCCGCGCCGGGGTGATCGACGGGGCGGTGAGTGTCGCGCGCTCGGCTTCGGCGTGCGCGATCAGCAGTTTCGCCGACGGTGGGTTGGCGTGGGTGCTCGGCATCGGGGTGTCTCCCAGCACCGAGGGGTCGATTCCCAACGCCGACATCAGCTCCGGCAGCACGCTCGGGGGTGCCGCCTGCACCGCGGCCGCGGTCAGGGCCATCCCCTGCTCTTTCAGGTGGTCGACGACCTTTTTCCGGGCTTCACGGCCCAGTCGTCTGTTCGCGTTGGCTTTTGCGGCGGCCTTGTAGCTTGCGCAGCCGGGGCAGCGGCGGCCACTTCCGTGGGCTTTCGAGCGGCACATCGGGGCATCTTTCTGGGCAGACGGCACGTCCCCGCACACGGGTCGGCCGCCGAACTTGTAGCGGGCGAGGCGGTTACATCGCCGCCCTGCCAGGTGCACGGGCACAATGAGTACGTTGCCGTGGGGCATGGCGTGCACACCCCCGTCCCGGTCCGTTTCGCGCCGGCCTGCGTCGGGCAGCAGATGCCCGAGAATCATCTCGCCGCCCACCAGTCCCAGACTTTACAAGGTCACGATCGGATGTTGCAACCGGGATCTGCACTTGGGACGTGCCGTTCGTCCAGGCGGCAACCCCACTACCGGCGATGCCAGGGTGGTGGCCGGCGACTCCGAAGCAACCGAGGGCACTGAACGGCAGGGCGATCGGGGGTCGGATCGTGACGCTGTGGCAGCTCATTCTCGTCGGTCGCCTGCTGTTCGGGCTGCTTGGTGGCGCAGTCGTTGCCGGTCGATCTGGCCGTTGCTCAGCGCGTCGGGGCGGTGCCCGATATGGAACAGTCCCGTGGTGTGCGGGCAGACGAACACGGCGAGGCCCTTCTCGCCGGGGTGCCTTTTGCGGACCGCTTTGGCGTCGGCGCGGCTGTGATAGCCGCGGTGATGACACAGGCTGCAGAAGGTCCAGCGGGCGGCGGGGTTGTGGGCGCGGGAGGTCATACGGACCGTCCGATCTGCAGATTGAGCCAGTCGGACAGCCAGGTGATCGCGTTGCGGCCGGCGTTGTCGACGACAAGAGTGTTGTAGTTGGTGTGGGCGCCGGAGGTGAAGAAACTCGCGGCCTTCAGGCCTTCGCCGACCAGGGCGGTCAGGTCCTCGGCACCGCGGGACTGGGCCATGGTCGTCAACGAGCCGGTCAGCGCGGGTAGATCAACGTTCTCCGTTTGGGTGCTGATACTGGTGACCGTGTTCGTGGTTGTGCCGAGTAGCTCCGGTGGGGTCTTGGTGGCCTTGCCGGAGAGCATGGTCACCGCCACCGAGGCCAGGTCGAGGCCGACGGGCAGCAGGCCGGCCATCGCGGCCCCGGCTCCGAGGGGGTCGGGTGCCTGCCCGGGGGGTGGCAGCAGTTTCTCCACCGCGGTCCAGGCGATTTCCTGGATCTGCCCGATGAGGGTGGCCAGCCGGATGACGTCGACGCCTCCCAGGATGGACGCGACGAGTGCGGCGATCTGCGTGTACCCGGTGGGGTCCGGAATGACCGACAACACCTGAGACACCCACCGCAGATCCACGCCCGCGGCCATCTTCACCAACGGCGCGAACTGGTTGTTCAGCTCCCCCGCCACCTGGTGCGCACCCTGTGCGTCGAGCGCGGCGACCTTCTGCGGCAACACCGTGAGGTTACGGAGAATGCCGGGCACGTCGAGAGCGGTCACCCCGGTAGCGACGTTCAGCACCTGACCCACCACGGTGGCGGGTTTGAGCACCGACAGCACAGTCGAAGCCGACGCGAGCGCATCGGCTGGCACCGAGGTCAGCGGTGCGAGGTGGCCGCCGAGGGTGGTGGCCGCGGCCGACAGCTGCGCCGCGTCCCCGGATGCCCCGGCCACGGTCGACGTGCCCGGCTTGGCCAGTTTCCCGGCGGTGTCGGCGATCGTCGTCACCGTGGTCAGCGCGGCGGACAGGTCGGATGCCCCGGCCTTCGAGAGCACTTGGGAGGCACTGTGTTCGGGGCTTCCCACCGGGGCGGCGGACAGCTCTGCGGTGGCGGCGTGTGCGGTCCCGGAGTCGATAAGGTCAGCGATCGGGGCGAGGGTGCGGGCGAGGGACGATGCGGTCGCGGCGACCGCGCCGACATCAATGTTCGGCTGCGAGAGTTGCTGGGAGAGTGCGGTAACACCCTCGCCCAGTGCGGGCAGGTCGGCACCGGAGAAGTCCGAGGTCAGGGCGGTAGCCAACTGAGCATTTCCGACGACGTTGCTGGTGCCGCCGGTGTTGCTGGTGCCGTTCGTGCTGGGGGTCTTGGACAGAATCGACCCGAGCGAGCCGAGAAGGGGGTTGTCGCCCTTGCGGATCGCGCAGTACAGGTCCCCGGGATCACAGATCGACGCCACCCGGCCGGAGAGCGTGCCCATCCCTTGGGGGCGTGGATCGGCGATGCCGTGACCGGAGGTGCGCGGGCCCACAATCGCCGAGCCCTGGGTGCCGGCGCCGGGGTCGGCGAGCAGGCCCACGGCCAGGACACGATCGGCGGGCACCGGTCCGTGGTCGTTGCCGACCTGAGAGGCAAGATCGCCGGCGGCGTCGGCGCCCTGGGAGTAGCCGGTGATCGTGAACTTCGTGTTCCTACACGTGCCCGCCACGTCGGTGAGTACCGCCTCGGCCTTGGTGAGGGCGTCGATTTTGCTGTCGGCGTAGGTGTGTCCGTTGTCGAACGCGCGGGCCATGTACGGGAGGGTGTAGACCTGCGCCCGGTCCCCGTGGGCGGCGGTGATGGCGTCGGCGACCGGTTTGAGGATCCCCACCGGTTGGTGGGGGTCGGCGTTCTCTGTTGTCTCCCAGGTACCGGGGATGAGCAGATTGAACGTCGCCACACAGCCGGTGGGGTCGGCGTGCGCGATAGCGGGGGCGGTCACCGCGACACTGCCTCCGGTGACGGTCGCGCACACAACGACAGCAACGAGGTGGCGGGCTCTCGAACGTCTTGCGGGCATGGGCACCTCATCTGTCGCCGGCGAGCTATGGAGCTCACCCCTCGGCGCGGGCCCCGGGATGCCACACGCGGCCTCCGAAGAACACACACCGATGGGGTGAGGTGCATACGGTGACCGAATCCGGTAGCGGAATTCAACGGGGTATGTGGATAACTTCTTCTGCCTGGCCGTCCTTCGCGCCTCGCCTGCCACCTGTGTTGCGAGAACCGCTAGCTGCAATAGCAGTGCTGCCGCGATAGCAACGCTGTCCGTGATTTGAGCTGCGGGAACGACACGTCCCCCCCGGGATTTCCTACGTCTGTGATCAGATCCAGTCGATGTGGACGGAGTCGATGCGGTCGAAGTGGAATCCGAACTGGTCGCTGTACGTGTCGAAGCCTTTGTTTTCGGGGTAGTCGAGGGTGGCGTGCCGCTCGAGCAACGCGACGACGCGGGCGTGATCGTCGTTGGCCAGTGCTGCGGCGAGTTCGCGGGACTCTTCACTGGTGAACGGGGTGTCGGAGTTCGCGAAGTCCAGGGTGCGGATGCGGTAGTCGTAGCCCTCGTCGGCGCCGTTGCGGACCATGACGCCGCCCTTGACGCGGATGACCGCCTTTTTGGGTGTTCCGTCGGGGCGCAGTACGCCGGCGCGTTTCATGATGTCCTCGGCTTTGACGTTCTTGAGTTTCTTGCTGGCGTCGGCGCGCAGCTCGTTCGTTTCACCGGACCTGTACCGGGAGACGGCGGAGCGGGATCGGCCGATCTTCGCGGCCACGGCATCGACGCCGCCGAGGCGTTCGATCGCCGCACGGCGTTGCGCTCGCTCGAGGACGTCGGCGTGGGGGATGCGGCCAAGTTGGGCCCACCGGCGCAACGTGCGGGCGGACGGCGGTGTGCGGCCGGCATCGATTGCGGCCTGCCGCAGGCCCTCGTTGCCGAGTTCCTTACGCAACTGTTTCACCGAGACCTTGCTGGTTAAACCCGCGAGTCCCCCGCTTTTGACCTGCTTCGACTTCTCCACACCGCTGGTCGCGGCGCTGGCGACGGAAACCTTGAGGCCATCGAGACCGACCGCCTGCTGCGGCGGCTTCGTGGTGCGCGGCTTCGGAAGATGCAGAGCCATCAGTCCTCGTCTTCCTCGGCGAATGCCGCTTTGATCGTTAGTTTCACATCGTGCATGTCCTCCGCCGACGCCAGTTCAGACAGAAGCGTGTCGGTGAGCAGTGTGTCCTTCTCCACCGACATCTTCCCCAGCGCCTCGCTCGGGTCGGCGATGTCCTCACCGTCAGCGATCAGGTACACCCAGGAGTCGGTGATGGTGCGGACCGGCCAGTGGCCGTGCTCGCGGGCGATCCGCATCGCCACCCGCCGGCCGCGCCACCGGCAGTGGGCGATGATCGCCGCACGCCACAGCGGTTGGTGGTGGTGTTGCATCTGCTTGGCAGTCCACATGTCCGGGTTGGCCATCCGCCCGATGTAGCCCTTGTAGCAGGAGCCGATGAAGCTCTTCATTGCGGCGTCCTCGGTGTCAGCAGCGGTCTTGCGGGCCTCGCGGAGGATCTTCGCCCACTTGTCCAGTACGCGGCCCTGCTGCGGGTAGACCCAGGCCTCGGTGATGTCGAGGTCGTCGAGGTCGGCGCCGATCCCCCCATCAGCGACCGGTGAGCACAACCCGTCGAGGCTGACCGAGGTGACCCACGTCTGCACCGGCTGGTCCGCAAGCATGTGCGGGTGCGGCAACGGCAGCTTCTCGGGCAGCGACAGTGTCTGCCCCGCGGGCAGGGTGATCCGCCACAGCCCGAACGGGGCACCCTTGTCCCCCACCGCCACCGCGGCCGCCACCCCACCGGTCAGATGTGTGGGTTGCCCGTAGCCGAATTCGAGCATCCCGGCCGACGCCAGGTAGGCGGCCCGTTGGTCGATGGACACCAACCGGCTTACACCGTCGAGATCCTCCGCGTCGGGCACTCGGACCCAGCCGACCGCGGGTTCGAGCTCCTTGCGGGGAGCACCATCGAGCGGTGGTACCGGGCCGGCGGTCGCCACCACAATGCCCTTCCCCGATCGGGTGCGTTCGCGCTTGATCTTGTCGAGGATCGCGGCGCCGGTTCGGGCCGGTGTCGGCCCGGGCAGTACGCCGAGGTGTTTCGCGGACCACGCCAACCGTCGGCCGAGTTCACGCGCGGCCGGCAGGTCGTCGTCGGGGAGATACGTTCCGGCGGTGGGTGAGCCGAGAATGCCCATCTCACCGACCCGGTTGTTCCAGCCTAAGTCCTTGTTCCAGTACGTCCACACGTACGGCTCGATCACCACATCGACCATGGAGGTGAACTTGCCAATCGACCGGGACAGGTGCACCACGTGTCCCGGATCGCCGCGCAACTCCCACCCCGCGCTCAACAACGGCGTCAGGGTGCCCTGCAGCACCGCGGTCAACTCGGACGCGGCGCGGGTGCGCAGCGCCTCCATGTCGTCGAAGTCCCCTTCGTTGCCCGGGTCGATCACCCACCCCAACGCCTCACATGCGCCCTGTCCGACGATCCACACCTGCGGAGGCGCGCCCAGCGGTTTCAGGGCGGCCCAGCGAACCAGTTTGTCGAGTTTCTCGACCGAATCGACCGGACCGGTCAACTCCCGCCCGGACGGCGTATACGTCCCCGCGGCGGTCACGATCAACGCATGACCATCGGCTTCCTCTCCGGCCGACAGCGCCTCCCACACCGGCGGATCGGCCTCTTCGCTGCCAGCCTCGTCGCCGTCCACCGCTTCGTTGTCCACCTCGGGAGACGGCGACGTCGGGGCATCGTCGGCTTCGGCGATGTCGCACTGCTCAGACGATTCACGGTGTCCGGCAACGGCTGGCCGCGAGCCCGCCTGATCGGCTTCGACGAAGACAGCAGCATCGACGGAGACAGCGTCGTCGACGGGGAGAACGTCGCCGTCGGGAAGAACGTCGCCGTCGGGAAGAACGTCATCGTCAGGGATAACGTCATCGTCAGGGATAACGTCATCGTCAGGGATAACGTCATCGGTGGAAGAGGGAGATGTCGTCAGGGTTGTCTCGGGCAGTGCGAACAGGGGTATCTGTTCCCACGGACTGCTCATGACTCCTGCTCGGTGATCCGGCCGTCATGATCTGCCGGCGGGACGCTGTAGCGGTCGAAGAACTCCTGCAGGGCCACGTCCACGACGTTGGTCACCGTGGATTGGCGATCGTTCACCAGCCAGTTCAACCGGGCCTCCGTCGAGGCCAGGACCCGGGTATTGAGCGGAACCTTCGCCGGGCCCTTCCTCGGTTCCAGCTTCGCCGTCAATTCCGGACTCGGCGTTCCCACACCACCGAACTCTCCCGCACCGGAAGCACGTTTCCCCGAGCCCGCGGCGCCGCGTCCGGCCCGGTCGGGCGGCGGCGGGCGCCGCCTTCGGAATTTCCTACCTTCGCCATCCCCACCCACTCGTGTTCGGTGTGCCGCCCGTGTACGTGCGCGGACCTCACCCTACCCACTACGTGCCTTGTTGCCGGTATTTTCGCTGGCATGTTTGCGCGCAGATTCGCGGCCAAGACCTGACCGGGTGTTACCTCCCGCCGAGGGATTGACGCCGCCGCTTGGCGGCCTCGCCGGAGACACTGCTCGGGCGGTGTCTCCGCAGGGAACCGTCATGATGCGACCACTGCGGAGTCGTCATTCCACCAGCGTGATCGGCACCCCGGGGGTGATGAACAGGTGGTGCCGGGCGCCGTCATGGGTGAGGGACATCGCCACTCCCAGGGTGTGTCCCTCGGTGAACCGTGCGAGCAGCTCGCGGGTGGCCTCGAACCTGGTCTGGCTGGTGCCGTAGGTGACACCACCCAAAGATGAGGCTGGGCACCATACCCTCCTTCTGCCTTGGCGGTGGATCGTTGCCGGAAGTCTCGCGGACACCGACGCCTCCGCGAGGACGGATACACCGTCGCGGCCCGGCGGAGGTAGCTGCTGCGGGTGGGGTTACCAGCGGTGGACGACGGTCGGGTTCGGCTCGTCGCTGCCCCGAATCGCGATCGGAGTCGCCGGCGTGATCAGCAGGCGAACCGTCGTGTTCTGGCTGACGAAACCGACGAATCCGCCGTTGCCGTTGTCTGCGAAGAGGCCCCGGATGTCGTCCTCGAGGCCGTGGGCGGCGGCCGCATCGGCGAGTGGATATCGGACCCCGTCGTAGATCGCTTCGTAACTCATCATCCTTCTCCCGCCGGTCTCGTCTCGTCTGATGGTGCTCACAAGCGTACGAGTGCCGGGCCGCCGGTCGGGGCCGACGCCGACGCCGATGCGTTGTCCGCAACCGAGATTCGACCGGATGATGCACCCCGGGAGACCGCGGTCAGCCCCTCACCCGCGCCACCGTCGACCTCACCGGGGCGCACCGAACCGACGGCGCCCCCGTTGAGCTTCCTTTTAGCGTTGCTCGGGACCGGCACCACACGCAAGGCCGGCCGGTTACCGTCTGTCGGTATGGGGACCACCTTCCACGGGCCGAGTCCGTGGCCGCACATCACCCGCGCCATCCGCACCCGCGGCGCCCGGTACGCCGCGATCGGCTACCTCGGCCAGGACGCACCCGCCCTGCTCCCGCTGCGCGCCGGGGACCTGTTGGTCGTCAACGCCTCCAAGGCCGCGATCCGGGCGCACGCCACCTCCCCCGCCGCCCTCGCGTACTACGTGAACAGGGGGGTGCGGGTGCTGTCCTCGCCGACCCTGCACGCCAAGGTGATCGCGACCAACACCCGGGCGGTGATCGGGTCGGCGAACGCGTCGGAAAACTCCACCCTCGCCGACGACGCTGTGGTCATCACCGACGACCCCGAAATCGTCGCCTCCGTGCGGAACTTCATCGACAGCCTCGACGAGATCACCGAGGTCGATCAGGTGTTCCTGGACGACGCGATCCTGGAGTGGGAGATCGGCCGCGCGGTCCCACTGCCCGGGGTCACCGGCAGGGTTCGCATCGAGACAGATTTCCTGCCGACGCCGGTGACTCGGATGTTCGTCAAACACGCCGTCGACTACGAACCCACCCGCACCGAACAACAGGTCCTCGACGATCAGCGGGGCCGCCATCACAGCCGCGGCGGCCCGGCGGCGAAGTATCAGCTCGAATCGCTTCGCCTCGACAGGCCCAGCGGTGTGAAGCGGGGCGACGTGATCGTCTTCGTCTCGGCCGATGACGAGTGGATTTATGCGCCGGCGGTCGTGGTGTCCGACCCGATGAAGATTCCGCGGTCCGGTGGGGCGGTTCTGTACTTCCTGCGCCTGCGCACCGGCCTGTCTCCAGTCCTCCTTTCCGATGCTGAGAAGGCGCTGACCGCTCTCGGGCACCCGGGCTCACGGCTGCGGACCGACCACTACGTCCGCTCCCCTGGCCTTAGGTCCGCGTTGCTGGGGTTGTGGGACCTCTGATCCTCAGCGAGCCTGTGTCAGTGTGAGAGTCAGCGCCGCACAACCTGAGCGTCGTGCGTTCGTCGTGCCTTGGCGGATCCGCGCCAGCGCTCGCGTTCGTCGGTGACCGGCGGGTAGGCACTTGATCTCAGCTACCTGGGCGTAGGGCTCGTGTTCGAATCATTCTCGCGGGTAGGGATTCTCAGGAAATTCACCGACACCGCCGGGCCGGGTGGTGCGACGATCGAAGTATGCGCCGCCATCGTTGGCCGGCCCTCGCGCCGCCCACCACCGGAGGGATCACCCTGCACGCGGGCGTGCCCATCGCGGCCGAGAAGGACCTCACCCTGAAACCGTCCACCGGGCTGCTGCTGCGGTTCGCGCTGTACGTCGCCGGTGTCCGCGCCGACCTCGTCCGTTACGAAACACGGCCCCTGACCGACCTCCGCGACTGGTCGGCGCAGTGGTCCTGGCCTCGGGGCGGACTCCACCCCACCTCGTTCACCCTCGCACTCGGGCCCAGCCCCTTCCCCACCACCTTCAAGTCCGATGCCCAGCGGTGACTGTGGAGACGCTGTTCGTCGAGCTGAATGCCGAGCGGGTGGTGGACGCTTCCCGGTCGCCCGGAAGCTGCCGGCGAACCGACCTGCATACCCGCACACGAGCGTCCGACGCTCAGGCAACACGGGCGATGCGAGCGGTCGCGCACATCGGACACCGGGTGGTCGCGCCGATGACCCACCCCGGCGAACGCCCCCGCCGCGGATCGTCCGGCGACCGCGGCCTGCTACCTGTCCGCGCCACTGCGCCTGGGCGAGGATCATATCGGTGCCCTCCACCTCTACAGCGTCGACGGCCACGGTTTCAGCGACCTCGACGCCGCCCTGCTGAAGATCTACACCACTGTCGGGGAAACCATCATCGGCCTCTCCCTGGACCTCGAGAGGCACTCCACGACCTGTCCGGCCTGAAAACCGCCATGGAGAACCGGGGCGTCATCGAACACGCCAAAGGTGCCCTGATGGCCTCCCGCGGGATCGGCGAGGACACCGCCTTCGCGTCCCTCGTCGACGCCTCCCAACGCGAAAACGTCAAACTCGCCGCCAAGGCCCACCGGATGAACACCTCGTTGGACTGCCGATCCTGAAAACCGATCCTCGACCATGCCCTTGGCTGCGTGAGCCGACCGGGCGGGCCGCCAAACGGCTGGCCGAGCTGACCGGCCATGAGGCTTACACCGTCCACCGCCTGCTGGAGCTGCAACCCGGTGGCGACCCGAAATACGATCGCGACAACAGGCTTGAGGCTGCCCCCTTGGAGTGGACACCCCTGACAATGGTTCTAGTAGAGCCAGGAGGGATGTCGAAGTGGGACGCCAGTCTCTGTACACGGAGGAATTCCGGAAAGACGCGATCGCGCTGTACCGCGCGGCCGACGGCCAGCGCACATACGCGGCGGTCGCCGCGGACCTGGGCATCAGTGGCGAAACACTACGGACGTGGGTCCGCAAGGACACCGCCCGCAATGGACGCCCGGAGGCCCGCAGCACCGCCGGTGGGGAAACCCAAGCGGACGAGCTCGCGCGGCTGCGGGCAGAGAACACCCGGTTACGCGGTGCCGAGAAGGAATGGCAGCTCGAACGCGACATCCTGCGCCGGGCAGCCGCGTATTTCGCGAAAGAGGTGAAGTGAAGACCCGCCGCTGGGACTTCATCTCCGACCATCGCGCCGAGTTCGGCGTGCAGCGGCTGTGCCGGGTGCTGGGAACCTCCCGCTCCGGTTACTACCGGCACCTGGCCACCGAGGATGCTCGCGCCGAGCACGCGGCGGAGGAGGCTGCGACAGTCGCCGAGATCCGCGCCATCCATGCCGAGCACCGCAGCGCCTACGGCGCCCCGCGCGTTCACGCCGAACTCCGCTCCCGCGGACGCAAGATCAACCGCAAACGGGTGACCCGGCTGATGCGAATCCACCACGTGGTCGGCCGGCACCTGCGCCGCAGCAAGCGCACGACCATCGCGGACAAGTCGGCTCCGTCGGTGCCGGATCTGGTGATGCGAGACTTCACCGCTACGGCTGTCGATACCAAATGGTGTGGGGACATCACCTACATCCCCGTGGGATCCTCGTGGTTGTTCTTGGCCACGGTGATCGACATCTGCTCACGCCGGGTGGTGGGCTGGTCCATCGCCGACCACATGCGCACCGATCTCGTCACGGACGCGATCGAGATGGCGGTGCGCACCCGCGGCGATGACGTCGGTGGCGTCATCTTCCACAGTGACCGCGGAACACAGTACACCGCAGCAGCTTTCGTCGATGTATGCCGCCGTCATGGGATCCAGCAAAGTCGGGGACGGGTCGGGTCAAGTTACGATAATGCTCTCGCCGAGTCGTTCTTCCAAGGACTCAAGAGGGAGTGGCTGCACGGACGGAGTTGGACGTCGAAGTCGCAGGCACGGCTGGAGCTGTTCGAGTGGCTCTCGTACTTCAATCGACGTCGCCGTCACTCCGCCCTCGGATACCTCACCCCAGTGGAGTTCGAACAACGACTGATCGCGTCGTCTACGCTGTCAGTCGCCGCATGAAATCCGGTGTCCACTCCCGAGGGGCAACCTCAGGCTGGACGCTGACCTTGTTGTGTGGACGAGTCGCCGATGATGGACGTCATCCTGGCCAACAAACTGGTCAAGGCCATCCCGGAGGCGGCTCATCTGCTGCTGGTCGGTGACGTCGACCAGCTCCCTACGTCGGTGCCGGAGGAGTACTGCGCGACCTGCTGTCCGCCGATACGATTCCGCGGGTGCGGTTGACGAAGATCTTCCGGCAGGCCCGGCAGTCCGGGATCGTGGTCAACGCCCACCGGACAACGCCGCAACCCCGCCGCAGCTCACCGGGTTCGACGACTTCTTCTGGTTCGCCTGCGAACTCGCGGAACAGTCGGATCTGCACCCGGCCGAGGAGACCGCCGAGTTGGTGGTCGCCATCGTCGCTCGCCGCATCCCCCACAAGTTCGGGCTTAACCCGCGCCAGGACGTGCAGGTCCTGGCACCACGGCCTTGCAATCTTGCGAGCAGAGTTTCTAGCCGCTACGCCTGCCTCCGCTTCGGTGGTTACCGCTCTGCCGGACTCGGTGCAGAGGGCCTGCGAGAGGAGTAGTTCCGGGCAGATTCGATCCCCGTGTCGTAGTTGTCGACATACTTGGCAGCTGTTTTGGTGTACTTCGAACCGATTGCTGCTGGGTCGTAGGCCATGAAGACGACGTCGGGCCGTCCGTTGTTGAAGTTCCGGTATGTGCTGTAGTTCCAGCCATCGGGTGCGTAGTCGTCGTTCCAGGCGAGGCGGGCGACCGGGACGAATCCCGATTGCGCGTAGATCTTGGGAAGCACTGTGTCGAAGCAATCCAGTCGGTGTCCGCCGATTTCGGTTGCCTGAGATAGCAGCGCGTATGCCGCCCTTGGGTGGGCACAATCGTTGTGCGCGAAGACGGAGACAACCTCATCGCCGTTGACTGCGACGCCGGCCTTCCCGTCGTCGGTGACGAGCATCCGCATTCCGCGGTACTCGTGAGTGTCGTAGACGTAGACAGAGGCCGCGTAGGGATTGTTGTTTCGGAGTGCGAGCATCTGCTCTCGATACAGATCTGCGTCGTGTCGGTCGAGTTCGTACAGCGTGGGTGTGCTGACACCTTTTGCGACTAGTCGCTCGCGTATGTGCGATGAGAGAGTGTGTTCGGCGATGGGAGTGATCTCGCGACCGGAGATCAGAATCCGAGGGCTTCGGCCTCCACGATCTCCGGGTCGGTCCAGTACTGCTCGATCTCCCGGCGCTTGCTGTCCGGCAGGTTCGGGCGCCACCCGTGTAGACGCCAGAACGCTTCCCGTTGTTCCTGGGTCAGCGTTGGTTCGTTGCTCATGGTGATTGTCCTTTGTGGTTGGGTCCTGCTGACTATTGTGCATCGCGTGTATCTGTTGTGCGCGCAACGCTTCAGCGGCGGCCAGTCGTTGGTTGAGCAGGTTGCGAGAAGTGTCGTTGTTTTCGTGTGCGATTGCTTCGCGAAGTTCGTTCTGACCGGTGGGGGTGGAGTCGTATAGCGCGGTATGTTCTGCGACGGCGGCTTCGGCTCGTCGCACGCGTTGTTTGAGGGTGTTGTTGTCGGGATCTTCAGCTAGTGCGTGGAGTGCATCGTTCAGTTTGGTTCGGGCGCGGGTGAGTCGGTTGCGCAGGTGTGGGGAGCAGCGTGGTCCGGGTTTTGGTTGGCACATCAGTCGGCGGCCACTTTCGGAGTGCAGTGGGCGACGAGGGTTGCGAGCATGCTGGCGAGTGAGTCCACCTTGGCCGGGTTCGCGGCGCTCGGCGTTGTGAGGTACTGGTCGCGGCGGAGTTCGATCATCACGGCGCTCACCCGCGGGTCGTGCTGGTAGCGGTTGAGGGGGACGTAGCAGCCGCCGTAGGGGGTGTTGGTGGCGATGTCGCCGAGCGGGGCGAACGCGTCGAGTGCCTGTTCGCGGAGTTCATTCGAAGTGTGGAAGTCGTCGGTGCCGAGGCAAAGCGCTGGGCGGGACTTGTTGGGGTTCTCGAATCGGGAGGGGTGTTGCGGGTAGGAGTGGACGTCGATGATGACGGCTGCGCCGGTGTTGGTGATCCGGTCGTCGACCAGGTCGGTTAGCGTGGCGGCGTAGGGCCGGTAGTAGGTGTCCATGAGGCGTTGTGCGTCCGTGGCGGGTTCGGGCCGCAGCGGTGCGCGGTTGCAGGTGCGGGTGTATACCGCTCCCCTGCCGACGGCGTTCATGGGCTCGTCGTCGCCGGGGAATCTTTCGGGGTCGATGACGAGGCGGGAGAACTCGTTGGTGGCCAGCCAGGGTCGCGGGCGCCCGGATGCGAGAAGTTCCGCAGCACGGATGGCGATGTGATCTGTTGCGGTGTCAGTCGATTCGTCCAGCTCTAGCTGCAACTCGTCGTCGGTCAGGAGCATTCCGGCACGGACCGTCTCGGGGATGGAGCGGGAGGCATGCGGGACGTGCAAGATGACCGGCGAATCCGCATGGCCGGCATGAATGTGGCAGGAGGTCATTTTTTTGTTCCTTGTTGGGTTTAGTATCGCCAAACGTTGCGTAGGATCGACCGCGTCGTTCGGAGCACGGCAGGGTCGACTGATCGGTGAGTCTTCCTCCTCGGTGCCCGCATAGGATCTCCTTCTTCGATGCGCATGTGTCGAAGTCTTCGGTGGGTGGATGCTGTCGCTGCGCTAACGCGGTGGAGGTGGGTCCCGGTCGGTGACTGGCCCGGGGTCTTTGAGTGCTTGATTACGTAGTCTGCGGCGGTCGAGGGCTCCGTGGGTGAGGGCGGTGGGGCGGTGTCCGACGTGGTACTGGCCGGGATTGTGGGGGCAGGGGAACACCGAGAGTCCTTTCGATCCGTGGTGGCGTCTGCGGACGCTCTTGGCGTCGGATCGGGCAAGGTAGCTTCGGAGTTTGCAGCGCCTGCACCAGATCCACCGGGCAGCGGGATTGTGTGATCGAGTTAGGGCCATGGTGTTTCGCCTCTTTTCACGTGCAGGACCATTCGTAGAAGGCGGCTACGCGCCCCGGTCGATCTGGAGGTTGAGCCAGTCGGTGAGCCATTGGATGGCGGTGCGGCCGGCGTTGTCGACGACGAGGTGGTTGTAGTCGGTGTGGGCGCTGGAGGTGAAGAATGATGCGGCGTTCAACCCTTCGGAGACCAGGGCGGCGAGGTCGCCGGCACCTTGGGAGTGGGCGATGGTGGTCAGCGATCCGGTCAGTCCATTCAGGTCGAGATTCTGCGCTGGGGCGTTGATCGGGGTCGGAGCAGTGTGGGCTTGTTTGCCGAGGAGGGCCGGGTTGGTTTTGGTGGCCTTGCCGGTGAGCATGTTCACCGCGACCGAGGTGATGTCGAGGCCGACGGGCAGCAGTCCGGTCATGGCGGCTCCGGCGCCGAGCGGGTCGGGCGCCTGCCCTGGTGGTGGGAGGAGTTTCTCCACGGCGGCCCAGGCGATTTCCTGGATCTGGCCGATCAGGTTGGCGAGCCGGATGACATCGACATTGGCCAGGATCGAGGTCACCAGGGCTGCGATCTGGGTGAACCCGGAGGGGTCCGGGATGACCGAGAGGATTTGTGAGACCCACCGAAGGTCGACGCCCGCGGCGAGTGTGACCAACGGCGCGAACTGGTTGTTCAACTCCCCCGCGATCTGGTGCGCCCCGTGTGCGTCGAGCGCGGCAACCGTCTGCGGGAGGACCGTCAGGTTGTGCAGGATTCCGGGGAAGTCGAGTGCGGTTACGCCGGTCACCACGTTGAGTACTTGGCCGACGACGACGCTCGGCTTGAGGACCGCCAGCACGCTCGATGCGGCCGTGAGAGCGTCGGCGGGTGTGGCGGTCAGCGGCGCGACCTGTGCGCTCAGTGTTCCTGCTGCGTTGGTCAGTGCGGTCGCCTCCGGCGAGGTGGCTGGCACGGTGGCTGCGCCGGACTGGACCAACGCCGAAGCGGTGTCGGCGAGTTTGCTCGCGGTGGTCACCGCATTCGACAGGTCGGCCTGGGACGCGGCGGTTAGGAGCTGTCCGGCGGCGTGTTCAGCGGTTCCCGGTGCTGCGGTGGTCAGGTGGGCGGTGGCAGCGGAATTCGCTGCGCCGGTCGCGATCAGATCCGCGATCGGGCTGAGGGTATGCATCAGGGACGTCGCGGAGTTCGCCAGCTGTCCGACGTCGATCGTGTCTGCGTTGCTTTGTTGCGCCAATGTGGTGGCGTTGCGGCCGAGTGCTGGCAGATCGGCTTGGGAGAAGTCCGCGGTCAATGCCTGAGCGATGCCAGTGCTTCCGTCGGGGGCGGGCGCCCCGAGGTCGGTGCTGGGCGTCTTGCTGAGGATGGAGCCGAGCGACCCGAGGAGCGGGCTTGTCCCTTTCTGGATGGAGCAGTACAGGTCCTTGCCGGTGTAGCAGATGGAGGCGGCCCGGCCGGAGAGCTGGCCCATTCCCTGCGGGCGGGGGTCGGCGATGCCGGTGCCTGCGGCGCGGGGGCCGACGACGGCTTCACCCTGGGTGCCCGAGCCGGGGTCCGCCAGCAGGCCGACCGCGAGTACTCGATCGGGTTGGATCGGGCCCTTGCCGTTACCGATGTCGGAGGCGAGATCGCCGGCCGCGTCAGCGCCCTGAGAGTATCCGGTGATCGTGAACTTCGTTCGCGTGCACTTGCTTGCCATGTTGGTCAGCACATTGGTTGCTTTGGTGCGTGCGTCGGACTTGCTGTCGGCGTAGGTCTTTCCGTTGTCGAACGCGCGGGCCATATACGGCAGGGTGTAGACCTCCGCGCGGTCACCGTGGGTAGCTGTGATGGTGTCGGCGATCGGTTTGAGGATGCCGACCGCAACGGAGGGGTCGGCATGCTCGTTGGTTTCCCAGGTTCCGGGGATGAAGAGGTTGAATGTCGATGCGCATCTGGCCGGGTCCGCGTGCGCCACCGCCGGGACGGTCACCGCTGCGGCTCCGGTGGCGACCGTCGCGGTGACCAGTGCTGCGAATGTGCGTTGGGCGGTCGGACGTGTGGCGGGCATTGGCACCTCATCTACCGGGCGGACTGGGGTGGATCACCGTTCGGTGAGCACAACAGTGGCCCCAGCCGGTTGCGCTCGCGTCGAGGTGAGTGCCCACAGTGGTCGGTTAGTACGGTGAGATCAACGTGACCTGTGGATAACTCCACGGTCTATGGGCCTCCGTCGAGATGGTCACCGCTGTGCCGGGTTCGCACCCCGGTCAATGTGGCGTCCGGTTCATGCAAGTCCATGAGTGCGGGCCTCGATCCCTGCGAAAAACGATGTTGCGCCGGTATCGAGTTACCCGGCTTCGTCGCGGCCGCTGCAAATGCCTCGATTGCGTCGGGCGCTAATGGGCGTTCCCCCCGAGATGTGGACACCTATTCCTATGCGGCGGTGGCCAGCCTAGCCGATCGCTGCTCGAACTCGACCGGACAGATTTGGCCGAGAGTGGAATGCCTCCTTCTGGTGTTGTATCGCG